>NZ_JAFMOX010000047.1 GCF_019049655.1 Rahnella rivi
TGTGAGTGCCCACACAGATTGTCTGATAAATTGTTAAAGAGCAGTGAGTTACGCGCTTTCGCTTGCTAACTCGAGGTGGCGTATATTACGCTTTCCTCATTCAGTGTCAACCGTTTATTTCATCCGGCCATCACTGTTTTTAATCTTTCCGACCCGGTTACTTCGTGATGTTGTTCACGTTGTTCCCTGTCGATGGAGCGGCATTATAGGGATCCGTATTTTTTGCACAAGCATTTATTTCGATAAAAAGGATCGACTGCGTGTTTTTCAACCCCATCGAGGAGATCTCACTCGATCCGCGGGTTTTACAACCGATCCAGGCACCTCATAATTGGTATTTCTTCATACCCGAACTATATTGCCAAGATTAAAACCCAATTATGAGGTAATTAAACATGTCTCAGGCATTACGTGCATATCAGGGATCATTGCCCACCTTGGGGGAAAACGTCATGGTTGACCCCTCCAGCGTCATCATTGGTGATGTTGCTCTCGCGGACGATGTCAGTATCTGGCCATTGGTTGTGATACGTGGTGACGTTAATCACGTTGTCATCGGTTGCAGAACCAATGTGCAAGATGGGAGCGTATTGCATGTCACCCATCAGTCTCGTCACAATCCGGAAGGTCATCCGCTGATCATTGGTGAGGATGTCACGGTCGGTCATAAAGCTATGTTGCATGGTTGTACCATCGGCAATCGGGTACTGGTTGGAATGGGATCAATACTGCTGGATGGGGCGATCATTGAAGATGACGTGATGATCGGTGCAGGAAGTCTGGTCCCCCCAGGGAAGCGACTTGAAAGTGGATATCTTTATCTGGGAAGTCCGGTGAAGCAGATCCGGGAGCTGACGTCTGAAGAACTTGCAGGACTGACTTACTCTTCCAATAACTATGTTACCTGGAAAGATCTGTATCTTACCGACCAGAAATGATTAAACGGTTCTCATGCCTGAAGCATCTTTCTTCAGGCATGCTTCAAAATTAACTCAGCAAATCCTGCTTCAATTGCGCCAGCACGGGTTCAATCTCAGGCATAACACCATGCCAAAGATGAAACGCATGTGCTGCCTGCCCGACCAGCATGCCCAAACCATCTGCATAATGCGTCACTCCCTTCTTTTGCGCCCATTCGATAAAAGGTGTGAGTCCGGCCTGATAGTACATATCGTATAAGCGAGTCTGCGAGGTGATCACTTCTTGGGGGATCGCTGGGATCTCACCTTTAATACCAGAGGCAGTGGCATTGATGATCAAATCAAATGATTCGTTCATCAGCTGTTCCAATGGCATTGCCTGAATATCGCCTCTGCTTTCAAAAATATGGCTTAAATGCTGTGCCCGCTCGAACGTCCGGTTAGTCACGACAAGAGAACAACCATAAGACAGCAGCGGAAGAATGACGCCCCGCGCCGCGCCGCCGGCGCCGATCAGCAGAACCCGGTCGCCTTTACGGATGAGGTTGAGCCGTTCAAGATCGCTCAGCATACCGATGCCATCGGTGTTATCCCCGAGCAGACGCCCGTCCTCAAGTTTCTTCAGAGTGTTCACCGCGCCAGACAATGCCGCACGATCGGTCAGTTCATCACACTCAGCAAATGCGCGCTCTTTAAAAGGGACTGTGATATTCGCCCCTTGGGCCCCACCGTGAAAAAAGGATCGTAGTGTTTCCTCAAACTCTTCGTGCGGGGCCAACACCGTTCCATAAGTATGATCAATACCCGTCTGGGCGGCGAAAAGTGCATGAATTCTTGGTGACTTGCTGTGACTAATCGGATTCCCAAACACTGCAAAAGATGGCATGAACTCGATCCTTAGCCCTGGCGAATGAGATCCCCGGTGAGGGCATCCCGGATTTCTGATGGATTTTCTCTTCCGCCGACATTACCCGCCAGAACCGGAAACTCATTCCCAAATTGCTGACTGACTTCTGCTGCGAAACGACAAGGTGGCTCACCATTGAGGTTGGCGCTGGTTGATACCAGAGGCTTTCCAAATTTCTGGCAGAGTTCTTTAACCTGAGGATGATCCGTAACACGAACCGCGAGCGAGGAAAAACGCCCGGTCAGCCAGTCAGGAGTGGAGACTTTAGCTGGCATTACCCAGGTGACAGGGCCGGGCCATGAGGACCATATTGTCTGACGTTGTTGCTCAGTCAAAAAAGAGTCATCTATATAAGGGAGGAGTTGCTGATAATTATCAGCAATTAAAATCAGCCCTTTATCTTTAGGACGTTTTTTTAGCGCCAGCAGTGCTTCGACTGCCCGTTCACTGTCAGGGTCGCATCCCAAACCAAAGACGGCCTCTGTGGGGTACGCGATCACTTGTTGTTGACGCAGTGCTTCAAGCACTACGCTAAATGAGTTTTCAGCTTCTTTATTCATCTGTTGGGTTATCTTTCGTTTGTACGGCTTTTCCGCATAATTTACTGGCACAAAATAATTTAATACCGTGCGCTGTTTTCTTTTCCATTAACAAGGAGTAGTGGCAATGCGCACACTCGCCCGCGACAGGCTTATTATTAATAGCAAACTGACAATCAGGATAGCGATCGCAGGCATGAAAGACTTTGCCGAACCGTGATTTGCGCTGTAACAGATGCCCGCTGCCGCACTGTGGACAACTCAGACTGGTTTCTTCAGGTTTGTCGATCACTTCAATATGATCACATTCGGGATATTGGCTGCATCCAATAAACATTCCATAACGGCCCTGACGCAATACCAGTGTCGATTCACATTTTGGGCAGTGCTGCCCATCCAGTACTTTGACGATATGGCCGTCAGCCTGCGCTTTGAGCGGTCGAATATACTGACATTGTGGATAAGAAGAACAGCTGAGAAAGGGGCCGTGGCGACCACTACGGATCACCAAACCGGCCCCGCATTCCGGACAGGATTCATTTTGCTTCTCAGCAAAAAGTGCTGCTTTAGTCATACGCTATGTTTTACCTGTTATCTGTTAGTGCAGATAACCTTCATTAACTTCAAATAACAGCTCTTCCATTTGCTGATACGCACTTTCATATCCGGGAATATTAAAGAGAACCATCAGCACGACCCACTTAAGATCTTCAAGATCGAACTCTTCAGTGTCCAGAGCCATAACACGATCGATAACCATTTCCCTGGTATCGAAATTCAACACTTTGATCTGTTCGAGGAACAATAAAAAACCACGACACATGCAATCTAACCGGTTTGTTTCCTCATCGGTGTAGATTCGTAATGCTGAAGGATCAGAATCCAGCATGTAAGATGGGGTTCCACCCTCTTGCATATCCGCAAGTTTTTCAAGCCAATTCAACGCATTGTGAATATCGGCCCGGTGGAAACCAGCTTCGGTCAAGTCATCCGTTAACCTATCCTCGTCAACATTCATCTCCGCTTCGTTGTGAATGTAAGTTTCAAATAAGTACATTAGTACGTCGAACATGGCCTGCCCTCTTAATTCGGACATAGCCGCCGGATACAGCTGCGATCCATCCTGCTAACTCCAGCTCGAGTAGTTTACCTACCACTTCTGGCACAGGTTGGCCGGCACGTTCGGCGACGACGTCAACAGATGTCACCTCATATTCTACGTTAGCCAACACATCAGCAAATGGCAATTCAACTTCGTCATCTTGTGCATAAAAAATCGCCTCTGAGGCACATATTTCCTCATCCTGCGGAATTTGCCGCAATGATGAGTCCACAGGCGCCGGAAACCATGTCAACCCGCTCCCCATATGCTCAGCGATATCCTTGGGTTCGGTGACCAGATAAGCACCCTGGCGGATAAGCCAGTGCGTTCCTTCTGAAGTCAGACTCCCCAGCGGTCCCGGTAAAGCAAATATTTCCCTGCCCTGCTCCAGCGCAAAGCGGGCTGTGATTAACGAGCCACTGCGCAGCGTCGCTTCAACCACCAAAACGCCCACGCTCAGGCCACTGATAATCCGATTTCTGCGAGGAAAGTGTGCGGCAATGGGAGGCATGGAGACTAAATGCTCAGACACCAGTGCGCCTCCTTGCGCCAGAATACGGTCAGCTAATTTGGAATGACGTGCTGGGTAGCGGTTCATTAATCCGCTACCCAGCACAGCGACAGTGTTTCCGTCTGAATCCAGAGCGGCTTTATGGCTGATGCCATCTATCCCCAGAGCAAGTCCGCTCGTGACGGTAAACCCGCTGCAAACTAATCCACCGGCAAAAACCTGCGCATAGTGATCACCATAATGGGTGAAGTGGCGACTTCCAACCATAGCAATCTGCGGGGATGACAACAGTCCAGCTTGTCCTTCGACAAAAAGAATTAACGGAGGTGACGATATCTGTGCCAATAGAGGCGGATAAAACTCACTGTTAAAGGTAACCAGATGGCGGTTATCACCTTCCAGCCACTTCAGGGATGCCAAAAGCCATTGCCGGTTGATTTGAAGGAAATCATCTATCTGCTCCGGTGAAAGTCCGCAACCAGAAAGCCCGGACCTCATGTAATTCCCCCGACTAAACAGAGCCTGGATAATCCCTTCAGCACGATGAGCGCTGAGCCGTTTCACCGCAGACAAACGTATCCATACTTCCTGTAGTGTCATTACTGCGCTCCGTTTCAATGCCTTTTAGCGAGTGATTCAATTGGCAGAGGATGCTGTCAATCGGAGCGAGAAATGTCTAGAATAGAAACTATATATCTTCAATCAATTGAATAAAGATCCAGAAAAATATGTCCGTATTACAGATATTACATTTCCCAGACGAGCGGCTTCGCATTACTGCAAAACCGGTCAAAGTAGTTGACGCCAAAATCCAGCAAATCGTGGATGATATGTTCGAAACCATGTATGCAGAGGAAGGCATTGGTCTGGCTGCGACTCAGGTCGACATCCATCAGCGTATTATTGTCATTGATGTTTCTGAAAATCGTGACGAGCGCCTGGTGCTCATCAACCCTGAGTTGCTGGAAAAAAGCGGCGAAACGGGAATTGAAGAAGGCTGCCTGTCGATTCCAGATCAACGTGCCCTTGTTCCACGCGCTGAGAAAGTGAAAATTCGTGCTCTGGATCGTGAAGGCAAAAGCTTCGAACTGGAAGCTGACGACTTGCTGGCGATCTGCATTCAACATGAAATGGATCATCTGGTCGGTAAATTGTTTGTGGATTACTTATCTCCACTGAAACGTCAGCGCATCCGTCAGAAAATGGAAAAGATGGCCAAGCTGAACGCCCGGCCTGACTAATATTCGTGTAACACAGGATACTGCTTTGCGGATTATATTTGCCGGTACACCCGATTTTGCAGCGCGTCATCTTGACGCGCTTTTGACATCTGAACATCAGGTTGTGGGTGTATTCACCCAACCTGATCGCCCCTCTGGCCGTGGCAATAAGCTGACTGCGAGCCCGGTAAAAATGCTGGCAGAGGCCAACAACATTCCGGTTTTCCAGCCTAAATCTTTGCGGCCCGAAGAAAATCAGACGCTGGTTTCCGCATTAGAAGCGGACATCATGGTCGTTGTTGCCTATGGGCTGATTTTGCCTAAAGCCGTACTGGAAATGCCGAGACTGGGATGCATCAATGTGCATGGTTCTCTGCTTCCACGCTGGCGCGGTGCGGCACCGATCCAACGTTCGCTGTGGGCCGGAGATACTAAAACGGGCATCACTATTATGCAGATGGATGTGGGACTGGACACCGGCGACATGCTGCATAAGGTCGAGTGCGATATCTTGCCTGAAGATACAAGCGCATCACTTTATAACAAACTGGCATTACTCGGCCCATCTGGGTTGCTTGAAACGCTACACCAGCTGGCAAAGGGCACTGCTCTTCGGGAAGTTCAGGATGAAGCGCATGTCACTTATGCAGAAAAACTCAGTAAAGAAGAAGCTCGCTTAGACTGGATGCTTTCTGCTGAGCAACTTGAACGTTGCATCCGTGCCTTTAACCCGTGGCCAGTCAGTTATTTCATGATTGACGACCAACCGGTGAAAGTATGGCTGGCAGACACTTTGCCCGATGAAACTGGTGCGCTACCGGGCACCATTATCGCCGCAGATAAAAAAGGGATACAGATTGCGACCGCCAGCGGTATCCTGAATATCACCCAACTCCAGCCTTCGGGTAAAAAAGCCATGTCCGCGCAGGACTTGCTGAACTCTCGTCGTGAATGGTTTATCGCAGGCACTCGTTTAGCCTGACCATTACGACTACGCCCGGCTTAATGCCGGGCCTTATCCCCATGATAATGCTGATATTGTTCAGCTTCTTTGACTATGAAAACAGCCTATAATCTCCGTAGTATTGCAGCGCAAGCTATTAGCCAGGTATTAGACAAAGGTCTGTCGCTTTCCACCGTTCTTCCCGGTTTGCAGAAAAACATCTCAGATAAAGATCGCGGATTACTGCAGGAATTGTGTTTCGGTACGCTGAGGGTTTTACCTCAGCTGGAATGGTGTTTGCAGCAACTCATGGCAAAACCATTAACGGGTAAACAACGGACTCTGCATTATTTACTGATGGTTGGCTTATACCAGCTGATCCATACCCGTATCCCTGCACACGCCGTGCTGGCAGAAACAGTTGACGGTGCTGTAGCACTAAAACGTCCACAATTAAAAGGTTTGATCAACGGTGTTCTGCGTCAGTTCCAGCGACAGCAGGAAGAGTTACTTCCGAAAATGGCTAATAATGACAGCCGTCATTTGCACCCAAGCTGGCTGTTAAATCGTCTGAAGAAAGCCTATCCCGCAGAATGGGAAAATATCGTTGATGCTAATAACCAAAGACCACCGATGTGGTTACGCGTCAATCGTCTGCATCATACCCGGGATGAGTATCTGCACCTGTTGAGCGAAGCTCAGATTGAGGCGATTGCGCATGACGAGTATCGCGATGCACTTCGTCTGGTTACACCTTGCCAGGTGAACCTGCTGCCAGGATTCGCAGAAGGATGGGTGACAGTTCAGGATGCATCGGCACAAGGTAGCGTTGATCTGCTGGATCCGCAGGATGGAGAAATGATCCTCGATTTATGCTGCGCCCCGGGCGGAAAAACCACACATATTTTGGAAGCAGCGCCTAAAGCGCATGTGTTAGCCATCGATGTGGACGAGCAGCGACTAAAACGGGTCCATGAGAATCTCCAGCGCCTTAAAATGAGTGCTGAAGTCAAACAAGGTGACGGCCGCGAGCCACAAAACTGGGCTGGCGACCGTGTCTTCGATAGAATTCTTCTCGATGCTCCTTGTTCCGCTACCGGTGTTATTCGCAGACATCCGGACATCAAATGGCTGCGCCGTGATAGTGATATTGCGGAACTCGCAAAACTGCAAAAAGAAATTCTGGAAGCCGTCTGGCCGCGACTGAAAAGTCAGGGTGTGATGGTTTATGCCACTTGCTCAATTCTGCCAGATGAAAACAGCGAACAAATTTCTGCTTTTTTACAAACGCATCCCGATGCAATGTTGGTTGAAACCGGTTCAGCTGAAAAACCAGGCCGACAAAATCTGCCTCATGCTGAAGACGGCGATGGCTTCTATTACGCTAAACTGATTAAACGTTAAACGTCTGCATTAGCGCTATCTACTCAGGCTGATACTTTTTAGGCAAAGCAGAGAGTCATATGAAAATAATCATTCTCGGTGCCGGGCAAGTTGGCGGAACGCTCGCCGAAAACCTGGTAGGCGAAAACAACGATATTACCGTTGTTGATACTAATACCGTTCGTTTACGTCAGCTCCAGGACAAGTTCGATCTGCGCGTCGTGCAAGGTCATGGCTCTCACCCGCGCGTTTTACGCGAAGCCGGCGCCGAAGATGCCGATATGTTAGTGGCAGTCACAAACTCTGATGAAACTAATATGGTGGCCTGTCAGATAGCGTATTCATTATTCAATACACCTAATCGCATTGCCCGAATACGCTCGACTGAATATATCCGTGAATCGGAAAAGCTCTTCAATCCTGAAGCGGTGCCCATTGATCATTTGATTTCTCCTGAGCAGTTAGTCACGGACTACATCTACAAACTGATTGAGTATCCAGGCGCACTTCAGGTCGTAAACTTTGCCGAAGGTAAAGTCAGCATTGCTGCGGTAAAAGCCTATTACGGTGGTCCGCTGGTGGGAAATGCCCTTTCATCAATGCGTGAGCACATGCCACATATTGAAACCCGCGTTGCTGCGATATTCCGCCACGAACGTCCGATACGTCCTCAGGGTTCTACAATTATAGAAGCAGGCGATGAAGTGTTCTTTGTCGCAGCCTCTCAGCACATACGTGCGGTAATGAGTGAACTTCAGCGGCTTGAAAAGCCTTACAAACGAATCATGATTGTAGGTGGTGGTAACGTTGGAGCTGGGCTGGCACAAAAGCTTGAGAAAAATTACAGCGTAAAACTCATCGAACGGGATCAGCAACGTGCCGCTGAACTTGCGGAACTTCTGCAAGACACTATCGTGTTTTACGGTGATGCCTCCGATCAGGAATTGCTGGCAGAAGAACACATCGAACAAGTAGATGTATTCATCGCGATCACCAATGACGATGAAGCCAATATTATGTCCGCCATGCTTGCCAAACGTATGGGCGCCAAGAAAGCCATGGTGCTTATTCAACGCAGCGCCTATGTCGACCTGGTTCAAGGAAGCGTCATTGATATCGCTATTTCACCTCAACAAGCCACCATATCAGCTCTGCTGGGTCACGTGAGAAAAGCAGATATTGTGAGCGTTTCATCATTGCGCCGGGGAGTAGCTGAAGCGATCGAAGCGATTGCGCATGGCGATGAAACTACGTCAAAGGTAGTTGGCCGTACTGTCGAACAAATTAAGCTTCCGCCTGGCACAACAATCGGGGCTATTGTTCGCGGTAATGAAGTCATCATTGCTAACGGAAACAGCAGGATACAACAAGGTGATCATGTCGTCATGTTCATCACCGACAAGAAGTTTGTCAGAGACGTTGAGCGTTTGTTCCAGCCAAGTCCGTTCTTCTTATAACGCACACAGCTCGACAGGTTTTGTTTAAAATAGATTTCTGAAGATAAGTTTTGTAGCGAAGACGCGACAAATGGTCTTTACTTTGTTTGACACAATTGTTGAATTTGCCAAGGAGAATTTTATGAGTTTTATGAAAGAGTTTCGTGAGTTTGCCATGCGAGGCAACGTGGTTGACCTGGCGGTAGGTGTCATCATCGGTGCCGCATTTGGGAAAATAGTATCATCACTGGTTGCTGACATTATTATGCCGCCACTGGGATTACTTATCGGTGGCGTTGATTTCAAACAGTTTACTCTGGTACTCCGGGAAGCGCAGGGCACAGTACCTGCCGTTGTGATGCATTACGGTGTCTTTATCCAGAACATCTTTGATTTCATTATTGTTGCATTAGCCATTTTTTGTGCGATTACACTGATGAATAAGATGCGTCGGAAACAAGAAGATGTACCCGCTGCACCGCCTAAACCGACCGCAGAAGAAACACTGTTAGCAGAAATACGTGACTTGTTAAAAGAGCAACAGACACCGAAATTCTAAGGGACTCAGAACCCTCATTCGGCTTACTTATGAAGGGCAGTGTTGAATATTCGTAAAACACTCAACACTGCCCTCCAGATAGCGCCCTTTTCCATTTTTTTCTTTGCGACGGTAACTGCCTTTTCCCTTCAGATTCTTTTCTATTCGCTGCTTAAAGAGCGGATCATGCAAAAGTGCTTGTAACGCATTTTCCTGAATAATGCCTTTTTGGTGCTTGTAGTTACTCATAAATTCCTCAGTTTAATCATTAACTGCCTAAAATACCGCCGCATCATACTGCGTTCATTCTTCATGTGAAAGGGATTTCAATGTCACTTTTCCAGCCCCGTCCTCTAAAGCTTCGAGGATAGAACAGCTGATGCTTGAGTGTGATGAACCGCAGCACGCCTTGCTCAACCTCTGAAGCGATTCTTTCATGCGCTCAAGCTCCTTCAATTTGAGCTCAACTTCTGCAAGCCGCTCCTCAACAATCGACTTTGATTCCTGGCAGGTATGATGAGCGGGGTCAATTCGAATCGACAGTAATTCTCTGATCGCTTCAAGAGTGAAGCCTGTTGATTTGGCGTACCGAATGAAGCGCAGTCTTTGCAGATCATTGTCATCATATTGACGATACCCCGAGCTGTCACGTTGTGCTGAACTCATCATTCCCTGCTTTTCATAGTAGCGAACAGTATCATTCGAAACATTTGCGAGCCGGGCTAATTCGCCAATTTTAAACATGTTTACTCACCTTTAAATTTCCCTCTAATGGCGTCGTTATAACACCCATCAATAAAATCTGTATTCATGCCCGACCGTTGCAATCTTAACTTGAGCAGTTGAAGGCGCTTCTCAATGACGCACAACTCTGGATCATTCGGCGCCAAGCATCTAAGCATATGTTCTAACTCGAGAGCTTCCTTACGATCTTGCAACTCAGGAGGTAAATACCCCGCATTCTTGAGAATACGATAAGCAACCCGGAGTTCTGCAGGCACCGCACTGTCATCATCTAAAACCAATGGCTTGCCTTTACCAGATAAGTTTTCGAACTCGCCTCTAGCACTCGCTTCTTTGATGTATTTTTCCACCCATTGATCAACCAAAAACATGGCAGAGCCTCGCCAACATTAAATGTGATTCATTAGTACAGAGTAGCGCGAAAACAAGGGTAATTCAGAATGGCGCAGAGAAAGAAATTATGGAAGGGATAAATTTTAGATGTAAAAAAACCGGGCAAGCCCGGTTTTTTCATGCATCTACAGATTATTCAGCAGTTGCTACTTCTGCTTTTGACTCTGCACGATCAACGAGCTCGATGTATGCCATCGGCGCATTGTCGCCTGCACGGAAACCACACTTAAGAATACGAGTGTAACCACCGGCACGGCTCGCGAAACGCGGGCCCAGTTCATTAAACAGTTTTGCCACGATCTCGTTATCACGAGTACGGGCGAATGCCAGACGACGATTTGCAACGTTGTCGGTCTTGGCAAGAGTAATCAGCGGCTCAACAACGCGACGCAGCTCTTTCGCTTTCGGCAGGGTCGTCTTGATGATCTCATGACGAACCAAAGAGCCGGCCATGTTACGGAACATAGCCTGTCGGTGGCTGCTGTTACGGTTCAGTTGACGACCACTCTTACGATGGCGCATGACCTTATCCTTCTCAGTAAAACCTTAACCTGTGATCCGGTTACTCGTCAGCAATACTTGCTGGTGGCCAGTTTTCCAGGCGCATGCCTAGTGACAAACCACGGGACGCAAGTACGTCTTTGATCTCAGTAAGAGATTTTTTACCCAGGTTAGGTGTTTTAAGTAACTCAACCTCGGTACGCTGTACCAGATCACCGATGTAGTGGATTGCTTCTGCTTTAAGGCAGTTAGCAGAGCGGACAGTCAATTCCAGATCGTCAACAGGGCGCAGCAGGATTGGATCGAATTCCGGCTTCTCTTCTTTGACTTCCGGTTGACGTACATCACGTAAATCAACGAAAGCTTCAAGTTGTTCAGCAAGAATGGTTGCCGCACGACGGATCGCCTCTTCAGGATCGATCGTACCGTTGGTTTCCATTTCGATAACCAGCTTGTCCAAATCAGTACGCTGTTCTACACGCGCTGCTTCAACATTGTAGGCAATTCGCTCTACAGGGCTGTAGCATGCATCTACTAACAGACGACCAATTGGGCGCTCATCTTCTTCCGAATGAATTCGGGCAGACGCCGGTACATATCCACGACCACGTTGAACTTTGATGCGCATGCTAATAGCTGCGTTCTCATCGGTCAGATGGCAGATGACATGTTGCGGCTTGACGATTTCGACATCACCATCATGGGTAATGTCGGCTGCAGTCACAGGGCCAATGCCAGACTTATTCAGGGTAAGAATAACTTCATCTTTCCCTTGAACTCTCACCGCCAGCCCTTTCAGGTTGAGCAGGATCTCCAGGATATCTTCCTGTACGCCTTCTTTGGTGCTGTACTCATGCAGTACACCATCAATCTCAACCTCGGTCACCGCGCAACCCGGCATGGATGAAAGCAGAATACGGCGCAGTGCGTTGCCTAAAGTATGGCCAAAGCCACGTTCTAAAGGCTCAAGGGTCACCTTGGCGTGCGTCGAACTGACTTGCTCGATATCTACCAGGCGCGGTTTTAGAAACTCTGTCACAGAACCCTGCATTGTGTCCTCTCTTTGGTACTAAGCTTTACTTAGAGTAAAGCTCGACGATCAGGTGTTCGTTAATGTCGGAAGACAGATCAGTACGTTCAGGCATACGCTTGAACACACCTTCCATCTTAGCAGCATCAACTTCAAGCCAAGTCGGCTTTTCACGCTGTTCAGCCAACTCCAAAGCGGCCTTCACACGAGATTGCTTTTTAGCTTTCTCTCGGATGCTGACAACGTCATTCGGAGATACCTGATAAGAAGCGATGTTAACAACGCGACCGTTTACCATGATAGCTTTGTGGCTAACTAACTGGCGCGATTCCGCACGAGTAGCGCCGAAGCCCATACGATAAACAACGTTGTCCAAACGACCTTCCAGGAGTTGCAACAGGTTTTCACCGGTGTTGCCTTTCAGGCGTGCTGCTTCTTTATAATAGTTACGGAACTGACGCTCAAGAACACCGAAGATACGGCGAACTTTTTGCTTTTCACGTAACTGTACACCGTAATCAGACAGACGCGGTTTACGCGCACCATGCTGACCAGGAGCTTGTTCAATTTTACACTTGGTATCGATCGCGCGAACGCCAGATTTAAGGAATAAATCTGTGCCCTCACGACGGCTAAGCTTGAGCTTAGGACCCAAATATCTTGCCATTTTCTCTCTCCAACAAACCTAAAAGCAGCGTTATACGCGACGCTTTTTCGGCGGACGACAACCGTTATGAGGGATAGGAGTCACATCAGTAATATTAGTGATGCGGAAACCAGCCGCGTTTAACGCGCGGATAGTAGACTCACGACCAGGACCAGGTCCTTTAACCATAACTTCCAGATTCTTGATACCGTATTCTTTCACTGCGTCAGCGCAGCGCTCTGCTGCAACCTGAGCTGCGAACGGAGTGGATTTACGAGAACCACGGAAACCGGAACCACCAGCTGTTGCCCAACCCAAAGCATTACCCTGACGATCGGTAATGGTAACAATGGTGTTGTTGAAAGAAGCATGGATATGAGCCACGCCGTCAGAGACTTGTTTTCTTACACGTTTACGTGTACGAACAGGTGCCTTTGCCATTTATTCAATCACCCCGATTATTTCTTGATCGGTTTACGCGGACCCTTACGGGTACGTGCGTTAGTCTTGGTACGCTGACCGCGTACTGGAAGACCACGACGATGACGCAAACCACGATAAGTTCCAAGGTCCATAAGACGCTTGATGCTCAGGGTGACTTCACGACGCAGATCACCTTCAACAATGAACTTGGCAACTTCGTCACGCAGTTTTTCGATTTGCTCTTCAGACAGCTCACTGATCTTAACATTTTCAGCAATACCGGATGCAGCACAGATAGACTGTGAGCGGGTTTTACCGATGCCGTAGATCGAAGTTAATGCGATCACGGTATGTTTCTGATCAGGAATGTTAATGCCTGCTATACGGGCCACTATGCACTCCTACTATTTATATACGGCAATACCATTCTGAAAAGCCCGTTTTCAGGATACTCAAATAGTATTGCTGCTTACATACAAAAGATTGGCTGGCTAATCTAGCCAGCTCAACCCAACTTTGCAAGAAAAATATGCGAGATAATCAGCCTTGACGCTGTTTATGCTTCGGTTCTGCGCTGCAGATTACGCGAACGATACCGTTACGCTTAACAATTTTGCAGTTACGACATAATTTCTTGACGGAAGCACGAACTTTCATTTTTACTCTCCGTAACTTCTCAAACGCACCAGATTAGCGGTTGTAGCCTTTCAGGTTTGCTTTCTTCAATGCAGACTCGTACTGACTTGACATCATCAGAGTTTGCACTTGAGCCATAAAGTCCATAATGACAACGACTACGATGAGTAGAGAAGTACCACCAAAGTAGAATGGAACTTTCATCGCGTCACGCATGAACTCCGGGATAAGGCAGATAAAAGTAATATACATCGCACCAATTAAGGTTAAGCGAGTCATTACTTTATCGATGTACTTCGCCGTTTGCTCTCCCGGACGAATTCCTGGTACAAATGCACCGGACTTCTTCAGGTTATCTGCTGTCTCACGCGGGTTGAACACCAGCGCAGTATAAAAGAAACAGAAGAAGATGATTGCAGTCGCATAGAGTAACACATAAAGCGGTTGTCCAGGCTGCAAATACAGCGAAATCGTAGTCAGCCAGTTCCAACCAGTCCCGCCCCCAAACCATGATGCAATCGTGGCTGGGAACAGAATTATGCTGGAAGCGAAGATTGCAGGGATAACCCCAGCCATATTCACTTTCAACGGTAAGTGCGTGCTCTGTGCTGCATAAACACGACGACCTTGTTGGCGTTTAGCGTAGTTAACGACAATACGACGTTGGCCACGTTCAACAAACACCACAAAGAAAGTCACTGCAAACACTAAAACTGCAACCAACAGCAACAGGAGGAAGTGCAGGTCGCCTTGCCGAGCTTGTTCGATAGTATGGGCAACTGCTGGCGGGAGACCCGCTACGATACCTGCAAAGATAATGATTGAAATACCGTTACCGATACCTCGTTCAGTAATCTGTTCACCCAGCCACATCAGGAACATTGTCCCGGTAACTAAGCTCACTACTGCAGTAAAGTAGAACGCAAAGCCTGGATTTAACACCAAGCCCTGCATACCAGGCATATTCGGAAGACCGGTAGCAATACCGATCGACTGAAACACTGCCAATACCAGCGTACCGTAGCGGGTATACTGACTAATCTTACGACGGCCAGCCTCCCCTTCTTTCTTAATTTCTGCTAACGCCGGATGAACCACCGTTAAGAGCTGGATAATAATCGATGCCGAAATGTACGGCATGATTCCCAGAGCAAAGATAGAAGCACGGCTAAGAGCACCACCAGAGAACATGTTAAACATTTCAATGATGGTGCCTCTTTGCTGTTCGAGCAATTTGGCAAGTACAGTGGCATCAATACCAGGGATCGGAATAAAAGAGCCGATACGGAAAACAATCAACGCACCGATAACAAACAAAAGTCTGCGCTTCAGTTCGCCTAGTCCACCCTTGGCACTTTGGAAATCTAACCCCGGTTGCTTAGCCATCTGCTACTTATTCCTCAATTTTACCGCCAGCAGCTTCGATAGCAACACGAGCGCCTTTGGTGACACGCAAACCACGCAGAGTTACCGCACGACCGACTTCGCCTGAAAGGATTACTTTCGCGAATTCAATCTGGATACCAACTACGTTAGCGGCTTTCAGCGCGTTCAGGTCGATCACGTCGCCTTCCACCAGAGCCAGTTCAGACAGACGAACTTCTGCCGTGATCATAGCTTTGCGGGAGGTGAAGCCGAATTTCGGCAAACGACGATATAAAGGCATCTGACCACCTTCAAAACCACGACGTACGCCACCGCCAGAACGTGAGTTCTGACCTTTGTGACCACGACCAGCGGTTTTACCCAGGCCAGAACCAATACCACGACCTACACGCTTAGGCGCTTGTTTGGCACCATCAGCCGGAGACAGAGTATTTAAACGCATCTCTTACTCCTCAACCTTAACCATGTAGGAAACCAGGTTGATCATACCGCGTACAGCAGGAGTATCCTCGCGCTCAACGGTGTGACCAATACGACGCAGACCCAGACCAAGCAGAGTAGCTTTATGCTTCGGCAGACGGCCAATGGAACTGCGAGTTTGTGTAACTTTAATAGTCTTTGCCATGGTTAATTACCCCAGAATTTCTTCAACGGATTTACCACGCTTGGCAGCGACCATTTGTGGGGATTTCATATTTGCCAGAGCATCAATAGTTGCACGAACCACGTTAATTGGGTTTGTAGAACCATAAGCTTTAGCTAATACGTTATGAACCCCTGCAACTTCCAGGACGGCGCGCATTGCACCACCGGCAATAATACCGGTACCTTCGGAAGCCGGCTGCATGAACACACGGGAACCCGTATGAGCACCTTTAACAGGATGCTGCAGGGTGCCGCTATTCAGCGCGACATTCATCATGTTGCGACGGGCTTTTTCCATCGCTTTCTGGATCGCTGCCGGAACTTCGCGTGCTTTGCCGTAGCCAAAACCAACGCGACCGTTACCATCACCAACTACTGTCAGTGCGGTAAAGCTGAAGATACGGCCACCTTTTACGGTTTTAGATACGCGGTTTACCGCGATCAGCTTTTCCTGCAGTTCGCCAGCTTGTTTTTCGATGTGAGCCATCTTAAACCTCTTCCTTAGAACTGAAGGCCAGCTTCACGGGCAGCATCTGCCAGTGCCTGGACTCGACCATGATATTGGAAACCGGAACGGTCAAAGGATACTTTCGTGATCCCTTTTTCCAATGCGCGTTCTGCGATAGCTTTACCTACAGCAGTGGCAGCATCTTTGTTGCCGGTATACTTCAGTTGCTCAGTAATAGTTTTTTCTACAGTAGATGCAGCAACTAATACTTCAGAACCGTTTGGTGCGATAACCTGTGCGTAAATATGACGCGGGGTACGATGTACCACCAGGCGAGTCGCACCCAATTCCTTGAGCTTGCGGCGTGCGCGGGTCGCACGACGGATACGAGCAGATTTCTTATCCATAGTGTTACCTTACTTCTTCTTAGCCTCTTTGGTACGCACGACTTCGTCGGCGTAACGGACACCCTTGCCTTTATAAGGCTCAGGACGACGGTAGGCACGTAAATCCGCAGCAACCTGACCAATGACTTGTTTATCAGCGCCTTTCAGCACGATTTCAGTCTGGGTAGGACATTCTGCAGTAACGCCTTCCGGCAGTTGGTGCTCGACTGGGTGAGAGAAGCCTAAGGCCAAATTCACCACATTGCCTTTAACAGCAGCACGATAACCAACACCTACCAATTGAAGCTTTTTAGTGAAGCCGTCGGTAACACCTATAACCATAGAGTTCAACAGTGCACGAGTGGTACCCGCTTGGGCCCAGCCGTCTACAAAACCTTCGTTCGGACCGAAGGTCAGTGTATTTTCTTCCTGTTTAACTACAACGGCGTCATGGATAGTACGTGACAGCTCGCCGTTTTTACCCTTAATCGAAATAACCTGACCGTTGAGTTTTACCTCTACGCCGGCAGGAATGACGACGGGTGCTTTTGCAACACGAGACATGCTTTCCTCCCGATTAAGCTACGTAGCAGATAATCTCGCCACCAAGACCAGCCTGGCGAGCTGCACGATCAGTCATAACACCTTTAGAGGTAGAAATAACAGCGATACCCATACCGGCCATAACCTTTGGCAGCTCATCTTTTTTCTTGTAGATGCGCAGACCAGGGCGGCTGATACGTTGAATGCTTTCTACCACTGCCTTGCCCTGGAAGTACTTCAGTACTAATTCCAGTTCAGGTTTGGCGTCGCCTTCGATTTTAAATTCTTCAATGTAGCCTTCTTCCTTCAGCACGTTGGCAATAGCCACTTTCAGCTTGGAGGAAGGCATGGTGACCGCAACTTTGTTCGCGGCTTGACCGTTACGGATACGGGTCAGCATATCCGCGATCGGATCTTGCATGCTCATCTGTCTTTACTCCCGTGATTCAATTGGTGACAATTACCAGCTAGCCTTTTTAAGACCCGGAATTTCACCGCGCATAGCGGCTTCACGGACCTTAATACGGCTCAACCCGAACTTCCGCAGGAAAGCATGCGGACGACCAGTTTGACGGCAGCGGTTACGCTGACGAGACGGGCTGGAATCACGCGGCAGAGACTGCAGCTTAAGAACTGCATCCCAACGATCTTCGTCGGATGAGTTCACACCAGAGATAATAGCTTTCAATTCCTCGCGTTTAGCGCGGTATTTATCAGCCAGTTTAACGCGAACGACTTCGCGTGCTTTCATGGATTGCTTAGCCATTAGTAACCCTGCCTTACTTGCGGAACGGGAAGTTAAAGGCTGTCAGCAATGCACGGCCTTCATCATCGGATTTCGCAGTAGTGGTGATAGTAATATCTAAACCACGAACGCGATCGACTTTATCATAATCGATTTCCGGGAAGATGATCTGTTCACGCACGCCCATGCTGTAGTTACCACGACCATCGAAAGACTTAGCAGACAAGCCGCGGAAGTCACGAATACGTGGAACAGCAATGGAGACCAGACGCTCAAAGAACTCCCACATGCGTTCGCCGCGGAGGGTTACTTTACAGCCGATCGGATAGCCCTGACGGATTTTGAAGCCTGCAACTGATTTGCGTGCTTTGGTGATCAACGGTTTTTGACCGGAGATTGCTGCCAGGTCAGCTGCTGCGTTATCCAGCAGTTTCTTGTCAGCGATCGCTTCACCAACACCCATGTTCAGGGTGATCTTCTCGACCCGAGGGACTTGCATGACAGAATTGTAACCAAACTCAGCCATGAGTTTTTTTACGACATCGTCTTTGTAGTAATCATGCAGTTTCGCCATCGTACTACTCCAAATTACTTGATAGTTACGCTGTTAGACTTGAAGAAACGTACTTTTTTGCCGTCTTCGAATCTAAAGCCTACACGGTCCGCCTTGCCAGTTGCCGTGTTGAAGAGTGCAACGTTAGAAACCGGAATTGCAGCTTCTTTTTCAACGATGCCGCCTGGTTGGTTCAGGGCCGGTACAGGCTTCTGATGTTTCTTAACCAGGTTTATACCTTCAACAATGACCTTACCAGAAGTCAGGACATTTTTAACTTTACCGCGCTTACCTTTATCTTTACCGGTAAGCAGGATAACTTCGTCATCACGACGGATTTTCGCTGCCATGGTTTCGCTCCTTAGAGTACTTCTGGTGCCAGAGAGATAATTTTCATGAACTTCTCATTACGCAGTTCACGAGTTACCGGCCCAAAAATACGCGTGCCGATTGGCTGTTCGCTGTTATTGTTTAAAATAACGCAAGCATTACCATCGAAGCGAATGACAGAACCGTCCGGGCGACGAACACCCTTCTTGGTGCGCACCACTACCGCCTTCAGCACATCGCCTTTCTTCACCTTACCGCGAGGAATTGCTTCCTTGATGGTAATTTTGATGATGTCGCCGACGCCTGCGTAGCGACGGTGCGAGCCACCTAGAACCTTGATACACATTACGCGACGTGCACCGGAGTTGTCGGCCACGGTCAGCATAGTCTGTTCTTGGATCATGTTAGTGCTCCGCTAATGTCAACTACAACTTAGGACCCAGGATAGGTCATTAAGAAATCCCCACAATATGAGGGCGCGGCATTATAACACCGGTTCCCGATTATGGGTAGAAAAAATAAACGGCCCACGTACATGAGCCGTTTATTTGTTTTTGAGAAGCGCTACTGTATTACAGAATCGCTTTCTCTACAACGCGAACCAAGGTCCAAGACTTAGTCTTAGACAGTGGACGGCATTCGCTGATTTCTACAACGTCGCCGATACCACATTCATTGTTCTCGTCATGTACGTGCAATTTGGTCGTACGTTTGATGAATTTACCGTAAATCGGGTGTTTCACCACACGCTCAATCGCAACAACCATGGATTTCTCCATTTTGTCACTGATTACACGACCCTGCAGAGTACGGATCTTATCAGTCATTACGCACCCGCCTTTTCAGTCAGTAAAGTTTTCACACGTGCAACATCACGACGCACTTGTTTCAACAGGTGTGTTTGCTGCAACTGACCGCTTGCCGTTTGCATGCGCAGGTTAAACTGCTCACGCAAAAGGTTCAGCAACTCAGTGTTCAGCTCTTCCACGCTTTTTTCGCGCAGCTCTTGTGCTTTCATTACATCACCGTCTTAGTTACAAAGGTGGTTTTGATAGGCAGTTTGGCTGCTGCCAGCTGGAAGGCTTCACGAGCCAGCTCTTCAGGCACACCGTCCATTTCATACAGGACTTTACCAGGCTGAATCAAAGCAACCCAATACTCTACGTTGCCTTTACCTTTACCCATACGAACTTCGAGCGGTTTCTCGGTGATCGGTTTGTCCGGGAATACTCGGATCCAGATCTTACCTTGACGCTTAACTGCACGGGTCATCGCACGACGTGCTGCTTCAATTTGACGAGCAGTCAGACGACCACGGCCAACAGCTTTCAGACCGTAAGTGCCGAAGCTCACATCCGTACCTTGCGCAAGACCACGGTTGCGGCCCTTGTGCACCTTACGGAATTTTGTACGCTTTGGTTGTAACATCAGCGACTCTCCTTACTTGCGGCCTTTACGCTGCTGCTTTTTAGGTTGAGCAGCCGGTTCCGGTTGTTCAACTGCAGCCATACCACCCAGGATCTCACCTTTGAAGATCCATACCTTAACGCCGATTACACCGTAAGTGGTGTGCGCTTCAGATGTGTTGTAATCGATATCCGCACGCAGAGTATGCAACGGAACACGACCTTCACGGTACCATTCGGTACGCGCGATTTCAGCACCGCCAAGGCGGCCGCTTACTTCAACTTTGATACCTTTAGCGCCAAGACGCATTGCGTTCTGTACAGCACGCTTCATAGCACGACGGAACATAACACGACGTTCCAGCTGTGAAGTAATGCTGTCAGCAACCAATTTTGCGTCCAGTTCCGGTTTACGGATTTCGGCGATGTTAATCTGCGCAGGAACGCCAGCGATATCCGCTACGACCTTACGCAGTTTTTCGACATCTTCACCTTTCTTGCCGATTACGATGCCAGGACGAGCGGTGTGAATAGTCACACGGATGCTCTTCGCTGGACGCTCGATAACGATGCGAGAAACGGAAGCTTTCGACAATTCCTTAGTCAGGAACTGGCGAACTTTAAAGTCGCTGTCCAGGTTGTCAGCGAAATCTTTGGTATTTGCATACCAAGTAGAATTCCAAGGTTTGACAATACCTAGGCGAATACCATTAGGATGTACTTTCTGACCCATTGCTAGTCTCCAGAGTCTCAGCGATCGGACACAACCACAGTAATGTGGCTGGTGCGCTTCAGGATGCGATCTGCACGACCTTTAGCACGCGGCATAATGCGCTTCATGCTTGGGCCTTCGTCTACGAAAATCTTCGTGACTTTCAGATCATCGATGTCAGCGCCATCGTTGTGTTCTGCGTTAGCAATGGCAGACTCCAGCACCTTCTTAACCAGACCAGCAGCTTTCTTGTTGGTGTAGGCCAAAGTTTCCAGAGCTTGCGACACTTTCTTACCGCGGATCAGGTCAGCAACAAGGCGGACCTTCTGAGCAGAAGAACGAGCGTGGCGATGTTTAGCTATAGTTTCCATCTCTTCCTCCTACCTTAGCGCTTTTTAGCTTTTTTATCAGCCGCATGGCCGCGATAAGTACGAGTCGGCGCGAATTCACCCAGTTTGTGACCGACCATTTCATCGGAAACGAACACTGGTACGTGCTGACGACCATTATGGACAGCGATGGTCAAACCGATCATGTTAGGAAAGATCGTTGAACGACGGGACCAAGTGCGCAAAGGCTTCTTGTCACCGCTTTCCACCGCTTTCTCTACCTTCTTCAGCAAGTGCAGGTCAATAAAAGGACCTTTCTTGAGAGAACGTGGCATGGCTTATCCTCTAATTATTTTTTACTACGGCGACGTACAATGAATTTATCAGTACGCTTGTTGCTACGGGTCTTCTTACCTTTGGTTTGAACGCCCCACGGAGTTACCGGGTGCTTACCAAAGTTACGACCTTCACCACCACCGTGTGGGTGATCGACTGGGTTCATCGCAGTACCGCGAACGGTAGGACGAATACCACGCCAACGACTTGCACCTGCTTTACCCAGAACGCGAAGCATATGTTCAGAGTTACCGACTTCACCTAAGGTGGCGCGGCAATCAATCTGAACTTTACGCATTTCGCCAGAGCGCAGACGCAGAGTTACGTAGGAACCGTCACGAGCAACGATCTGAACGTAGGCACCAGCTGAGCGAGCCATCTGGCCGCCTTTACCTGGTTTCATTTCTACGTTGTGAACCGTTGAACCTACTGGGATGTTGCGCATAGGCAGGGCGTTACCTGTCTTGATTGCAGCATCAACGCCAGATTGGATCTGGTCACCCACTTTCAGGCCTTTCGGCGCCAGGATATAACGGCGTTCACCGTCTTTGTACAGAACCAGCGCGATATTCGCGGAACGGTTCGGATCGTACTCCAGACGCTCAACCACTGCAGCGATGCCATCTTTGTTGCGTTTAAAGTCAACAAGACGGTAATGCTGTTTGTGGCCACCACCGATATGACGGGTGGTGATACGGCCATTGTTGTTACGGCCACCGCTTTTGCTCAGTTTTTCAAGCAGCGGGGCATAAGGTTTACCCTTGTGCAGCTCAGGGTTAACCACTTTAACAACGTGGCGACGACCCGGAGATGTAGGTTTACATTTAACAATTGCCATTGTTTCTTACTCCTCCGACTTACTCAGCGCCGCTGATGAAGTCCAGATTCTGGCCTTCTTTCAGGGTGACGTAAGCTTTTTTCCAGTCGCTACGACGACCAACACGCTGACCCTGACGTTTCACTTTGCCTTTAACCAGCAAGGTGTTTACGTCTTCGACTTCGACTTCAAACAGTTTCGAAACCGCAGCTTTGATTTCTGCTTTAGTCGCGTCTTTGGCAACTTTGAGTACGATGGTGTTGTTCTTTTCCATCGCGGTAGAAGCTTTTTCAGAAACGTGCGGCGCGCGCAGCACTTTCAGCAGACGTTCTTCACGAATCATGCCAGCATCTCCTCAACTTGCTTCACAGCGTCAGCAGTCATAACCACTTTGTCGAAGGCGATCAGGCTTACTGGATCGATACCTGCTACATCGCGAACGTCAACCTTGTACAGGTTACGTGCGGCCAGGAACAGATTCTCGTCGACTTCGCCAGTTACAATCAGCACGTCTTCCAGAGCCATGTCTTTCAGTTTCTGTGCCAGCAGCTTAGTTTTAGGCGCTTCTACAGAGAACGATTCGACAACGATCAGACGATCTTGACGTACCAGTTCGGACAGAATGCTTTTCAGCGCGCCGCGGTACATCTTTTTATTTACTTTTTGACTGTGGTCCTGTGGCTTTGCAGCGAAGGTTACACCACCGGAACGCCAGATTGGGCTCTTTACAGAACCTGCACGCGCACGGCCAGTACCTTTCTGACGCCAAGGTTTTTTACCGGAACCAGTTACTTCAGCACGGGTCTTCTGAGCGCGAGTACCTTGACGGGCACCTGCTGCATAAGCAACAACGACCTGGTGTACAAGCGCTTCATTGAAATCACGCCCGAAGGTAGTTTCGGAAACAGTCAGCGCGCTTTGCGCGTCTTTCACTACTAATTCCATTCCTATCTCCTCGACGTTAAGCCTTAACAGCAGGTTTAACGATCAGGTTGCCACCGGTAGCACCCGGAACAGCACCCTTGACCAGTAGCAGGTTGCGCTCAGCATCAACACGTACTACATCCAGGCTCTGAACGGTTACACGTTCGTTACCCAGTTGGCCTGCCATTTTCTTACCTTTGAACACTTTACCTGGAGTCTGGTTCTGACCGATTGAACCATGTCCACGGTGTGCCAAGGAGTTACCGTGGGTAGCATCTTGGGTACGGAAGTTCCAGCGCTTAACTGTGCCAGCAAAACCTTTACCTTTAGAAGTACCGGTAACATCGACTTTCTTAACGTCTGCGAAAATTTCAACGCTAATGTTCTGACCTGCAGTAAATTCTTCACCTTCTGCAAGGCGGAATTCCCACAAACCACGGCCAGCTTCTACGCCAGCTTTAGCGAAGTGACCCGCTTCTGGTTTGGTTACACGGTTAGCTTTTTTGCTACCAGTGGTAACCTGCACAGCACGGTAACCATCGTTGTCCAGGTCTTTGACCTGAGTAACGCGGTTTGCTTCAATTTCGATAACGGTTACTGGGATTGAAACGCCATCTTCTGTGAAGATACGAGTCATGCCCACTTTCTTACCGACTAAACCAATCATTGTTTCAACCTCTCAATCGTCAATGACCTGATTAACCCAGGCTGATCTGCACGTCTACACCAGCAGCCAGATCCAGACGCATCAGAGCATCAACGGTTTTCTCGGTTGGCTCAACGATGTCAACCAGACGCTTGTGAGTACGAATTTCATACTGATCGCGCGCATCTTTATTGACGTGCGGAGAAATCAGAATTGTAAAACGCTCTTTGCGGGTCGGCAGCGGGATTGGACCACGAACTTGCGCACCAGTGCGCTTCGCAGTCTCAACGATTTCCGCAGTTGATTGATCGATCAAACGATGATCAAACGCTTTCAGGCGGATACGGATTCTTTGGTTCTGCATGAGACCAGAGCTCCAATTATTTTAAACGTAAATGATTACTCCTCAAACCCATTTCGATTGATGGGAGAGTGTAATCGTTCTTCACATAACCCCCATATCGGGAGTATTGTTGACCAGCGAGTTGCCTCAGTGGCCAGCTGATTCAGATTGAATCAGGCTTACCAATATTAGGTAAGCCCGCGCATTATACGTAAACCGTCAGATTAAGCAACTGCCAATCCAGAGAATGTGTGTTTATTTTGCGCGCCCTCTTTGCGCTGTTCATCCTGCATCACACTCAATAATGTCCCGCATCAATAGTTATCAGCGGTCATATCAATGTCGTAATGCATTCATAGTTAACAATGAATTCTCTAGACCCCTGGCTACCGTTTATCCACTATCTGCCCTGGTAAATCTCATAGCATTAGGAAAGCGGGGGCAATCATGGCGGAACTTCTACAAAATATAATCAAGTCTGGCAGTTTACTTTCTTTCGCTATTCATGCCTCATCTTTGATGTTCGGCGCAATTTTTGGCAGCGCTTTAACGATCACCACACACCGACTTCACCTCGCAAATAACTCGAACGACGATTTGCAACCGAGTGCCGATACATTCAGGCTGGCACCGCATCGCCCCATAACAAAATCAGGTCTTCGAGCCAGACGCTCCATAAGATTGTCCAACTGCCCATTTTTCATCGGGCTCTGCATTTTCCTTCAGGAGTCGAGATCTAAGCGTGTTTTACTTAATGGAGGAGCTTGCGGAATACTGTTGCTTGGGGTTTCTTTTACCCTCCCCTTCTCATTAGCCCTTTTATCAATCTTGTGGTTCACGGGGTTTCTTCTGATTCTGAGCATGATCGACTATTACACCCTCAGGCTGCCAGATGCACTGACTCAACCTTTATTGTGGTCCGGCTTACTGATAAGTGTGTCTGGGGTGGGAATATCACCGGAGTCCGCCATATGCGGATCGGTATGTGGATATATGTCTTTATGGGGACTTTATTGGTTGTTCAGGTTTTTTTCGGGAAAGGAAGGCGTTGGATATGGCGACTTTAAACTGCTTGCAGCTATCGGAGCCTGGACAGGGTGGGAGGCGCTGCCTCTTGTCTGTACTCTGGCCGCATGTTCGGGAATAGTATTTTCGATATTTTGGAAAAAAAATGGGGGCGCTGAAAAGCAAATACCTTTTGGTCCGAGCCTTTCAGCCGCAGGCTTTCTTATCTACACCAGCCAGAAAAGTGAAATGCTCTGGCTGATGTAATATTCTTGGGTTCTACTCAAGACCGTTACTGTGATTCTTCTTTCAATTGCGACTGAATATAGTTTTGCAGTCCGATGCGTCCAATCAACTCGATCTCTGTTTCCAGCCAGTCGATGTGATGCTCCTCATCG
This sequence comes from Rahnella rivi, assembly GCF_019049655.1. Classification (GTDB taxonomy): domain Bacteria; phylum Pseudomonadota; class Gammaproteobacteria; order Enterobacterales; family Enterobacteriaceae; genus Rahnella; species Rahnella rivi. The sequence continues at coordinate 25,825 of NZ_JAFMOX010000047.1, forward strand.
GCCAGAATGGTGATCATCATATCGCGGCTGACGTAATCATGGACGGAGTCTGCATATGAAATAGCCTCACGCAGATCTTTCGCACCTTCTAATTCCAGAAGCAAATCTGACTTCAGCATCTCTTCAACATCTTCACCAATGTTGAGTTTGCCTAAATCCTGCAAATTTGGTAGCCCTTCAAGGAACAAGATACGCTCAATGTAGATATCAGCATGTTTCATTTCGTCTATCGATTCATGATACTCGATACCATTAAGACGCATCAGCCCCCAGTTTTTGAACATACGCGCATGCAAAAAATACTGATTGATAGCAACCAGTTCATTTCCAAGAAGTTTATTGAGGTGTGCAATGACTTTTTTATCGCCTTTCATAGGTAACTCCTCCGTTCCGGTATCTAAAGCGTAGATCCGGTACAGGGTAAGTCAAAAAAAAGGCACACTTTTTAACGAAGTATTTTTACGCGATGTTTTTGAACTCGGGAATTTGCTGCAACTCATCTTCCATTATCTGACGTGCTGCGCGTACACATTTGCCACATTGAGTCCCGACCGGCACAAAATTCCTGAGCTGTTGAAACGTTTGAGGCTGGTAACGTCTTACTGCCTGTCTGATTGTTTTATCACTGACTGAATTACACAAACACACGTACATATAAACCACACCTCGCATATAACTTCCTTTAACTTTAAATGAGAATGGTTATTATTGCAAATGTGGTGCGTATACTTTTGACTCATTTTCAGGCAATAAAAAAGGGTGCCGAAGCACCCTCTTTTTTGCTCTTAATTATCAGCGATTAAGCGATAACTTTAGCAACAACACCAGCGCCTACAGTACGGCCGCCTTCACGGATTGCGAAACGCAGGCCGTCATCCATCGCGATTGGGTGGATCAGAGTAACAACCATGTTCACGTTGTCACCAGGCATTACCATCTCAACGCCTTCTGGCAGTTCGATAGTACCGGTCACGTCAGTTGTACGGAAGTAGAACTGTGGACGGTAGCCTTTGAAGAATGGAGTATGACGACCACCTTCTTCTTTGCTCAGGATGTACACTTCGGAATCAAACTTAGTGTGTGGTTTGATTGAACCTGGTTTAGCCAGAACCTGACCACGTTCGATGTCTTCACGTTTGATACCACGCAGCAGAACACCAACGTTCTCACCAGCACGGCCTTCGTCCAGCAGTTTGCGGAACATTTCAACGCCGGTACAAGTAGACTTAACAGTGTCCTTGATACCCACGATTTCAACTTCTTCGCCCACTTTAACGATACCGCGCTCTACACGACCGGTAACAACTGTACCACGGCCGGAGATGGAGAATACGTCTTCGATTGGCAGCAGGAACGGCTTATCGATAGCACGCTCTGGCAATGGAATGTAGCTATCCAGTGCTTCTGCCAGTTCGATGATTTTCGCTTCCCAAGTTGCATCGCCTTCCAGTGCTTTCAGCGCTGAACCTTTGATGACCGGGATGTCGTCGCCTGGGAATTCGTAAGCAGAAAGAAGCTCACGAACTTCCATTTCTACCAGTTCCAGCAGCTCTTCATCATCAACCATGTCGCATTTGTTCATGAACACGATCATGAATGGAACGCCAACCTGGCGACCCAGCAGGATGTGCTCACGGGTCTGAGGCATAGGGCCATCAGTTGCAGCAACAACCAGGATAGCGCCGTCCATCTGAGCAGCACCGGTGATCATGTTTTTCACGTAGTCGGCGTGCCCTGGGCAGTCAACGTGCGCGTAGTGACGAGTCGGGGTGTCATATTCAACGTGTGAAGTGTTGATGGTGATACCACGAGCTTTTTCTTCTGGTGCGTTATCGATCTGGTCGAATGCGCGTGCAGAACCGCCGTAGGTTTTAGCCAGAACGGTGGTGATTGCTGCAGTCAGGGTAGTTTTACCGTGGTCGACGTGGCCGATAGTACCAACGTTAACGTGCGGTTTGTTACGTTCAAATTTTTCTTTAGACACGGCTATATTCCTTACTCTTGTGCTCTCCCTTCATAGAGAGAGCACGGGATCATTGTGTTTAAAACTGTGGCTTATTTGCCACGAGCTTCAATAACGGCCAGGGCCACGTTATTCGGCGCATCATCATACTTCAGGAATTCCATGGAGTAAGATGCACGGCCTTTAGTCAGTGAACGCAGCTGAGTTGCATAACCGAACATTTCGGAAAGCGGAACTTCGGCATGAATCACAACGCCAGTAGCGTTAGAATCTTGGCCTTTCAGCATACCACGACGACGGCTAAGGTCACCGATGACGTCACCAGTGTTCTCTTCTGGAGTTTCTACTTCAACCTTCATGATCGGCTCAAGCAGAACTGGTTTCGCTTTCTTAAAGCCATCTTTGAAGGCAATAGAAGCGGCCAGTTTAAACGCCAGCTCAGAGGAGTCAACGTCGTGGTAAGAACCGAAGTGCAGACGCACACCGAGATCTACTACTGGGTAACCCGCCAGAGGACCTGATTTCAGCTGTTCCTGGATGCCTTTGTCAATCGCAGAGATGTATTCGCCAGGAATTACACCACCCTTGATTTCGTTGACAAACTCGTAGCCTTTCGGATTCGAGCCTGGCTCCAATGGATACATATCGATCACAACGTGACCGTACTGACCACGACCACCAGACTGCTTGGCGTGTTTACCTTCAACGTCAGTCACTTTGGAGCGAATCGCTTCACGGTAAGCAACCTGCGGCTTACCTACGTTCGCTTCAACGTTAAACTCACGACGCATACGGTCAACCAGGATATCCAGGTGAAGTTCACCCATACCTGCGATGATAGTCTGACCAGATTCTTCGTCAGTCCATACGCGGAATGATGGGTCTTCTTTCGCCAGACGGCCCAGAGCCAGACCCATTTTTTCCTGGTCAGCTTTGGTTTTTGGTTCTACCGCAACGGAGATTACCGGTTCAGGGAATTCCATGCGCTCCAGAATGATCACGTTATCCGGATCACACAAGGTATCACCAGTAGTCACGTCTTTCAGACCGATCGCTGCAGCGATATCGCCCGCACGAACTTCTTTGATTTCTTCACGCTTGTTAGCGTGCATCTGAACGATACGACCCAGACGTTCACGCTGTGATTTCACTGGGTTAAATACAGTGTCACCAGAATTGACGAGACCGGAATAAACACGGAAGAACGTCAAGTTACCCACGAATGGGTCAGTAGCGATTTTGAACGCCAGAGCAGAGAACGGCTCAGCATCGTCAGAATGGCGAACTGCCGGAGTATCTTTACCGTCATCCAACATACCGTTGATTGCTTCAACGTCAGTTGGTGCTGGCAGATATTCAACAACAGCATCCAGCATTGCCTGTACGCCTTTGTTTTTAAACGCAGAACCACAGGTAACCAGGATAACTTCGTTGTTCAGAACGCGCTTACGCAGAGAAGCTTTGATCTCTTCTTCAGTCAGCTCTTCGCCACCAAAGAATTTCTCCATCAGCTCATCAGAACCTTCAGCAGCGGACTCAACCAGTTTCTGACGCCATTCTTCAGCCAGTTCTTGCATATCAGCTGGGATCTCTTCGTATTCGAAGGTCACGCCCTGATCTGCTTCGTTCCAGTTGATAGCTTTCATTTTCACCAGGTCAACAACACCGGTGAATTTCTCTTCCGCGCCGATTGCCAGTTGCAGAGGCACCGGAGTTGCGCCCAGACGTTTTTCAATCTGGTCAACAACTTTCAGGAAGTTAGCACCCATACGGTCCATTTTGTTAACGAACGCGATACGTGGAACTTTATATTTGTTTGCCTGACGCCATACGGTCTCAGACTGTGGCTGAACACCACCAACTGCACAGTAAACCATTACCGCGCCATCAAGAACACGCATGGAACGTTCAACTTCGATGGTGAAGTCAACGTGTCCTGGGGTGTCAATGATGTTGATGTGGTGTGGTTCAAACTGCTTAGCCATACCAGACCAGAAACAGGTTGTCGCAGCGGACGTGATGGTAATACCACGTTCCTGCTCCTGCTCCATCCAGTCCATGGTGGCTGCGCCGTCATGAACTTCACCGATTTTGTGGTTTACACCGGTGTAGAACAGAACACGTTCGGTAGTAGTTGTCTTACCGGCGTCGATGTGAGCACTGATACCAATGTTACGGTAGCGCTCAATGGGTGTTTTACGAGCCATTTGATTCCTCTATAACTAGGACGTTCAAGTTCGGTTAAGCCAAGCGGGTTGGCTTCTTGAAGCGCCCGCTTGGTTAGCATAACTACAGCGAAGTGATTACCAGCGGTAGTGGGCGAACGCCTTGTTGGCTTCAGCCATACGGTGAACGTCTTCACGTTTCTTAACTGCAGTACCTTTGTTCTCTGCAGCATCAGAAAGTTCGTTCGCCAGGCGGAGAGCCATGGATTTATCACCGCGTTTACGAGCAGCTTCAACGATCCAACGCATTGCCAGAGCATTACGACGAACCGGACGGACTTCTACTGGAACCTGATAAGTAGAACCACCTACACGGCGGGACTTAACTTCGACAGTCGGACGAACGTTGTCCAGTGCGACTTCGAAAGCTTCCAGGTGGCCTTTACCGCTACGTTGAGCCAGGGTCTCAAGAGCAGTGTAGACGATTGCTTCTGCAGTAGATTTTTTACCATCTACCATCAGAATGTTGACGAATTTTGCCAGCAGTTCGGATCCGAACTTAGGATCTGGCAGGATTTTACGTTGACCAATGACGCGACGACGTGGCATGGAAATACTCCGTTGTTAATTCAGGATTGTCCAAAACTCTAAGAGTTTATTTTGACAGTAATGTGAAAATGTTTGGCCTTACTTAACGGAGAACCATTAAGACTTCGGCTTTTTAACGCCGTATTTAGAACGAGATTGCTTACGATCCTTAACGCCTGAACAGTCCAGCGCGCCGCGGACGGTGTGATAACGCACACCTGGCAAGTCTTTTACACGACCGCCACGGATCAGGATCACGGAGTGTTCCTGAAGGTTATGACCTTCACCGCCGATGTAGGAGGTAACTTCAAAACCGTTAGTCAAACGCACACGGCATACTTTACGCAATGCGGAGTTTGGTTTTTTAGGAGTGGTGGTATATACACGGGTACATACGCCACGTTTCTGCGGGCAAGCTTCCAGCGCTGGAACGTTGCTTTTAGCAACCTTCGTAGAGCGTGGTTTGCGTACCAGCTGATTAATTGTTGCCATTAAAAAGCTCCTGGATTTTGGTTCATAAACTACTTTGTAAACGCGTGATAAATCGCCCCATAAAAAGCATTAGCTAATATGGGGACGCAGAATTTTAGAGCTGACCTTGGAGGGTGTCAAGAAATATACAGCACATCATAGATTCACCAAGCGGTTTGCTGGGCATGTTTCTCCGTCAGCGCGACGAAACCAGTATAGTCGATCAGGGTAATATTGTGTGATATTTGACCAACCAATCCTCTGGCGGCCAAATCCTCGCTTAGCACATAGACACTTTGTACATGCTGAAAAAGCAGCTCGCACGCCTCACTGCCTTCGAGGGAAGCCAGCACACCATCTTGCATCAACAGCAGGGCATCATCCTGAGTCACCAGTTTAACAAGCAGCGGGAAATCACAGTGTTGCGGGGAACGGGCAAGAGTAAAAAGCATCGGAATTCCTGATTCAGAAAGTCAGCACCACATCATATTCAGCCAGTTGGCGACGGATTTCGGCGACAGACAGCGGCGCAACATCCAGCACCCAATCCTGCGTAACAGACAATCCTCTTGCTTTTAAAGATGCCGAACAGACATAGCACTGATCGACGTCGTAAAGCGATAACACGCCAAATGTCGCGATATAATTGCGCGCTAATATTTTTTCGGGCTGCTGGCCTGGGATCAGCTGAAACACACCATCCGCCATGAAAAAGACGCCAATGTCTTCGGTCAGGGCAGAAGTTGCCAGCAATGCATCAAGACCTTCGCGACCGGCAGATGTACCGTGAGGTCCCTGCGTGAAAATAAACGCCACCTTCTTCATCGTTGTTTTCCGCTCAGACACATCAGAATTGCACCATACGATCGCAGGTCAGTGACGCTTCTGCGAGACTGCCCAATCCGGTGAGGTTGAAGCCGGGTTGCAGGTTGGTCTGACCATGCCCCTGATTATGCGCTTCCGTTTCATCGATCACTCCCCGACGCAATGCCGCAGCAATGCATACATTGAGCGCAACCTGATGATCGGCCGCCATTCTTTGCCATGAACGAACCAAATCGAATTCATCGGAGGCCGGGGCAGAAAGCAAATTGCCGTTCAACACTCCATCCCGATAGAAAAACACGCTGTCGAGTTGATGACCGCTGGCGATCAAAGCCAGCGCAAACTGATAAGCGGCGCTGGCTTGTTGTGTTCCATAAGCCGGGCCGGTCACCAGGAGGCAATAACGCAGTTTCAACGCTCATTCCCCACCAGGTCACCGCTTTTAAACTGGCGGATATACAGGTAGACCGTGTGTTTGGAAATATTCAGCCGGTCAGCGACCTGATTGATAGCATCTTTAATATCAAAAATACCTTTTTCATAAAGATTCAGAACCACCTGACGGTTCTTCGCATTGTTAGACACATTACGGTCAGCGTTCACTTCTTCAATCGTGAATTCGAGCGTTTGTGCGACCAGATCGTCAACAGATGACGCGAAGTTAACCGAAGGTGCCACTTCCTGCGTTTCAGGCGGCATAAAGGTTTGAATGATTTGCGAGAAAGGTACGTCAAGATTCATGTTGATACACAACAGCCCCACCACGCGCTGTTCGCGATTGCGAATGGCGATAGTGACTGACTTCATCAACACACCGCTTTTTGCGCGGGTGAAATAGGCTTTGGAGACATTGCTGTCCGCCCCGGTCATGTCATGCAACATGCGCAGCGCCAGATCCGTAATAGGCGAACCAATCTTACGGCCTGTGTGTTCACCGTTGGCAATTCGCACGGCGGAACATTTCAGATCTTCCAGCGAGTGAAGAACAATTTCGCAATGCTCACCAATAAGCATCGCCAGTCCGTCCACGACGGCCTCGTAGGAAGACAAAATTTCGTGATCGACCTGGCTAAAAGGACGTTGGTCCAGCAAATCCAGTTCGCCGGTTTCGCCAGTTATAAGCGAATTAGACATTGAAGCTACCACCCTCTACATCGCGCCTTCTCATGGGAGCCAGGGCGCATTATTCATCATTCCAGGTTCGTTACTGTACCAAAACTACAGAAAAAACGGTCTGGCGAGTTTACGGATCTGTGACGTTATGCCCGACGGACAGAAGCGTCAAGTAATCATCATAGAGTAACCGCAGTAAAAAGAGGGATTGGTTGCGATAAAAGTTACCCGCGAAAAAAAACCGCCGCATTATGCGACGGTTCGTTGTAGCAACTGTGCTTTCGCTTAGTTTGCTTTTGGCGCTGCTTCAGCTTCAGCTGGTTTTTCAGCTGCTTTAGGATCTGCTTTCGGTGCAGCCTTCACGTCCAGCAGTTCAACGTCGAACACCAGAGTAGAATTCGCTGGGATCCCCGGAACGCCGGTTTTGCCGTAGGCCAGTTCCGGTGGAATGACCAGCTTGATTTTGCCGCCTTTCTTGATGTGTTTCAGGCCTTCGGTCCAGCCTGGGATCACGCCATCAAGACGGAAAGACAGTGGCTCGCCGCGGGTATAAGAGTTATCAAACTCTGTACCGTCGGTCAGGGTACCTTTGTAGTTCACGACAACGGTGTCGCTGTCTTTAGGTGCCGCGCCAGTACCTGGTTTTTCTACCTGATACATCAGGCCAGATTCCGTCTTCTTCACGCCTTTTTCTTTAGCGAAATCAGCACGGAATTTGTCACCTTTGTCGGAATTCGCTTTAGCATCCTGTTCCATCTTAGCTTGTGCAGAAGCTTTCACACGGCCTTCGAAGGTTTGCAGGGTTTTCTCGATTTCCTGATCTGACAATTTGCTCTTGTTCGCAAACGCATCCTGAACACCGGCGATCAACTGGTCTTTATCCAGTTTGATGCCCAGTTTTTCTTGTTCTTTCAGCGAGTTGTCCATGTAGCGACCCAGTGAAGCGCCCAGCGCGTAAGCCGCCTGCTCATCATCACTTTTAAACTTAGAGGCTTCTGCTGCAGGTGCAGCAGCTGGCGCGGTGGCAGCAGGTGTTGCCGCTGCGGCCGGTGCAGTTTCAGCAGCCATAACCTGAGTCGCGTTCAGGGCGATTGCCATGGTCGTTGCCAGCAGGGTGACTTTAAACAGTGATTTCATCCATTTCTCCAGGACCAGAAGTTTATGACCTCTGGTAATCATTACGAAAGTTCGGCGGTTACTATAACTGTCCGTCTCACGACAAAACAATCTCTATACACGCCATTAGCGTCTATTTCAGACCTTTTACGCATCAATTAGTTTCGCGAAACCGTTGAAAAACGAAGGTTGAGCGCCACAGTTGTCAGGTAATTCGCCGTATTTGCAGGTAGAATCGGCCACCTAATTGCAGGATGAGGTTCCGGTCAGTGCTCAATCTGATCAACTTGAGCCACACGATGAGGTAACAATGATGAACTCAAATACCGTTGAACAGCGTCTGGAAATGCTGGAAAACAAACTGGCTTTTCAGGAAGTCACCATCGAAGAGCTGAATATGATCGTGACGCAACACCAGCTGGAGATGAGCCGTTTACATGATCATCTGCGTCTGCTGACGGACAAACTGCGCGCCAGCCAGCCGTCAATGATTGCCGATCAGTCGGAAGAAACTCCGCCGCCACATTATTGATAACGTTCCCTGACCCAGTAAAAAGGCGCCCATCAGGCGCCTTTCTTATTTACCGCGACAGCGGGCGTGCGATCAATGACAACCGCAGCCGCCGTTGCCGCCGCAACCGCCTTTCTTCGCTTCATCATGGCCGTGATCGTGATCATGGCTGTGACCGTGGCCACCGCAGCAACCGTCACCATGTTCGTGATCGTGACCATGGTCGTGGCCGTGTTCGCCATGAACGTGACCATGCGCCAGTTCTTCTTCAGTCGCTTCACGGATAGCAACCACTTCAACGTGGAAGTTCAGATCCTGACCCGCCAGCATGTGGTTACCATCGACAACAACGTGGTCGCCGTCAACTTCAGTGATTTCGACAGGAACCGGGCCCTGATCGGTGTCAGCCAGGAAACGCATACCCACTTCCAGCTCTTCAACACCCATGAACACGTCTTTAGGAACGCGCTGAACCAGATTTTCATCGTAGTTGCCGTAAGCGTCATTCGCGCCAACGTGCACGTCGAATACGTCACCGATGGCATGGCCTTCCAGCGCCGTTTCCAGACCGGAGATCAGGGAGCCATGGCCGTGCAGATAATCCAACGGTGCGCTCACCGGAGATTCATCAACCAACACACCGTCTTCTGTACGTACCTGATATGCCACGCTGATGACCAGGTCTTTAGATACTTTCATGATAACTCCTACCGTTGGAAACTTAATTTGTTGTATGCGGACGTCTTAACAACGTACGCAACGTCAGTTAAGACTAATTCAGTGACGGTTACTTTTCGATGAGATCATCCTGAAAAGCGATACCGGATAAATTTGGCGAAGAGTGTAGCGGAAATCCGCGCCGCTGTACCCTACAGCATAAAAAAACGCGGCTATTAACGCTACTTTGGATCGAAAATACCGATCACCTGCTCTTCCGGACGCAGCTTCTTACTGACCTGCGCATCCGTCTGGCGCTGATGGTGGCCGCACGTCATGCATTCCACCACTTCAACCTGATCTTCCGTCCATAACGCCAGCGTATCCAGCGCCTTACATTTCGGACACACCGCGCCGGCGATAAAACGTTTACGGGTAGTAGCCATTGTTACTTCTCCTGAAATTAACGACATTGCGTCTGGTCAGTTTTCGCTCAAAAGGCGGCATTATTTTTAATCTGCCGGACTATTCATCATCGTCCCAGCCATCAAGCTGCCGGCGTTCGTTATGCATTTCGCTCTGGAAGATATCTTCCAGTTCGCGCCGCGCCTCTTTCACGCGGGAAATTTGCGCCACATCACCGCGGTTTTGTGGCACCAGCTCACGCAGCATACGCATATCGAGACGGCGAAAGTGCTGCTGAGCACGATACGCACTGTGCGGATGCATACCCAGCGTCACCAGCGCCTTCTTGCCCAGTTCCAGCGCACTTGAGAACGTCTCGCGGGAGAAGTTCGCTACGCCCGCCTGCAACAGCTCATGGGCTTCTACACGGCCCCGGGCGCGCGCCAGAATATTCAGATGAGGAAAGTGTTGCTGACACAAATGCACGATGGTCATTGTGTCTTCCGGCTCATCACAGGTAATGACGATCGATTTCGCTTTCTCCGCGCCGGATGCCCTCAGCAACTCAAGTTCGGTCGCATCGCCGTAATAGACTTTATACCCATAGGTGCGCATCAGCCCGACCGCACTGATATCACGCTCCAGTACGGTGATGCGCATCTTATTCGCCATCAGCAAACGCCCGATCACCTGCCCGAAACGTCCGAATCCGACGATAATTACCTGCGGCTCATCGTCCTGCACAAAGTGCTTTTCGTCGCTCTCTTCACCGTCGTTATAGCGACGCACCAGGATCCGGTCCACCCACTGCATCAGCAAAGGTGTAGTCATCATCGATAACGTCACCACCACCAGCAGCAATGAAAGCTGGGAAGAAGAAATGACTTTCTGCGCGCCGGCGGCCGAAAACAGCACGAAAGCAAACTCGCCTCCCTGGCTGAGCACAGCGGAGAATTGCAGCCGGACTGAAGTGCGTAACCCAAACACTCGGGAAAGCCCGTAGAGTACCGCACCTTTGACCGTCACCAGAATAATCACACCGGCCAGCACCAGCAGAATATGGGTGTACAGCACCCCCAGATTCAACGCCATGCCAACAGAAATAAAGAACAGCCCGAGCAGTAAACCCTTAAATGGCTCGATAGCGATTTCCAGTTCGTGCTGATATTCACTTTCTGCCAGTAAAATCCCGGCGATAAATGTCCCGAGCGCCATCGAAAAGCCCAGCGTATCCATAAACAACGCCGAACCCAGCACCACCAGCAACGCGGCGGCGGTAAACACCTCGCGCACGCCGGAGGCAACGATCAGCCGGAAGATGGGCCGCAGCAAATAGCGGCCACCAATCAGCATGCCGCCAAACGCCAGCACTTTAATACCGATCATTTCCCAGTTATTGCTGCCCTCGGACCCTCCCGCCAGAATCGGGATCAGCGCCAGTGCCGGGATTACCGCGATGTCCTGAAACAGCAGCACGGCAAAACCCAGCTGGCCGCCTTCGTTACGGGTCATGCCTTTATCGCGCATCAGCTGCAACGCCATGGCCGTTGATGACATCGCCAGCCCGATACCGCCGATCACCGCCGCCTGCCAGGAGAACTTCGTCAGATAAAGCAGGCCGCCGAGCACCAGCGCAGTGAGGATCACCTGCCCAGCACCGACGCCAAATATTTGCCGCCGCAATGCCCACAGCTTTCCAGGGTTCAGCTCCAGCCCGATGATAAACATCAGAAAGACCACGCCGAGTTCAGAGAAGTGCAGAATTTCGTCGACGTCGCGAATAAAGCCCAGCCCCCAAGGGCCGATGGCGATCCCGGCCAGCAAATAGCCGAGCACCGCGCCAATACCTAAACGCTGCGCAACCGGAACGGCCACGACGGCGGCGAACAGAAACAGCAGGATCGCGGCGGGCAGATTTGAACCATCCATCAGGCGATCCCTCCCTGCGGCAGCGGAGATTTAAGCCATTCGCCGTAAGCTTCAGCATGGCTTTGCAGCACATCAGGTTTCTGACGACGCGCCCAGTAAATGATGACGGGCGTCATCCAGTGCATATGACACATCGCCGAGGTCAGCTCAAATGGCCGCATAATGTCGGACATCGGATAGCGGTTATACCCGCCCGCTTTATACGCCCCTTCGGGTTCGCCGGTGGTGACCACCGAACGCCAGTATTTTCCCCGCAGTTCATTGCCCCCTGCTCCGCTGGCAAAGCCTCTCGCCAGTACGCGATCCATCCATTCCTTCAGCAACGCCGGGCAGCTGTAGGTATAAAGAGGATGCTGGAAGACGATCACTTTATGCTCGCGCAGCAGTTGCTGTTCGCGGTGGATATCAATAAAGAAGTCGGGATAGTGGGCGTACAAATCGTGCACGGTGACATGTTCAAGTTGCTGCGCTTGTTGTAATAAAACGCGATTGGCGACCGAATCGGGTGATTCCGGGTGGGCGTACAGCAGCAAAACCTTTGGTGGCTGCGACATCAATACCTCCAAAGCGTCGTCAGGGTGCGGTTTTTCCGTTACCATGCTTCGCAAAGACAAAATGGGACGCGATACGTCTTGTTTAAATCATTTTCATGACAATTTAACATACTCTCAACACGGCGCTTTATGATTGTTTTCTCCTCCTTACAAATCCGACGCGGCACTAATGTGCTGCTGGACAACGCGTCTGCGACCATCAATCCTGGCCAAAAAGTCGGGCTGGTGGGCAAAAATGGCTGCGGTAAATCCACCCTTATTTCACTGCTAAAAGGTGAGATGAGCGCCGATGCAGGCAATCTGACATTTCCGTCCAGCTGGGCGCTGGCCTGGGTCAATCAGGAAACACCCGCTCTGGACGAGCCTGCGATAGAGTATGTTATCGACGGCGATCGCGAATTTCGTCAGTTAGAATCCGAATTACAGCAGGCCAATGAACGTGACGATGGCCATGCCATTGCCACGCTGCACGGCAAGCTGGATGCGATCAACGCCTGGACCATTCCGGCGCGCGCGGCCAGCCTGCTCAGCGGTTTAGGCTTTAGCCAGAATCAGCTTCAGCAGCCGGTCAAATCCTTCTCCGGTGGCTGGCGTATGCGCCTTAACCTGGCGCAGGCGCTGATTTGCCGCTCTGATTTACTGCTGCTCGACGAACCGACCAACCACCTGGATTTAGATGCGGTGATCTGGCTGGAAAAGTGGCTGAAAAGCTACACCGGCACGCTGGTGCTGATTTCCCATGACCGCGATTTCCTGGATCCGATTGTCGATAAAATTCTGCATATCGAGCAGCAAACGCTGAACGAATACACCGGCAACTACTCGTCTTTCGAACGTCAGCGTGCGACCAAACTGTCGCAACAGCAGGCATTGTTTGAAAGTCAGCAGGAAAAAGTGGCGCATCTGCAAAGTTATATCGATCGTTTCCGCGCCCAGGCCACCAAAGCCAAACAGGCGCAGAGCCGTATCAAAATGCTCGAACGCATGGAGCTGATTGCTCCGGCACACGTCGACAATCCTTTTCATTTTAGCTTCCGTTCGCCGGAAAGCTTACCCGATCCGCTGCTGCGGATGGAAAAAGTCAGCGCCGGTTATGGCGACACCACCATTCTGGATTCGATCAAGCTGAATCTGGTGCCGGGGTCGCGCATCGGCCTGCTGGGCCGTAACGGTGCCGGTAAATCCACGCTGATCAAACTGCTGGCGGGCACTATGGCGCCGCTTCAGGGTGATATCGGGCTGTCTAAAGGCGTCAAACTCGGTTACTTCGCGCAGCATCAGCTCGAGTTCCTGCGCGCCGATGATTCGCCACTGCAACACCTGGTGCGCCTGGCGGCGAAAGAAACCGAGCAGCAGCTGCGGGATTATCTCGGTGGTTTCGGCTTCCACGGCGACAAAGTGACGGATCCGACCGGGCGTTTCTCCGGTGGCGAAAAAGCCCGTCTGGTGCTGGCCCTGATCGTCTGGCAGCGTCCGAACCTGCTGCTGCTCGATGAACCGACCAACCACCTCGATCTGGATATGCGTCAGGCGCTGACCGAAGCGCTGATGGACTTTGAAGGCGCGATGGTGGTGGTGTCGCATGACCGTCACTTACTGCGTTCCACCACGGATGATTTGTATCTGGTTCACGGCGGTAAAGTCGAACAGTTCGACGGCGATCTGGAAGATTATCAGCAGTGGCTGGTGGATATTCAGCGTCAGGAAAATCAGCTGGATGCACCCTCGAAAGACGGTGGCGTAAACAGTGCGCAATCACGCAAAGACCAGAAGCGCCGCGAAGCCGATTTCCGCAACCAGACCCAGCCGCTGCGTAAGCAAATCACCAAACTTGAAACGCAGATGGAAAAACTGAGCACTGAACTGGCGGCGATTGAAGAACGTCTGGCCGATTCCGCGATGTACGACATCAGCCGTAAAGCCGATCTTACCGAATGTCTGCAACAACAGACCAAAGTGAAAGGCGCGCTGGAAGAAACCGAAATGACCTGGCTCGATGCCCAGGAACAGCTGGAAGAGTTATCAAAAGCCTTTGATGTAGAAGGCTGAGCTGACGGTTAAAAGCCGTCACACCGATAAAACGTGATTGTGCAGGAGCGACCAACGTGACGCAGCGATGCCGTCATCGCCCTGCACAACCTCGTATCAGGCTTTGTAAAAGGGTTTATCGCCCAATATGGTCGCGCGATGCATGATCCGCCGCTGCGGCAAATAATCGGCATTCGCATAGTGCTGCGTCACGCGGTTATCCCATATCGCGATATCATTTTCCTGCCAGCGCCAGCGCACCTGAAATTCCGGTTTAGTGATATGGCTGAACAGGAACGTCAACACAGCCGCGCTCTCTTTTTCACTCAAGCCGATAATCCGCGTCGTGAAACCCTCATTGACGAACAACGCCTTTTTGCCGCTGACCGGGTGTGAACGGATCACAGGATGCAACAACGGCGGATTTTTCTCCTTGGCTTTCAGCCATTGCGCGTGTTCTTCCGCCGTTTTCCGGTACTTAAATTCCTGGAATGATTTGGTAAAGTCGTGCTCAGCCTGTAAACCACTCAGCAATTGCCGGAATGGCTCAGACAGCGCCTCATAGGCCGCAATACCACTGGCCCACAGCGTATCTCCGCCTGAAGAAGGCAACCTTTTCGCGGCTAAAATCGCACCGGCTGGCGGTGTGTCGATGAAGGTCACGTCGGTATGCCAGTTGTCGTTGTCCGGCGGATTATCATCATGCGTATCCAGCACGATGATCTCTTCCACGTCCGGCGCGTGCGGATACACCGGGTGAATATGCAAATCACCGAAACGGGCGGCCAGCGCACGTTGCTCCAGCGGGGTAACCGGCTGATTACGCAAGAACAGCACCTGATGCTTTAACAGCGCGTGATAAAGCTGCTCGAACTGCGCGTCTGACAGCGGTTTACTCAGCACGACATTCTCAACCTGCGCGCCGATATACGGACCTAAAGGCGTGATCACCAAACGTTCGTTCATTGTTGTTCTCCATGCCACGGGGTCAGCCTGCGTTGCAAAGCGCGCAACCCGAGTTCAAGACTAAAAGCGATCAGTGCGATGACACTGATACCGGCAATCACCACATCGGTCGCCAGAAACTCACCGGCCGACTGCACCATAAATCCGAGGCCACGCGTGGCGGCAATCAGTTCTGCCGCGACCAGCGTTGACCAGCCGACGCCCAGTCCGATGCGGATCCCCGTCAGGATTTCCGGCAGCGCACTCGGCAATATCACGTAACGCAAAACCTGAATTTTGCTGGCACCGAGTGCCTGAGCAGCGCGAACCCGCACCTGCGACACACTGCGCACACCGGCCAGCGCAGAGAGCGCCACCGGCGCAAAAATGGCCAGATAGATCAGCAGAATTTTCGAGGTTTCACCGATCCCAAACCAGATAACCATCAGTGGCAAATAAGCCAGCGGCGGCACCGGGCGATACAGTTCGATCAGCGGATCAAGAATGCCGCGTACGGTGTCATTGAGCCCCATGGCGATGCCGACCGGCACACCAATGATCACCGCGGCCAGCAGGGCGATAACGATGCGCGTCAGGCTCGCGGCCAGATGCTGCCACAGCGTGGCATCCATAAATCCCTGAGGACTGCCGATCACGTACAGCTGATGCAAAACCTGCTGCGGCGCGGGTAAAAACAGCGGGCTGATGAGATGCAACGCCGTCACCGCCCACCAGACCAGCAGCAACACCAGCAGCGTGGCAATGCTCAGGCGCACATTGCGCGGCAGGCGAAATCGCCGCCGCGAAACGGTCACCGGCGAATCGGTTTTCAACGCGGAATCCAGGCTCATATCAGCACCTCGCGCTGCTGAAAGACTTTACTCAGCACGTATTCACGCTGAGCAATAAATTCAGGATCAGATTTGATTGCGCGGCAGTTTTCACCCCCGGCATAGCGCTGGCCGAAGTTGAGTTTCAGGCGTTCTACCACCTGCCCCGGCCCCGGCGACAACAGCAACAGCTCGCTGGCCAGGAAAACGGCTTCTTCGATGTCGTGGGTGATCAGCAGGATCTGTTTGCCCGTATCACGCCAGATGGTCAGCAGTAATTCCTGCATCTGTTCGCGGGTAAAAGCATCCAGCGCGCCGAAAGGCTCATCAAGCAAAAGCAGTTGCGGATCCGCCGCCAGCGCACGGGCGATACCCACCCGCTGGCGCATCCCGCCGGAAAGCTGCCAGATAAAATGCTTTTCGTAACCGCCCAGCCCCACTTTGCTTAACATGCGCTGCGCGATGTCCCGACGCTGAGTTTTCTTCACGCCAGCCAGTTCCAGACCAAATTCGACATTACTTTGAACGTCCCGCCACGGCAGCAAACCTTCGTGCTGAAATACCACGCCGCGGTCGGCACCCGGCCCGTTCACCGGCTTGCCGTCCAGCGTGATGCTCCCTGAAGAGGCAGACTGGAAACCGGCGATCAAATTGAGCAGCGTGGTTTTTCCGCAACCGGACGGCCCTAGCACCACCACCAGTTCGCCACTGGCGATCTGCAGTGAAATGTCTTTGAGTGCCGGTTTGCCCTGATATTCAGCCGATAAATGCGAGACATTTAACATAGGTTGCTCCTCAGGATTTCGGGCCGGACTGCACCGCTTTCACAAACTCACTGGTCACATAGTCGCTGTAATCATCGTCAGTCTGCTGAATTTTGCCCTGCTCCTTGAGGAAGGCCGCCGTATCTTTAATCGCTTTGTTCACCGGCTCGCCGAGCTGGGTAATTTGCTCGCTGACCGGCAGATAGCGGTTGCCTTTCACCAGACCCGGGATCTGCTCATCCGGCACGCCGCTCAGACGCGATAAGGTGTCGAGATTCTTTTTATCCTGTAACCATTTTTCAGGTTGCTGCAAATAGTCGCCCTGCGCTTTCAGTGCGCTGCGGGCAAAGGCGGTCACGACGTCAGGATGTGCTTTGGCGAAATCTTTACGCACGACCCACACGTCCAGCGTGGGGGCGCCCCATTGACCCACTTGTGCCGAATCAGTCAGCACTTTGCCGGTTTTCTCAAGCTCGTTCACCGCCGGCGCCCAGACATAAGCCCCGTCAATGTCACCCCGCGCCCACGCCGCCGCGATGGCCGGTGGCTGTAAATTCACAATAGTGACCTGCTTCGGATCGATACCCCAATGCTTCAGCGCGGCCAGCAGGCTGTAGTGAGTGGTGGAAATAAACGGCACGGCGATGCGTTTACCGATCAGATCTTTCGGGCCGTTAATGCTTTTCTTCACCACCAGCGCCTCGGAACTGCCGAGTTCAGACGCCAGCAAAAACACTTCTATCGGCAACTTCTGGCTCGCGGCAACGGCCAGCGGGCTGGATCCAATATTGCCGATCTGCACGTCACCGGAAGCCAGCGCGCGCAGCACGCTTGATCCGCTGTCAAATTTGCGCCAGTCCACCTTGGCACCGGATTCTTTGGCAAACGTATTTTCTGCCTGAGCGACCTTAGCCGGTTCCGCTGACGTCTGATAAGCCACGGTGACATCCGTCGCCTGCGCGCAGAACGCCGCCATACTCAGAGCGAGGGCCAGGCCACTTTTTTTCAATGCAGAGAGGGGAAACGTATTGAGATCGGTCATGGGGGTCAGCTCCGCGCAGGGCGTCATTGTGTGTGTTTGTCAGTTGTAGCGGAGGTGTAAAAATAGATAAAGTAATTAGAAATTATCTTTAATGCTTTTATGGAATATAAAACACCAACAAAAAGGCCTCGTTGCGGAGGCCATGGAAAACGCAGGAAAAAAAATCAGTGCCAGATTAACAGCACGCAGGCAGCGGTCAGGATACCCATCGCAATATTAAAGGTGTACCAGGCGCGACGACTGCGCAGCAGGCGGCCAATCACCGTACCGAAACCCAGCCAGATCACCCCGGAAACCAGATTCACCAAAAACATTCCGAGGCTGATACCGGCAATCGAGTGATTGTAAGCCGCGCCCGCCAGGCTGAAACTCGCTACCGCTCCCAGCCCCATCAGCCACGCTTTAGGGTTGAGGAATTGCAACAACCAGCCCTGATATAAGCGGATCGGCTTTGGCGGCGGTGCGCCGGTTTCCAGTTTTTCATAGGCGGAAGTGGCAATCTTCCACGCCAGCCACAGCAAATACAGGCTACCGGCGATCTTCAGGAACAGATGTAACGCGGGATACACCGTGATCAATCCGCCGACGCCAAATGCCACCAGCAGCAAAATACTTTGCATACCGAGCATAATGCCGACCATCAGCCAGAGTGAGCGGAAGAACCCGAAGTTAGCGCCAGAGGTGGTTAACAACATATTATTTGGCCCCGGCGTGATGGCCGCGACCCATAAAAAACCGAGCATGGATAAAAATAAACTAAGTTCCATTTAATGGGTGCTCCTCACCCGGTGTCGTGCGATTCAGTTGTGCGATAAGATTGAAGCTATCAGTGTGATATTGATCGCACAAGAGCCTGTTGAGAGAAAATTATTCATCTTATGTATGAATCCTTTCGCCCTTTGCGCGGGGCCAGTAATCCGCATATCCAGACGCTGTTACCGCGGCTGGTCAGGCGGCACGCAAAACTTAAACCCTGCTGGCAAAGACTGGACACGCCCGACGGCGATTTTCTGGATCTGGCCTGGAGTGAAGATCCGCAACTGGCGCGCCACAAACCGCGTATGGTGCTGTTTCACGGGCTGGAAGGCAGCTTCTACAGCCCGTATGCGCACGGCTTATTACAGGCATGGAAAGACCGGGGCTGGCTGGGTGTGGTGATGCATTTTCGCGGATGCAGCGGCGAGCCGAATAAACTTCAGCGAATTTACCATTCGGGCGAAACCGAAGACGCGCGCTTTTTCATTCACTGGCTAAATGAAACTTACGGTGAAATGCCCACCGGCGCCGTCGGCGTTTCTCTTGGCGGCAATATGCTGGCCTGTTATCTCGGTCAGGAAGGCGAAAACTGCACCCTCAGCGCCGCCGTGGTGGTGTCGGCGCCGCTGATGCTTGAGCCTTGCGCGTACCGGCTGGAGCGCGGTTCATCGCGGATTTATCAGCGCTATTTGCTCGGTCAGCTTAAAGGGAATGCGTCACGCAAACTGGCAAAATACCCCGGAACGCTGCCGGTCACCCTGACACAGCTGAAATCGATGCGGCGCCTGCGCGAATTCGATGACGCGATCACGTCGAAAGCCCACGGTTTTGCCGATGCGCTGGATTATTACCGCCGGTGCAGCGGCCTGCCGTTACTGTTACAGGTACGCACGCCGCTGCTGATCATCCATGCCAAGGACGATCCGTTCATGACGCCGGAGGTGATCCCTAAAGCAGAGGATTTACCGGCCTGCGTGGAGTATCAGCTGACCGAACACGGCGGGCATGTCGGGTTTGTTTCCGGCAGTCTGCGCAATCCGCAGATGTGGCTGGAGCAGCGCATTCCCGCGTGGATCGCCCCCTATTTAGAGAAAGAAGAACCAACAAAGGATGTAACGTTGTGATTATTCCCTGGCAAGAACTGGACGCAGAAATCCTCACCAGCGTGGTGGAATCTTTTGTCTTGCGCGAAGGTACCGACTACGGCGAACAGGAACGCTCTCTTGAGCAAAAAGTGGATGACGTGAAACGTCAGCTGAAAAGCGGCGAAATTGTGCTGGTATGGTCCGAACTGCACGAAACGCTCAACATCATGCCGCGCGGCCAGTTTCGCGCCGGGCAGGAAGAAACACCGCAGGACTGGTGAGTAAAAAACGTTCGCGTCATGGTTATTGTTAACCCCGGCCACTGACCGGGGTTAACCGTTAAATCAACGCCCCTCTACAATTTCACCGGCTTAATGTTCCAGATCTCATCCGCGTACTCCTGAATGGTACGGTCTGACGAGAAATAGCCCATATTGGCGATGTTGTGCAGCGTCCGGCGCGTCCACTCTTCCGGCAGTTTATACAGCTCATCGACTTTATCCTGCATATCGACATAACTGCGGTAATCCGCCAGTACCTGATAATGGTCGCCGAGATTCACCAGCGTATCGAACAGGTTGGTGTAGCGCTTTGGCTCGCCAGGGCTGAACACGCCGGTGGCGATTTGCGTTAGTACCTGATGCAGCTCCGCGTCCTGCTCAAAATACGTGTGCGGGTTATAACCCTGACGGCGTAACGTCTCGACCTGCTCGGTGGTGTTGCCGAAGATAAAGATATTCTCCTCGCCGACGTGTTCGAGCATTTCGACGTTTGCGCCGTCCAGCGTGCCGATGGTCAGCGCGCCGTTGAGAGCAAATTTCATATTACTGGTACCGGAAGCTTCGGTGCCTGCCAGCGAGATCTGCTCGGAGAGATCGGCTGCCGGAATGATCATCTGCGCCAGACTGACGCTGTAGTTAGGAATGAAGACGATCTTCAGCTTGTTACCGATACGCGGATCGTTATTGATCACCGCCGCCACGTCGTTGATCAGCCGGATGATCTGTTTCGCCGCATAATAGGCCGAGGCCGCTTTACCGGCAAAAATCACCGTACGCGGCACCCATTCGGCGTCCGGCTCTTCCAGAATGCGGTTATAACGGGTGATGACGTGCAGCACGTTCATCAGCTGGCGTTTGTACTCATGAATACGTTTGATCTGCACATCAAACAGACTTTTTGGATCCACCACGATATTCAGTTTTTGCGCGATATACAGCGCGAGCCGTTTTTTGTTATCCAGCTTGGCCTTACGGATGGCCTGCAAGAAACTCAGGTAATCCAGATTCTGTTTCAGCTCAGAAAGCTGACTCAGGTCGGAGCGCCAGGTGTGGCCTATCGCATCATCAATCACCGCCGACAGCGGTTTATTGGCCAGCGCCAGCCAGCGACGCGGCGTCACCCCGTTGGTTTTATTACAGAAACGGTCAGGATAGATATGCGCGAAATCCGCGAACAGCGACTGCACCATCAGATCGGAGTGCAGCGCCGAGACGCCGTTGACTTTATGACTCGCGATCACCGCCAGCCACGCCATGCGCACCTTGCGGCCATTGCCTTCATCAATAATAGAAACGCGTGACAGCAGGCCGTCGTCGCCCGGTATTTGTGCCGCGACTTCTTTGAGGAAGTGATCGTTAATCTGGAAAATGATTTCCAGATGTCGCGGCAGGATCTTACCGATCATATCCACCGACCAGGTTTCCAGCGCTTCGGTCATCAGCGTGTGGTTGGTGTAGGAGAACACGCGGGAAACAGTGTCCCACGCTACCAGCCATTCAAATTTATGTTCGTCGATCAGTAACCGCATCAGCTCAGGGATAGACAGCACCGGGTGCGTGTCGTTGAGGTGAATGGCAATTTTATCGGCCAGATTATCGTAGGTATGGTGGGTGGTGTAGTGGCGGTTGAGGATATCCTGCACCGTTGCCGACACCAGGAAATACTCCTGACGCAAACGCAGTTCGCGGCCCGAATAGGTGGAATCATCCGGATAAAGCACGCGCGATACGTTCTCGGAATGGTTTTTATCTTCCACCGCCGCGAAATAGTCGCCCTGATTGAATTTACCCAGATTGATCTCGTTACTGGCCTGCGCGCCCCACAGCCGCAGCGTGTTGGTGGCGTCAGTGTCGTAACCGGGAATGACCTGATCGTAGGCACAGGCGATGACCTCTTCGGTTTCCAGCCAGCGGGTTTTCACCCCTTCATGCTGAACGCGGCCACCGAAACGTACTTTATAACGGGTGTTGTAACGCTGAAACTCCCACGGATTCCCGTACTCCAGCCAGTAATCCGGTGACTCTTTTTGCTCGCCGTTAACGATGTTCTGCGCAAACATGCCGTATTCGTAACGAATGCCATATCCGCGCCCCGGCAGCGCCAGCGTCGCCAGCGAATCCAGGAAACAGGCTGCCAGACGCCCCAGGCCGCCGTTGCCTAATCCGGGGTCATTCTCTTCGCCGATCAGTTCTTCAAGATCAAAGCCCATTTCATCAAGCGCGCTTTTAAGATCGTCGTAAATACCCATCGCCAGCAGCGCATTGGAGAGCGTCCGTCCAATCAAAAACTCCATCGACAGGTAATACACCTGCCGGACATCCTGTGAGGTTTGCGCCCGGTTAGAGCGCAACCAGCGTTCAACCATACGGTCACGCACCGCAAATAAGGTGGCGTTCAGCCAGTCATGCTGCGTCGCGATAGACGGGTCTTTGCCAATAATAAACATCAGCTTATAGGCGATAGAATGCTTTAGCGCTTCGACACTGACTGTCGGTGAGTTGTAATTAAACGGTGAAGTCATAACGTTACATTCCCGATCAAGTTAGCTACGTTCAGGGGTTCAGGACAGAAGACGGTGATACAGCGTGAGATATTCCTGCGCTGCGACCTTCCAGCCAAAATCAATACCCATGGCGTGTTGTTGTACGTGTCGCCAATGTTTAGGACGGCTCCACAAAACAAATGCCCGGCGGATCGCACTTGCCAGCGATTTCCCCGTGGCTTCTTCGAACACAAAACCGCTGGCCGTTCCGTCAGCCAGATTTTCCAATGCACAATCCACCACGGTATCCGCTAACCCGCCGGTACGACGCACCAGCGGCAGGGTGCCGTATTTCAAACCATATAATTGCGTCAGACCGCAAGGCTCAAAGCGACTCGGCACCATAATGACATCCGCCCCGCCGATAATGCGGTGGGAAAAGGCTTCGTGGTAACCGAGCTGCACACCGACCTGCCCCGGATTGTCAGCGGCGGCGGCCAGAAATGCCTGTTGCAGCACCGCATCACCCGCTCCCAGCAGCGCCAGCTGACCGCCACGCTCGAGTAAATCCGGCAACGCTTCCAGCACCAGATCCAGCCCTTTCTGGCTGGTCAGGCGGCTGACGACTGCAAACACCAGCCGCGAGTCGTCAACGTCCAGCCCCATCGCCCGTTGCAAATAGGCTTTGTTAATGGCTTTGGAACGTAAATCATCGGCGTCATACCGCGCAGAGAGCAGCACGTCATCACGTGGCTGCCAGATCGCTTCATCAACACCGTTAAGAATACCGGTCAGCCGCCCTTCCATTTCCCTCAGCTGCAACAAAGATTCCATGCCGTAACCGAATTCCGGACGGGTGATTTCTTTAGCGTAGGTCGGGCTGACGGTGGTCACGTGATCGGAGAAATACAAACCGGCTTTCAGATAGGAAATCTGGCCGTAGAACTCCAGTCCGTGCATCTGGAAAAATTCACGCGGGATGTATAACTCATCCACGTGGTGCGCGCCAAACAGCCCCTGGAACGCCAGATTATGCACGGTAAAGACCGTTTTCACCGGCGCATGGCGGGCGCGGATATACGCCGACGCCAGACCGGCGTGCCAGTCATGGGAATGCACAATATTTGGCTGCCAGTGGTGATCAAATCCCAACGCCAGTTCGCACGCCATCCAGCTTAACAATGCAAAACGCAGATGATTATCGGCGTAAGCAAAGGAAGACTGATCGTGATACGGGCTGCCGGGACGATCGTACAAACCTGGCACATCAATCAGATAAATACCGACGCCGTCAAAATAACCCAGCGAAAGGGTGACGTACCCGGCGAAAGTATCCAGCGTACCGATTACCCGTGTTTCTCCGAGGCCTTTTTTGACATCGGGGAACGCCGGAATGAGCACGCGGACATCCGCTCCCTCAGCAATCTGCGCGGCAGGCAGTGCACCGGCGACGTCTGCAAGGCCACCCGTTTTTAACAGGGGGAACAGCTCGGAACAAACATGTAAAACCTGCATTCGCGCTCCTGATTATCCCGGTCATCCCGGCGATAACCGGGATGACGAAAAGTCATGCTTTCTAAGGTCTGTTTATAGTTTCGCCAACATTGCGCGCGTCACAAGCACAACGCCGCCTTCGGAACGGTAAAAGCGGCGGCTGTCTTCGTCGGCGTTTTCACCAATGACCATGCCTTCGGGGATCTGACAGGCGCGGTCAATCACACATTTGCGCAGACGGCATGAACGACCCACATTCACATCCGGCAAAATAATCGTTGAATCAATATTGCAGAAAGAATTGATCCTCACACGCGGGAACAGCACTGAATGCACCACCACCGAGCCCGACACAATGCAACCCCCGGCCACCAGCGAGTTCATGGTCATGCCGTGACTGCCCGAGCGGTCCTGCACAAATTTTGCTGGCGGCAGCGGTTCCATGTGGGTGCGGATCGGCCAGTCGCGATCGTACATATCCAGTTCCGGCGTCACCGACGCCAGATCCAGATTAGCGCGCCAGTAAGCGTCGAGCGTGCCGACGTCGCGCCAGTACGGAGGCAACTCTTCGTTCTGCGTAACGCACGACAGGCTGAACGGGTGCGCACGCGCCACCCCCTGAACCGTCAGTTTCGGGATCAGATCTTTGCCGAAGTCATGGGTGGAACTTTCATCCGCCATATCTTCTTCGAGGATCCGAAACAGATAGTCCGCATTAAAAATGTAGATGCCCATGCTCGCCAGCGCCATATCAGGGTGCCCCGGCATCGGCGGTGGATTTTGCGGTTTCTCGACAAAGCTTTTGATCTGATAGTCTTCGCTGACGTCCATCACACCGAATTCACTGCCCTCGGCAATCGGCACCGCAAGGCAGGCGACGGTACATTCACCGCCCTTCTGCACGTGGTCGATCAGCATGCGCGAGTAGTCCATCTTGTAGATATGATCGCCCGCCAGGATCACCACAAACTCGGCGTTATAGCGGCGAATAATATCCAGGTTCTGATAGACAGCATCGGCGGTGCCCTTGTACCAGTGTTCCGTGCTGTGACGCTGTTGCGCCGGAAGCAAATCCACAAACTCATTCATTTCTTCGTTAAGAAATGACCAGCCGCGCTGAATGTGCTGCACCAGCGTATGCGACTGATATTGAGTGATCACGCCGATACGCCGGATGCCCGAGTTGAGACAATTCGACAGAGCGAAATCGATGATGCGAAATTTACCGCCGAAGTGAACGGCGGGCTTTGCCCTGGTGGCCGTCAAATCTTTCAGTCGTGAACCACGTCCCCCGGCAAGAATCAACGCCACGGATTTCAGCGGCAGTTGTCGCGCCAGCATGACCGGGTCCCGGTTATCTAATGTCGCCATATCTGACTCCTTCGTTTTTATTGTGACCGGCTCTGTGGAGTGACATCTTGTAGGACACAGAGGGTTTTCGCTGCTGCCCGCCATTGCGAGCCTTCCATGACGCGTCGGGGTTCCTCATCAAAAAGCACGCTGTTGAACGGTGCCACCGGCTGCCAGTTTCCCGGCGGCAGTTGCAGATCCACGTCGTGCAAGGAAGCATTCACGATTAACAGCCAGCGGCGGGAAAGAAGGATTTGCAGCCATTGCTGCGGCCCCTGCTCCCAGTCGCCGGGGGTCATCGGCTGCCCCTGTTGATTCAGCCATTGCACGTCGTCGCCGTCCTCCTGCCATCGGCGGTTTTGCGTCAGTGCCGGGATTTTCCGGCGCAGCGCAATCAGCGCGCAGACGTAGGCGGTCAGGCTTTCATCGGCATTTTCCCAGTCGAGCCAGGTCAGCGCGTTGTCCTGACAGTAGGCGTTGTTGTTGCCCGACTGGCTGTTACCGTGCTCGTCACCGGCCAGCAACATCGGCGTGCCTTGTGACAAAAACAGCGACGCCAGCAGCGCACGCTGGCTGAGACGACGTTGCCGTAAGACTTCAGCAGACGCCTCCAGCCCTTCCTCGCCGTGGTTTTGGCTGAAGTTCTCGTTATGGCCGTCACGGTTTTCTTCACCGTTGGCCTGGTTGTGTTTCTGGTTAAAACTGACGACATCGCGCAACGTGAAACCGTCGTGCGCCGTCAGCATGTTGATGCTGGCGTAGGGTTCACGCTGCGCCGGGTCGAATTTGTCTGCTGACGCCGCCACGCGACCGGCAAACTGACCGATCGAGACATCGCCATGCAGCCAGAACTGACGCATTTCATCGCGCCAGACGTCATTCCATTCCGCAAAGGGTGCCGGGAACTGTCCGAGCTGATAACCGCCGGTACCGATGTCCCAGGGTTCGGCGATAAGCTTGACCTGCGAAAGTACCGCATCCTGCTTAATGGCGTTGAACAGCGGCGAATGTGCGGTGAACGCCGGCGTTCGTCCGAGCAGCGTCGCCAGGTCAAACCGGAAACCATCAACGTGACATTCGCGCACCCAGTAGTGCAGGCAGTCGAGCGTCCAGGCAATCACCTCGTCGTCCACCAGCCGCAGCGCGTTGCCGCAGCCGGTCATGTTGTTGTCAGTGCCGTCTTCGTTCAGCCAGTACCAGCTGGCGTTGTCGATGCCGCGAAACGAGATAAACGGCCCGTCAATATCAAGCTCAGCACTGTGGTTGAACACCACATCGAGGATCACTTCGATCCCCGCCTTATGCAGTGCTTTCACCGCCGACTTAAACTCACTCAGCGCCGAGACACCGCCCAGACCGCTGGCATAACGCGGGTCTACGGCACACGGCGCGAGCACGTTGTAACCCCAGTAATTGGTCAGCCCAAGACGTTGCAGGCGGGGTTCATCTGCGTGATGCTGTACCGGTAAAAGCTCAATGGCCGTCACCCCGAGATGTTGCAAATACTCGAGCATGACCGGATGCGCCAGCCCGGCATAGGTGCCGCGCAGTGCCGCCGGAATGCGCGGGTGCTGACGCGTCAGGCCGCGCACATGGGCTTCGTAAATCACCGTATCGCCCCACGGCGTGGCGGGCGGCTTATCCTCTTCCCAGTCAAAGTTTCCGGCAACGACAACGGATTTTGGCGCCACAACGGCGCTGTCGCGGTCATCCGGCGCATCAATTCCGCCGGTGAAGCGCGCGTTGTCGAGCAGCACGCCGTCAATGGCCCGTGCGCTGGGGTCGATCAGCACTTTTTTCGGGTTAAAACGATGGCCGTGTAGCGGATCAAAGGGCCCGTAAATCCGGTAACCGTAGCGCTGCCCGGCTTTGGCACCCGGCAGAAAGCCGTGCCAGAGATTGCCGGTGCGCGAAGTCAGCGGCAGATGCTGCTCGCTGCCCGTCTCATCAAACAGACATAACTCCACTTTTTCCGCATGCGCGGAGAACAGGCAAAAATTGACGCCGTTATCTCTGAGATGCGCACCAAAGGGCGCGGGCTGACCGGGCTCGAGCTGCTTCATTACGGCTCCCTTCGCAAATAAATCGTCGCCAGCGGCGGGATGGTGACGCTCAAAGAATGTTCGCGCTGATGCTGACTGATGTTTTCACTGTGAACATCGCCGGCATTGCCGACGTTGCTGCCGTGGTAGAAATGCGAATCGGTGTTCAGTATTTCGCGGTACACGCCCGGACGGCTGATGCCAATGCGGTAGTCATAGCGCGGCACCGGCGTGAAGTTGCTGATGACAATCACCTCACCGGCGTTTTCATCGCGGCGGGCAAACGCAAAGATCGAGTTCTCATGATCGTCAACCACCAGCCATTCAAAACCGCGCGGATTGAAATCCAGCTCATACAGCGGCGCATTAGCCTTGTAAGTCAGGTTCAGATCCCGCACCAGATGCTGTACGCCGCGGTGCCAGCCGTCAGGATTGTCCAGCAGATGCCAGTCGAGACTGGCGTTAAAGTTCCATTCGCGCCCCTGGGCAAATTCGCAGCCCATAAACAGCAGTTTTTTGCCGGGATGCGCCCACATAAAACCGTAATAGGCGCGCAGGTTGGCAAATTTCTGCCACGCGTCGCCGGGCATTTTGTCGATCAGGGATTTTTTACCGTGAACAACTTCATCGTGCGACAGCGGCAGAATGAAATTCTCGCTGTAGGCGTAAAGCACGCCGAACGTCATGAGATTGTGGTGATATTTGCGGTGAACCGGATCGAGCTGCATGTACTTCAGCGAGTCGTTCATCCAGCCCATGTTCCATTTGTAATGGAACCCCAGCCCGTTGGCATCCGGCGGCATAGTGACGCCCGGATAATCCGTGGATTCTTCTGCCAGCGTCACGGCACCGCCCAGTTCGCGGCCAATGGTCTGGTTGGTGTATTTCAGGAAGGCAATGGCTTCAAGATTCTCGCGCCCGCCGTAATGATTGGGGATCCATTCACCGGCTTTGCGGCTGTAATCGCGGTAGATCATGGAGGCCACGGCATCGACGCGCAGACCATCAATACCAAAACGCTCGATCCAGTAAAAACCATTTCCCGCCAGGTAGTTACGCACTTCATGGCGGCCATAGTTATAAATCAGCGTATTCCAGTCCTGATGATAGCCTTCACGCGGATCGGCGTATTCGTACAGTGCGGTGCCGTCAAACTCCGCCAGACCATGGGAATCACTCGGGAAATGCCCCGGCACCCAGTCAAGAATGACGTTCAGCCCGGCGTTATGGGCCGCCTCGACCAGCGCTTTGAAATCCATCGGCGTGCCGAAACGGCGGGTGGGCGCATACATGCCGAGCGGCTGATAGCCCCAGCTGCCGTCGAACGGATGTTCGTTAACCGGCATCAGTTCGATATGCGTAAAACCCATCCATTTGGCGTAAGACACCAGTTGTTCCGCCAGCTCGCCGTAGCTCAGCCAGAAGTTATCGTCAGTGTGACGACGCCAGGATCCCAGATGCACTTCATACACTGAGACAGGCTGATTCAGCGCATTGGCTTTCTTTCTGCTTTCCGAAAACGGCACGACGTCCGGCAGTTTACGCACGCAGGAAGCGGTGTCCGGGCGCATCTGCGCTTCAAAAGCATAAGGGTCAGCGCGCAGGGTGACGTGCCCGCGACAGTCGATAATTTCGAATTTATACAGCTGGCCTTCGTGGACGGCCGGGATAAACAATTCCCAGATGCCGTTTTCGCGGCGCTGACGCATCGGATGACGGCGGCCATCCCAGAAATTGAATTCACCCACCACCGAAATACGCTGGGCGTTGGGTGCCCAGACGGCAAAACTGACGCCCGCAACGTTATCGAGCGTTTGCGGATGTGCGCCGAGCTTTTCGTAAGGACGCAGGTGCTTGCCTTCGGACAACAGCCAGATATCCAGCTCCTGCAACAGCGTGCCAAACCGGTAAGGGTCGTCAATCACCTGGGTGTTTTCGCCCCAGCGTACTTCCAGCTGATAGCGGAAAGCATTTTTACGGCGTGGCATCAGCCCGACAAAAAAACCGCGATCGTCGGTACGGCGCAGTTCAACAACTTTTTTACCTTTATCTGCATCAATCACCCAAACCTGATCGGCATCCGGAAGCAGCGCACGCACTTCCAGTCCGGCGGTCACGGTGTGCATTCCCAGCAGAGAAAAAGGATCAGCGTAGTGACCCGATATAATTTGATTAATGACGTGCTGATCGGGAAGTACAGACATGAATTTCGTCCTATGATTAATTAAATCAATAAATCCAATAAAATCATTCAGGTGCCAAATACGAAACGTAACCCCAGTTTGCTCCCCTTTTTATCGTGGCTTTGTGATCTCATCTGGTTTCAGTTTTGCCAAATAGTGCGCGATAACGCGTTTGCTCACACTTTCTAAATAAGTGTCTGTTTCAGCTTCTCAAAGAGGCAGAGCTCTTCTACTAAGCATAGACAAAGGTTGAATAAATCAGTGGGAAGAAACCGAGGAATTTTGCTCAAAATGAAATACAGAGAGATGCGCTGGCAAAATGCGGATAAACGGTGAAGTGGTTGATGACTGGAATAAAAACGGGACACCGTGCTGGCATCCCGTGGGTAAATCATAAAGATGAAAACAAGACAGTTTTCAACATACAGGCCTGTTAGAGCAAAATACGCAGCATACGGCGTAAAGGCTCTGCCGCGCCCCACAACAACTGGTCGCCGACGGTAAACGCAGACAGGTATTGCGGGCCCATATTCAGTTTACGCAGACGTCCAACCGGGGTGTTCATGGTGCCCGTAACCGCCGCAGGCGTCAGTTCACGCATCGACAGTTCACGGTCATTTGGGATCACGCGAACCCAGTCGTTGTGCGTCGCCAGCATTTGCTCAATCTCAGGGATCGACACGTCTTTTTTCAGCTTCAGCGTGAATGCCTGGCTGTGGCAGCGCAACGCGCCGATACGGACACACAAGCCGTCCACCGGAATGATGCTTGAGGTGCCGAGAATTTTGTTGGTTTCTGCCTGACCTTTCCACTCTTCTTTGGTCTGGCCGTTATCCAGCTGTTTGTCGATCCACGGGATCAGACCGCCCGCCAGCGGAACACCGAAGTTATCGGTTGGCAGCGTGCCACTGCGGGTCAGCGCGGTGACTTTACGTTCGATATCCAGAATGGCAGAGGCCGGATTTTCCAGCTCTTTCGCCACGCTGTTGTGCAGCATGCCCATTTGGGTCAGCAGTTCACGCATGTGGCGCGCACCACCGCCGGATGCCGCCTGATAAGTGGCAACCGAAGCCCACTCGATCAGGTCATTGGCAAACAGGCCGCCGAGAGACATCAGCATCAGGCTGACGGTACAGTTACCGCCCACAAAGGTTTTGATGCCTTTGTCGATGCCCTGGTGGATCACCGCGCTGTTCACCGGGTCGAGGATGATTATCGCGTCATCCTTCATTCTCAGAGAGGATGCTGCGTCGATCCAGTAGCCGGACCAACCGATTTCACGCAGCTTAGGATAGATTTCATTGGTATAATCGCCGCCCTGACAGGTGATAATAATGTCCAGCGCGCTCAGTGCATCCAGATCATAGGCATCCTGTAAGGTGCCACTCTGGCCCGTAAAGTCTGGAGCGGCCTGGCCATGCTGAGAGGTCGAAAAGAATACCGGACGGATAGCGTCGAAATCGCGTTCTTCAATCATGCGTTGCATGAGTACAGAACCGACCATCCCGCGCCAGCCAACGAAACCTACATTTTTCATAATATCTGTCCTGCCCTGAGGGTGATAACTGCTTAAAACGGCTTGAACGCGCGTTTGCACTAAGACAGTGCCTGTTTTCATGTACTCTGCCCCGTTAACGCGCGGGTCTACCACCTTACAAAATGCACCAGAAGTGGCAAGTGAATTTAATCAATAGTGCAGCGTTTAATAGCAGCACAACTTATAACAGGCGTTTTCAAAAGCCGAACTTTCATCTGAGGTAGTCATGACCGAAATGATTTCAGCAACAATTTTGCTGTTTCTGATTATGGATCCATTGGGCAATTTACCGATTTTCATGTCGGTGTTAAAACATCTCGACCCGAAACGCCGCCGCGTCGTACTGATCCGCGAAATGCTGATCGCCCTGCTGCTGATGCTGATTTTCCTGTTCGCCGGGGAAAAAATCCTGTCGTTCCTGAATTTACGTACTGAAACCGTGTCGATTTCCGGCGGTATCATTCTGTTTCTGATCGCCATAAAAATGATTTTCCCTTCTGAAGAAAAAAGCAGTACGGGCCTGTCAGCCGGTGAAGAACCTTTCCTCGTTCCGATGGCTATCCCGCTGGTCGCCGGTCCGTCGATCCTTGCCACGCTGATGCTGCTTTCACACCAGTATCCGAACCAGATGAGCCACCTGACGCTGGCCCTGTTTATTGCATGGGGACTGTCAATGGCCATCCTCCTGCTGTCGAATTTGTTCCTGCGCCTGCTGGGCGATAAAGGCGTCAGCGCTCTCGAACGCCTGATGGGCCTGATTCTGGTCATGCTCTCCACGCAGATGTTCCTCGATGGCATCAGGGCGTATTTGAAGATTTAGCGGACAGAAGAAACAAAAAAGGCGAGCCAACTGGCTCGCCTTTTTTATGACGGCTTTTACCGTTACACCACCATCGAGAGCAGCAAACATCCGCCCAGGCCGCACAGGGAAATGATGGTTTCCAGCACGGACCAGGATTTGAAGGTTTCGACGATGCTCAGGTTGAAATACTCCTTGAACAGCCAGAAACCCGGATCGTTAACGTGCGAGAAAATTACGCTGCCGGAACCGACGGCGATAACCATCAGTTCAGGGCTGACGCCGGTGGTAGCGATGAGCGGTGCGGCGATACCGCCAGCCGTGATTGCTGCCACCGTGGCAGACCCGAGCGCAATACGCAGTACCGCTGCAATTGACCAGGCCAGCAGGATAGGTGACAGCGTGCTGCCATCCATCATCGCAGCGATATATTTCTCGATACCACTGTCGACCAGTACCTGTTTGAACGCACCGCCACCGCCGATAATCAACAGCATCATCGCAATGATTTTGATGGAATCGCTGACCGTATCCATCACATCTTCCATCTTGCGGCCACGATTCAGGCCGAAGGTGAAGATTGCGATCAGCACAGCAATCAGCGTCGCCATCACCGGGTCACCGAAGAACTCTGCGTAAGCCAGCACCGGATGCCCTTTCGGCAAAATCATTTCGCAAACTGCGCGAAACGCCATCAAAATCACCGGCACCAGAGAAGTCGCGACGCTGACGCCGAAGCTCGGCATTTCTTCTTCAGTAAACGTTTTCGGGTTGAAGAGGCCTTCCGGCACAGGTTTGTCGATGCCTTTCAGGAAGCGGGCGTACACCGGTCCGGCCAGAATCACCGTCGGCACGGCCAGCAGTGAACCATACAACAGCGTTTTCCCCATATCGGCGTGGAAAATAGTCGCGATAGCCGTCGGCCCCGGGTGCGGAGGCAGGAAACCGTGGGTCACTGACAACGCTGCCGCCATCGGCACACCGACGTAAAGCAGTGGCAGACGCGCCGCTGCCGCCACGGTGAAGACCAGTGGCAACATAAGAACGAAGCCCACTTCATAGAACAACGCAAAACCGACGATAAAACCGGTCAGTACGATCGCCCACTGAATGTGTTCACGTCCAAATTTTTCGATAAGCGTGGTGGCAATCCGTTGTGCGCCCCCGCAGTCGGCCAGCATTTTACCGAGCATGGCACCAAAGCCCATGATCAGCGCCAGACTGCCGAGCGTGCCGCCCACCCCGTTCTTAATGGAGGTGATGACTTTATCGACCGGCATGCCTTGCATGATACCCACAGCCAGCGCGACCAGAATCAGTGCGATGAAGCCGTTGAGCTTAAAGCGGATCATCAGTAACAACAGCAGTGCGACGCCCACCGCTACAATAACTAGTGGCATATTCTTCCCCTCATGCTGTCGCTCTGGCGCAGAAACCCAACGAGCGACGCATTGATTTTAATTTTCAACATGTTGTAGGAATTAACAGTGCAACGGGTACAGACCGCGACCGCTAAAACAGCAGTGCATTCCTTTGTGATATTAGTCACATCTCCATTTGTTACCGGTATCATGATACCGGTAACATGCTAATATTAGGACTCACTACGCAGTCAAAATTTTCATTTTGGGATAGAGATCATACTTATGGCAGGACAAAGCATCATTCTGATGGGCGTGTCAGGCAGCGGTAAATCCACCGTCGGCGCGGCACTGGCCCGTGAAATCAACGCGAAATTCATCGACGGTGATGATCTTCATCCCCGCGCCAACATTCAAAAAATGGCCAGCGGCACGCCACTGAACGACGACGATCGTGCGCCGTGGTTATTACGCTTAAATGACGCCGCATACAGCCTGCGCCATAAAAACGAAACGGGCGTGATTGTCTGTTCCGCCCTGAAACGCCGCTATCGCGACGCGCTGCGTAAAGACAACGAAGGGATGGTATTCATCTACATGAAAGGCAGTTTCGACGTGATCGCCGATCGCCTGAAAGCCCGCGCCGGACACTTCATGCCGACTGATTTACTGAGAAGCCAGTTCGATGCGCTCGAAGAGCCGGGCGAAGACGAACCGGATGTCTTACGCGTCAATATTGATCATAAATTTGACGGCGTGGTCGACCGCTGCGTAGCTGCGTTGAAGACGGTAAAAAAGTAGTTTTCCGCATCCCGCTTGTTCAGAGATCCCCGGCCTGCACCGGGGGTTTCTTATTCCTTTCCCTGCTTTCTTCCTGAACTGCCCTCTTTTTCACAACGATCATACAGACCGGATTTTCACTGCTGAGAACATACCTCAGGCTTCGCCGCCAGGGCTGCCAGCGGCTGTTCGAAACCTGCCAACGGCGCGCAGACCGTATCGTAAAAATGATGATTTTGCCGCCGCTATCGGGCATTTGATGGAGAAAGACTACCTGAGAAATCAGGGAAAAAATGCCGGTTGCGGGCGGCTGAAATAACCGGTCGTCGCCTGTCACTTCCCGAATAAATATGGTAACAATAGGCGTAATTATGCGCAGCGATGACGCCAGGTCTTCGATCACAGAAAGGGCCGCGTCGCGCCTGCCAGCATCACCTTTACGGAGAACAGCGCAATATGTCAGCCAAACACCCTGTTATTGCAGTCACCGGTTCGAGCGGTGCGGGCACCACCACCACCAGCGTGGCGTTTCGTAAGATTTTCCAACAACTTGGCCTGCGCGCGGCTGAGCTGGAAGGCGACAGTTTCCATCATTTCACCCGCCCTGAAATGGACGCCGCCATCCGCAAGGCGCGCGATCTCGGGCGTCATATCAGCTATTTCGGGCCGGAAGCCAATGACTTCGGCTTACTGGAAAAAAGCTTCATTGAATACGGTAATACCGGCACCGGGCGCTCTCGTAAATATCTGCATACTTATGACGAAGCTGTTCCCTACAATCAGGTGCCGGGCACCTTTACGCCGTGGCAGGCGCTGCCGGAACCGACGGACATTTTATTTTATGAAGGTCTGCACGGCGGTGTGGTGGCGGACAAAATTGACGTCGCCGCGCAGGTTGATTTGCTGGTCGGCGTGGTGCCTATCGTCAACCTTGAGTGGATACAGAAACTGGTGCGCGATACCGGCGAGCGCGGGCATTCCCGTGAGGCGGTGATGGATTCGGTCGTGCGTTCGATGGATGACTACATCAACTACATCACCCCGCAATTTTCCCGCACCCACATTAACTTTCAGCGTGTGCCGACCATCGACACCTCCAACCCGTTTGCCGCAAAAGCCATCCCTTCACTGGATGAAAGTTTTGTGGTGATCCACTTCCAGGGGCTGGATGACATTGATTTCCCTTACCTGCTGGCGATGATTCAGGGCTCATTTATCTCGCAAATTAAAACGCTGGTGGTGCCGGGCGGCAAAATGGGGCTGGCAATGGAGCTGATTATGGCGCCGCTGGTGCAGCGCCTGATGGAAGGTAAAAAAATCGAATAAGCGGGCTCAGGCGTCGTTCATCAGTAAATGCTGAATGAAGCCAACATGCAGTTTTACGCCAATCTGCATCGCCTCTTCATCGAGGCGAAAACGCGGATTATGCACGCCATACGTCGCGCCGATCTTCTCGTTACCGCTGCCGATAAAGAGGAAACAGCCGGGCACTTTTTGCTGATAGGAAGAGAAATCTTCGCCACCAAACAGCGGCTGGCTGATTTCACGCAGCGCCTGTGTGCCTACCGTTTTGGCAATCACCTGACGCGCAATCGCACAGGCGTCAGGATGGTTATCTCCGTTGACGTAACCACGCGTCCAGCGCAGTTCATACTGCGCGCCGTGCGCGGCGGTAATCCCCGAAATAATCTGCTCCATCAATTGCGGCACATGCTCGCGTACCGTGCTGTGATGGGTGCGCAGCGTACCGGCGAGTTTTACCCGCTCCGGGATCACATTATAACTTTCGCCCGTCTGGAAGGTGGCGATGGTCAGCACCGGCACCTGAAGCGGGTCGATACGGCGGGCCACCACGTTTTGCAGCGCCGTCACCACTTCAGCGCCAATCACTACAGGATCCACGCACAGATGTGGCATCGAACCATGACCGCCTTTGCCGGTAATGGTGATGTCGAAATTATCCGTAGAGGCGCAGAACACGCCCTCTTTCAGCCCTACTTCGCCGGTCGGGGAGTTTGGCATCACATGCAGGCCGAAGATTTTCTCAACGCCGTCCAGCACACCTAAATCCACCAGTTCCTGCGCGCCGCCCGGTGGAAGCTCTTCCGCATGCTGAAAGATAAACCTCACCGAGCCGTGCAGCGCAGGCTGGCATTGCGTCAGCACTTTCGCCGCACCCAGCAGCATCGCAGTATGGGCATCATGGCCGCAGGCGTGCATCACGCCGGGCACCGTCGAGCAGAAGGGTTCGTCGTTTTCTTCCTGAATCGGTAAGGCATCAATGTCCGCGCGCAGCGCATATTTCGGCCCCGGATGTGCGCCCTGTAAATCGGCCACCACGCTGTTGGGCGTCAGCCGCGTCAGGGTCAGGCCGCCAAAATCTTCCAGCTGACGGGCGATATAATCCGCCGTGTTATGCTCCTGAAATGACAGCTCAGGATGAGCATGAAGATGTCTGCGCCAGCGCAGCACGTCCGCCCGGACATCAGCCAGCATCGCATCGAAATTAAAAGTCATCACACTTCTCCTCAGTTAAGCCGCATCACGCAGCGTTGCGCGCGGTTTCATCGCCAGCGGCAGGATCGCCAGACCGGCAACCACCATCGCCAGCGCCAGAAAAACAAACGTCGAGAGATATCCGTGACTGACGCTGATCAGATATCCCATCGCTATCGGTGCCACAAATCCGCCGAGTGTTCCGCCGGTGTTAATCAGCCCCATCGCCGCCCCCATCACCTCAGCGGGCAGGCGTTTCATCGGCAGCGTAAAGACCGTAACAAATGACGCCATCAGGAAAACGTAGCCGAGGAACAGACATAAACCGGCGGTCACCGCCGACGTTGAGGTGTACACCAGCCAGATGCACACGGCACTGAGCAAGGTGCAGCAGAAAATCACTTTCGGCTCGTTGCCCTGCATATAACGCCCGACCAGCCAGCCTGTCGCCAGCGACGAAATCCAGATCCCCAGCCCGCCGGTGGCAACCACCATCCCGGAGACGTCGAGCGACATGCCCCGCTGCTGCACCAGATACTTCGGCAGCCACGCCATCAGGCCATAAGAAGGAATGTTGATGCAGAAAATCGAGACGAACAGCAGTAAAACAATCGGGTTCTTCAGCAACTCACGATATCCGGTTTTCGCCCCTGTACGGGCCTGCGCTTTCGGCGGATCAGGCACCAGCAGGACAATCGCAGCCGCAATGGCAAAGGCCAGCAGACCGAGAATCGAGAACGATCCGCGCCAGCCGAGGGTATCGAGTGCACGGACGGCGATGAGCGGCCCGGCGGTCATCGCCAGCCCGGCGGAGGAGAGCAGAATGGACTGGGCGAAGGTACGTTGTTCGAGG
Source organism: Rahnella rivi (assembly GCF_019049655.1). Taxonomy (GTDB): domain Bacteria; phylum Pseudomonadota; class Gammaproteobacteria; order Enterobacterales; family Enterobacteriaceae; genus Rahnella; species Rahnella rivi. The sequence continues at coordinate 63,231 of NZ_JAFMOX010000047.1, forward strand.
GCGAAGTTGGATACCACGGCTTTTGCGCAGGAACAGGGGTAACCAGAATGGCCGATGCCTGAAAGAAAGCGAAACGTCACCAGCAGCCCCAGACCAAAGCCCAGTGCGCCGAAACATAAGGCGAAGCCCCCGAGCAGGAACAACGATATCGCCAGCACTTTTTTATAGCCAAACCGGTCATTCAGCCAGCCGGCGGGAATTTGAAACAGCGAATAGGCGAGGAAGAACATCCCGGTGATGTAGCCCAGTTGCTGCGGCTGAAGAGTAAATTCGCGCTCTATCGGCAACAGCGCAAAGCCCATCACCGTTTTGTCGATATACACCACGACATAGCCCACGAACAGCAGGAAAATCATCAGGGAACGACTTTTCATAGCGGATATCCCTTTTTGTTATCACCACGTCAGAAGTTCTCACTGTCGGGCGAAAGATAAAATGCGACATACGTCACGTAATCAACTGAATAACAACGCATTATTTTAACAACCCTGACGCTATCAGCTTTACAGTGCGGCCATAAGATGCAATTTTTGGGCGGGTGATGCTTTTTACTGATAGGGATCGGGATGCGCTATTTGCCGAAATTACAGCAACTGAAGGTTTTCCAGCAGGTTATCCGCAGCGGCAGTATTCGCGGTGCGGCGCGGGCGATGAATCAGTCACAACCGGCGGTCAGCAGAACGTTGCGGGAACTGGAACACACCCTCGATACGCAGCTGATTGTGCGCGGCAATCAGGGCATGGCGCTGACCGAAACCGGACGCGCATTTGCCCAGCGGATGCAGTTCATCCTTGAAGAACTGGAACGCGCAGCAGAAGAAATTCAGCAGATTAATCAGTATTCGCAGGGGTCGGTGGCGATAGGTTTTTCTTCACTGCTGGCGCTGACGGTTTTTCCGGCGCTGAATGAGGGGTTCAAAACCCAGTTTCCGCAGTCGAAATTGCTGATCAAAGAAGGTCAGCTTTCGGTGCTGTTACCGGCGCTGCGCGAAGGCAGGCTGGATTTTGCCGTCGGCACCGTCGGGCCGGGCTTTCCGCTGGAGGATCTGGTGCGCGAACCGCTGTTTAGCGCACCGTTTGGCATCATCGCGCGGCGCGGTCATCCGCTGGCACACGCCACCTCGCTTGAGGAACTGCATGAGGCGCGCTGGGTACTGCCGGAAACGGACATGGGGTATTACCCGCAATTGCAGCTTTCGATGGGCGGATTGCATCCGCCGTTCGCAGAAACGCCGGTGCGAACGGATTCGGTGGTGTGCGGGCTAAATATGGTGTTGCAGTCAGATTACCTGACCATTGTTGCGCGGGCGATGCGGGCGCCTTTCGGATTGCAGGATAAGCTGTGTCTGCTCAATATCGACACCCTGCCACAGGCGGAATACTGCGTACTTTATTCGCAAAAATCGCCGCTGACGTTTGCCGCGCGGCGATTTTTGGATTTACTTCGTCATCAGTGCCAGACGTATGACTGGTCGTGACTTATTCGACGTTAACCACTTCGAAACTGTGGGTGATCGAGGCGGCTTTGCCCAGCATCAGAGAAACGGAACAATATTTCTCAGCTGACAGGCTGACGGCGCGCTCCACAACCTTGTCAGTCAGGTCTTTACCGGTGACGATGAAGTGCAGATTGATGTGTGTGAACAAACGCGGTGCTTCTTCGCGACGTTCTGACGTCAGTTTCACTTCACAGTCACGGACATCGCTGCGGCCTTTTTGCAAAATCGACACCACGTCGATCGCGCTACAGCCGCCAGCGGACATCAGTAACATTTCCATCGGACTCGGCGCTTTATCACCGGCATTCCCGTCCATTAAAACCTGATGACCCGACGCGGATTCACCTAAAAACGTCAGACCTTCCACCCATTTTACGCGTGCGTGCATTTGCTTATCTCCTGGCGTTCTTATTCATCAAATTTTCACCCCAGAGTACCCTTTCACCTAAAAACTGGCAACGTAACCCGATCGCCATCATGCTGAAGCGAGACAACACAAGACAGCATTGCAAACCTGTGTTACAAACAAAGCCGAAACATACTTTCCAGTAAATTGCGGTGACGGTTTTCGCGGTTTAAGAACAGAACCCAAGGTGATAACAGCAATTAACAGGCTGTTTCACTCCGACATCCGCTTGCAGCATTTCTGGTGAGTTACATGCTGATAGGGCGCATTAATATTCAGACGCCGTACAGGGAACTCTGAGCCCTGTGATTTTGGGCAGCGATAATAACAGAGGATAATAGCAAATGGTTCTCGGCAAGCCACAAACAGACCCGACACTTGAATGGTTCCTGTCTCACTGTCATATACATAAGTATCCTTCTAAAAGTACGCTGATTCACCAGGGTGAAAAAGCCGAAACGCTGTACTACATCGTGAAAGGGTCGGTTGCCGTCCTGATTAAAGATGAAGAAGGCAAAGAGATGATACTTTCCTACCTTAACCAAGGTGACTTCATCGGCGAGCTGGGACTCTTCGAAGAAGGTCAGGAACGCAGTGCCTGGGTACGTGCTAAAACTGCCTGCGAAGTGGCTGAAATTTCTTATAAAAAATTCCGCCAGCTGATTCAGGTTAACCCGGACATTTTGATGCGCCTCTCCGCGCAGATGGCAAACCGTCTGCAAATGACGTCAGAGAAAGTCGGTAACCTTGCTTTCCTCGACGTAACGGGCCGTATCGCTCAGACCTTATTGAATCTGGCCAAACAGCCAGATGCCATGACCCACCCGGACGGGATGCAGATTAAAATTACCCGCCAGGAAATCGGTCAGATCGTCGGTTGCTCCCGTGAAACCGTCGGCCGCATTCTCAAGATGCTGGAAGATCAGAGCCTGATCTCCGCACACGGTAAAACGATTGTCGTTTACGGCACACGTTAATCCCTCAAAAAAAGGCGCGACAGCTTACTGTCGCGCCTTTTTTATGGGCTAAGCTTCATCCATGACGCTATGGCGAAGGCTGTTTTATCATCCCGAAGTGAACTATGCACTGCGTCAGACGCTGGTGTTATGTCTGCCGGTCGGCCTCTGCTGGCTGTTTGGGAATCTGCAAATGGGCCTGTTGTTTTCCCTCTGCCCTGCCTGCTGTAACGTCGCCGGTCTTGATACTCCCCACAAACGCTTTTTCAAACGTCTCATTATTGGTGGTGCTCTGTTTGCGCTGGGCAGCATTCTGCTGCAAGTGATGCTGACCGGGTGGCACCTCCCGCTGCCGCTGATCATGCTGTCGCTGGCATTATTGCTTGGCGTCACCGGCGAAATCAGCCCGCTCCATGCGCGTCTGTTGCCCGGTGCTTTAGTGGCGACCATCTTTACCCTGAGCATGGTGGGCGTCAGGCCGATGTGGCAGGCACCCGCGCTGTTTGCCGCAGGCACCGCCTGGTACGGCCTGTTTAACTGGGCGTGGTTTCGCATATCAAAAGAACAACCGATGCGCGAAACCCTCAGTCAGCTGTATTTGCAACTGGCGGATTATTTCGAAGCCAAATACAGCCTGCTGACGCAGCATACTGACCCTGAAACCGCATTGCCGCCGCTGCTCAAGCGCCAGCAACAGGTCATCGATCTTATCGCCCTGCTTTATCAGCAGCTGCACATGCTGCCGCAGCACGGACATCATCATCACTACAAGCGGCTGTTTCAGCGTTTTCAGGTGGCACTGGATTTGCAGGAGCACATTACCGTCAGCCTGCATCAGCCGGAAGAAGTGCAAAAGCTGGTGGAAGAGAGCCATGCGGAAGCGGTGATCCGCCGTAATGCTCAGGTGATTTCAGCCCGTCTGCGGGTGATTGCTGACGACATTCTTTACCACCGTCTTTCCGGGCGTTTTACCATGGCGAACGAACTGGCGGCGCTGGAGAAAATTGCAGCACGCAATCCGGATAATCCGGTCGGCCAGTTCTGTTATTACCATTTCAGCCGCATCGCACGCCTGCTGCGTACCCAGAGGCCACTGTACCGGCGCGATCTGATGAATACTCAGCCGCGCCTGCCTTTCTGGCCCGCACTGAAAAGCTATTTGTCCTTTAAATCCATTGCCCTGCGCAATGCCGCACGTCTCGGCATTATTCTGGCGTTAGGCAGCAGCCTCGGGTTGTTCTTCAATCTGCCGAAACCTTACTGGATTTTGCTGACCATCATGCTGGTCAGTCAGAACGGTTATAACGCCACACGCGTGCGCATTCAGCACCGTGCGCTCGGCACGCTGGCGGGATTGCTGATCGCCGCTGCCCTGCTGAAACTGGAGCTGCCCGAGGGCGTCACGCTGCTGTGTATGCTGGTGATTACGCTGATATCGTACACAGTGTTGCGGAAAAACTACGGGCTGGCGATGGTGGGTATGACGGTGACGGCGGTGTATACGCTCCAGCTTCTGGCGATGAATGGCGTGCATTTTCTGGTGCCCCGGCTTATCGATACCCTGATCGGCTGCGCCCTCGCCTTCGGCGGTACGATCTGGCTGTGGCCTCAGTGGCAGAGCGGATTGCTGCGACAAAATGCCCATCAGGCGCTGGAAGCCGATCAGGAAGCGATCCGGTTGTTACTGCAGGATAATCCGGATACCGCCAAACTGGCATACGCCCGAATGCAGGTCAATCAGGCCCACAACAAGCTGTTTACCTCGCTGAATCAGGCGATGCAGGAACCGGGGTTTAACTCGCATTATCTGACGGATATGCGTTTGTGGGTAACGCACAGCCAGTTTGTGGTCGAGCATATTAACGCGATGACCATTCTCGCCCGCGAGCATTACATGCTGCCGGAAAAACTGGCGACGGAGTATTTACAGACCTGCGAAATCGCGCTGCAAAGCTGTCAGCAACGCTTGCTCTACGACGGGCCGGGCAGCGAGAACAATCTGTTCAATGCGCCTGAACTGCACCCGGATATGCCGCTGACCGAGATGGAACGCCACCTGCGACGCGTAATTTCGCATCTCAGCGTGATGCATACGATTTCGTCACTGGCGTGGAAGCAGAGGCCGCATCATGGGATCTGGCTGACGCGCAAGGCGTGAAGGGGAATGCCCTTTCAAACTCCCGTTTTTACTGGCTTGCAGCCTGCCTGTCTTTTAAAACAGACTGGCGCTATTTCGGTTTCTCGGTGTGGAGGCGCGCACTCGCCGCTGGTTAAAACCGACTGAGTACATTTCGGTGTTAACCAGCGATTTAGCAGGGCTCACCCCCCGCAAACTTTCCCCACCGCTTTCTCAAACCGCTGCATCCCTTCTTCAATATCCGCGAAGTCGATAACCAGCGATGGTGCAAACCGCATTACATTCGGTCCCGCGACCAGCATCATCAGGCCGAATTCAGCGGCGGCGGCGTGGAACTCGCCCGCGCGGTTTTTGAAGGCATCCGACAACTCGGCTCCAATCAGTAATCCCTGACCGCGGAATTCTTTGAAGATGTGATATTTCTGGTTGATGGCCTCCAGCGCGATGATGAATTTCTCGCGACGCTCGTCGATACCCGCCAGCACTTCCGGGGTGTTGATGATATCCAGTGCCGCTTCAGCCACGGCGCAGGCCAGCGGGTTACCGCCGTAAGTGGTGCCGTGTTTGCCCGGTTCCATCACGGAGGCCACGTCTTCGGTTGCCAGCATCGCTGAAACCGGGAAGCCGCCGCCCAGCGCTTTGGCGGTGGTCAGAATGTCCGGCGTCACACCGTAATGCATGTAGCTGAAGAGTTTGCCGCTGCGGCCCATGCCGCTTTGTACTTCGTCCAGCACCAGCAGCGCCTGATGTTTGTCGCACAACTCGCGCAGACCTTGCAGGAATTCCTGGGTGGCAGGCGTCACTCCGCCCTCGCCTTGTACCGGCTCAACCACAATGGCGCAGGTGTGATCGTCGATGACCGCTTTGACGGCGTCCAGATCGTTAAACGGCACGTGGACGATATCAGCCGGTTTCGGGCCAAAGCCGTCGGAGTATTTTGGCTGACCGCCCACAGACACGGTGAACAGCGTGCGGCCATGGAAGGCGTTATGGAAAGCGATGATCTTACTTTTGTACGGGCTGTGACGGTGCGAGGCGTAGTAGCGCGCCAGTTTAAAGGCCGCTTCGTTGGCTTCCGCGCCTGAGTTGGCGAAAAATACGCGGTCAGCAAAGGTGGCGTCGATCAGCTTCTGAGCCAGTCGCAACGCGGGTTCGTTGGTGAACACATTGCTCACGTGCCACAGCGTTTCGCCCTGCTCGTGTAATGCTTTCACCAGTGCAGGATGGCAATGCCCGAGCGCCGTCACGGCAATCCCCCCGGCGAAATCAACATACTCTTTGCCCTGCTGATCCCACACGCGGCTGCCTTTACCTTTCACCGGAATAAATTTAGCAGGTGAATAAATCGGCAAAATCACTTTGTCGAACGTGCTCCGGTCTACCGCTGATTTTTCTGCCATAACCCTTTCCCTCACTGCCGTTAACATGAAAATATAATCACAAAATATGCATAAAAAATCACAAACAGGCAAACGGTAATCGCACCTGATGGGTAAGTAATTTTTTCGGCAGAATTAACTGATTAGATTTTAAGGAAATTATTCAGAAGCTGGTGCCCCTGTTCGCTCAGAATGCTTTCCGGATGGAACTGAACGCCATGCAGCGGAAGGGTTTTGTGCATGATGCCCATGATTTCGTCGCGGGCGCCTTCACGTTCTGTCCACGCGGTGACGTCAAAACAGTCTGGCAGCGTGTCGGGTGCAATCACCAGAGAGTGATAACGCGTGACGGTCAGCGGGTTATTCAGCCCGCTAAACACGCTGTTGCCGGTGTGGCGGATGGGCGACGTTTTGCCGTGAATCGCCTGACGGGCGCGCACGATGTTCGCACCAAATGCCTGTGCCATCGCCTGATGCCCAAGGCATACGCCAAGCACCGGCAAGCGCGTCGAGAAATGCGTAATGGCTTTCAGGGAAATCCCGGCCTGATCGGGCGTGCAGGGGCCGGGGGAAATCACCAGATGCGACGGCGAGAGCTGCTCAATGTCGGCGAGGGTCAGCTGATCGTTACGCATCACTTTCACCTCTGCGCCCAGCTCGCAAAAATACTGATAGAGGTTGTAAGTGAAGGAGTCGTAGTTGTCGATCAGCAGCAGCATAGTGTTCCCGGTAAAGTCGAAAATTTACCGGGCAATTCTACGCATTTTTCCGTGCAGGCTTCAGCACTTTCTGGGAATGTTTTACCGGCAGAAAGTCAGTGGTCGTCGGCTATTTCACTGATCACGGTGCTGAAAATCGCCACCAGATCAGATTCATCGCCAAACACGGCAGTTTTGTTGGCCTCTATCCACCGCTCCCTTCCGACATTCGCCCACTGAATGTCATAACCGGCATGGATAACCAGCTGCTCGGTGAAAATCCTCAGTGCGCGCCCGTTGCCGTCGCGGAAAGGATGCAGCAAGTTCAGTCCGGTGTAGTAATGCGCCAGCCGTTCGGCAAACTGATCAAGTGGCAGGCCAACGAGAAACTCTTCGTCTTCCAGTTCCTGCATCAGGGCATTGCCTTCCTTTTCGATATAGCCGAAATGGCAAAACTGGGTGTCGTCTTTATAGATATCGATTTCACGGAACTCACCCGCCCACGGATAGATATCCTGAAACAGGGACAGATGGATGGCGCACAGGTGCGGCAGCCCCATTACCGAGGGGCCGAGGGGCATCACTGCCGCCCGCAATGCCGTGAAGGCCAGCTCGGCTTCGCGCAGGCGGTGTGCCTCGCGGATTTCCAGCCTGTTTTTCAATACGTTAATGCCGCGATAGTAGTAAGGGTCGGCACCGGCCACCAGTTTATCGTTCATAGTGCCCCCTCAGCTCGGCCAGACGTTGTGCAATCTGGTCGTTATCTAACGTGACGACCTCAACCTGCAGGCCATCCAGCGCGCTGCTGGCCTGAAAGTTTTGCCGCTGCCGTTCCCGAAAGAGTTTTTCCTGCTGTCTGAGCGTGGTTTTCTTCGCCATCGTTTCCTCCCTGGCACAGCCATTAGGGCGCATACCTTGTGGAGTTAAGTATAGACAGAGAAAAAAGGGCGCCACGTGCGGCGCCATAAACTCAGATTATTCAACGGCGATCGGTTGATCGCTGACCTCCGTTTTTTGTTCGCCCTGCAACGTTTTCACCCGTTGCTCAAGCTGCTGAACGGCTTTGGCATCCGGCAGCAGTGAGTATTTCAGCTCAAACACCGTGCTCTGACCCGGCTGTAACTGTTTAACGCGGCCTTGCTTACGTTCGATGGTCACCGGATAGGCGTAATTGGTGCCCGGTTCGATGCCGGTGACGTAACCTTGTTTCAGCGTGTCGGTGTTTTTCCACAGCGTCAGCAGCGGCAACTGATGGGTGTCGAACTCAATCGAGGCGCCTTTATCACCCGCTTTGTTGACCACCCCGGCCACGGTTTTGCCCTGTGCATCCGCCAGCGGCACCATGTTAAACACCATTTCGTCGAAGCCTTTGGTCGGCCCGGCGTAGGTTTGCCAGTCGGTCAGCCCTTTTTTGGCGTAGTCATTGAACGGTGAAATGGACTTCAGCGGCGCGATAAAGCGGGCACCCTGTTCAAGGATCGGCTGACCAAAGTTGCTGTGATAGATGATCTGATAATCGTGCGGATAGTCAGAGGCGTTGGTCAGCGTGTCATGGATAGTCCAGGACTGACTGCCCGGCACGTAACGCAACTCTGTCCAGGTTTCGAGCCTGGCTTTCTTAAAGGTGTTCTCTTTCAGCAGGCCGCGTACGGTGATTTCAAACGGCGCTTTGTCGGCAATCTCAATCTCTACCTTCGACGCGGGCGTATTGCCTGCGCGGCCATGCAAGGTGTAAATCATGCCGTCGGCAGTCACCGGATGGCCGGTCCATTCAAAGCCGCAGCGCACCATCATTTCGTTGAAACCTTCCAGCCAGCCCACACCGTTGCGGCTTTCCAGATTGATATACGCCGGGTTCACCACTTCCTGAACCGGCGAATCCCAGCCTAAACGAATGTTATCGCCGGTGACGTGCAGTAAATCCATCCCGCGCGTCGGGCTGAGGGCGATTGTCAGCCCTTTACTGGTGATAGTGATGACTTTGGAGCCTTCCTGCTTGCCGCCATGCAGTACTTTTTGTTCGATGCTGAAATCCGCGCCGGCAAGATTCAGCTTTTTGCTGTCAGTCTTCCAGTTTCCCAGTTCCGTACCGGCTTCAGCATCCGTCAGCACGATAGTTTGTGCAGCAGCCTGCCACGAAAAAAGCCCCATCACGATCCCGGTTACGAGTAATTTTTTCACATTCACTCCTTTTTGCTGAATTGATTTAGCCCAAAAGCAATTCAGCCTACAAAGCCCGTCAGGTGAAAAACGTGACAGCCTTCACTTCGCCGGGTTTTTCATCAAAAACAGCCACAGTAACGTGCTTTGAACGACACATTGAGATGTCACAAAGGGAGTGTTGCACTGAAAAATGCGAGGTCAGGCGGGAATCAAACAGGAGAAGCTGACGCGGTTCAGCTACTCCTGTTAAGTGAAGAGCGTTACTTTTTACGGCCACCCATAATGGAGCCGAGCACACCACGTAAAATCTGACGCCCCAGGTCGCGCGCAATACTTTTCGCCGCCACCTGCACCACGCCGTCGCGTTTGCCACCGCGCGGGCCGGTGCTGCCAAACAGCAGATCGTTCAGGCCTCCCATCAGTCCGCCGCCGGAAGCACCTTCCGCCGCAGGTTTGGCGGAGGCGGTTGATTGCGGCGTGGCGACCGTGCCAAAGCCCTGTGCGGTGATTTTTTCGTAAGCGGATTCCCGGTCAATGCTGTCTTCGTAGCGGCCATACAACGGTGACTGATTGATGGCTTTATTGCGTTCGTCATCGCCCAGCATGCCCATTTTAGATTCCGGCGCGATCACCATCGCCCGCTGCACCACCTCAGGACGCCCTTTTTCATCCAGGAATGACACCAGCGCTTCGCCCACGCCCAGTTCGGTAATTGCCGTTTCAGCATCAAATGCCGGATTGGCGCGCAGCGTTTGTGCCGCTGCCTTCACCGCTTTCTGGTCACGCGGCGTAAAGGCGCGCAGGGCATGCTGCACACGGTTGCCGAGCTGCCCGAGCACGCTGTCTGGAATATCCAGCGGATTCTGCGTGACGAAGTAAATCCCGACGCCTTTCGAGCGGATCAGACGCACCACCTGCTCGATTTTGGTCAGCAATGCCTGCGGCGCGTCATTGAACAGCAGATGCGCTTCATCAAAGAAAAACACCAGCTTCGGCTGTTCCGGATCGCCCACTTCAGGCAGATGTTCGAACAGCTCGGCCAGCAGCCACAACAGAAAAACCGAGTAGAGTTTCGGCTGATTAATCAGCTTATCCGCCGCCAGCAGATTGATCACACCGTGGCCGTTTTTATCGGTTTTCATCAGATCATTGATCTCCAGCATCGGCTCGCCGAAGAACTGGTTGGCGCCCTGACCTTCAAGCGTCAGCAGCCCGCGCTGGATAGCTCCGATGGACGCTGTGGAAATATTGCCGTACTGCGTCTGGAACTGTTTCGCGTTCTCGCCGGCAAACTGCACCATGGCACGCAAATCTTTCATGTCGAGCAGCAACAGGCCATTGTCGTCGGCAATCTTAAACACCAGCTGCAATACGCCGCTCTGCACCTCATTAAGGTCCAACAAACGCGCCAGCAACAGCGGGCCGAGATCTGAAACCGTGGCGCGGATCGGATGGCCTTTTTCGCCAAAAATGTCCCATGGAATAATGCTGCACGCCTGCGGCTGCCAGTCGGTCACGCCGATGTTATTCAGCCGCGCGGTGAGTTTTTCCGACGGCACACCTGCGGCGCCAATCCCTGATAAATCCCCTTTCACATCGGCCAGAAAAACCGGAATGCCGATGCGCGAAAACTGCTCGGCCATGCGTTGCAGCGTGACGGTTTTACCGGTGCCGGTCGCGCCGGTAATCAGACCATGCCGGTTCGCCAGCGCAGGCAGGATCACCAGATCCTGTACCGGTTGACCTTCACTCATGGCTTTCGCAATCAGACGGGCTTCACTCATTTCATTATCCTTGACGTGGGCGCGGGGCGTTTATTAAAACCTATTCGTCAGCGGGTTGGGCGTCAAGAAATGGACATGAAAAAGCCCCCGAATCCGGAGGCTTTATAGAAAGGAACAAAAGGGTCGGAAATAAAGCTTATGGCAGCACTTTCGCAGACAAGATCACGATAGGCGTTGTCGGGACGTTCTGGTACGGGCCGACGTTGTCGGTTTTGACCTGAGACATCTTGTCTACGATATCCATCCCTTTGACGACTTTACCGAAAACGGCGTAACCGAAATCACGCTGGCCGTGATCGAGGAAGGCGTTGTCTGCCACGTTGATGAAGAACTGGCTGGTGGCGCTGTCTTTATCGGCAGTACGCGCCATCGCGACGGTGCCGCGCAGGTTACGCAGGCCGTTATCCGCTTCGTTCTTGATAGGCGCTTTGGTGGCTTTCTGCTGCATGTCCGCGGAGAAGCCGCCGCCCTGCACCATAAAACCTGGGATTACGCGATGGAATACGGTGTTGTTATAGAAACCGCTCTGGGCGTAATCAACAAAATTCTTCACAGAAACCGGTGCTTTCGCACTGTCGAGTTCCAGTTCGATATTCCCTGCTGAAGTCGTCAGCATTACGTGAGTTTCACCGGCAGCAAAAACTGGCGACACAGCAGTCAGGGATAGCAGCGCAGTTAAGGCCACTAAAGTACGTTTAAACATGACGGTTCCTTTCTCGTGAATACAAACAGCAGATCTTACTGATTCTAAAGAGCCTTTACGCTCAGCGCCAGACCTTTACCTTTATTTACGCTCAAGGCTAATTATTCAGTTATTTCAAAATATTACATAAGATTTTTCACGCGTTTAACTGTTGAAATCTACGGGATAATCTTGCTCAAGATGAATGAGGGTTTGTGCAGGCTGAGTTTGCGCAATCACCACGCCCTGACGAACAGAGAACCGCACCGGCGTCTGGCGGCGCACGGCATCGAAACCACTCTCCGCCGCTAAAATAACCAGGCTGGCCGCATTGCCTGCCTTCAGGTCATAGCCTTGCAAATTCATGGTACGGGCGCTGTAGGTGGTGATGAGCTTCAGGCCGTCGTCAATTTGCTGGTAGCCCATCAGCTGGCAAACGTGCAGCCCCATGTGCAGCACCTGCAACATATTGGCGGTGCCCAGCGGATACCACGGGTCAAACACATCATCGTGGCCGAAACAGACGTTAATTCCCGCCTCCAGCATCTCTTTCACCCGCGTGATACCGCGCCGTTTAGGGTAAGTATCGAACCGGCCCTGCAGGTGGATATTCACCAGAGGATTGGCGACAAAGTTGATACCTGACATTTTCAGCAAACGGAACAGACGCGAGGTGTACGCGCCGTTGTAAGAGTGCATCGCGGTGGTGTGGCTGGCGGTCACGCGTTCGCCCATGTTTTCACGTAACGCCAGGGCGGCGACGGTTTCTACAAAGCGCGATTGTTCGTCGTCAATCTCATCGCAATGCACGTCGATAAGCTTGTTGTATTTTTTCGCCAGCGCGAAGGTTTTATGCAGCGATTCCACGCCGTATTCGCGGGTGAATTCAAAGTGCGGAATAGCCCCGACGACGTCGGCACCCAGCTTCAGCGCCTCTTCCAGCAGGGCTTCACCGTTCGGGTAGGACATAATGCCTTCCTGCGGAAAGGCCACGATTTGCAGCGTCACCCATGGCGCGACTTCAGCTTTCACTTCCAGCATGGCTTTGAGCGCGGTGAGCGTCGGATCGGACACGTCCACGTGCGTGCGCACATGCTGGATGCCGTTAGCGATCTGCCACTTCAGCGTCTGCCAGGCGCGCTGTTTGACGTCCTCATGCGAAAGCAGCGCCTTACGCTCTGCCCAGCGTTCAATCCCTTCAAACAGGGTACCAGACTGATTCCACGCGGGCTGACCGGCGGTTTGTGTGGTGTCGAGATGGATATGCGGCTCGATAAACGGCGGGATTGCCAGCCCCCCCTGCGCATCCAGGATGTGCTCACCCTGCGCGTCACTGTCAGGCTGGGAAATAATCTGACGAACAACGCCGTCTTCGATATCGATCTGCCACAGGCCTTCGCGGTCAGGCATCCGGACATTTTTAATGGTACGCAAAGGGGTTTTCGTCACGCTCTACCTCGTGGTTTCAGAAAGTGTTTGAGGAAATGCAATAACAGAACAATAGCCCGAAACTGTTTATAAATCGAAAGGTTACATAAAAACCTAACAAAATCAGACAAATACTACCTAAGGAGTATATTGGGAGCGGCTTGATTTGCATCAATACCCCCTGTTACGCGCGCGTTATGTTTAGCCTTAGAAAATCAAAATTGAGGCAATTATGAGCAAAGTCAGACTCGCGATTATTGGTAACGGCATGGTCGGCCATCGCTTTATCGAAGACTTACTGGATAAAGCAGAGCCGGGCCAGTTCGAGATCACGGTATTTTGTGAAGAACCGCGCGTGGCCTATGACCGCGTCCATCTCTCCTCCTATTTCTCCCACCATACCGCCGAAGAGTTGTCACTGGTACGCGAAGGGTTCTACGAGAAGCATAACGTCAACGTGCTGATTGGCGAACGCGCCATCACGCTGAACCGCAAAGAGAAAGTGATCCACTCCAGCAGCGGCCGCACGGTGGTTTACGACAAACTGATTATCGCGACGGGCTCCTACCCGTGGGTGCCTCCGATCCTCGGTTCCGACGGCCAGGATTGCTTCGTTTACCGCACCATTGAAGATTTACATGCTATCGAATCCTGTGCCCGTCGCAGTAAACGCGGCGCCGTGGTAGGCGGCGGTTTGCTCGGCCTCGAAGCCGCCGGCGCGTTGAAAAACCTCGGCGTGGAAACCCACGTGGTCGAATTCGCCCCCGGCCTGATGGCTGAACAGCTCGATGTGATGGGCGGCAGTCAGCTGCGCCAGAAAATCGAAAGCATGGGCGTACGCGTCCACACCGCAAAAAATACCAAACAGATTGTTCAGGGTGGCACCGCCGCCCGTAAGACGATGGAGTTTGCCGATGGCACCTTCCTCGAAGTCGATTTTATCGTGTTCTCCACCGGTATCCGCCCGCAGGACAAACTGGCGCGCCAGTGCGATTTAGAGATCGCCCAGCGCGGTGGCATTGTGATTAACGACCAGTGCCAGACCAGCGATCCGGACGTGTACGCCATCGGCGAATGTGCGTCGTGGAATCAGCGGACTTTCGGCCTGGTGGCGCCGGGCTACAAAATGGCGCAAGTAACCGCCGACCATTTACTGGGGCGCGAAAATGCGTTCACCGGCGCAGACATGAGCGCCAAACTGAAACTGTTAGGCGTCGATGTGGCCGGTATTGGCGACGCACACGCCCGCACGCCGGGGGCACGCAGCTATGTGTACCTCGACGAGAACAAGGCGCTGTATAAGCGTCTGGTGGTCAGCGAAGACAATAAAACGCTGCTCGGCGCTGTGCTGGTGGGCGATACCAGCGATTATGGCAATCTGCTGCAACTGGTACTGAACAACATTCCGCTGCCGGAAAATCCGGATGCGCTGATCCTACCCGCCCACGCAGGCAGCGGCGGCGCGGTGATCGGCACCGATGCCCTGCCGGAAAGCGCGCAAATCTGCTCCTGCTTCGACGTCACGAAAGGCGACATCATCAAAGCGGTTCAGGGCGGCTGCCACACCGTAGCAGCACTGAAATCGGCCACCAAAGCCGGGACTGGCTGCGGCGGCTGTATTCCGCTGGTCACTCAGGTGCTGAATGCTGAACTGAGTAAGCAAGGCATCGAAGTGAATCATCACCTGTGTGAACACTTCGCGTATTCACGTCAGGAGCTGTATCACCTGATCCGCGTCGAAGGCATCCGTTCGTTCGACGATTTACTGAATAAATACGGCAAAGGCTACGGCTGCGAAGTCTGTAAACCGACCGTCGGCTCGCTGCTGGCTTCCTGCTGGAATGATTACGTGCTTAAAGCACAGCACACGCCGCTGCAGGACACCAACGACGTGTTCCTCGCCAACATGCAGAAAGACGGCACTTATTCCGTCATTCCTCGTTCGCCGGGCGGTGAAATCACACCACAAGGTTTGCAGGCAATTGGCGAAATCGCGGCGGAATACAATCTTTACACCAAAATCACCGGCTCGCAGCGCATCGGGATGTTCGGCGCGCAAAAAGACGATTTGCCAGCCATCTGGCAGAAACTGATTAACGCCGGGTTCGAAACCGGCCAGGCTTACGCCAAAGCACTGCGCATGGCGAAAACCTGCGTCGGCAGCACCTGGTGCCGTTACGGCGTCGGCGACAGCCTCGGTTTCGGCATCAGCCTGGAACACCGTTACAAAGGCATCCGTACGCCGCACAAGATGAAATTCGGCGTTTCCGGCTGTACCCGTGAATGTTCTGAAGCACAGGGCAAAGACGTCGGGATTATTGCGACGGAAAACGGCTGGAACCTGTATGTCTGCGGCAACGGCGGCATGAAACCGCGCCACGGTGATTTGCTGGCAGCCGATCTGGATAACGAGACTCTGCTGCGTTATCTCGACCGCTTCATGATGTTCTACATCCGCACCGCCGATAAGCTGCAACGCACCTCGGTCTGGATGGACAACCTTGAAGGCGGAATTGTTTACCTGCGTAAAGTTATCATCGACAACAAACTGGGCCTGAACGATCAGCTGGAAGCCGAGCTGACACGCCTGCGGGAATCAGCCGTGTGTGAATGGCAGGAAACGCTGAACGACCCGGCGGCGCAAACCCGCTTTAGCCACTTTATCAACAGCAGCCAGCGTGACCCGAACGTGCAGTTCGTCGGTGAACGTCAGCAACATCGTCCGGCGCGTCCTGACGAACGTATCCCGGTGAAACAACTCGCCGACGGGGAGGAAGTATTATGAGCCAGTGGTTAACGCTTTGTTCTGTTGAGCAGATCTTACCGGGTTGTGGTGTCTGCGCACTGGCGGGCGATCAGCAGGTTGCCCTGTTCCGCCCTTACGCTGACGAGCAGATCTTTGCCCTGTCGAACCTCGACCCGTTTGCGCAGGCCAGTGTGCTGTCACGCGGAATTATCGCGGAGCATCAGGGCGAGCTGTGGGTGGCAAGCCCGCTGAAAAAACAGCATTTTCGCCTGAGCGATGGTTTGTGCATGGAAGACGATCAGTATTCGATCCCGGCCTATGACGTGCGCGTGCGCGACGGGAATGTGGAAATCAATACCGCCCGTCTTCAGGCTGAGCGCTGTTAAACTCCGCACCGTCCACGCCGCCTCCGGGCGGCGTTTTTATCTGTTTCGCCACATCCGTTTGATAGAGAAACGCCCATGGATTACCTGCCCCTCTTTTGTCAGTTAAAAAACAGAGCCTGTTTGCTGGTTGGTGCCGGTGACGTGGCAGAACGTAAAGCCCGCCTGCTGCTGGAAGCCGGTGCAAAACTGACGGTAAACGCCCTCACCTTTACACCGCAATTTCAGATCTGGGCTGATGAAGGCAAAGTCCGCCTGTTGCGCGGCGAATTCTCCCCGCTGCTGGTGGATGAAAAATGGCTGGTCGTGGCCGCCACCGATTCCGATCTGGTGAATCAGGAAGTCAGTGACGCCGCCGAACACCGTCGCGTGTTCTGTAACGTGGTGGATGCCCCGGAAAGTGCCAGCGTGATCATGCCGTCGATTATCGACCGTTCGCCGCTGATGATTGCCGTCTCCTCCGGCGGTAATGCACCGGTGCTGGCGCGCCTGCTGCGTGAGCGTCTGGAGGCTATACTGCCGCTGCATCTGGGCAAACTGGCGCAGGTAGCGGGCGGATTACGCGCACGGGTCAAAAACCAGTTCAGCGAGATGTCCGAACGCCGCCGCTGGTGGGAAAAGTTGTTTAATCATCATCGTCTGGCGCAGTCTCTGGCCAACAACGATGAAGCCCAAAGCGCGCAATTTATCGAAGAGCTGTTCAGCGAGCCGGTAGATAAACACGGCGAAGTGGTTCTGGTGGGCGCCGGGCCAGGCGACGCCGGATTACTGACGCTCAAAGGCTTGCAGCAAATGCAGCTGGCCGACGTGGTGGTTTACGACCGGCTGGTTTCCGATGGCGTGCTGAATCTGGTGCGCCGTGACGCCGAGCGGATTTTCGTCGGCAAGCGTGCCGGACACCACTGCGTACCGCAGGAGCGTATCAATGAAATCCTGCTGGAACAGGCGCAGATGGGCAAACGCGTTGTCCGGCTAAAAGGCGGCGATCCGTTCATCTTTGGCCGTGGCGGCGAGGAACTGGAAGCACTGAAAGCCGCGGGAATCGCGTTTTCCGTGGTGCCGGGCATCACGGCGGCTTCCGGTTGTTCAGCCTACAGCGGCATTCCGCTGACTCACCGTGACCACGCGCAAAGTGTGCGGCTGATCACCGGTCATGCGAAGCAGGACGGCATTCTGGACTGGGCCTGCATGGCGCAAAGCCAGCAAACGCTGGTGTTTTATATGGGGCTGACGCAGGCCGGTGAAATACAGCGCCGTTTACTGGAAAATGGTCTTGCCGCAGAAACGCCCGTCGCGCTGGTGGAAAACGGCACCAGCCAACAGCAGCGGGTCGTGACCGGCGTGCTGACTGAACTGGGCAATCTGGCAAAACAAGTGCAAAGCCCGAGCCTGATTATCGTTGGCAGCGTGGTAAGCCTGCGGGAAAAACTGAACTGGTTTGCCAGTAAAACGCAAAACTGACAAGCCAGCGCAACGTTGCGCTGTATGTTCCACTGATTTTGTAAGGTGTTGAAAGCAAAAAACCACGTCAGGAAGACGTGGTTTTTGTATTCACAGCGAAGTCAGAGATTATGGCAGCGTAACAAAACCAATCGCTTCATAAGCTTTCTTCAGCGTCACGCTGGCGCGGGCGCGGGCTTTCTCAGCACCTTCTTTCATCACCTCTTGCAGGTAAGCTTCGTCGCTGCGGAAGCGGTTAAAACGCTCTTGCACGTCGGTCAGCATGCCTGAAACAGCTTCGGCCACTGCACCTTTCAGATGACCATACATCTGGCCTTCAAATTCAGCTTCCAGCTCTGGAATCGCTTTGCCGGTGACACCGGAAAGGATATCCAGCAGGTTTGAAACGCCCGGCTTATTTTTAATGTCGTAACGGATGACCGGTGGCTCTTCGGAATCCGTCATCGCGCTTTTGATTTTCTTGGTGACCGCTTTCGGATCTTCCAGCAGGCCGATCACGTTTTTACGGTTGTCATCCGACTTGGACATCTTCTTGGTCGGTTCCTGCAATGACATCACACGCGCACCGGATTTCGGAATGAACGGCTCAGGCACGGTAAACACGTCACCGTAAATCGCGTTGAAACGGCTGGCGATATCGCGGCTCAGTTCCAGATGCTGTTTCTGGTCTTCACCGACCGGCACCTGATTGGTCTGGTACAGCAGAATATCGGCCGCCATCAGCACCGGATAATCGAACAGACCGGCGGTGATACTTTCGCTGTTGGACGTCTCGTAACGCGCTGATTTGTCTTTAAACTGCGTCATGCGCCCCAGTTCACCGAAATAGGTGTAGCAGTTCAGCGCCCAGCTCAGTTGCGTATGTTCAGGAACATGAGACTGCACGAAGATCGTGCTTTTCTTCGGATCAATACCGACGGCCAGATACAGTGCCAGCGTGTCGAGCGTTGCTTTACGCAGCTTTTCCGCATCCTGGCGCACGGTGATCGCATGCAAATCAACGATGCAGTAAATGCATTCGTAATCGTCCTGCATTTTGACCCACTGACGCAGCGCACCCATGTAGTTGCCAATGGTCAATTCGCCGGAGGGCTGTGCGCCACTAAATACGATGGGTTTACTCATTTTATGCTTCCTGATCTTTTAAAGATGACAGCCCCAAGGTGGGCAGAAGGTCGGCGAAATTCTCCAGTACGCGATCGGGTTTGGTCAGCGCGATAGTTTCACCGTAGTTATAACCGTATGTCATGCCGACGCACGGGCAGCCAGCGGCCTGTGCAGCATGAATATCATTGCGTGAATCACCGACAAACACCATTTCACTGGCACGCAGTCCGAGCAACGCCAGGGTCATATAGACCGGCGCCGGATGCGGTTTTTTTGCCACGACGTCATCGCCGCCAATCACGACGGTGAAATAACTGTCGATACCCAGCGATTGCAGCAAAGGCGCGATGAAAGGCGTCGGTTTATTGGTCACCAGCCCCATTGGCAGCCCCGCCGCGGCCAGTGCGGCCAGCGTCTCTTTAACCTGAGGGTATAAACGGCTGCCGCCTGCGGCAGTACCGGCATAATAGTGATCAAATTTATTACGCACATTCTGCAGAAATGCTGGCGACATATCGCCTTCGGCCCAGCGGACGGCGCGTTCAACCATGACGTCGGCACCGTTGCCGATCCAGGTGCTGAGGCGCGCAACGCCAGCGGCCGGTAAACCGACATCACGTAACGCCAGATCCACGGCCTCGGCCAGACCCGGCGCGCTGTCGACCAGCGTGCCGTCTAAATCAAATGCCAGACCACGCGCAGCCAGAGTGTCAGTCATGGGAAACCTTCGCCAGCTCGCTGCGCATGTGATCAATGACGGTGCCGTAATCCGGCTGATTGAAGATGGCTGAACCGGCGACAAACATGTCGGCGCCCGCAGCAGCAATCTCACGGATATTTTCCGCTTTCACGCCGCCATCCACTTCCAGACGAATGTCGTAACCGCTCGCATCAATAATCTTGCGCACCTGACGCAGTTTATCCAGCGTGCCCGGAATAAAGGACTGACCGCCAAAGCCGGGGTTGACCGACATCAGCAGGATCACATCCAGTTTATCCATCACGTAGTCGAGATAGCTCAGCGATGTGGCCGGATTAAAGACCAGACCGGCTTTACAGCCGTGGCTTTTGATCAGTTGCAAAGTGCGGTCAACGTGCTCAGAGGCTTCCGGATGGAAAGTAATGTACGTCGCGCCCGCTTCAGCAAAATCAGGCACCAGACGATCCACCGGTTTTACCATCAGATGAACATCGATCGGTGCTGTGATGCCGTAATCGCGCAGTGCTTTGAGGATCGCAGGCCCCATCGTTAAATTCGGTACGTAGTGGTTATCCATTACATCGAAATGTACGACGTCTCCACCCGCAGCCAGTGCCTTTGCCGTGTCTTCACCCAGACGGGCAAAGTCAGCAGACAGAATCGATGGTGCAATCAAAAACTGTTTCATCCGCTTCTCCAAACGATAAGGTTACCTGTTGACTGCGGCGCAAACCGGCAATCAGCGATACAGCGCTAAAAGTTCGTTCACTTTGCTGCGTTGAGCAACATTGCTGCTGATAGTACGACGCGCAGAGACGCGATGCAGTTCCGCTTCTGCGTACCATTCCAGCGTAAGTGGTGTTTCGTGGTTGGAGATCAGCACCGGTACCGCATTCTCATTAGAGAGCTGCTGCGCCAGGCGCGCCAGATTGCGCTGATCGTCCATGCTAAAGCTGTTGGTGTGATACGCCGTAAAATTCGCAGTAGCAGAAAGTGGCGCATAAGGTGGATCGCAATAAACCACCGAGCCGGACTCCGCTTTCAGCAACGTGTCCTGATAATGTTCGCACACGAAAACCGCATTTTTGGCTTTTTCAGCAAACCAGTGGAGTTCTTCTTCCGGGAAATACGGTTTTTTATAACGGCCAAAAGGCACGTTAAACGCTCCGCTGAGGTTATAGCGACACAGGCCGTTGTAACAATGGCGGTTCAAATAGAGGAAAAGTACCGAACGACGATAAGGGTCGCTGCTGGCATTGAACTCAGCCCTCAGGACGTAAAAACGATCTGAATCATTATACTCAGGCGTGAAAAGCACACGGGCATCACGCACAAATTCGTCTGTGCGGAGTTTCACAATGTTATAGAGGTTGATCAGGTCGCTGTTGATATCCGCCAGAATGTAGGCGTCATACTCAGTATTCAAAAATACCGAGCCCGCGCCAACAAAAGGCTCAATCAGACAATCTCCCGCCGGAAGATGACGTTTAATGTCATCAATCAGCGGGTATTTGCCGCCAGCCCACTTCAAAAACGCGCGGTTCTTCTTCATGCCGTCAGTTAGCTACTTATACAATTCACAGCCGCGGATTGTACCCTGTTTTTAGACAGCAAATCGCGTTGAGATCAGATTCATTTTTTCAGGTCTTGCTGTACCTGATGTACAGGTTTAACCCACGGTTTTTTCGCCTGAACTTCCGCAGGCAGACTGGCAATAGCACGCTTGGCTTCTGCAGAAGACGCATAGTTACCACTGACCAATACATACCACGGCTTCCCGTCACGGGCAGTCTGATAGACCAGATAGTTTTTCAAACCTGATTGTTTGGCAAAAGCGTTCAGCGAAGTAGCCTGAGAGGCACCGCTTAACTGCAGCGTGAAGTGTGAACCAGGTGCAGATTTAATGGCTGATGCGCTGCCTGAAGCCACTGCTGGCGCAGACGCGGCAGGCGTAGACGCTGTCTGGGATTTGGCCGGGTGCGATGCCGTCGCCGCAGGTTTACGCTCAACCGGTTTCGCGGTATGGGTGGTCTGCGGGGTACGGGCAGTTTGCGCCGGACGAGTATGCGTAGCTGAAGGTTGTGAAACGGCCGGCGTCTGAGTACGCGCCGAACCATTGACTGTCGCCGCAGCGGTCGGCAGAGAGGTCAGAGATTGTGCAGCACTATTGGTTGCTGAACCCTGAACCATACTGCCCTGCGCAACACCATCCACCTGATTCTGCTGGGAAGACAATGCATCGCCCATATCACCCGGCAGATCCACACGTTCTTTCTGACCATTATCAGGCAGAGGCTGTGCTTCAGTTGGGGTGGAGGACACTGGCGGTAAACCAATATTCTGCGGCTGCTGGCCATTTGCGGCCTGAGCGGTGTTGTTTTGCGCCTGCGCGGAGGGCTGAGCCGGGGCTGCAGCGTCGTTGCCCGCAAGATTAATGTCTTTCGGACCGTTGTTCTGCTGGGTAGCCTGGTTCGATGTCGGTGACTTCATGGCAGAGCCGATACCTACGATCAGCAATACCAGCACCACAATACCGATGCCAATCATGACGTACTGACGGGAAACAGCGACCTTTGGTATGGAAGGAGACGGTTTGCGCGCGCGCGGTGGGCGGCGATCGCTGGTGTCTGGCTTGAGATCGTCTTCCGGTGTTAAATCATCCATCTAAAACCTCCAACCCGGCTAAAAGCCTGAAACAGGCCTCACGCGGAGCAACTATCCTGACTAATAAATATAACGCTTGCTGGGCATTGGTAAAATCGGTCGTTATCTGGCCAAAAAAGTGGCCACAGGTTTAACGGCAATCTTCAATCGAAGCCAGCACCATTTCATGCGATACGCCGGAGCGTACTTCAGACTGTCCAATTGCTTTCGGTAAAACCAGACGCAGTTCGCCAGCCAGTACTTTCTTATCACGCATCATGTGCGGCAAATAGGCGTCGGCTTTCATGACCTGTGGCCCGGTGACCGGTAAACCGGCGCGGGTCAGCAAGGTTTTCACCCGGGCGATATCACCCAGACCGAATTGACCGAGGCGATGGGCGGTATAA
The DNA here is from genome assembly GCF_019049655.1 of Rahnella rivi. Lineage (GTDB taxonomy): Bacteria > Pseudomonadota > Gammaproteobacteria > Enterobacterales > Enterobacteriaceae > Rahnella > Rahnella rivi. Next base: position 85,810 of record NZ_JAFMOX010000047.1, read on the forward strand.
CACGCCATCATCATGCCTGCGGACACGGCTTCACCGTGCAGCCAGTTGCCATAACCCATTTCAGCTTCAATAGCATGGCCATAAGTATGGCCCAGATTCAGCAAGGCGCGCAGTCCGTTTTCACGTTCATCGGCAGCGACAACCTCCGCTTTCAGCTCGCAGCAACGTCGGATGCAATAAGCCAGCGCGTTCATATCCAGCGCCAGCAGAGCGTCCATGTTGTCTTCAAGCCAGACAAAGAAGTCGGCATCCAAAATAATGCCGTATTTGATCACTTCCGCCAGCCCCGATGACATTTCACGGGCAGGTAAAGTGCGCAGACAGTCGAGATCAACCACCACCGACGCAGGCTGATAAAACGCGCCGATCATGTTTTTTCCGAGGGGATGGTTTACCGCCGTTTTACCGCCAACGGAGGAATCGACCTGAGAAAGCAACGTGGTAGGCACCTGAACAAAGCGTACACCGCGTTGATAACTGGCTGCAGCGAAGCCGGTTAAATCACCGACTACGCCGCCGCCAAGGGCGACAAGTGTGGTATCACGTCCGTGCGGCTTTTGGAGCAGCGCGGAGAACACGTCATTGAGAACAGCCAGGGATTTGTATTGTTCACCATCAGGCAAAATCACCTGATCAACACGAACGCCTGCCTGCTCCAGCACTGAACGAATGCCGTCCAGATAGAGAGGAGCGAGGGTTTCATTGGTCACTATCATGACCTGATCGCCTGCCTTTACCGGCATAAAAGAAGCCGGATCGTGGAACAATCCGGCAGCAATCGTAATGGGGTAGCTACGCTCCCCTAACGTTACGGTAATCCTCTCCATGTCGCGCTCTGTAACCTTCTTTAACTGACACCCTCAGGCAATGATAGAAACCAAAAATCAGTTACTTTCCAGCATGTTAATAATCTGGTTGGCGACGACTTTGGCACTTTGATCATCGGTACGAATAGTGACGTCGGCAATCTCTTCATACAAAGGATTGCGTTCTCTCGCCAGTGCTTCAAGCACTTCACGCGGCGGAGCACTCACTTGTAATAATGGACGTTTTTTGTCGCGTTGTGTACGCGCCAGTTGTTTTTCGATGGTAGTTTCAAGATAGACGACAACGCCACGCGCCGACAAACGGTTACGGGTTTCACGTGATTTAACGGAACCCCCGCCAGTTGCCAGAACGATGCCTTGTTTTTCGGTCAATTCGTTGATCACTTTTTCTTCGCGGTCGCGGAAGCCGTCTTCGCCTTCTAAATCAAATACCCAGCCCACATCAGCTCCGGTACGTCGCTCAATTTCGTGATCGGAGTCGAAAAACTCCATATTGAGTTGTTGAGCTAACTGTCGACCAATAGTGCTTTTGCCGGCACCCATAGGCCCAACCAGAAAGATATTGCGTTTCTCTGCCATGTTTTTCGGTATTACTAAGACTATTTCGTTGATGATAACCCGCCCCGCCAATCAAATTAGCGGCGGGACCTAAACTGAAACCTCATGAGCGATAGTGCGAGATCAGAAAAAAATTATCTCAACACTCTTGGTAGTTTGGCAACCGAATAAATCACATTGCACGCCGCAGGAGGGAAACCGTACGTTTTTATCGACGTGTGTGCAGTAAAAAAAGATCACGGTGCTTAATTCGGTAACCCTTGTAAGCTAAATCGACGGCAGCGTCAAACTCAGAAGCCTCTGACGACACAAAAAGTTGCACGTGCTCAAGGTAATTATGCGGTTTAGGTTAACACTTAATACCCGCTTAGCGGGTGCGGATTAAGGTTGGAGTGATGAAAATCACCAACTCACGCCGCTGTTCATTCGTATACTGGTGTTTAAACAAGGAACCTACCACCGGAATATCGCCGAGGACGGGCACTTTTGTATCTGTGTTCTGATTTTTACGTTGAAAAATTCCGCCGAGTACAATCGTTTCGCCATCTTTTACAGTGACCTGGGTTTTAATTTCCTGCTTATCGATCGCCAGCGCTTCACCTTCTGACTGTTTAATGCTCCGCCCCGGCATGTTCTGGCTGATTTGTAATGCCAGCTGGATGCGACCGTCACGCTGAATTTTGGGCGTCACTTCCATACCGAGCACGGCTTCTTTAAATTCGATCGAGGTGCTGCCACTCGCACCACTGGACACCTGATAAGGAATTTCGGTGCCCTGTTTGATACTGGCGGTCTGCATATGCGCCGTCAGCAACCGCGGGCTGGCGATAATATCGACTTTGTCTTCCTGCTCCAGCGCGGTCAATTCGAGATCCAGTATCCGTCCGCTGATGTGCGCCAGATTAAATCCCGCGGTAAATATCGGGTTTTCTACCGGCATCCCCATGCTGAAATTGTTCATACGCACGGCTTTGGTGAGCGCCTCTTCCCCCGTGAATCCCCAGCGTACGCCTAATTCCCTCAGGCTTTCGCTATTCATTGTTACGATGTGTGCTGCAAGTTGCACCTGCTGCAAGGGCAGATCCATCTCTTTCACCCACGGCGCAACCACATCCAGCGCTTCTTGAGTATCACGCAATAAAAGTGTGTTGGTGCGCGGATCCGCAGACGCGCTGCCCTTTACAGAAAGCAGCGTGCCTTTTTGCGCGTTCAGACTCAGCGCCGCGTCTTTGGCATCAGCATATTGCAGCGGCACGGTCAGGCTGAGTACCGGACGTTGATCTTCCTGCTGCTCGGCAGCCTCCCTGAGTTTCTGTTGCTGTAAAAGCGGATCGATTTCAGGTGACACCATCAGCACGTTGCCTTCCAGCTGGCTGGTGAGATGGTTCATGCGCAGGATAATATCCAGCGCCTGCTGCCAGGGCACTTCCCTGAGCTTCACGCTAATCTGCCCTTCAACGCCCGGCGCAGTAATAAGATTGAGCTGCCGGGTATCGGCCAGCGCCTGCAATACCATTTCCACCGGCGCGGTCTGAAACTCCAGTGACACCGGCGACAACTGAGCGGCCTTCGCCGCGCTAAAACACAAACATAACGGCAGCCACCAGGCGGCATAGTTACTCTGTTTCATCATTTTCCTTTCCGTGGAGTGACAATAGTTTGACCAAACCGAAGGGTCTGGCGCTGCTCGCCGCAGCGAATATCGCTGATGCTGAGTTCGATCTTTGACGCACTGAGCGCTTCTACCGTCCATTGCGGCATACCGATCTGCGCGCCTGCTTCTACCTTTATCCAGCCTTCATCCGGCGAGAGTAACCAGCCGGACTGCCGCCCTTCCACCTGCACGATCCCGCCTAAACGCCATGCTGGAGATAGCGCTTCGTCCGCACAAGGCCGGGCTGGCGTGGAAGCAAAGGGATCACGCACGGGAAGGCTCGTGGCAGCCGCATCGGGAATTTCCGCAGCCTCGGTGGTTTGCGTCAATAAAAGTGAGGCCGCAAGACCGTCTTCACCCGCCCGCAGATTCAGTTCACTGAACGCCGGATGCGAAGGTTTTTGCAGCAATGTCTGAAGAAAATGCACCAGCGCGCTAAACGACGCTTTCAGATGAAGTTCACCTTGCGGGCCGGGCGCGGGCAACCACTGAACCAGCGTGGCTTGTGAGGTTTTCAGTGGCTGTGAGAATTGCTGATCCAGAGGCAAAATGTCATTTTCTGCCCGCACGTTTTCTTTCAGAGTCTGCTCCAGGCGCGACAGCGGTGATGCCTGAAGCAATATCACCTGGGCATGAGCCACAACACGCTGCATATCCTTGATCTGCTTCTCCAGATCATTCTGTTGCTGCCACATGCCACTCAACACGCACTGATATAGGATCATCGCCATGCACAACGTTGCCCCCGTCAGCATTGATGCCAGCTGCCAGCCTGGTTTTTGCATGAGAGGTTCAAGCCGCGCGGCGAAGGAGAACGTCATGGCCGCGCCCCCTGTTTATCCGCTGATAACACGCCAGGCGGCTGACGCAGTTGCATCTTCAGGGTAAAACTCAGCGCCTGACCGGATTGCTGACGTACATCTGCAAGGCTGACGTCACCGAGTAATTCGCTGGCGGCGAGCGTTTCACCAAAAGCCAAAATATCGTGATAAAACCGCCCTTCACCCTTGAGCGTCAGGTGGTTCTGATGCTCAGTCAGTTCACTCAGCCGGAGATCCTCGGGCATATTTTCAGCCAGCAACGTCAGCAGTTGCAGATAGTCCCTGCTTCGCTGCGCCTTCTGCTGGCTTATCAGGCGCTGAGCCATCTGCTCTTTTACCTTTGCTGATGCCGCATCCACACGCCGTTGCTGGAGAGACAGCGCCTGCGAAGCGAGTTTCAGCGCAGCGACATGCTGCAGTAACAGTGTCTGATGCTGTGCCTGAAAAGCAGCACAGATCCAAGAACCCGCCAGCAGCAATCCCGGAAACAACATCGTCACGTTCAGCCAGAAACGCAGCCGTTTCCGGCCCTGCACCCTGCGCCAGGGCAATAAATTGACCTGTAGCATCAGCAATCCATATGTCGCAGTGCCAGCCCGACGGCGGGAGCAAAAGCGCCGGGGCTGACCGGTAGCGGTGCAGATAACTGACCGATAGCGCTCAGCGGCGACCAGCTTTGCAGTGACGGCGGTGGATTTTCGCCGCTGTAATAGCCTCCGGCTTCACACAACGTCGCCGCGCGATACTGCGTACGAACCCGCTCTGCCAGGGAAGTGTCGGCCTGCGCGTCAGTGTTATCGAATAATCCAAACTGGAACGGCAAACCGTGCGGCGAAGCCCAGAGAATGGCATCGTCGAGAGGATGAATCAGCAAAGCGTCACCGGGAAGCCCGGCGGCATGGGCGGCAACCTGAAGAGCACAGGGGGCAAGTTCGATCACCTGCGGGAAAAGCTGCGCCTGCGCCAGACAGCGCATCCACTGTTCGATTTCCTGCTGCCTGGCAGCGGTGACCACCATCTGATTATCGCCGCACGGGTCTGCGCGATAGTCCATCACCAGATGTTCGATGCTGAGGGGGAACTGTTTCGCCGCATGGGCGAAAATAAAGGCGCTGCGGGCAGGCTCAGGCATACGCACATCAGGCGCGGCCATACGCTGCTGCATGATCCGCTGTGCCGGGAGGCTGATTCTGAGTGACAGCGTCGAGGGTAAGGTTTTGCGCCAAATTGATAAAATGGCGATCAGTGGCGCAGTCTCATGTAATATGCCCTCCCGCAACGTGAAATCGGGCAGCGGATGCTGCCACCAATGACGTAATTGCCAGCCATGACGCCGCCTTTGTACGGCGATCGCACGGGCAAAACCGGCTTGAATATCCAGACCTACCTGCCATGCTTGTAGTCGCATTTTCGCCCAATCTCCATATCGTCAAGTAAATAAAAGTACGTATCCATGTTGCAGGCTTGCCTTTATACTACCGCGCGGTTGTTTATAAACTGCCCAATTGACACTAAATGGGAAATCTCAGGTGAAGTTCGTAAAGTATTTATTGATTCTTGCAGTGTGTTGCATTTTGCTGGGAGCAGCCTCGATCTTCGGTTTGTATAAATTTATCGAGCCTCAGCTACCCGATGTTGCCACGCTCAAAGACGTGCGCTTGCAAACACCCATGCAGGTCTTCAGTGCCGAAGGCGATCTGATCGCCCAATACGGTGAGAAGCGCCGTATCCCGCTGAAACTGGGCCAGATCCCTCCGGAAATGGTGCATGCGTTTATCGCCACAGAAGACAGCCGTTTTTACGAGCATCACGGTGTGGATCCGATCGGTATTTTCCGTGCGGCGTCTGTCGCGCTGATGTCCGGTCACGCCTCACAGGGCGCGAGTACCATTACTCAGCAGCTGGCCCGTAACTTCTTCCTGAGCCCAGAACGCACGCTGACCCGTAAAATCAAGGAAGTATTTTTAGCCATCCGCATTGAACAGCTGATGACTAAAGATGAAATCCTCGAGCTGTACCTAAACAAGATTTATCTCGGTTACCGCGCCTATGGCGTGGGCGCTGCTGCGCAGGTGTATTTCGGGAAAGACGTGAGCCAGCTGACACTCAGCGAAATGGCCGTGATTGCCGGTCTGCCAAAAGCGCCGTCAACCTTTAACCCGCTCTATTCACACGACCGTTCTGTTGCACGTCGCAATACCGTACTGGCCCGTATGCTGGATGAAAAATACATCACGCAGGAGCAGTACGATCAGGCACGTGCAGAACCGGTTGTGGCGAACTATCACGCCCCACACATTGAGTTTTCTGCGCCGTACCTGACCGAAATGGTGCGCCAGGAGATGGTGAAACGTTATGGCGACAACGCTTATAACGATGGCTATGAGGTCTACACCACCATCACCAAGAAAACGCAGCTGGCAGCGCAGGAAGCCCTGCGTACTAACGTACTGAATTACGATATGCGCCATGGCTACCGCGGCCCGTCGAATCAGATGTGGAAAGTCGGTGAACCTGCGTGGGATGAAGACAAAATCGTTCAGTCGCTGAAAACGCTGCCGGTCTACGGGCCATTGTTCCCGGCGGTCATCACGTCAATCGACGATGCGCAGGCCACGGCAACCATGTCTAACCGTGCGGTGATCAGCCTGCCGTTTAGCACCATGCGCTGGGCGCGACCTTATCGTAATGACAACGCTCAGGGCCCGACGCCGAAAAAAGTGTCCGACGTGGTTCAGCCGGGCCAGCAGGTGTGGGTGCGTAAAGTGGGGGATGTCTGGTGGCTGGCACAGGTTCCTGATGTCAACTCCGCCATCGTTTCCCTGAATCAAAACGACGGCGCGATTGAAGCGCTGGTGGGTGGATTTGATTTCAACCAGAGCAAATTTAACCGCGCAAATCAGGCTGTCCGTCAGTTGGGTTCGAACATTAAACCGTTCCTGTACACCGCTGCGATGGATAAGGGGCTGACGCTCGCCACTATCCTCAATGACATGCCGATCACCCGCTGGGATGCGGGCGCAGGCCAGGACTGGCGTCCGAAGAACTCCCCACCAACCTACGTCGGCCCTATCCGCCTGCGTCAGGGGCTGGGAGAGTCTAAGAACGTGGTGATGGTGCGTGCGATGCGTGCGATGGGCGTAGATTACGCAGCAGAATATCTGCAGCGTTTCGGCTTCCCGGCCGCCAACATTGTGCATTCTGAATCACTGGCGCTCGGTTCTGCTTCGTTCACGCCATTACAGGTGGTGCGCGGTTATGCGACGTTAACCAACGGCGGTTATCTGGTGGATCCGTATTTCATCACCAAAATCTTGTCCGAGTCCGGCGAAGTTCTGTTTGAAGCTAAACCGAAAATCGCCTGCCGCACCTGTAATATTCCGGTGATTTATGGTGATACACAGAAATCGGCGGTGTTATCTGATGACAACGTGGAAAACGTTGCCACTTCAGTGAATAACAGCAATAACGCCGTGCCGACGCCGCAGCTTGAACAGGTGCCGCCTAATTCGCCACAGGTCGATGCACAGCAACAGTACGCGCCACATGTGATCAGTACGCCGCTGTCATTCCTCATCAGTGATGCGCTGAACTCCAACATCTTCGGCGAACCTGGCTGGATGGGCACAGGCTGGCGCGCAGGACGTGACCTGAAACGTCACGACATTGGCGGTAAAACCGGGACAACCAACAGCTCGAAAGATGCCTGGTTCTCCGGCTACGGTCCAAATGTAGTGACTTCAGTCTGGATTGGTTTTGACGATCACCGACGCGATCTGGGCCGTTCGACCGCTTCGGGTGTGATCCCGGATCAAATCTCCGGCGCTGAAGGCGGCGCGAAGAGTGCGCAACCGGCATGGGATGACTACATGAAAGCGGTGCTGGAAGGCGTACCTGAAGAGAAACAAACGCCGCCTCCGGGCATCGTGACGGTCACTATCGATAAGAGCACCGGCAAGTTGTCTGACGGCGGCGGTGGTAGCCGTCCGGAATACTTCATTGACGGAACGCAGCCGACGGAACATGCGGTGCATGAAGTCGGGACGACCATCATGGATAACGGTCAGGAACACGAACTGTTCTGATGCCTGAGCTGTAAAGCAAAAAAGCCGGTCTGCATAATGCATGACCGGCTTTTTTATTGGCGTTTTTTAGGCTCAAACGCCGCAAAGCCCATTGAGTCAGCGGGCGTTGCGGGTCAGGAAATCATGCGCCAGGAATAACGCGCTGACGTTGCGGGCTTCGCAAAAATCAGGCTGTTGCAGCAGTTCCATCATCCGCGAAATCGGCCAGCGGGTTTGCGGTAAAGGCTCCGGCTCATCACCTTCGAGACTTTTCGGATACAGCGCTTTCGCAATCACAATGTTCATACGGCTGGAGAAATAGGACGGCGCCATCGTCAGTTTTGCCAGTACGTCAAAATGACCGGCACCGTAACCGACTTCTTCCATCAGTTCACGGTTCGCCGCTTCCAGCACACTTTCTCCCGCATCGATAAGCCCTTTCGGAAAACCCAGCTCGTAGCTTTCGATACCGACGGCATATTCATGGATCAGCAGCAGATCGTCATCAATGATCGGCACGATCATCACCGCTTCGCGATCGGAAGGACGCATGCGTTCATAGACACGTTCGGCGCCATTGCTGAACGCCAGATCAACAGATTCGATGGTGAATAAACGCGAACGGGCTACGGTTTCCACCTTCAGGATTTTCGGTTTTTGCAGGTGTTGTGTCATTTCATCCCCAACTTATTATTCACCTGACTGCGGGTGTCGTAATGGGTTCATATGGGTTTCTGAATATTACTATCAGAAAACATTGTGCGTTAATGCAAGCCTGAATCGCAATCTTTACCGCGCATAAGTTCAGCGCAGACGGGTTTATTCACCGCCGAAGCTCGGATTTCACGCCTGATATCGTGCAAAAAAGACCCGTTGTTATGTTCGCGTCACAATTCTGCTGTAACAAAAACACGCACGATTCAAAATAGGATTATACCGATACCCATTAAAGTACAATTGCGGATATCCTTTAGCGTGGTATGTTTTGAAAAAAATTTGCGCATAAAAATCAGTCAAATAATGAAAATTCTGTCCGATATCAGGCCGCGCGTAAAAATGTGTATTGGGTTTATGTGTTTTTAAATTATGTATAATACTTTCACAGAGTTGACGTAAGTCACCCACGTCAGAACGGGGATAGGATGAGCACAGTAGTCGTGACACTGGTGTTGTTGTGTATCGCAATCATTGCCACTGGGAGTTTCTTTTGGTTTGCCTTGCGACGCCGCCAACGCGACGAGTCCGTGGTACATTTCCCCACCCCCAGCCAGCGAAAACTTTCGCAACAAGAGCGCGACGCCGTTGAACGGTATTTGCGACAAAGCGAAGGCCTGGGACAAACACCGATTACCCACCGTAATAACCTGATTATCCTGCGCGATAAACTCATCCTGACCACCAAAAGCGAAAACGTCTACAGCCTCAAGCGCGCGATTACCCGTTACGGGGTCGCCAGCGAAGAGACCAACAGCGGACGTTACTTCCTTGATACCACCGAAATTCACCTGCCGCCTTTCTGGGAGCAATACATTGCCCAGGAAAATCAGGTTGAGCTGATCAAAACGCAGTCTATGCCGCTGGTCATCTCCCTTAACGGGCATTCGCTGGTCGATCACGTCTATGAAGGCCCGGCGCCGGTTTCTACCGTGCTGCCTTCGCAGCCGCAAAATGCCTCGATCCGCCATGAAGAAAGTGAACATATCGAACTGGTAAAAGTGCGCCGTGAAACCCGTGAAGAGCACGCGCTTACCCGCTCCAGCGGCGTGAAAGAAGCGCTGGCCATCTCCGGCGTTTTATTGCTGCTGTTTATCACCCTGCTCAGCCCGGTGGTGTTCCTGCCATGGTTACTGACGCTGGCGGCGGTGCTTACCGCCTGGGTGGGCTGGCGGGTCGTCTCCGAACGTTTAGGTAAAAACCGCAAGGAAATCCATTGCCTGCGGGGATTACCTAAACGCTGGGGTCTTTTTGGTGAATCCAAACAAGGTGATATCAGCAATATTTCACTCGGTACGGTTGATCTGATTTATCCGCCGCACTGGCAGCCGTTTATTGGCCGTGACCTGGGTCAGCCGACAGATATCGAGCTGTACATGAACAGCCACGTGGTTCGTCAGGGCAGCTATTTGTCTTTGCACGACGAAGTGAAAAAATTCCCGTTGCAACTGTGGGGAAAGAATCTGGTGCTGGCGACCAGCGCTTTCCTGCTGCTGCTCATGCTGCTGGTGTACGTACCGCTCGGACTGCCGCTTAAACTCAGCATGGCATGGCTTCAGGGTGCGCAAAGTGCGCAGGTGAACAGCGTGCAGGATCTGGAAAAAACGGCACTGCGCGTCGGCGACACGCTGAAAGTTCAGGGCACGGGGATGTGCTATGTGGCGCCATCGGGCAGCCGCAGCGCATCGGGTTTCATGCCATTCGACTGTTCCGGTATTTACTGGAACAACGCCGCGCCGCTGCCGGTTCCGCAGTCAGAAATTATTGATGCCGCCACCGCACTGCAAACGACGGTCAACAATCAGATGCATCCGGGTGAAAATCTGGAGCAGAACATCAACCCGCAACTGGCGACCGCGATTGAAAAATCCGGCATGATCCTGCTCGACGATTTCGCCGATATCGTGCTGAAAACCGATGCGCTGTGCGGAAACAAATCAAACGAGTGTGTGCGCCTGAAAAATGCGCTGGTGAATCTGGGCAATTCAAATAACTGGAGCATGCTGGTAAAGCGTGCAAAAGCGGGAACATTGCAGGGAATCAACGTTCTGCTGCGACCGGTCAGCGCGCAATCATTGAGTGAACTGGTCAACAACGCCACGTCTTCTTTCTTCCTGCAGGAAACCCGCCGCGCCGCTGACAGCCTGAACAGCCCACCTCCCGGCGGATTCCTGATCAGCAATGACGAAGGCCGTCAGTTGGTCGAACAGCCGGTGCCGCCGGTCGGGTTATTCGGTAATCCGCCACAGGATCAGTGGAAACAGCTGCAAACCCTTTCCGCGATGTTGCTGCACACACCGTTCAGTGCGCAGGGTGTGATCACCAGCATCAGCATTGATGCCAACGGCACGCGTCACATTTCATTGCACAGTGAGCCCGATATCTCGACGCTGTGGCGCTATCTGGGCACCAGTGTCCTGCTGTTCTTGCTGCTTGGCGTGCTGCTGGTGAATACGGTGCTGTTTATTCGCCGCTTCATCAAAGACAAGCGCCGCATCGACGATATTGAACAGTATTACAACGCCAGCTTTCACCCGACATTGATGCCTGCCCCCACGCATACGCTGAACTGAATCCCAGGGTGGCTCTGCGCCGCCCTGAGAGAATATGGTATTCTGGCCCTTCCCTGCTTGCGTTTAACCTCTCCTGCCATGCTCCGGCACGCAGGACATGGAGTTTTCATGCCTCTTGATCTCGACTGGAACAATATCGATACCGTTTTACTGGATATGGACGGCACGCTGCTGGATCTGGCTTTCGACAGTCAGTTCTGGTTACAGGACGTGCCGGCTGCGCTCAGCCTGCAACGTGCAATCCCGCTGGAAAATGCCCGCCAGATCATTCATGAAGAATACCTGGCCGTTCAGCACACCATGAACTGGTATTGCTTTGATTACTGGAGCGAGAGGCTGGATCTGGACATCTATCAGATGACCACAAACATCGGCAAAAATGCGCGCTTACGCGAAGATACGGTGCCGTTCTTGCGTCATCTGCGGGCGAGCGGTCGCGAAACTATTTTGCTGACTAACGCGCATCCCCACAGTCTGTCAGTTAAAATTGAACACACCGGTTTGGATCAGCACCTTGATTTATTACTTTCCACCCACACATTTGGTTATCCAAAGGAAGATCAACGTTTGTGGGCTGCCGTGCAGCAGCAGACCGGTTTTAACCCCGGCAGAACCCTGTTTGTCGATGACGGGGAACCGATCCTGAATGCGGCAAAAACCTTTGGTATCCGCTATTGTCTGGGTATAGAAAATCCGGATTCGAGCGGGGCAAATAAGTCATTCCAGGGACACCCTTCCATCAATGACTACCGCGACCTGTTGCCTTCGATTCACCCCGTAACAGGCCCGGCTCAGTAGTTCCGGTACGTTTCAGGGGGAGAGATGAAAGGTAAAAAGGAAGAGGACGACAACGCAGTACGTCTCGATAAATGGCTGTGGGCGGCTCGTTTTTATAAGACCCGGGCACTGGCACGCGAGATGATTGACGGCGGCAAGGTGCATTACAACGGCCAGCGCGGGAAACCCAGCAAGCTGATGGAACTGAATGCCGAAATCACCCTGCGTCAGGGAAACGATGCAAAAACGATCATTGTGCTGGGGCTGACCACTCAGCGTCGCAGTGCGGAAGAAGCGCAAACGCTTTATCAGGAAACCGAGGCCAGCATTGCCAGCCGGGAGAAAATTTCTCAGGCGCGGAAGATGAATGCGATGCCCCATCCGGACCGACGTCCGGACAAAAAGGAACGCCGCAACCTGATCAAATTCAAATATGGCGATGCGGAATAAACACCGCCAAACAGAGAGAACGTTATGTCAAATCACGACCAGTTACACCGTTACCTGTTCAACCATCACGCTGTGCGCGGCGAACTGGTTTCACTCCATGAGACGTTCCGGCACATCGTAGCGGGTCACGACTACCCGGCTGAAGTCCGTAATTTACTGGGCGAAATGTTGGTCGCCACCAGCCTGCTGACGGCCACTCTGAAATTTGATGGCGATATCACCGTACAACTGCAGGGCGATGGCCCGCTGAAACTGGCGGTGATCAACGGCAATAACCGACAGGAATTGCGTGGCATTGCGCGTTTACAGGGTGACATCGCCGAAGGCAGCTCCCTGAAAGAGATGATTGGTAACGGCTACATGGTGATAACCATTTCTCCAAACGTGGGCGAACGTTACCAGGGCGTTGTCGGGCTGGAAGGTGAAAATCTGGCTGAGTGTCTGGAAAACTATTTCATGCAGTCTGAACAGTTGCCGACACGTATTTTCATCCGTACGGGCGAAGTCGAAGGTCAGCCCGCGGCTGGCGGCATGTTGTTGCAGGTTCTGCCCGCTGAAGAGACGGACGCGGAAGAGTTCAGCCATCTGTCACAGCTGACGACCACCATCAAAGCTGAAGAATTGCTGAATTTGCCGGCTAACGAAGTGCTTTATCGTCTGTATCATCAGGAAGAAGTCACTCTGTATGAACCGCAAGACGTATGTTTCCGCTGTACCTGTTCGCGTGAACGCTGCGCCGGTGCGCTGATGACGCTGCCAGATGAAGAGATCCTCGAAATGCTGGAAGAAGACGGCAAAATCGAGATGCACTGTGATTATTGCGGTTCAGACTATGAATTTGACGCCATGGACATGGCGACGCTGAAGGCGAGCGGCAATGTTATTTCGGGAAATGATAACGTTCATTAACCGTTAACTCATTAAACTAAAGGGACTTTCTGTTGAAAGTCCCTTTTTTATTGCTTCCTCATAACTTCATTGCACAATTTGTTAGTTTTCCATCACATTTCCAGAAGAAAATTCACATCTCCGGTTATTCTTTGAGAGCTATCGCTGTTTGACCGCCATAAATACCTACAATTACCGCTGGTTTATCCCTAAAGACGCTGACGCTTTAGGGGTTCTACGTTCAGGTAAGGAGCAGGGAAATGCCAACCACTCTCGGGATCAACGCCGAAACACTCGCCCGCTACGGGATCCATCAAAGCAGTCAAATCGTCTATAACCCTGATTACGAGACTCTTTTCAATGAGGAAACCGCACCGGGCCTTGAAGGCTTTGAGCGCGGACAGGTGACAGAACTGGGCGCAGTGAACGTCGATACCGGCATTTTCACCGGCCGTTCCCCAAAGGATAAATACATTGTCCGCGACGACACCACGCGCGATACCTTGTGGTGGGCAGATCAGGGCAAAGGCAAAAATGACAATAAACCGTTGTCGCCTGAAGTCTGGTCTTCGCTGAAAGCTTTAGTCAGCAAGCAATTGTCTGGAAAGCGTTTATTCATCATCGATGCCTTTTGCGGTGCAAACGCCGATTCCCGCCTGAAGGTGCGCTTTATTACTGAAGTCGCCTGGCAGGCTCACTTCGTCAAAAATATGTTTATTCGCCCGCAGGAGACTGAGCTGGAGAACTTCGAGCCTGACTTTATTGTCATGAACGGCGCGAAATGCACCAACCCGGACTGGCAGAAACAGGGCCTGAATTCTGAAAACTTCATCGCTTTTAATCTCACCGAGCGCATTCAGCTGATCGGCGGCTCGTGGTACGGCGGCGAGATGAAGAAAGGCATGTTCGCGGTGATGAATTACCTGTTGCCGTTGCAGGGCATAGCGTCAATGCACTGTTCCGCCAACGTCGGTGAACAAGGTGATGTGGCGGTCTTCTTTGGCCTTTCAGGCACAGGAAAAACCACATTGTCCACCGACCCGAAACGTCAGTTAATTGGTGACGATGAACACGGCTGGGACGATGACGGCGTGTTTAATTTCGAGGGAGGTTGTTACGCAAAAACCATCAAACTCAGCAAGGAGGCGGAGCCGGAAATTTTTGGTGCGATAAAACGCGATGCGTTACTGGAAAATGTCGTGGTTAGCGAAGACGGTAAGATCGACTTCGATGACAACAGCAAAACTGAAAACACCCGCGTTTCATACCCGATTTATCACATTCAGAATATCGTGCAGCCGGTGTCCAAAGCAGGTCACGCCAGCAAAGTGATTTTCCTGACCGCCGATGCCTTTGGCGTTTTACCTCCGGTATCCCGACTGACGGCTTCGCAGACGCAATACCATTTCCTGTCTGGTTTCACCGCCAAACTGGCGGGTACGGAGCGCGGCGTCAATGAGCCGACACCGACCTTCTCCGCCTGCTTTGGTGCCGCCTTTCTGATGCTGCACCCGACGCAATACTCCGAAGTGCTGGTCAGGCGCATGGAAGCGGTTGGGGCTCAGGCCTATCTGGTCAATACCGGCTGGAACGGCACCGGTAAGCGTATTTCGCTGAAAAACACCCGCGCCATTATCGACGCCATCCTCAATGGCACGATTGACGATGCAGAAACGTTTACGCTGCCGCTGTTTAATCTGGCCGTGCCGGTTGAGTTGCCGGGTGTCGATACGCACATTCTGGATCCGCGCAATACCTACGCCAGCCGTGAACAATGGCAGGAAAAAGCAGAGCATCTGGCCCGGTTATTTATTGATAACTTCGACAAATATACCGATACGCCTGCGGGTGCTGCATTGGTCAGCGCCGGGCCGACGCTTTAATCTGTCGATATTCACCTTTCAGGCGCGGGCTTCCGCGCCTTTTTTATTGCAACCGGCCCGGCGGCATTTCAGAATGACAGCAAAGCTGTCAGAGGAGCATCACATGGCGACTATTACCGTTCGTAATCTGGATGACGACGTGAAGGAACTGTTGCGTATCGCGGCAGCCAGAAAAGGCCATTCGATGGAAGAGGAAGTGCGTTTAATTCTGAAGCAGGCCTTAACGCCCGCCCAACCTGACTTCGGTTTGGGCAGCCAGCTCCGCCAGCGTTTTTCTACGCTGAGCATCGGGCCCCTCGAACTGCCATCCAAATGATTATTCTCAATACCGCCGTCATCCTGGAGATGATCAACCCCCGGCCGCAAAAGAACGTACTGCAATGGCTGGATGCGCAGGACACTACGCAGCTGTACCTGACCAGCCTGAGCGTCGCCGCACTTTTCTCCTGGGTTGAGAATTTGCCTGAGAACCAGCCGAAAGCCGCACTTTCGGAGGCTTTGCTGGAAATGCTGAATCAGGATTTCGCCGGTCGCCTGCTGTCATTTGATGCGGCCAGCGCACTGTATTACCCGCGAGTTTCAGCCTTATTAAAAGCGGCCAACAGGGATATGCCGGAGCCTGATATCCAGCTCGCCGCCGTTTGCCTCAATCATCAGGCGACTCTGGCAACGGATCATCCTGAGAGCTTTGCACTGGCAGGCGTGCAACTCGTGAATCCGTGGGACACAGCAGAGACACCGAGATGGCGGGAAGAAGCGGCAGAGTATTATGTGATGAGCAGGAAGAGCTGACAAAACCCTGGGATGCCGCAGCGGGACAAGTGATCGCCGATATGAAGAAACCGGGATGTTCTCAGCTGCTTTTTACAGCCCTGATGCCATTAAAGCGGGGGATTATTAAGGCCCCCGTTTAATCAGACAGGCTTCTGCTGAACCGCCACCGCTTTCAGCATCTCAACCGGTAACGGCAAATAAGCGCGAATGCGTAACCCGCCACGCTCACTTTTCCCGATATCCAGCGTCCCCGAATGCGCATCAATAATACGCTGGACGATGGCCAGCCCGAGCCCGGTTCCGCTGGTGGTGCGTGCGCTTTCCCCCCGCACAAACGGCTGGAACAGATGCTTGAGCTGATCAGGCGCAATGCCCGGACCGTCATCCTCAACCTGGAACCAGGCGCGCTGCAACTCACGACCGCTGCTGACTTTAATCCAGCCATCACCGTAGCGGGCGGCGTTAACCACCATATTCACCACCGCGCGCTTGATCGACAGCGGATGCGCATTTACCAGCAATTCACCTTCAGCCAGACCGGAATCGATTTCACGCTCATAGCCGCTTTCCGTGGCGATCACTTCACCCAAAATACCGTTGAGATCGGTGATTTCCGTCGGCATTTCCTGCCCGGTGCGCAGATAATCAATGAACTGCTCGATGATGGCATTGCACTCTTCGATGTCTTTATTGATCGACTCCGCGAGATAACCATCGCCGTCACTCATCATTTCCGTCGCTAAACGAATGCGGGTGAGCGGCGTGCGTAAATCATGGCTGACGCCCGCCATCAATAATGTGCGGTCATCGGCCAGCAGTTTCACACCGGCAGCCATCTGGTTAAAGGCACGGGTAACCGAACGGACTTCTGAAGCACCGTACTCGCGCAGCGGCGGAGGAATGATCCCCTTACCCACCTGCAACGCGGCATGTTCAAGTTCCACCAGGGGTCGGTTCTGAATGCGGATAAACAGCCATGCGCCGCCTATCGCCAGTAACATAATGGCAAGCGTATAACGGAACAGCGGGGAAAAATCACCCTGATGAATTTCAGTCAGAGGTACGCGCACCCAGATATCCGGCGACAGCCAGGTTTTCAGCCACACGACCGGCGTGTTTTGGTTCACTTCAACACGCACGTCAGTCGGGCCACCGAGTTGCTGGGCCATCTGCTGACTGAGGAATTCGTAATGTTGCGCCCAGCGCAGGCCACTCTCCTCTGCCGCAGAGTTGGTATAAAGAGAGATGCCCAGTTCACGATAAATCTCGCGACGAAACGCCGGTGGTACGGCCAGCAACGTGCCATCTTCCAGCTGCAGCCGATCGGTCATCAGCATACGCACTTCGTAGGCCAAAACCTTATTGAACTGTTGCAGGCTCGGTAAGATGGCGAAGTTCAAGACCACCAGATAAGTCGTCACCAGGCTGACGAACAGCAAGGTGACGATGAGTAACAGTGTTCGGGCAAACGAGCTACGCGGTGAAAAGCGTATTCGTCTCATGCCTTACTGCCGTCCGGCACGAAGACATAGCCCAGACCCCAGACGGTCTGGATATAACGTGGATGCGCCGGATCTTCTTCTACCATTCGACGCAGACGCGAAATCTGCACGTCGATAGAACGCTCCATTGCACTGTATTCACGACCACGCGCAAGATTCATCAGCTTGTCGCGGGACAGCGGTTCACGCGGATGGCTCACCAGCGCTTTCAGCACGGCAAATTCACCGCTGGTCAGCGGCATAGGCTCATCTTCACGGAACATTTCGCGGGTGCCGAGATTCAGTTTGAATTTACCGAAGGAGATCACCGCTTCTTCCTGAGAAGGGGCACCCGGCAGTTCATTGGCCTGACGGCGCAATACGGCACGAATACGGGCCAGCAGTTCACGCGGGTTAAACGGCTTAGGAATGTAGTCGTCGGCACCAATTTCCAGCCCCACGATGCGGTCAACTTCTTCGCCTTTCGCGGTGACCATAATGATGGGCATCGGATTACTTTGGCTGCGCAGGCGGCGGCAGATAGACAAACCGTCTTCGCCCGGCAACATCAAATCCAGCACCATCAGGTGGAAGGACTCACGGGTCAGCAGGCGGTCCATTTGTTCAGCATTGGCAACGCTACGCACCTGGAAGCCCTGTTCAGTCAGATAACGCTCCAAAAGTGCGCGCAGACGCATGTCGTCATCGACCACCAGAATCTTGTGATTTTCTTGCATGTAACTCTCCCAAAGGCGTGAATGCCTGAAGCGTGTATTGTTAGAAAAATCAGCCAAAACAGACAGTGTTTAATGGTATATATTCTAGCCGAAATTGTAACAATGAATACGGATTTCCTAATTTATCAACAATATCAGAGGAATCTTCCGCTACCAACGCCTGCTTTGTTACGGTTTGTCCCGCCCTCCAAAACCCGTTCCCGACTTCTGCTGTACTTTATCTGACCTGTCTGACCGATTCCCAGACGGCATCCTTGCGGGGTAAGAGTAAAAAGTGGCTCATTGCCGGTAAAAAAATCCCTCTTAAATTAATTTGAGATGAAATTAAACAGAAATCTTAATGAGTCCTTTTATAG
>NZ_JAFMOX010000046.1 GCF_019049655.1 Rahnella rivi
ATGACGTACAACGGAACGGACGCTGGTAACAATGCCTCGGGCTGGTATGCCGCTGATCTTATGTACGGCGCAGGCGGTAACGACACGCTGCAGGGAGGGGGCGGAAATGACGTGCTGAACGGCGGTGTGGGCAATGACTCACTTAATGGCAACAGCGGTGAGGACACCTACCAGTTTACTGCAGGCCACGGTAATGATTACGTGTATGACAACACCGGTGCGGGTGAACACGGCGATATCCTACGCTTTACCGGGGCTAACGCTGGTTCAGCGCTGTTCAGTCGCGATGGTCGCAGTCTGGTTATAAAGGCCTACGGAAGCGATGACAGCGTGACGGTCAGTAACTACTTTGCTGGTACTGATCAACCCGGAGGGATTTACCGCCAGTTCAGCTTTGTCTTCGACGATGCGACGCTGACGGAGTCGGATCTGGCGAGGTCGGGGATAACGTACAACGGAACGGACGTTGGTAATAATATTACTGGCTGGTACGGCGTCGACCTGATGAACGGTGGCGGCGGTAATGATACGCTGAGTGGCGGTTCCGGAGATGACATTCTGAACGGCGGCGCGGGTAATGACGTGCTGAACGGCGGAGCGGGACAGGACACCTATCTGTTCGCTAACGGACACGGTAATGACAGGGTCACTGATTACGCAGGTAAGCTTGAAGGCAAAGATATTATTGAATTCAGCGATCTCAATCTCACCGACCTGTGGTTCTCGAAAAGTAACAGTAATCTGCTTATTACCGAATCAGGATCTCAGGATTCCGTTGAAGTGATGAACTGGTATTCCAATGCTGACAGCCAAAATAAAATCATTCATACGCATGATGGCTATGAAATTGATGCAGCCCAGGTACAGCAGTTGGTTGAAGCGATGAGTACGTTTGCCGCAACGCATAGCGAACTATCAGCAGCAGATCAGCAAACAGGCTTTATGTACTCTGTCAGTGTTTCATCCTATCTCGAAGCCGCGAAATAATGTAGTGCGGTAAATATCAAAAGCTCCTCTGTTTTCACGGAGGAGCTTTTTTATTTCTGACATCTCAGGATATTTATTCAGAACACTTTGGAAGAAAAATCCGTTTTTACTTCGCTTTCAATATAGGTATTTAAACCCCATCCGGCGCGCGCTAATTCTTTCATCTTTTCAAGATGCTCGGGGCCGGGGTGACGGATATCGTAAAGATACACGTGATTATTTTTGAAACGGACTTTGATCGAGTTGGCATCTATCTGGAAGCTGACAACCTGTGAATCACCGCTTTTGTTGGCGTAATTTTCCATGCTGCATCCTGTTAGCTAAGCCTGATATCGGGCGACCTCATCTATTAACCACGTTCGGCCATTTGACACAGGGCGGAAGTTCACAGTTTGCGCAACGCACGGAAAACAAAGCTGAATACGGTAGCAGGAACACCGCTCATGACGTTCTCAGGCCATGAGCGGGGAAGATTACAGGTTTTCCGTCACGATTTTGGCGGCCGCCGCCAGCACATCTTTACGTGCTTTGGCATCCTGCTGCGGTTGGGTGAAATAGGTGACCAGAATGAGCGGCGCATGGTTATCAGGCCAGATCACCGCAATGTCATTGGTGGTGCCGTAATCGCCGCTGCCGGTCTTGTCGCCGACCTGCCACGTTGCCGGAAGTCCTGCGCGGATGCTGGCTGCGCCGGTGGTGTTACCTTTTAACCATTCCACAAGCTGCGCGCGCTGCGGTTCAGCCAACGCATTGCCCAGCGTCAGTTTACGCAGACTTTCAGCCATCGCCAGCGGGGAGGTGGTATCACGTTTGTCGCCGGGGATCGCCGTGTTGAGGCTTGGCTCCGTACGGTCGAGGCGGAAAGTCTCATCGCCGAGGGAACGTGCAAACTGCGTCACTTTTGCCGGGCCGCCGAGCTGCGCGATAAGTTTATTCATCGCCACGTTGTCGCTGTACTGAATCGCCGCCGCACCCAGTTCACCCAGCGTCATGCCGGTATCGAGGTGCTTTTCAGTGATCGGGTTGTAGTTCACCAGATCGGACTTTTTGATATCCACGTGCTTATTCAGCAGGTTTTTATCCGTTTCGCTGGCTTTCAGAATCCCTGATGCTGCCATCACTTTGCTGGTGCTGCACATGGCGAAAAGCTCATCCGCGCGGTAAAGCGTCTGCGTGTTACTGGCCGTGTCGATCATCGCCACGCCTAATCGCCCGCCGGTGCTTTTTTCCAGTTCAGCGAGTTTTTGTTGCACGGCTTTTGCCTGTGCGGGCGTCTGAGCCCACAGCGGTGCACTGGAAAATAACAAAGGCATCAGCGCCAAGGTGAGGCACGCTTTCTGACGAAATGTATTCATGAACATAGAAATCCTTATCGGTGTTGGTGTTGAAGCCGGCAATATCCTTGTTTGGTGCAGGATTGACAAGCGAGAATAATTTCGCGCAGGATAAAGAAAAACTTATGGATAAGTCATTATGCGGACCTCGCTGCCTCTCAATGCGTTGCGTGCTTTTGAAGCCTCGGCCAGACATCTCAACTTTACCCGTGCCGCACTTGAACTGAGCGTCACGCAGGCGGCGGTCAGCCAGCAGGTTCGTTTGCTGGAAGATCAGCTGGGCACGGCCTTGTTCAAACGGTTGCCACGCGGGCTGGAACTGACCGATGAAGCGCTGGTGTTATTGCCGGTGTTATCTGAAGCGTTCAGCCAGATTCAAACCGTGCTCAAGCGCTTTGAGGGCGGGTATTTTCATGAAGTGCTGACTATCGCGGTGGTGGGTACCTTTGCCGTAGGCTGGTTATTGCCACGGCTGAAAGCCTTCCGGGAACAGCATCCTTTTATTGAACTCAAAATTCTGACCAACAATAACGTGGTTAATCTGGCGTCCGAAGGGCTGGATTACGCGATCCGTTTTGGAACCGGCAACTGGGCGGCGACGGAAAACCGGCTGTTGTTTGACGCGCCGCACACGGTGTTATGTTCTGCGGACATTGCCCGCAGACTTTCGACACCGGATGCGCTGACCAAAGAAATACTATTGCGTTCGTACAGGCCGGACGAATGGGAACAATGGATGATCGCCGCCGGTCTTGACCCCTGGCGTGCTGCCGGGGCGGTGTTTGATTCTTCGCGGCTGATGGCCGAAGCGGCGATGCAGGGGGAAGGCGTGGCGCTGGTTCCCGTGTCGATGTTTACCCGCGAAATGGAGGCCGGATGTCTGGTTCGTCCGTTTGCCACTGAAATTACGCTTGGCAGTTACTGGCTGACCCGGCTTAAATCGAAACGCATGTCTGCCGCGATGCAGGTGTTCGAGGAATGGCTGTTCAGCCAGCTGGTCGAAAGGTCTGAAGAATAAGCGCGCAGTGCAGTGGGCACCGGCAAACTCCCGGTGCCCACAGCGCTAAAGGGATGGTTTCAGCAGGAAACTGTGATCAAAGGTGCCACTGACATTGAGCGCCACCGGCAGCAATCCCTGAGCATGATAAAAATCAGCGGTTTGCTGTTGCTGCGTCTCAGTTGCCGCATCGATCTGCTGCCAGTAGGACTTGCGGCGCTCAAAAGAGAGTTTCGCCGCATCCAGCGGGAAGCCGATAATCTTCGCCAGTTTTTCACTGTACGCATCCAGATTTTTATACGCCCAGATCTGCGCATCGCTCAGCCGTTGCAGATAATCAGCAATCGCCTGGCGTTTACCCTGATCTTTCAGCGCCGTCTCCGTGGCGGCGAGGAAACTGTTCCCTGACCACAACCCCCGGCCATTAATCAGCACGCGCAGATGATCCTGCGTTTCGGCGAATGCCGTGTAAGGTTCCCACGTCGCCCAGACATCCACCGAACCTTGCGTCAGCGCGAGTTTGGCATCGCTGGGTGGCAGGAAGCGGAAGGTGACATCTTTGGCACTCAGCCCGGCAGAGGCCAGTGCTTTCAGCGCCACAAAATGGCCGATAGATCCCCGGTTGGTGGCGATACTTTTGCCTTTCAGATCGGCAGCCGTTTTGATCGGGCTGTCGGGTCTGACCAGCAGCGCCGTGCCGTAAGCATCAGATTTATCCACCGCAATGGCTTTCACCTGCGCACCCGCCGCTTCGGCAAACAGCAGAGGCGCATCGCCGATAATCCCGACATCCACGGCCTGCGCGTTGAGCGCTTCTGCCAGCGGAGCCGCAGCCGGGAACTCCGACCATTCAATTTTGTAGGGCAGATTATCCAGTTTGCCCGCCGCTTCCAGCTGGGCACGCATATTCCCTTTCTGATCGGCCACGCGCAGGGTGACGGAGTCGGCGAATGACGCAGACGTGCTGGTGATAAGAGACACCATCAACAGCAGATTTTTTACAGTTACTCGCATTGCAATTCCTCAGACCAGGCTGGCACGGGCAGGGTGGTGAGCGGCCTGACGTGCAGCGATTTTCTGCTTCGTCAGCGGGATCAGGGATTTGCCGTATTCAACGGCATCATTGAGCGGGTCAAAACCGCGGATCAGGAAAGTGGTGATGCCCAGGTCATAATATTTCAGCAGCGCGTCAGACACCTGTTCAGGCGTACCGACCAGCGCAGTAGAGTTCGATCCCCCGCCGATGAGCCCGGCAATACCGGTCCACAGGCAGCTGTCGAGACGATCGCCTTGCGCCACGGCATTCAGTAACCGCTGAGCCCCGACGCTCTGTGGTTTTGCTGCCAGAGTCTGGCCGCTGGTAGCACGTTGTGCAGTGGCTTTCGCCAGGATCTCGTCGGCCTTTGCCCAGGCTTCTTCTTCCGTTTTACCGAGGATCGGGCGGAATGAGATGCTGAAGTCGATGTCACGCTGATGCTGTGCGGCCGAGGCCTTCACCGCGGCCACGGTTTCTGCCGCGCTTGCCAGCGGTTCGCCCCACAGCGCGAAGACATCGGCATGTTTACCGGCAACACGGATGGCATCTTCAGACGACCCACCGAAGAACACAGGCAACCGTTGCTGAGAGGGTCTGATGGCTGAGAAGGCTTTCTCCGCCTGATAAAACTCGCCCTGATGGTCGAAATTTTTTTCCGAGTACCAGCTTTTTTTCAGAACATCAATGTATTCATCCGTGCGCTGATAGCGGCCTGACTTTGGCACGAAATCTCCGTCGCGACGCTGTTCTGCATCGCTGCCGCCGCTGATGATATGCACTGCCACGCGGCCATCCAGCAAGTGATCGAGCGTGGCGAGTTTACGTGCCGCCAGCGTCGGGGCAACAAAGCCGGGGCGATGGGCCAGCAGGAAATGAATACGGGACGTGTTTGCGCCAGCATGCGCGGTGACCAGAAAGGCATCCGGCTGGTCGGAGGCATAGGCCACCAGAATGCGGTCGAAACCGGCGTTTTCGTGGGCTTTGGCGAAATCGGCGATGTATTTTTTATCAAAAATCGGGCCAGTTGGCGGAATGATTTCAGACGCCAGTCGATGGCCGATCATACCAATAAATTGCACGCTCATGAGCTGTCACTCCTCAGGTCAGAGGCCAGCGAACCAAGACTGCGCTGGCAGGAGTTATCACCATAAACGGGTTTTTACTATGTTAGAAATTCATTATGTGGATAAGTTAATATGAAAAATGCGCATTAAGGTTGGGGCGGTGGGTTGCCACCCACACGGGTCCTGCGAATGCGTTTTAACGTCAAGACCTTGGGCTCGCCGCCCAAACGGGCCTTAAGGGGGGCTTATCGCCGCCCCCCTTAAGAATCCCGGGCTCTTTTACAACGCGCTGCCGCTGGCAGGCTATATTCCAGCGGCTCCGGCTATTGCCGCAAACGCCGCCGCTGCGCGGTCCTCTCATTTCAGGTTCGGACCCGCTCGGAAAACACCCTCGCGGTTTCTCACCGTTCATTCGACGTCGTTTTGAGCGCGGCCAGAGGCTTTTTAAAGCGCAACCTCACCCTTTTTGACTCTATAAATCAAAAAATTAAGTCTCAATAATCTTTTGAATGACATAGTCATTGGCCGCACTCAAAAATCACGCTGGAGGGAGAGGCACCGTTTTCGACTTTTTAATTCAAAACTTAAGTCTTAATGATCTTTTGAATGACATAGCCATTGGCCGCACTCAAAAATCACGCTGGAGGGAGTGGTGGAAAACCGCGCATGTTTTTGCGCGGGTTGTAACCCGACCGGAGGGCACCGCGGAGCGGCGGGATTTTGCGGCAATAGCCGGAGCACCTGGAACATAGCCCGCGAGCGGCAGCGCGCAGTTAAAAAACGCAGGATTCCAAAGGGTTTCGTTTAAAACCCTTTGGGCCCGTTTGGGCGGCGAGCCCAAGGTCTTGACCTTAAGGCCGGTGTGGGTGGCAACCCACGGTGTTGACCTTAAGGCCGGTGTGGGTGGCAACCCACGGTTTTGACGTTAAAATGCTTTCGCAGAACCCTTAGGCCAGTGTGGGTGGCAACCCACGGTCTTAACGTTAAAACGCATCCGCGGAATCCCTCGCCCACGAGAATCTAATACTCTATCCCCGTCTGAACCGGTAAATCCAGGCCGTGCGCGATGGCGGCGGCGAAGGCATCAATGGCGGGGATCTGGCTGGCAGGGACATTGGGATAGACCAGCCATAACTGGCTTCGCGGGGCGAAATCTTTCAGGGCATACAGCGCCAGCTCAGGGCGCAGGGGGTGATGTTCCACCAGTGCGCGCGGCATCAGGCCGAGGCCGCGGCCTTCGGCGATGAGGGAGAGTTGCAGCGTGACGCCAAAGGCTTCGAGATTGATCAACAGTGGCAAACCCTGTTCGATTAATGCCCGTTGCAGCGCCGCGCGAAAACCACAGCCTTCCGGATTGAGGATCCACCCGTGCTGATAACACTCCTCCAGCCGCTGCGGCAACGCTGCCGTGGCTTTCGGTCCGACCACCACCAGATCTACGGCGCCGAGAGGCTGATTCTCAATGCCTGCCGGAAATTGTTTACTGGCGGGAAACAGCACCACCGCCGCCTCAAGCTCCTGACGCTGTACGCGCAGCAATAATTCTTCGCCCCAGCCGCTGGATAACCGCGGTTGAATTTCCGGAAACTGGCTGGAAAGCATCTTAAGCGCGGGCAGCAGGCTGCTTTCGCTCAGGCTTTGCGGAACCGCCAGACGC
This sequence comes from Rahnella rivi, assembly GCF_019049655.1. Taxonomy (GTDB): domain Bacteria; phylum Pseudomonadota; class Gammaproteobacteria; order Enterobacterales; family Enterobacteriaceae; genus Rahnella; species Rahnella rivi. Next base: position 7,076 of record NZ_JAFMOX010000046.1, read on the forward strand.
AGCAGGCCGGACGGCGGGCTGTCGGCAGCCACCAGATCGCTGAGCGCATCCACTTCGCGCAAAATATGGCGGCATTGCTGATAAACACGTTTACCCATCAGCGTCGGTTTCAGCGGTTTGGTTTGCCGGTTCAGCAACGGGATGCCCAGTGATTCTTCGAAATTCTGTACGCGGCGGGTAATGGCCGGTTGCGTGAGCCCCAGCTCATCGGCGGCCAGACGCGTCGATTGCAGGCGAATGACCGCAACAAACGCGGTTAAATCTTCAATTTTCATGGCATCCGGTATCCGTCAGAGAATCAACATCAGTTCGCGCAGCATAAAACAATTTGAAGTAGGACGCTGGATCGCACCGCACATTTTTATGTGTTAAATGCATATTAGCTTATCCATAAAATGAATTTTGGTTGAGTTTGACCAGTGCTAGCCTGTCCTGAATGTTGATCAAAAGGGGAAGGCGATGACCGCTTTACATACCGCGCCACTGCGCCAGTTTCTGGCCGACTTCACGCGGCTGATTCAGGAACCGCATGGTCAGACCGAGGTACTGGCGCAGGGCAGCACACTGCTGGCGACACTGATCGGCCAGGATAACTGGCTGCCGGAAGCCTTTGCTGAGCCACATGCCGAACACTATCAGCAATATTTGCTGTATGCCGATCCGCTGTCGCGATTTTCCGTGGTCAGTTTTGTCTGGGGACCAGGGCAAACCACGCCGGTGCATGACCACCGCGTCTGGGGGCTGATCGGGATGCTGCGCGGGGGAGAAACCAGCCAGAATTATGTGCGCCACCGCGACGGCACCCTGCAACCCGAAGGACCCGCCGTGACACTGCATCCGGGCGATGTAGAGACAATCGCGCCGGATGTGCTGGATATTCATCAGGTCAGCAATCTTTACGCCGATCGCGTTTCGGTCAGTATTCACGTTTATGGCGGCAATATCGGCGCAGTGTCACGGGCGGTTTACTTGCCCGACGGCAGCGAGAAAACCTTTATTTCCGGCTATTCCAACTCACTCCTGCCCAATGTCTGGGATCTGTCAAAAGAGAATCCGTATGTCTGATGCTCAAACCTTACCGCTGCGTCATTTTTCGTGGCTGCGACAGGCGTTCATCGCCGGGCAGGAAGTCGCGCTGGTTGATGTTCGTGAAGAAGCCGCGTTTGCTACCGGCCATCCGTTGTTTGCGGTCAATCTGGCACTGTCAAAACTGGAGCTGGAAGTGCTGGATCGCATTCCGCAGCGTAAAACGGCGGTGACGCTGTATGACAACGGCGAGTTCTATGACGCCGCGCGCGGCGAGCGCAAAATCACGCGGGCGGCGGCGTTGCTGCGCGCGCTGGGGTATCAGGATGTCGCCGTGCTGGCGGGCGACCTGGCTGGCTGGAAAGAGGCCGGCGGGGAAATTTTTATTGATGTGAATGCGCCGGGCAAAGCGTTTGGTGAATGGGTGGAACATCATTACCAGACGCCTTCACTGAGTGCAGAACAGGTGCTGGCACTGCAACAGCAGGGCGCGAATATCGCGGTGCTGGATGTGCGTCGTTTTGATGAATTTCAGACCATGAGCATTCCCGGCGGCGTCAGCGTACCGGGAGGGGAGCTTGTGCTGCGCTTGCGTGATGTCGTACCTGACGCCAGTACGCAGATTATTGTTAACTGCGCAGGTCGAACCCGCAGCATTATCAGTACACAATCGCTGATCAATGCCGGTTTCAGTCAGCCGGTAGCGGCTTTACGCAACGGCACCATTGGCTGGACGCTGGCGGGCCAGACACTGGCGCATCAGCAACAGGCGCAGTTTCCGCCGCTCAGTGAGAAGTCACGCCAGGCGGCGCTGGAAGGTGCGCAGGCTCTGGGAATTCGTGCGGGCGTTCGCGTGGTGACGTTGTCACAAATTCGCGACTGGCAGCAGGACGATTCCCGCACGTTATACCTTTTTGATGTCCGCACGGCAGAGGAGTTTCGCGCCGGTCATTTACCGGGTGCGCGACATGTTGCGGGCGGTCAGCTGATTCAGGAAACCGATCATTACGCCAGCGTGCGCGGTGCGCGGGTAGTGCTGGCCGATGACGACGGCGTGCGCGCCACCCTGGCCGCATCCTGGCTGGCGCAGATGAACTGGGAAGTATACGTTGCGGACGTTAGCGCGGAAGACTTCACCGGGCAAGGTGACTGGAAGGCCAGCGTTGCCCCCGCGCCGGCGGTGGAATCGGTCACTGCGCAGACAGTGCAACACTGGCTGGCAGAGGGCGACACCGGGGTGATTGATCTCACCACCAGCGCGAATTTTCGCAACCGCCGCATTCCGGGCGCAGTGTGGACCACACGCGGCAACATCCCCCAGATCATCGCTTCACAGCCTGAGAAACAGCGCTGGGTGGTGACGTGCACCAGCGGTCTGCTCGCACGTTACGCTGTCACAGAAATAGCTGCGCTGACGGGTAAAAATACTTTTTTGCTGGAGAAAGGAACGGTGGGCTGGATTGATGCCGGTCTGCCGCTTGAGCACGGTGATTCGGTGTGGCTGGAGGATCCACAGGATCGCTATCGCCGCCCGTACGAAGGGACGGATGTGAGCCCGCAGGCCATGCAGGATTATCTCAACTGGGAATATGGTCTGGTGGCGCAACTGGAAAAAGACGGTACGCACGGTTTTGTATTATTGACGTCGTGAAATGACATAAAGCAGCGCGGGGCTGACGCCTCTGCGTGAAGAACGCAGAGGATCAGTTAATACTTAACGACGGCCACGCGGATGGGTGCGGGCAGTCCAGTCATAGGTTGCAGAGGTACTTGGCACGGCTTTATTACGGCGTTTTTCCGCACGCGCTTTAGCCGCGACCTTTTCCTTCTCTTCCATCAACTTATCGATGTAATCATCTTTAATGCGGTTATTTTCAGAATTGGTCAACTCACGGCCCTGTGCTTTACGAGCCCGGTCCAGCAAGGTTTTCAGCTCGCGCTGTTCGCTTTCCGTCATATCTTGTTGTGTCAGTCTTTTCATTTTTAACGCGTCCTGTGAGGAAAGTGGCAACCAGTGTAGTCGTTAACGGGGGGAAATGCCCGCAGAATGCGTTTTAACGTCAAAACCGTGGGTTGCCATCCACGCCGCCCCTGCGAATACCTTTTAACGTCAAAACCGTGGGTTGCCACCCACACCGGCCTTAAGGGGGGCTTATCGCCGCCCCCCTTAAGAATCCCGGGCTCTTTCACTGCGCGCTGCCGCTCGCGGGCTATATTCCAGCGGCTCCGGCTATTGCCGCAAACGCCGCCGCTGCGCGGTCCTCTCATTTCAGGTTCGAACCCGCTCGGAAAAACACCCTCGCGGTTTCTCACCGTTCATTCGACGGCGTTTTGAGCGCGGCCAAAGGCTATGTAAAACGGAGGTTTTTCTCCTCCCCCTGCGAAGTGGGATGAGAAAAATAAAGCAAAACCAAATGCATCGTTCGACTTTAAAAATGCCAGTGGCCGCGCTCAAAAATCACGCCGGAGGGAGAGGTGGAAAACCGCGCGTCTGTTTGCGCGGGTTGTAACCCGACCGGAGGGTACCGCGAAGCGGCGGGATTTTGCGGCAATAGCCGGAGCACCTGAAACATAGCCCGCGAGCGGCAGCGCGCAGTTAAAAAAACGCAGGATTCCAAAGGGTTTCGTTTAAAACCCTTTGGGCCCGTTTGGGCGGCGAGCCCAAGGTCTTGACGTTAAAACGCATTCGCAGCCCTTAAGTCCGGTGTGGGTGGCAACCCACGGTCTTGACCTTAAGGCCAGTCCGGGGGGCACCCACGGTCAAACCCTTATTTGCGGAACCTAACGATAATCATTATCATCCTCGCATTCCGTTTCTCCCCGAGGTGTTATGCGTAAGTTCTCTCCTTTGTTACTGATTTCGTGCCTGCTTATGGCCGCTGGCGTGCAGGCTAAAACCGTTACGGACATTTCCAACCGTACGGTCACGGTGCCTGATAACCCGCAGCGGATTGTGGTGGGGGAAAGCCGTATGCTGTATACGCTGGCGTTGGTGCAGGACGGCAACCCGGCGCAGCGTGTGGTGGGGTGGCCGGGGGATATGGCGACGCTGGATGCGCAAAGCTGGGCAATCTATCTGAAAGCCTTTCCTGAAATCGGCAATATCCCGCTGCTGGGGCAGAACAACTACACCCAGATGAGTGTAGAAAAGGTCATTGCGCTCAAACCGGATCTGGTGATTCTGCCGATCTACGCCAAAAAGCAGGATAACCAGGATCTGATGCAGGAATCGCTGACCCGCGCGGGGATCCCGGTGATCTACGTCGATCTGCGTGTCGATCAACTGCATAACACGCTGCCGAGTGTGAAACTGCTGGGCGATGTGCTGAATCACCCGGAAAAAGCAGCGCGGTTTATCGCTTTTTATCAGCAACATATGAACCGCGTGCAGGAAAGAATAGCCGCGTATCACGGAAAAAGACCCACGGTGATGTTGCAACTGCATCTTGGCCGTCGCGAGACGTGCTGCACCACGGTGTCACACGGCAATCTGGCAGATCTGCTGGCGTTCGCCGGGGGCGATAATATTGCGAAAGGGGCGTTCAAAAGCGTCTACGGCGATCTGAACCCGGAAGCGGTGATCGTCGCCAATCCGGATGTGTATATCACCACCGGCATGGCGGGGCCGGAAGGCAAAAGAGTGTCAAACCTGATGCTCGGGCCGCAGGTGACGCAGGAGGAAGCCGCGCAGAGTTTCCGTCAGGTGATGGACAAACAACCGGTGCTCTCCACGCTGAAAGCGGTGCGGGAAGGCCGTGCGTACAGCGTCTGGCATAATTTCTACCTCAGCCCGTACCACCTGGTGGATGTCGAGGTCTTTGCTAAAGCGATGTATCCGCAACTGTTCAAAGACGTTGACCCGCAACAGACGATGCAGGATCTCTACGCTCAGTTCCTGCCGGTGCCCTTCAGCGGCACTTACTGGAGTTCCTTGCCAGCCAGATGACGCCATCTGAAAACCTTCCCTGAAGGGCAGGATTTTTAAGTCCACAAGGATGTGCAGACAGGCTACCCTGAGTTCAGTGAACCTTGCCCGCAAGCCCTGCACGGACTGATTACACAGGAATCTGAATGCGTCGAAAAAATGTGAATGATTATCAGGCTTTTATCGCCGTCGCGCGTGAGCAAAGCTTTACCAAAGCGGCGGCACAGCTCGGGGTTTCGCAGTCGGCGCTGAGCTACACCATCAGAACGCTGGAAGCCCATCTCGGGCTGCGGTTGCTGACCCGCACAACGCGCAGCGTCTCGGTCACCGAGGCGGGTGAACGTTTGCTCAGCCGCATCGGGCCTCATTTTGACGAAATCGAAAACGAGATCGCCGCCATCAGCGGGATGCGCGAAAAACCCGCTGGCACGGTCCGCATCACCGCAATTGAACATGCCGCCGAGTCCATTCTCTGGCCGAAACTGACGCCAATGCTGCTCGAATATCCGGATATTCACATTGAAATCATCAGTGAATACGGGCTGAAAGATATCGTCGCTGAACGCTATGACGCCGGTGTCCGGCTCGGCGAACAGGTTGATAAGGACATGATTTCCGTGCCCGTTGCCCCGAACTTCAGTTTTGCGGTGGTCGGATCCCCGTCTTATTTCGAAGGCAAAACGCGGCCTGTCACGCCACGGGATCTGAATGAACACAGCTGCATTAAACTCCGGCTGCCCACCCACGGCGGCTTTTATGCCTGGGAATTCAGCAAGCAGGGCACCGAACTTAAGGTGCGCATTGACGGGCGATGTACTTTCAGCAGCATCGGGCTGATGCGACAGGCCGCGCTGGACGGGCTGGGGCTGGCCTATCTGCCCAAAGATGTGGTGGAACCGGCGCTGCAATCCGGTCAGCTGATACAGGTATTGGCCAACTGGTCGCCGCCGCGCACGGCGTATCACCTTTATTACCCCAGCCGTCGCCAGCATTCTCCTGCTTTTGCGCTGGTGCTCGAGGCACTGCGCTACCGTCCTTAATATTCCTCACGCAAACCCATTGGGCTGATGGTTTCAGCTCAATGCCCTCTGATTAAGAAAATAGCCTTCTAAGCTCATGCAGATTTATCCCTCTAATCACTTAATACCAAAGAGATTATGATCGCCCCCTGAACCCGTCACGGCCCCGTGAGTCGCGGCGCCGTGCATATCCATATTTCTATCGACTAAGGTAAACCTCTCATGACACCACGCGCTCTGCTTGAAGCATTTCCCTTTGCACCGGGGCTTACCCTGCGTAACCGTATTGTGATGGCGCCGATGACTACCTGGGCAGGTAACGATGATGGCACCGTCTCTGCTGAAGAAGAGGCTTATTACCGCCTGCGGGTAAAAGACGTGGGGCTGGTGATCACCGGCTGTACGCATGTTCAGCAAAACGGGATCGGCTTCACCGGTGAGTTTGCTGCGTATGATGACACTTTCATTCCTGGTTTAATGCGGCTGGCTGCGGCGGCGAAAAGCGGGGGCGCACCGGCAATCCTGCAGATTTTCCATGCCGGTGTGAAAACCCATCCGGACCTGGTGTCCGATATTGTGGCCGCAAGCGCCGTTGCCGGTGAGGCGGGGCCATTTGCGCCTGCGGTGGTACCGCGTGCACTGGCGGATCACGAAGTGGAAGACATTGTAGAGGCGTTCGGCGAGGCGACCCGTCGCGCCATTGTCGCCGGTTTTGATGGCGTTGAGCTTCATGGTGCCCACGGTTTTCTGTTGCAGAATTTCTTTTCTCCCCATTTTAATCAGCGCAGCGATCGCTGGGGCGGTTCGCTGGCGCACCGGATGCGCTTCCCGCTGGCCGTTGTTTCCAAAGTGCGTGAAACCATTGCCCGCTATGCCACGCAACCTTTCCAGCTGGGTTACCGGATCACGCTTGATGAACATGAAGAGGACGGGCTGCGCATCGGGGAGTCACTGAAACTGGTGGATAGTTTGATCGACAGCGGGATCAGTTATCTGCATGTCTCGCTGGGCAATGCATTAGAGGCGCGCCCGGTTGATGCGCCGCAAGGCCCGGCGATTATTGCTATCGTGCGCGATCATCTCGCCGGACGGATCCCGCTTATCGCCGCGGGTCAGATGAGAACGCCTGAACAGGCTGAACAGGCGCTGGCTGCCGGCGTTTCCCTCGCGGCAATCGGGCAGGGGCTGGTGATGAATCCGGACTGGGTGAAATATGCCAAAGGCGAGGCGCAAAGCCAGATTGCGCTGGACGTTGCTGCCCCGGACGTCGCGCCACTCGCCATCCCTGAAAAGCTGTGGCGCGTCATCGAAAATACCCCCGGTTGGTTTAACGTGCGACCGGCCACGGGGTCTGTCTCGTAAGCGGAAAGTGAGAAAACGCGCAGGCGCCTGGTGTGGCTGACGCCTGCGTGAAAAGATCAGAAATCCACTGCCGCCGAAAGCACCACATTGCGCGGTTCGCCTTCGATAACGCGTAAATTACCGGCACTGGAAGAGTAATACTCTTTATCGAACAGGTTATTCACGTTTAATTTGATCTGCGTATGTTTGCCCAGCAGCTGATTATCCCAGGCGACAAACGCATCCGCCACGGTGTAATCCGGCAGGGTGAAGCTGTTTTCCGGATCGCCCGCACGGGAGCCCATATAACGCGCACCGCCACCGATGCGGAAATCACCCGGAACCTGCGACCAGCGCAGAGTGTGGCTCAGATACAGGCTGCCCATGTTGGTTGGCGCATTCACCAGGCGGTTACCGACGTTGGCGGAATTCACGTCATCTTCGGTGATTTCGGTTTTGTCATAACTGTAGCTGGCCGTCAGATCCCAGTCCTTAGCAATTTCCCCGTTAATCTCCAGCTCCGCACCGGTCGAACGTGCTTTCGGAATGTTACGCGTCACGCCGTTGATGAACACCGACATGTCCTCTTCATCGATGCGGTACACCGCCAGCGTCGCGTCCAGACGCGGTGAAATCTGCCATTTGGTGCCGACTTCATAGGTTGTGCCGCTTTCCGGCGAAGCCACATTACCGTTGTCATCCACATCGGTGGACGGCGTAAACGACTGGCTGTAGTTGGCGTAGAACGACAGATCGTCAGTCAGTTTGTACACCACGCCCACCTGCGGCAGGAATTTATCATCGGTATCGTCCAGACTTTGGGTTGGATTAACGAAACCGGAGGTCTGTTTCTGGTTGTAATGCTGATAACGCCCGCCGACCACGCCAATCCATTTATCCGTCAGATGAATGCTGTCTTTCAGATAAATTGATTTGTTGTAGAGGGTGTTCCGAAGATTGCTGTTGCTGTCGGAATAGGTGCTGCTGTTGGTGATCGGCTCAACGCCGTAAACCGGCGCATACATATTGAAGGTGCTGAAGGTTTTGCCACGGTAAGAATACTGTTTGTAGGTTTCGTTTTTCTCGTAATCGACGCCAATCAGCAGGTCGTTCATTATGCCGAAGATCTCCTGATTGCCGATCCAGTCCCAGGAAGTATAGCTGGTCTGATGGTTGAATCCCCGGTTGGCATCCGCACGACGCGTCACCGCGCCGGTATCGGTGTTGACGGCGGTGGCGCGGACTTCATTGCTGTCATAGCGGCGTTGCTGCCAGGCGTAGGTCAGACGGGTTTTCCAGTCCTCGTTCAGCTGATATTCCCAGGTGGTGTTCAGGCGCTTCGTTTTGCCCCACGCGTGGTTGGCCAGTTCGTCAAGACGACGGTTGTAAGGGATATCCAGCGGTTTACCGTTGCTGAATACCGTTCCGCGATCGTAGGGAATGTCGTATTTGTATTCCTGATAACTGACGTTAAAACTGGCTTTTTCACCGAACCAGCTCAGCGAAGGAGCGAGCAGGGTGTGCGAATCGCTGCCAAAGTTACGCCAGTAATCTTCGTACTGACGTTCAGCGATCATGCGAAACGCGAAACCGTTCCCCAGCGGGCCGGTGACATCGAGCGTGCCTGCACCGCCGCCAAATCCGCCGGTCCGGCCACTGACACGGGTATTCCATTCATACTGCGGTTTTTTGCTGATCATGTTGATCACGCCGCCGGGATTTTGAATACCGTAAAGCAGGGAAGCGGAACCCTTGAGCACCTCGATGTGATCGATGGTGGAATCAAAGCCCAGCCCCTGATTACTGCGCACGCCGTCGATCAGGATTGAGCCGTCACTGTTGGCGCCAAATCCGCGTTTGACGAAGCCGTCTTCCGTGCCGCCCAGCGTATTCCCCTGAGCCACGCCGCTGACGAACTTCATCGCGTCATTCAGCGAGGTGACGTCGTAATCCTGGATCATCGACTGCGTGACGACGCTGACTGACTGCGGAGTTTCACTGAGCGGAGTCTCACTTTTGCTGGCGGTGGAACTCTGCGTGGCGCTGTAATCGGTGGTATCCGGAGTATCCGCCTGTGCATTGACGGTAATGGAATCTTCAGAAGCAGGCTGCACCGCGAGCAGCGGCGAACAATGTAGCATAGCTAACGCAATGACGGATTTTTTGAATCCGCCGTGAGCCCCGCGCGGGGCGTGCTGGTAAGACATGTGAGTAATTCCCTGAAAGAAAGTCGAACAAAGTAAATACAAATGATAACGGTTTGCATTCTAATTTGTGGCGCGGGTAAAGGGAATCAAATTGATGATGACAATAATTACAATTGAACGCGCAGGGAGAGGGAAAGGGTACCAAAGCAGGTCAATGATCAGCCTGATATCATGAATTTTCTAACGACCGTAATGACAGCTAATTTCCTTTAATTCTCTTAATTAATCTCAATGTTAGAAATGTTAGCTACCAATTCCAACAAAATATAACAGAACATTGCCTGCTGAAATTATATTCCCGCCGATCATGGTCTGAGATTACATAAGATATTTCAGGGTTTTAATGCTAATTATCTTAGGTTTTTGATAAACGAGTAATTAAATTAAACTATTGGTTATTAAGTGTTTTTAAGTCATTTTTATTGATGTGAAAAAGGTTTCCTCATAATCGGTAAGGAAATTGTCGTTTATTTTTGATGTTGCGGTGATATTATAAATTTGTACCTAAATAATAATAAATACCAACCCAAACTTAACATCAGGCATGTGAGAGTCGTAATTCTATGCTCCTTCAAAAGAAAACTACCCGTCGCAAGTTTTTACTTGGGTCGCTGATGGCATTGCCTGTCGGCACCATCATGATGAAAGGGCTGTCAGCAGCAGAAGCGGCTGAGATGGCTGCCCCGGATTTACTCGATTATAAACCCGTGTTTTTCAGCGCAGAGGAATGGCAATTCATTATGGCCGCCGCTGACCGTCTGATCCCCGCAGGTGGCAAAGGCAAAGCGCCGGGCGCGCTGGAAACCAATGTGCCGATCTTTATTGATCAGCAAATGCATGGCGATTTCGGTGAAGAAATCTACATGCAGGGGCCGTTTAACGTCCACGCACCGGCCACGATGGGGTATCAGATCCCGTTTCGTCCACAGCAAATCTACAAAACCGGTATTCGCCTGGCGAACAGCTGGTGCCAGCAAAATCATCAGAAAGCCTTCCATGAACTTTCCGATCAGGACAAAGAGCAGGTGCTGACGAAGTTGCAGAAGAACGACATCCGCTTTGCCGATTTGGGCGAAGAGAGTCTCGTGGCCTCGCAATTTTTCAGCGAACTGCTGTCAGACACCAAACACGGTTATCTGGCGGATCCAATCTACGGCGGTAATAAAGGGATGAAGGCGTGGATCGCCATCGGGTTCCCCGGCGCGCGCGCGAGTTTCACGGAATGGGTGAAACAGCACAACGTCCCTTACCCGCTGGGGCCTGTGAGCCTGCAAGGCGCGCGTGCCTGAGGGCCGCGTCTTATTACCGTTTCTGATGAATGACAGGATAAAAGATGGCACAAGTAACTAAACCAGAAGTCGACGTTGTGGTTGTCGGCCTCGGCTGGGCGGGCTCGCTGATGAGCATCGAGCTGGCGATGGCGGGCCTGACGGTGCGTGCACTGGAACGCGGCGGCGACCGCGGCTATGAAGAATTTGCCTACCCGAAGCCGGCGGACGAATACGCCTACGCGGTACGTAACAAAGTGATGGCGACCCCGGCGCAGGCCGCGGTGACCGTGCGTTACAACATGAGTGAAACCGCGCTGCCGACCCGCAAATGGGGCGCATTTGCGCCAGGCACCGGCGTTGGCGGCTCGGGTTTGCACTGGACTGCGGTGCTGATCCGCCCGACACCAACCGATTTAAAACTCAAAACCTACGCCGACGAAGCTTATAAACCCGGCATTTTGCAGGAAGACATGCGGATCATGGATTTCCCGTTCAGCTGGGATGAAATCGAGCCGTATTACACCAAGTTTGAGCACATCTGCGGGCAATCCGGTAAGACCGGTAACCTGCGCGGCCAGATTATGGAAGGCGGCGATCCGTTCGAAGGTCCGCGTTCTGAGCCATACCCGCTGCCGGCGCTGGAAGACACGCTCAACAGCAGCATGTTTGCTGAAGTCACTAAAAAGATGGGCTATCACCCGTTCCCGAACCCGTCGGCGTGCGTTTCCCGCGCGTGGACCAACCCGTACGGCAATCAGATCGCACCCTGTAACTACTGCGGTTATTGCAGTAAATATCCGTGCCTGAACTACTCGAAAGCCTCGCCGCAAACCGCCGTGATGGACGCGCTCAAACGTATGGAGAACTTCTCGTATGAAGTTCACGCCAACGTGATGAAAGTCGAGCTGCACGATGACAAGAAAACCGCCAAAGGCGTGATCTATATTGATGCCGACGGCAACGAGTGTTTCCAGCCTGCCAAAATCGTGGTGCTGAGCAGCTTCCAGTTCTGCAACGTGCGCCTGATGTTGCTCTCCGGCATCGGCAAACCTTACAACCCGATCACCGAAGAAGGTGTGGTTGGGCGTAACTATGCGTTCCTGAGTAACGGCGGTTCGACGCTGTTCTTCAAAGACAAAAACTTCAACCCGTTTGCCACCGCGGGCGCGACCGGCCAGATGTTCAACGACATTTCTCCGGGCAATTTCGATGGCGCATCCCTGGGCTTTATCGGCGGCGCGAAGATCCACAGTTCTCAGGCCACCGGCACGCCAATCAGCACCTCGCTGCCAAAAGGCACGCCTGCGTGGGGCACCGGCTGGAAAGAAGGGATGGAAGAGTGGTACGGCCATTCGATGAAAATCAGCATCACCACCACCTGCCAGTCTTATCGCGACATTTATCTGGATCTCGATCCGAACTACAAAGATGAATACGGTTATCCGCTGCTGCGCATGACGTTCGACTGGAAACAGAACGAACTCAAATTGCAGCAATACCTGAAAGGCATCGTCGGCAATATCACCAAAGAGCTCAACCCGGACAGCTACAGCGAAAGCTTCCTGCCGATGGACGCGCACTTTGACCTGACCAAATACGTGTCCACGCACAACGTGGGCGGCGCGGTGATGGGCGATAACCCGAAAACCTCGGCGCTGAACAAGTTCCTGCAAAGCTGGGATGTGCATAACGTCTTTGTGCCGGGCGGAAACGCGTTCCCGCAAAACTTCCAGGCCAACCCGACGGACACCATCGGCGCGATCACTCTGATGGCGGCGCAGGCGATCAAAGATCAGTATCTTAAAAATCCTGGCCCACTGGTTCAGGCATAAGCGGAGATGAACAGAATGAAACTCAAACGTTTATTTATCGCTAACGCCTTGCTGCTGGGTGTCGGTTTTATGGCGAATGCGCAGGCGGATAACAGTTCACCGCCTGACAACGCGGCGCTGATTAAACAGGGCGAATATGTGGCGCGTCTCGGCGACTGCGGCGCGTGCCACACGGCGGCGGGTAAACCGGCGTTTTCCGGCGGCCTGGCGATCAATTCGAATCTCGGAACGATTTATTCCACCAATATCACCCCGGACAAAGACCACGGTATTGGCGGCTACACCGAAGCGCAGTTCTCGGATGCGGTGCGCAAAGGCGTTCTGCCGGACGGCACCCGTTTGTACCCGGCGATGCCGTATCCTGATTACGCCAAAATCAATGATGAAGACATGCACGCGCTCTACGCTTACTTTATGCAGGGCGTAAAACCGAGCGCAGAACAGCCACCGGAAACGGATCTGAGCTTCCCGTTCAGTCAGCGCTGGGGCATGCGTTTCTGGAACTGGGCGTTTGCGTCTGATAAGCCATTCCAGCCAATCGGTGGGGCATCAGAGCAGGTAAACCGTGGCGCGTATCTGGTGGAAAGTCTGGGGCACTGCGGCAGTTGCCACACGCCGCGCGGATTCGGCATGAACGAAAAAGCGCTCGACAGCAGCGACACTGATTTCCTCGCGGGCGGCAGCCTGAATAACTGGGATGTGCCTTCCCTGCGCGGCGTCGCGCACTGGAACGAACAGGAAATTATCGATTATCTCGGGACAGGGCGTAACGATAAAGCGGCAGTGGGTGGCGAAATGACGTCGGTGGTCGAGAACAGTACCGCGCACATGACCGATGACGATCTTAAAGCCATTGCCGCGTACCTCAAATTCCTGGGCGGCAATCCGCCGGTTCCGGCAGTAGACACGCAGAAAGCCAGCGCGACCGAAGCGAAACTGACGGCGGCGAAAAACCTCAGCGAAGGCGAGCGTCTGTATCTGGATAACTGCGGTGCCTGCCACTTTGTGACCGGAAAGGGCGCGCCGGGCGTGTTCCCGCAGCTGGATCAGGCCACGATTGTGAACTCACAGGATCCGACCGGGCTTATCCATACCATCCTCGCCGGTGCACAACAGCCGTCCACGGCCCGCGCGCCTTCAACGCTGGTGATGCCTGGTTTTGCAGCGCGTCTGAGCGATGAAGAAGCCGCGCAGCTTGCGACCTTTATCCGTCAGGGCTGGAGCAACTCGGCGCCAGCAGTATCGGCGAAAGACGTAAGCGAAGTGCGTAAAACATTGGCGCACTGACGTTTAGAGCGGCAAGTCTGACAGCAAAACGGCCTTCCGAAAGGGAGGCCGTTTTTTTTATCAGTTTAAGTATCAGTTTAAATATCAGGTTAAACAGTGCAAGGGATTAACCCGTTGTCGGATCAGAACATCAGTACCATCCACGGATAGCCGATGAGCATCAGGCCGCCGAGGAAGATAGCGCCGAAGATGGTGCCCAGACGCCAGTAATCTTTCGTCGGCAGGTAGCCGCTGCCGTAGTAAATCGGGCTCGGGCCGGTACCGTAAGGGGTGATGATGCCCATCACGCCCAGCGAGGTCACCATCATCAGGCAGTAAACCGGCATGTTGATGCCGGGGATCGCCGCCGCAATGGTCAGCATCGCCGGTAACAGGGCGGTGGTGTGCGCGGTGGTACTGGCAAACAGATAGTGCAACAGGAAGAAGGCAATCAGCAGCATTACGGCGGCGACCTGCGGGTCGAAACCGTCAAGCAGTTGCCCGCCTTCTTTACCCAGCCAGGCGATAAAGCCAACGCGGGCCAGACCATCCGCCAGCGCGACCAGCGTGGCAAACCAGGCGAAAGTATTCCAGGCCGGTTTGTTGCTGATAATGTCGTTCCAGTTCAGCACGCCGGTCCACAACATCAGCACCACCACCAGCAGCGCGGCCAGCGCCGGTTCGATCCAGGCGGCGGCGAAAATCCACATCAGCAGCGCAGAACAGACGAAGACCAGCAGCAGGATTTCGTTACGCGACAGCTTGCCGAGTTTTTCCAGTTCACTTTTGGCCCAGCGCGGCACTTCATCATTGATCTTCACTTCCGGCGGATAGAACCAGTAAGCCAGTAACGGCATGGTGAGGATCAGCAAAACGCCGAGCGGCAGGAAGGCGAGGAACCACATGCCCCAGGAGATTTCGAATCCGGTAATGCTTTTCACCAGCGCCAGCGCCAGCAGGTTTGGCGCAAGCGCCGACAGGAACATCGAGCTGGTAATACAGGCGGCGGTAATCGCGACCCACATCAGGTAGGAACCGATTTTACGGGCGCTCGGGTCATTGGGTTTGGAGCCGTAAAGCGGCGGCAGGTTGGCGATGATCGGGTAGATGGTCCCGCCGCTGCGCGCGGTGTTGGACGGCGTGAACGGTGCCAGCAGCAGATCGGCGAAGGTGATGGCATAACCCAGCGTCAGGCTGCGACGGCCAAGGTATTTCACCAGAATCAGCGCCAGACGGCGGCCAAACTGGGTCTTGTCATAGCCTGCGGCGAACATAAATGCGCCGAAGATCAGCCAGACCGTGGAGTTACCAAAACCGCTCACCGCCCATTTAAACGACTCGCTCGCCATCTTAAATTTAGGATCGGCGATTTCCGCCGGGCTGAACAACAGCCACTGGCTGAACAGGGCGATCACCACCACACCGGTCAGGCCGATCACCGCGCCAGGCAGGGGTTCAAAAATCAGCCCCACAATGACCCCGACAAAAATGGCAAAGAAATGCCAGGCATAGGGCTGAAGGCCGGAAGGCACCGGCGTGAGCAGCAGGATAATTGCCACCAGCACCGGAAGGAACAGCATGATCAAACGTTTTTTCACTCCGGCAGAGGCAGGAGCGGCCTTTGCGGGGTCATTCAAAGTGGATGTGGGTTTCATAGTTTTTTCTGCCAGTTATTGAAAATGAGCATCGCGCCCCCGGATATCTATGATGTTTTTTACGCTTGCGTTTTGGTAATAAATGACTGCTGTGGATATTTCACGATGACAATTGAAATACATTAATGTTTCTTCGCGAACAGGGAGACGTAATACTCTCATTCAGGCGTTATGGCACCCGGCGGATATTATCCTCAGCCAGAATGACGCCCGGATGAATTCCTATTTAACTCAGTAGTATTACATTGTGTAGGGTTATTATTTTGACCAGAAAACCTGCTCTATGAAATGTAGAGTAAATTTTGGCAAAAGCCAAACTGAGGGCATAACCTGCTGATTTTGTTCGTGGGTTTTTCCATGTTAATCAAAAGTTGATTTTTGTCAACTCATGGTTAACAATTGGAGGGGATATTCGCATTAACGCTGGGTAATTAAACAACTCCCGTCCATCAGACCTTTTACATCACATTATTTCTGCTATATGAGCAGAAAGCAGCAAAGCATTTCTATATTTATCACCTGCACCGGATAACTTATTTTAGCGGTAAGTCATTCGCCCACGAAAAGAAATCCAGGCGTTTACATTTTGGAGTTGATTACAATGAATAAGCTCACCCCGGTTCTTAAACCGCTCACGTTGCCCAACGGCGCTGTGCTGAAAAACCGTTTACTGATGGCACCGATGACCACCTGTACCGGCTTCTACGACGGCACGGTGACCAGTGAGCTGGTCGAGTATTACCGCGATCGCGCTGGCAGCATCGGCACTATCATCGTTGAGTGTTGCTTCATTGATCGTCTGGGACCGGCGTTTCCCGGCGCGATTGCCATCGACAGCGACAACAAAATCGCCGGTCTGAAAAAAATCGCCGACGCCATCAAGTCAAAAGGCTCTAAAGCCATTTTGCAAATTTACCACGGCGGCAGAATGGTGGAGCCGGAGCTTATCGGCGGCAGAACGCCCGTCGCACCCAGCGCCATCGCCGCGCCGCGTGAAGGCGCGACCACGCCTAAAGAGCTGTCCGGTGAAGAAGTTGATGTGATGATCACCAAATTTGGTGATGCGGTGAACCGCGCCATCAAAGCCGGTTTCGACGGCGTGGAGATCCACGGCGCCAACACTTACCTGATCCAGCAGTTTTACTCGCCGAACTCCAACCAGCGCACCGACAAATGGGGCGGCGACCGCGATAAGCGAGCCACATTCCCGCTGGAAGTGCTCGAGATCACCCACAAAATGGCGAAGCGTTTCGCCGACGACAACTTCATTATCGGTTACCGTTTCTCGCCGGAAGAGCTGGAAGTGCCCGGCATCCGGTTTGACGACACACTGTATCTGCTGGAAAAACTCGCTGCGCGCGGGCTGGACTACGTGCATTTCTCCGTCGGCCAGTTGCTGCGTCCTTCTATCGTAGACACCACCGACCCGACACCGCTCATCACTAAATACCGCGCCATGCGTTCTGAAACGCTGGCAAAAGTGCCGGTGATTGGCGTCGGCGGCGTGGTTAACAAAGCGGATGCGGAGAAAGGGCTGGAGTACGGTTTTGATCTGGTCGCGGTAGGCAAAGCGTGCATCGCCTATCCGGACTGGGCCGACCGTATTATTAACAACGACCATCTGGAACTGTTCATCGACAGCAACAAGCGCGAGGCGCTGAACATTCCTGAGCCGTTGTGGCGCTTCTCACTGGTTGACGCCATGATCCGCGACACCAGCGTGACAGGCCGTAAATATAAAGCCGGCGTATATCAGGAAAAAGTGGAAGCCGAAGCGCTGAAGCTGAAAATCAGCGTTACGCTCGATACCGACCGTATTACCGATATTACTCTGGTGAAAGATGACACCCTCGACGTCGATTTCACCACCACCTTTGAACAGTTGCGCACACGTATTCTGGTTGCCAACAGCCCGCACGTTGATGCAATCACCGGCGCGACGACCCAGAGTGAGGCGCTGAAAAAAGCCGTTTCCCGCGCCTTAACCACCTCCAGCAAAGAGCACGTGATTGAAGAAGGCGGTAACCCTCAGGCACCGCAGAACTTCGATGTGGTGATCGTCGGCAGCGGCGGCGCAGGTCTGGCGGCCGCCATTCAGGCGCATGATGAAGGCGCGCACGTCGTCATTATCGAAAAAATGCCCACCATCGGGGGCAACACAATCAAAGCCTCTGTGGGAATGAACGCGGCAGAAACCCGGTTCCAGAAACTCAAAGGCATCGAGGACAGCAAAGAGCTGTTCTATGACGAAACCCTGAAAGGCGGCAAGTTCAAGAACAACCCGGAACTGCTCAGGGAGTTCGTTGAGCTGGCACCGGAAGCCATTGAGTGGCTGGCGGCGAAAGAGATCGAGCTGAACGATATCACCATCACCGGCGGGATGAGCATTGACCGTACCCACCGTCCGCAGGATCGCTCCGCCGTCGGCGGCTTCCTGATCAGCGGTCTGGTGAAAAACGTCAATAAGCGCGATATCGAAGTGCTGCTCGAAACCTCCGTGGCGGAAATCCTGTATGAAAACGGCGCAGTGACCGGCGTGAAAGTGGTCGATGAATACAACGACAGCCGTATTCTGAATGCCAAAAGCGTGATTGTGGCGACCGGCGGTTTCAGTGCTAACCGCGAAATGGTGGTGAAATATCGCCCTGAGCTGGACGGCTTTGTGACCACAAACCATAAAGGCGCCACCGGCAGCGGCATTGCCATGCTGCAAAAAATCGGGGCGGATACCGTCGATATGGGCGAGATCCAGATCCACCCGACCGTTGAACAAACCACGTCATACCTGATTTCTGAATCCATTCGCGGCGGCGGGGCGATCCTGGTGAGCCAGGCGGGCAAGCGTTTCTACAATGAAATGGAAACCCGTGACAAAGTGTCGGCGGAAATCATCGCGCTGCCGGAGAAAAGCGCGTGGGTGATCTTTGATGAACAGGTGCGGGCAAACAACAAAGCGGCTGACGAGTATATCGCCAAAGGCTTTGTACTCAGCGCGCCGACGCCGGAAGAGCTGGCGGTGAAGCTGAACATGAACCCGCATGATCTGGCCGAAACGCTGGAACGTTACAATCTGTTCGTGGTGGCCAAAAAAGACGATGATTTTGGGCGCACCACTGCGCTGCGTCATCCGCTTAATCAGGGGCCATTCTTTGCCATCCGCATCGCGCCGGGCGTGCATCATACGATGGGCGGCGTGGTCATCAACACTGACACGGCGGTGCTTGATAGCCAGAAACAGCCGATTACCGGGGCCTGGGCGGCCGGTGAAGTGGCGGGCGGTATCCACGGTGCAAACCGCATCGGCGGTAACGCGGTGGCTGATATTATCATCTTCGGTATTCTGGCGGGACGAAACGCGGCCGCGCTGGCGCGGGGATAAATTGATAAGGTGAACAATGAAAAACCACGCTCCGGCGTGGTTTTTTTATGACGGGGCAAAACTGCCTGTGCCTGCCGCACAAACAAAAACGTCCACCCGGAAGGGCGGACGTTTTCAGACGTTCCGGGCGTTTATCTTAAACGCTTAACGGTAGACCAGACCCACGATGGACGCCGACAGCAGGCTGACCAGCGTCGCGCCGACCAGCAGGCGGAAAGCGGCACGGGCCACCATGTTGCCCTGAACTTCTTCGATACTTTTCACCGCACCGGCAATAATACCGACGGTAGAAATGTTAGCGAAAGACACCAGGAAGACGGACAGGATCGCCACGGTACGGGGCTCGAGATGCGCAACCAGATCTTTCATCTGCAACATCGCCACGAATTCGTTGGCGACGATTTTCGTCCCCATGATACTGCCTGCGGTGAGGGAGTCCTGGCTGACAATGCCGGTTAACCAGGCGATCGGGTAGAACAGATAACCGATGATGTCCTGGAAGCTCTTACCAAAACCGCCCATGAAGATGGCATTGATCATCGCCAGCAGGGCGTTGAAACCCACCAGCATGGCCGCCACGATCATCGCCATTTTGAAGCCCGCCATGATGTACTCGCCCAGCATTTCTACGAAGCTGTGTTTCGGTACATTGAGTTTAGGCATTTCGTTATCGGCTTCATCAGAATACGGGTTCACCACCTGTAAAACGGCAAAAGTGGACAGCATATTCAGGATCAGCGAAAGCATGACATAACGCGGCTCAAGCAGGGTCATGTAAGAACCGACAATCGACATGGACACGGTGGAAATGGCGGTCGCCGATAATGTATACATGCGGCGTTCATTCAGGTGCGGAACAATATCTTTAATAGCGATAAAGTTTTCAGACTGGCCTACCAATAAAGAACTCACGGCATTAAATGATTCCAGGCGTGGCATTCCGTTAATCTTAGATAACAGATAACCGATCCCTTTAATCATTAGCGGTAATATACGCAGGTGCTGGAGAATACCAATCAGCGCGGAAATAAAGATGATTGGACATAATACGAATAAGAAGAAGCTGAACTGATTATCATTAACCAGACCGCCGAAGACGAAATCAGTCCCTACACGCGCATAGCTCATCAGGTTAGTGAACACGCCGGAGAGGCCGGAAATCAGGTAAACGCCCGCCTGGCTGTACAGCAGAACCCAGGCCAGCACGATTTCGATCACCAAAATTTGCACGACGTAGCGCAGCTTAACACCGCGTTTGTTGTAGCTAATCAACCAGCCAATACCGAATATCATTATAAGGCTAAGTAAAAAATGCAATATATTTGACGTCATCGAGATTCCAATGGATGTGAGTGGTGTTTTAAAGCGCGAACTATAACAGCAACCTCACAAAACTCATTCTATTTTTTCATTCCGTTGCGCACAGGTAATCGATTGCGTTCAAAAAAGAAACAATCGGCGTCGGCTATTTAAAATAACGCACCGAAGTGGTGAGATTTTTATTACCACGCACTCATTTGGTGACAGGAATTATATTATGCGGTGCAATTTCCCCTGAAATACTGCCGGCACATCGCGGGGCTGGCCTTCTTATTTTACCGGCATATCAGCGTGCCGGGCGCTTTCGGGGATCAGCCAAACGCAGCGTTTAATGCTTTGATAAAACTGCGTATTTTTACCGTCTGTCGTAAGCCGGGTGATGTCAGAACGTGCATCGGGCGTGAAGGGCATGCGTAATCTGGCAGCACCTGAATCAGCCGTCCGGCACTGATTTCACCTCTTAATACGTCTTCCGGCCCCAGCGTCACGCCGTAGCCTTTGATTGCGGCGTGCAAAAGCGCCCGCCAGTCGTTGGACCGGAAGCGGCCTTCGGGATGAACTTCCCAGGTTTTTCCGTCTTTTAAAAACAGCCAGCGGCAGGGCGATTGCGGCGACCAGACGCCGTACACCAGGCAGGCGTGAAGCGCCAGGGCATCCGGTGTCGCCGGTGTGCCGTGCTGTGCGAGATATTCCGGCGAGGCGCAGGCAATCAGGCGGTAAGGACGCAGCGGATGGGCAATCAGCGGGCTGTCTTGCAGTTCACCGATGCGCACAATCACCTCATAACCCTCCTCGATCGGATCCACCCGGCGATCGGTCAGCGTCAGCTCGACCTGCGTGCCGGGATACTGATCCAGATATTGCGTAATAAAAGGCGCCAGCATGGAGGCGCCAAACGTCACCGGAGCATTGACGCGGATAATACCGGAGGGGGTGGCCTTCATTTCCATCGCGATGGCATCTGCTGCCTCGGCCTCTGCGAGCACGATTTTACAGCGTTCATAATAACTGCGGCCAATGTCCGTCAGGCTCTGGCGACGGGTCGTGCGATTGAGCAGCGTGGTCCCCAGCCGCAACTCCAGCCGGGAAATATGCTTCGCCACCATCTGCGGGGAGAGGCGCAATGCCTCCGCCGCCGAAGCGAACGAACCCAGCTCAGCGGCTTTGACGAAAACATTCATGCTGGTCAGTCGGTCCACGATTCACTCCTGTTTGTTGTTTGTTTGTGCCGATAATGAGTATTTATCAACACCGGGTGTCGAATTATTCTTAACCTTCTGACCAACAATTGAAAGGTGAAATCATGAAAATCGGCATTATCGGCGCAGGGTTCGTAGGACGTGCGGTGGCAAAACTGGCGCTCAAGGCCGGCCATCAGGTCATGCTCAGTAATTCACGGGGGCCACAGACGTTGTTCAGTCTCAGGCCAATGCTCGGATGCGAAATTGGCACAACCACGCAAGCCGCGCTCTTTGGTGACATTGTGGTGATTGCCGTGCCGCTGACCGCCATCGGGCAACTTCCGGCAGCAGAGCTTGCGGGGAAATCACTCATTGATGCAGTGAATTATTATCCTGAACGCGACGGGCAGGTGCCTGAACTTGATTCGCAGTCCACGACGACCAGTGAATATCTGCACAGTTTTCTGCCACTTTCACACATCACCAAGGCCTTCAACGCCATTCAGATGACGGATCTTGAAAGCGACGGTCTGCCTGCCGGTGACCCGGCACGTCGCGCATTGCCACTGGCCGGTGACGATGAGGCAACGAAACGTCTGGTCGCCGGGCTTTACGATGAATTTGGTTTTGACGCCTTCGACGCAGGTGCACTTTCCGAAGGCTGGCGCTTTCAGCGCGGCATGCCGTGTTATTGCGTGCGGATGAACACAACGGAACTGAAAAAAGCCATAGAGAATGCGCAGCGGCCAGAGCCGGTTTAACGGGGAAGGAGGGAGAGTGTGCCGGGCAGGCAGAGTGATGTGCGTTGGTTATTTCCGGGGTTTTTAATTCATTAGCTTAATAAAAATCCACGCCCAGACGTGGATTTTTATTTTCAACCTGTGCTCTGTTTTACTTAATTTCAGTTACGAAGTTTTCACGGCTGCGACGGACTTTTTTCAGGTTTACCAGCCAGTCACCTTCGTGGGCACGGTATCCCAGCGGCAGCATGACGACGCTGCGTAAGTTCTTCGATTTCAGATCGAGGATTTCATCAACGACGGTAGGATCAAACCCTTCCATCGGCGTGGCGTCGACTTCTTCAAACGCGGCGGCGATAAGCGCAGCACCCAGCCCGATGTATGCCTGACGGGCAGCAGCCTGATAGTTGGCTTCGGTTCCACGATCGGCGACGATGCCCAACAGCATCTGACGATAGTTTTCCCACCCTTCATTTTTGAAACCACGGATGTCATTGGTCAGGTCGAACATCATATTCACCCGCTCTGCGGTGATATCGTCCCACGCCGCGAACACCAGCAGGTGAGAACAGTCGGTGACCTGCGCCTGATCCCAGGCCACGGTTCTGATTTTTGCGCGGATATCCGGGTTGGTCACCACGAAGAGTTCAAAGGGTTGCAGCCCGCTTGAGGTTGGCGCCAGGCGCACGGCTTCTACGATACGGTCGATTTTTTCGTCAGAGACACTTTTCGTCGCATCAAATTTTTTGGTCGCGTAGCGCCATTCCAGTCTTTCGTTTAAGGTCGTCATCTTGTTTTCCTGAAGGATAAATGCAGAAGCAGTGCGTTGATACGATGGGGGTTTCAGTCTCCCAGCGCGTGCAAGATAATCGCATGATCCGATGGCGAAATTTTATGAATTTGAGCCCTGAGGCGGTAACACCGGGCAAACTGTATTCTCTTCCTAAGCTGCTGAATAATGTCGCGCTAATTCACTGTGCCCCTTTACATTGACCCCAGGTGGGTCTGTTTAATTTTCAATGTCTGTTGTTACAATGAGATGAATTATCCCGGTAATAACGTATGGGTAATTTATCTGAAAGAACGGCGGCTTTTCTTTTGTGATAATGGATGTTGTCACCCGCTAAAGTGAGCTATTTATTTCAAAAAGTTGATGGGTTTACCACGGCGTTTTGCTTTCAATTTTATGTAGCTTGCTTCCTTTCAGATGCGGCCTGAACGCGGCTCTTGTGTTGAATAATATCGAATGATCGTCTAAACGTTTAAGTGCAGGTTAAGCGCTATTTGAGTCTTAATACAAAACAAAGGTGAGTTATGGTTAATAATACGCAACAGGATATCTCTGACGATCTTTCTGCGTTCGTTGGAACCCATTTCGTATATACCTATGATAATGGGTGGAAATATGAATGGTACGCACGTAACGATAATACCTGCGATTATCGTATTCATCAGGGGCTGGTGGGTGGCCGTTGGGTCACCAATCAAAAGATGAATGCCGTGCAGTTCGCGCCGGGGATTTACAAGGTTGACTGGCATGAGCCGACAGGAACGTGCGTCAGCTTGCTGTTTGATCTGCAAAGAGAAATTGTTCATGGCACCATCTTCTTCCCGCAATGGATCGCAGGTGAAGGTCAGCATCCGGAAAAAACCATCTGCTATCAGAATGAATTTATTGAAGATATGCACAGATTCCGTGATGAAGGACCGGCATATCCTTACGTCGTTATCCCGGAATTTGCTACGGTGACCTACATGAAAAATGAAGGCCCTGATAACGATGCTGTTATCAACATGCCACCAGGGCAAATGCCTGCCGATTTCTTTGATGGCAAATAATCTCCCCAACCAAACGTTTGGATATGTCCTCTTCTGAACGTTAGCGTGACTCAGCAGCGTTTCGCACTGTCTGAGCGGGCATTACCGTACTGGACGGAAATGCCCGGCTAATTGAATTTACGCCCTCAAAATCCAGCACGTATACTATTTTCCTACCGCAGGCGGGTATGACGTAAATAATCATGTGCGCGCGCTCCGCGTCCCTTATTCAGCATTTCCAGGAAGAGGGATTATTCGTATTCAGGCCGCATGATAGCAACAGAAAAATCTTATTCTACACAATGTAGTGAATATGTTTTTTGCCATGATAGGGTGAGATCTCAATTCTGGTTTCAACCCGAAAAACATCCCGCAGAAGTGACTCTGTCAGTATTTCATCCGGTGTTCCTCTGGCAACCACTTCGCCTTGTTGCATAACAATCAGTGCATCACAAAACATCGACGCATGGTTGAGATCGTGGATAGCAACAAGGCTGGTCACCGGTAATTCGCTGATCAATTTCATCAGCTGAATCTGGTGGTGAATATCCAGATGATTTGTCGGTTCATCCAGCAGAATTTCGGTGGGTGACTGTGCCAGTGCTCTGGCGATGTGCACGCGCTGACGCTCGCCACCGGACAGACTCTGCCAGCCCTGATCACTGTGATCCAGCATACCCACTCTTTCCAGTGCACCATTGACGGTTTCATCATCATGGGCGCTCCAGTTAGAAAAGGGTGTGTGGTGGGGAATACGGCCCAGTTTTACGACATCGCGAACGCGCATATTCGCTTCCGTCATCCCGTGCTGCTCTACGAAGGCAATGCGGCGGGCCAGCTGCTTTTTAGCAATCTGACTGATGTCTTTGCCATCCAGCGCGACACATCCGGAGTGAGGGCGGCGTAATCCTGCCAGGAGGCGCAGCAGTGATGATTTTCCCGAACCATTCGGGCCAAGCAAACCCACGGTTTCGCCACGGTTAACCCTGAGAGACACGTCGTTGACGATGATTTTTTTCCCTACCTTCCAGGTCACGTTTTCCGCGCTGATACTCATCACTTACTCCTCGAGCGGTAGATAATAATGGCAAAGAACGGCACGCCAACCAACGCAGTGACCACGCCGACAGGCAAGCTTTGCGGCGCAATCAGCAGCCGCGAGGCGATGTCCGCCAGCACCATCAGAATGGCGCCTGCTAACGCACTGGCAATCAGCAATACTCTGTGCAGCGGGCCAAAGAAGAATCGCATAACGTGGGGGACAACCAGGCCGACAAAGCCAATGGAGCCCGCCATACTGACAATGGTTGCAGTGATAAGCGCAGTGGTGGTGAACAGGATAAACCGAACCCGCGGGACGGAAATACCCAGCGAGGCCGCAGCGTCGTCACCAAAGGTAAACGCGTCCAGCGCGCGGGAATAGAAGAGGCAGAGCGCTAAACCCAGCATGACAACGATCAGCACTAACTGAAACTCCGGCCATCTCACGCCGCTAAAGCTGCCCAGCAACCAAAACATGACGTCGCGTGCCTGTTGAGCACTGGCGGAAGTGCTGATGGTGTAAGCGGTAATCGCGTTAAAAAGCTGCGAAGCGGCTACGCCCGCCAGAATGGTGCGATCGTTGCCACCGCGTGCGCCGTTGCTCAGAAAGGTCACAAAGGCAAAGGCCGCGAAGGCCCCGGCAAAGGCGCCCATGGAAAGGGAGATTGACCCGGTGCCGATGCCGAGCACGACCACAGACACCGCGCCGGTTGAGGCTCCGGCTGAAACGCCCAGTACATAAGGTTCTGCCAGGGCATTTTTCAGCAGGCTTTGCAGTACCGCACCGCAGATGGCCAGCCCGGCCCCACAGCAGGCAGCCACCAGGGCTCTGCTCAGACGAAAATCCCAGATGACGCTTTCATAAATGCGACTCAGCGGGACATGGGTTATCCCGGTTTTATTCCCGATAGCCTGGAAAACGCTTGTCATCGGGATCGACAGCTCGCCGACGCTGACCCCAAAGGCAATCACCAACACCAAAAGCAGCACGGAGAGAACACACGAGGTCGTCAGGATCAGCCCTTGTCGTGTGGGATGAACTGCTGAAGCCATTAATTCAGCCCCATTTTTTTAAGCTGTTCGCCAACCTGCTCAGCGCCGTAAAGCGTGCGGATAGTCGGGTTCATTGCTTGCCCGTCCATGACGACAATATGATTTTTACGCACGGCATCCAGCTGGCTGACGGCAGGATCGCTTTTGAGGAATTTGATTTTTTCCTGCGCGTTATCAAGCGCCCAGCGATTACGGTCGAGGCTTGAAACAACAATCACATCCGGGTTTGCCGCAATAATGCTTTCCCAGCCGACGGTCGGCCATTCCGTTTCCGATGTGATGGCGTTATGGCCGCCTAACACATTGGCGATAAATCCTGATGCGCTGTTTTTACCGCCAACATACGCATCAGAGGAAGGTGAGGCGCTGGAGAACCAGAAGACAAAAGAGAGATCTTTAGGGTTTTTACTGAATGCCTGACGCAGGGTGGCTTCCCGGTTTTTAAAGTCGGCGATGAGCACCTGACCGCGATCTTCAACGTTGAAAATAGTGGCCATATCCTCGATTTCTTTATACAGATAGGTCATGTCCCACAGCTTCTGGCGACTGCCATACATATCGCCAATGTCTTTTTTGGTCGCACACATTCCCGGAGACATATAGCTATTTACGCCGACGGCATCAAAATCTGCTCTTTTGGCGACTTTACTTTCCGGCCCCAGCAACAAGGGTAACTGCGCGGGGACAAAATCAGGATCCTGGGCCAGGATGGATTCCAGTGTAGGAATTTCTACCGTCAGGGTTTTCACTTTAGCGTTTTTTTCAGCCAGCGACGGCAGAACTTTCGATGGCCAAAATGCGCTTGCGATGACCTTATCCTGTAACCCTAACAGCAGCAGAATTTCAACGGTGTTTTGACCTAACGCGACAACGCGCTCAGGGGCTTTAGTGAAAGTGAGCTTATAACCACAGTTGTCGAGGGTTAACGGGTAGGTGGTCGCGAAAGCGGGGCTTAACGAGGCGCACAGCATACCCGCAACGCAGAGGATTCTTTTCATGCAACATATTCCTTCACTGAAATCATTTATTTGAATGGTGTGATAGTTACCGCTCGCAATGATAATGAAAATTATTATTGAAGCGATACTTATTTGAGTTCAGTGAAGTGACAACCCGCCGGGAGGGAACACTTGGCGTAAAAAATAGCCTTAGCGGAGGCTGTTTCCCTTTACCAGACGGCCTGATAATTTGACGAAGAGTTTGCCTGTGCGGTGTTATCCGTTGAGAACCAGAGACATGTCCGGGTACCGGGCGCACATAAAATCGACAAATGCGCGAACTTTTGGGGCCGCAAGCCGCCTTGATGTATGCAATACCCACAGTGCACGATCCGGACCCGACACGATGCCCCACTGAACCAATTCGCCGCGGGCAAGCTGGCTCCATGCGATGGACTGCGGGATCAGGGCCGCACCGCCGCCGGCGATAGCCGCATCCCGGACCATCAGTAATGATGAGAATCGCAGTCTGGGAACCGGCTCCAGCAGCAGTTCGCCTTCATCCAGCGCCCAGTGAGTGGGCTGAAAACCCGACGTGACAATGGCGGGCACTGACCTTATTGCACCGGGGAGTGGCCTGACGAATTGGGGCGCTGCCACGACAACTAACCTGTCTCTGGCGAAACACCGTCCGACTAAATTGCTGTCGGGGCTCGGGTTGATTCGGATCGCGACGTCAAATTGTTCCTCTACGAGATCTACCATGCGATCTTCCGCCACGATTTCAATTTCAATTTCAGGGTAGGCCGCACAAAATTCGGCTCCAATGCGCCCCATTGCAAGGTGGGAAAAAAGGGCGGGAGCGGCGACGCGCAAACGTCCGCGAGGGGTCGAAACACCGTCACCGACCGCCGTCATGGCTTCGGTCATCTCACTCAGCAGGCCTTCAGTCCGTGACATCAGCGTCGCGCCGGCTTCGGTAAGCTTCAGACCGCGAGCGCTGCGCTCGATCAGCCTCACACCCAGTTGCTCCTCAAGATCGGCGATGCGTCGCGATAATGTGGCTTTGGAAATGCCGCTCGCACGGCTTGCCTTCCCCAGCCCCTCATTGGTGGCGACGAGTATAAAATCGGACAGCGCGTTCAGGTTCATGGTGTTCCATTTATGAGACAAGGTATCTCTGTTTTAAGGTCTTTGTTTATTTATTGCAACGGAATACTGTCTCGTTATCAACACTGGCAACGAGGAACTGCAATGAACAACACACAACGCGCTGTACTGATCAGACGCCACGGCGGGGCTGAGGCGGCGGAAGTGGCCGGGATCGACATACCCGCACCGGGAGAAGGTCAGGTTCTGATTTTGGCCGCGGATGGCGTCATCACCGGCACCACCTCACCGGACATTCTTTCCCGCAAACCGGCAAATCGCCGGGGACTCTGGTTTATGAATAAGCCCGACCCCGTATTGCTGGAGACGCTGGCGAAAGAAGTCGCCAGCGGCACGCTTCAGTCCAGAATTGGCGGCATCGTGGGATTCGCTGATCTTCCCGACGCCATCGAACGTCATCGCACGGCCTCCCGGACCGGGAAAGTTGTTGCAGATTTTTCACGTTAATCTTTCTTTGTATTTACAGGAGTCAACTATGAGCATTCTCGTTACAGGTGCCACGGGCACGGTGGGTTCACTGATCATTCAGAGGCTGGCTGACGCCGGTGTCGACGCTAAAGCCCTTGTCCGTCGGGCAGGTAAACGTGAATTCCCCGCAGGGGTCACGGAAGTCGTTGCAGATCTGAGCGATGTCGCTTCAATGCGCGCGGCATTGTCATCCGTACGCACGCTATTTTTGATCAATGCGGTCACGCCCGACGAGGTGACGCAGGCCCTGATCGCGCTCAATCTGGCTCGCGAGGCGGGCATCGAGCGTATCGTGTATCTGTCTGTCATTCATTCTGACAAGTTCACTAACGTGCCGCATTTCACCGGCAAGCATACGGTTGAACGCATGATAGAAAGCCTTGATATGCCTGCCACCATTCTGCGTCCGGCTTACTTTATGCAAAACGACCTTATGGTTCAGCAGACCATTCAGAGCTATTCAGTCTATCCAATGCCGATCGGATCGGCTGGCGTCTCAATGATTGATGCACGGGATATCGCGGATGTCGCTGTGGCGGAGTTGCTGCGACGCGACAGAGCCACGTCTGCGCTGGAACGCGTCACGCTGGAACTGACCGGGCCGCAGCCGCTCACCGGCGCATCCGTTGCGCAAATCTGGAGTTCCGTTCTGGGCAGAGAGATCACCTATGGCGGTGATGATGTCGCCGCTTTTGAAGAACAGCTCACCTCATATTCTCCGGGCTGGCTGGCCTACGACATGCGCCTGATGATGGCAGGTATCCAGATGCACGGCATGCACTCAGCAGAGGGAACGACTGAAAAGTTACAATCCATCACAGGGCATCCGCTGCGCACCTATGAAGACTTCGTACGCGAATCTGTCGCAGGGAACTAAAACAGCAGGCACCGGGGCGGTTAACTGCCAGGCAGATAGCCGCCCCGATCTGATTATGCCTGTCTGCGTTTCAGGCCAGTAACGACGGCCAAAAGTAAGGCTGCAATCGCTAACGCACAGGCCAGCCAAAGGGTGTCTGTTAACGCGAATGTATCGACGATGTGGCCTCCGGCCCATGATCCCAGCGCAATCCCTGCATTAAATACACCGACATACAGCGCAGCCGCGATCTCCACGGCGCGGGGTGCCGCTTTTATCATCCAGGTCATCAGTCCGACAGAAAGCCCGCCGTAAGCCAGCCCCCAGAAGACGAGGACGGCACCTCCGCCCGTGACTGATTGCCCCGCAGTAATGAACAGCAATGGTGTTAACACCAGTCCTGTCGCGATCACCATCAGCGTGATAGTCGTATGGCGCGCGGCGGTGATACCCGCCAGAAAGTTACCGGCGATACCGGCAATACCGTAGGCAAACAGGATGGCTCCTGTCCATTGCGCATCAAATCCTGACACGTCGGTCAGCAGCGGGCGCACAAAGGTAAAGGCCGTGAAATGGCTTGTCACCAGCAACAACGTCAGGAGCAAGCCCGCTTGTATTTTGCGGTTGCCAAGTTGATCCACGAACTGGCTGATGTTAGCGGAACCCGCCACGGGCAGCGCCGGAATGACGGCAAGGTGGAGTGCCAGCACCAGTGCGCTGAAAATTGCCATGATGGCAAACGCCCAGCGCCAGCCGATGACGTCGCCAATAAACGCCCCGAGGGGCACGCCCAGTACCGAAGCCGCAGCAACACCGCCAAAGATAATGGATGTCGCCAGGCCAGCCGCGCTCTCCGGAACCAGACGCGATGCCAGACCGCCCGCGATGGCCCATACTCCGCCCATGCAGAAGCCAACCAATATCCGGGCGGCCAGCATGATCATCAGATTCGGTGCCAGCGCGGAGGTAAGGTTTGCTATCACCAGCAACGCCAGCAGACCACAGAGTATCCGGCGACGATCTATTCCGCCCGAGGCAATGACTACAAAGGGCGCGAATAAAGCGGCCAGCAAGGCTGGCAGGGAAATCATCAAACCCGCATGGCCTGTGGTGATACTGAGCGTCCCGGCGATAGACGTCAGTAACCCCACCGGCAGCATTTCGGTCGTGACCACAGAGAATGTCGCCAGACCCACAGCGAGGACGGGCGTCCACGATGCGCGAACAGATGTCATGGTGGAAAATGTATTCATCATTCAGATCCTGTAATGTGCACCGCGCTCAGGCGCGACTGCTCTGCTTGAGCAGGGTTAAATGACTTAAAAATGCCATAAGCACCACCCCGGTTCCGGCACATAAGGCGACGTAGGATCCAGCCCGCGCTCCGGCGTTATCCACAACCTGACCGGCGATGACGGCACCCAGCGCAACGCCCACGTTCAGCCCGGCCAGCAGCCAGGTCATGCCTTCTGTTAACTGATTTTCTGAAACCTGGCGTTCAACGAGCGACATCGCCACGATCATGGTCGGGGCGAAAAACAGGCCAGCCATCATGAGGGCCATCGCTAACGCCGTAAGATTCGTGACCAGTATCAGCGGGAGAGTGGTGGCGGCGGTGGCCAGCCCGCCCAGCCACAACAGCCGGTGAAGTGGAGTTTTCAGGCTGAGTGAGCCATACAGCAACCCGGACACACACGACCCCGCGGCATAGGCTGATAACACAAGGCTGGCCGCAGCCGGGCGGCCGAGCTGTTCCGCGAAAGCGACGCTGACGATATCAACCGTACCGACAATGACCCCCATCGCCACCATCAGCAGCGTCAACAGTTGCACGCTTGTCATACGGATGACCGAACCCGAGCCAGGTATGGCGGAACTGGCCGCGACAATAGGAGGCTCTGTCCTGCGCTGCATCACCAGAGCAAACACGCCCACAATCAGCAAGAGCGCAGCGAGCAGCAGACCCGCCTGGGGAAACAGCGTAACGGAAAGGCCGATTGAGAGGGGCGGTCCTACAATGAACGTCAGTTCATCAAGCACCGTTTCAAGTGAATAGGCTGTCTGCAAACGGGGCTGCCCCCGGTACAGCGCCGTCCAGCGGGCCCGTACCATGGCAGACATGCTGGGCATAAACCCGGCCAGTAAAGCGCCTAAAAACAGGAGCGCATCAGTGACGTTCCAGTGAGAACCCGCCATCAGGATAAATAACCCGGTGATGCTGATGGCCGTCGCCGCTGGCAAAACGCGGCGTTGCCCATAACGATCGACATACCGGGAGATTTGCGGAGACAAAAGGGCGTAGGTCAAAACAAAGGTGGCGGAAACCGCACCCGCCAGGGCATAGCCGCCGCGCTGCTGGGATAACAGCGTGATAATGCCGATCCCGGCCATCGGCAACGGGATCCGTGCGAGGAGTCCTGCAATCACAAAATTGCCGGTTCCAGGTTCAGTAAAAAGGTGTCGGTACAGAGTAGCCATCTTCTTCTCCGGTAGTATTTGCTTGCCATCACGACAACGCGCAGTGACAATACATACAGCGCGTATGAAAAGAATCCTATATACATACGCGGTGTTTGTAAATAATCATTCATTCCGTATGTAAGGAGCAAAACATGGTTCGCCGAACCCGTGCCGAGATGGAAGAGACACGAGCCACATTGTTAGCGACGGCCCGTAAAGTCTTTTGCGAATATGGCTATGCTGAAACCTCGATGGATGATCTGACTGCGCAGGCAGGGCTGACCCGTGGTGCGCTTTATCATCACTTTGGTGACAAAAAAGGGTTGCTGGCGGAAGTCGTGGAGCAGATTGATGACGAGATGGATCAACGCCTGCAGGCGATTTCCAATAATGCCGGGGAGCCGTGGGAGGGTTTTTGCCACCGCTGCCGGGCTTACCTTGAGATGGCGCTCGAACCTGAATTTCAGCGCATTGTTTTGCGTGATGCAAAAGCGGTGCTGGGCGGTTCCTCACCTGAATCGCAACGCCATTGTGTTGAATCCATGCAAAGCCTGATTCGCAATCTGATTCAGCAAGGTGTCGTTGAGGACGTTGACCCGGAGGGACTGGCTTCGCTGATATACGGCAGCCTGGAAGAAGCGGCGTTTTGGATTGCCGACGGTGATGGGAGCAAGACGAGGTTGCAACAAGGCATTATCGCGCTCAACCTGCTGCTTCGCGGATTGCGACGTGTCGGCTGAAACGCATTTTCTTTAGGTGCTGCGCGTTCACGCAGCAATCTCAATTAGATCTAATAGAATGATATGATTGAAAAATTTGTATTTAAAGAGTAAGTGAAATAAATTAGAGTGGAAGAGTTAAATATTAATAAGAGGTTAAGATGAATGTGACATTAATTACGAGCATCATTGGTGGAGTTTTTGCCATAGCTTCTGTTCTGATTTCTGTTGGAATTACCACATATAATCAGAACAGAGCCAACAAAATTAACAATTCCATGGAGGTAAAAAGAAGGCATCAATATTACCTTGAGCCATTGATTAGGTCGGCCGCTGACTTGCAAAGTCGAATTTATAACATACTAGAAGGTAGATTCATTGAAAGGTATTATCATAACGGAAGTGATCGGAATAAAAACTATGTTATAAACAATACTGTTTTCCTTGTGGCTCAATTTTTTGCATGGACCGAAGCTGCTCGCATTGATGTTCAGTTTCTTAACCTTGAAAATGATTTAAAGACTCGTAAGCTATCCGAACTGCAGAGTAAAATATATTCATTGATACAAACAGATAGCCTTGGCCCTCATTTTGTTTTTTTTGCAGGAGAGCAAAGAGCTATTGGTGAGCAGATGTTAATCAAAATGGACAAGGGTTACAACTGTATAGGTTATGGTGAATTCATAAAAAAAAATGCATTCTGTAACGAATTTTTATTTGAAGAACTGAAAAGTGAAGTCGTTAAAATGACGGAAAACATACAAGGTTATCGCGTTCGATTACATAAATTACAGCATGCACTGATTGATTTACTTGATTATCTTGATCCCAATGAGGTCAGGATCAATAGTAACGAGCGTTCTAAAATATAAAGTTAAACCCCTAATATCAAAGACCATGTTACATAGAAAGAGATTACTTAAGAATTAGTGAGAATTCTTATTCCTTGAAAAATAGGCAATGAAACTCGGGGCTCTCTTTGGCGGCATGAATGTCCGCTCCTTGCACTCAGCAGACGTTCAGGCCCATCAAGGTTCCTGCTTTGCTGGCGGAAGCAATTTTTTAGCTTTGTGAATGAGCTTTTCAATCTCTTCCAGAAGGATGCATCCTTCGTAGCAAGAAAAAGAGAACTCATGAGTGACATCGGAATAGAAGACTTCAGCAATTTTCCGGAGCGGGGATGTTTCAGCCTCAGAAAGTTCGAGGTACTTCCCATCACGGATGACATCATGATCACACATCAGTGTGATGTGGAACATTCATAATCAATAAGCTAAAGGTGATAAAAATGACTACTTACTGGCATATGCAAATGCATCCTGACGATCAATCCTTCGCAAACGCGCATATATATTCCATATTGGAAAGTAAGAAGATTATCGGGTTAGGTGAATGGGATGAAGGGAAATCGACAATATCATCTTTCAATAATGACATGAAAGTGAATGATATCGTCGCAATTAAAAATGGTTCAAAGCTGATAGCTCTGGTTCAAGTTATTGGGGGATCTTACTCCGTGCATGATGACAGCAGTGAAATAGGTTGGATTGAACATCGTCGCCCTATTAGAGTTCTCGACTGGGAGATTTGGGGTAAAACTCTTCCCCAGCCAAGAGGAACACTCGAGAAATGCGTAAATGAAGTCGAAACGACAAGAATCATCAGGGAATGGCACACTCGCATTGCAGAAGTGCTTACCAAACGAGGCATTGCTACCTCTGTTTAAGCCTTCTTGGGGTTTTACGCCGGAACCCCTGATTTTTCCTCCCTCAGACACTGCGGGCTTTGTCATATACACGACCGATTGAGTGACGACATCAAAACGACGATTTTGACGCCAAAACCGTCACATAACCCGTAATTTATTTAACGTCATACAAATTAGATGGACATTAGCTTTGGTGACGGAATTTGTCCGGGGTTCCGGTGTAGAACCCCAATAGAGTGTATTCCCGTGCTATAGACTGCTTGGCTAGCATTTTTAGCCAATGAGGTATCCTAAAAAGTCAGATCTTAAGTAATGAGTTACCAAGAGTCAGTTTGGAAATTCGCTACGCGTACAATAATTTCCGATATCCAAACTGACCTCATGCTTGGTTCAAATGTAACTTATCTCTGAATCCTTCCCATACATTTCACCTTGACCTTCACGTTAAAAAATTAAACTATTCATTACTTTTTTGTTTTTTTATAATGCTATCTATCCGTTTGTTTTTATTAATTAAATCATCGATAATGGCTTTCTTGAAACTATCCGGATTGAGCAATTTTCGAGTCTCAATGTAATCCTCAAAAATTTCACTCGTTTCCTCTTTAGTTATTAGTAAAGCAATACCCTTTTGTTCTAATAAAGAGTCCATTGCTTCTTCTTTTGAAGAGTAAATTACTTCTGAATAAAACTCATAGTTATCGACAATTGATTCTACAAATTTCATACTTGGCGTATTCATGTAATGCTTGGTGATATGATGGATTAGGGAAGTAATATCTAAAAACTGTACATCTATATGTTCAAAAAGATCGGTGGAGAATTTTTCCAATATTTTAACTGTATCTTCAGGGAAAATATTCGCGATGGCGGAAATTATTTCTTCACGTAAGTGAGTCGATGGGTCTTTTCCATTCCTTTTTAATCGTGCTATTGTTTCTTTTTGTAAAGCACTCTTTTTTAACCATTCAATTATATCTGAAAGATCAGTCCTTTTCGTTTTCTTGATTGCTTTGAATATTTTGAAAACCTCATGGAAGTTAATGTTATCTAAATTTTCATCAGCTAAATAACTAATGAAAAATGATGCTAAGTCATAATGATTTTTAAATTCGTAATGATCTTCACTTGTTCTTTTTATTCCCGCCTGCTGAAGCCTTTCTAAGGCCAGATTACCGCTTAGAACTAAGCCGTTTATCTCATCAAGAATCATTAGTTCCTCATGAGAGAGGCTTCCCTGGAGGGGTTTATAGACTAGATCATGCTCTACTTCAGACCAGGCATGCATGAGAACAGAAGCAACCTGTATCTCAACTGGATAATTATTAGCATAGCGTCCAGAACCCTTGATCTTCACCCTGAAGTGTCTTGCAGCATAACCGGAGAACACTTTTTGATAGCCACTGATTGCTCGATAATTTTTTCGCCGCTCGGGAAATGTTTTAGGTTCATCATCTAAGATAAACTCTGCTTTAATTAATTCATCTACTTTTAATAAATCGCCAGGGAAGTATATCGCAACGCGTACACCGGCCAAGTCAATAATGTCTTTATATATATCTTCAATAGATTTGTATGAGTTTCTTGAATCTCTATCAATTATCTTATCTCGTAATCTTTTAGGCGATTTAGCTCGGGATGAAACAATTGCCCTCACTCCAAAAGAGTCGAGTTTAGTTCGAATTTCAGACTCTACCTTATTTGAAAGATTTAAATAAAAATCAAATTCCTTATTATATCTTTCCATGAATCCGTTTATTACTTCACTCATCAGTATCCTCTCGTTAGTCGTCGAAGCTTAATTTTATGTCTTAGATATTGCCGATCCACCTAACACGTCGATTGAATATAAATGTGATAAGCCTCGATGGGAAGCTATAAAATTCAACATTATTAGGGGGTTGAGGATCAATCTTGCAAAAAAACCACTCCAAGTGACTAACAGTTTGAAATATAGTGACTTATAAGAATGCATACTTAGGCCGAAAATCGTTTTCAATTATGGATTTTGATCGTTTGGTGACCTGATTGTATGAAAATCGATTTCTGATACCCGTTAGCATGGTTTTTTACATCACTGGACGTCAAACCCCGTAAACACCATCTCAAAGTGGTAGTTACTGGTTGTATCTTCGGGCTTATAAGAAAAGCCCGAAGATACACATCTATTGAGGGGAATTATTTTCCAAGCGTGCCGTAAACGCTACGTCCGCTTCTGGCACACAGTGGACCCTGAGGAATGAGTTCTATTCTCGTGGTTCACTAAGTGCAGTAAGTTCTACTCGAATCCTGGTACCCATTTGTCCCCCATATCAGCCCATTCCTGCATCATCACTTTACGCTCATCAAGATAAGTTGCATGGTTGCATGTGCGACGAACATTGTTGATATCAGCATGTGCAAGTTGAGCCTCAATTGCATCAGGCCTCTAGCCCATCTCGTTTAAACGGGTACTTCCTGTGGTTCGGGTTGCATGTGGGCTATATATACCAATCCAGCCGAGGCTTTTCAGTAGCTGGCGCTCCGAGTCGCCACGCCTTTTTTCCATTAGGTTTGACTTCAACGTATAACCCATTGAAATCATCTAGCCGATAGAGTTTTTCTTTCGGCTTGGCAGTACGGCATTGCGTATCAGTGAGCCTAACGATTCCTTGTATATTTATTATACCGTTTTGTGCTCACTTAAAATGAAGATGGATGAATGTTGTACTCATCAATGTACTCATTTTTGACAGCGTTTTTACGAGATGAGTTGAGACTCTGGGAAATAAAAAATCCACGCAATTGCGTGGATTTTTGTCGGAGCATCAGAGCAATGTTGCCCTGAAGCAGAGGTTAGACGTTGAACAGGAAGTTCATTACGTCGCCATCTTTGACGATGTAGTCTTTGCCTTCTGAACGCATTTTGCCGGCTTCTTTCGCGCCTTGTTCACCTTTGTAGGTGATGAAGTCTTCGAACGCGATGGTTTGTGCGCGGATGAAGCCTTTCTCGAAGTCGGTGTGGATTTTACCTGCGGCTTGCGGGGCGGTTGCGCCGACAGGGATGGTCCATGCGCGAACTTCTTTTACGCCCGCGGTGAAGTAAGTTTGCAGGTTCAGCAGTTCGTAACCGGCGCGGATCACGCGGTTCAGACCCGGCTCTTCGATGCCCAGTTCTGCCATGAATTCTTCACGGTCAGCGTCGTCGAGTTCTGCAATGTCAGACTCCACGGCGGCACACACTGCTACCACCACTGAACCTTCGGCGTCTGCGATTTTACGCACGATGTCGAGGTAAGGGTTGTTCTCGAAACCGTCTTCGTTGACGTTCGCGATGTACATGGTAGGTTTCAGCGTCAGGAAGCTCAGGTAGCGGATGGCCGCTTTGTCTTCTTCGGACAGATCCAGCGCACGCAGCATGCCCGCGTTTTCCAGCTGTGGCAGACATTTTTCCAGTGCGGCCAGTTCTGCTTTCGCATCTTTGTCGCCGCCTTTGGCGCGTTTCTGCACACGGTGAATCGCACGTTCGCAGGTATCGAGGTCAGACAACGCCAGTTCGGTGTTGATAACGTCGATGTCATCAGCCGGATCCACTTTGTTGTTAACGTGAATGATGTTGTCGTTTTCAAAGCAACGTACCACGTGGCCGATAGCTTCGGTTTCGCGGATGTTGGTCAGGAACTGGTTGCCCAGGCCTTCACCTTTAGAAGCGCCTTTCACCAGGCCCGCGATGTCCACGAATTCCATGGTCGTTGGCAGGATGCGCTGCGGTTTTACAATCTCGGCCAGCTGGTCGAGACGCGGATCGGGCATTGGTACCACACCGGTATTCGGTTCGATAGTGCAGAACGGGAAGTTTGCTGCTTCGATACCCGCTTTGGTCAGCGCATTGAACAGAGTTGATTTACCGACGTTCGGCAGGCCGACGATACCGCATTTGAATCCCATGTTTTTCTCACCTTAATATCTTAATAATCAAACGATTAAGTATAACCGCACGATGTAATGACCACAATTCCCCGCATTATACACGAGAACAACATTTATCTCGATCCGCTTGTGACCGGCCCGCCGCGGTGCAGCGGATTAAACCTTGCCTCGGTTCCGTCATTTTTAGATACTTGTCACAATTTTTTAACTGAACTGGAAATGTACCGGATGTTTTATGTTTAGCCCGCGTGGTCTGAAGTTATCGCAAGTGAAGAATGAAACGCTGGCCGGATTTGTGGTGGCCGTGTCGATGATCCCGGAAGCGGTGGGTTTTTCGCTGGTGGCCGGATTGTCTCCCATTGTCGGTTTGCACACTGCGTTTATTATCGGGCTGGTGACTGCGCTGTTCGGCGGCAAGCCGGGCATGGTGTCGGGCGCGGCGGGTTCCATCGTGGTTGTGCTGATGAGTCTGGCGGCGCAGCACGGCATGGGGTACGTGCTGTGGGCGACGATTTTTGCCGGTGTGATCCAAATTCTGATTGGCGTGTTTCGCCTCGGGAAGTTTATCCGCCTGGTGCCGCTGCCTGCGGTACACGGCTTTGTGAACGGTCTGGCGATTGTCATTATGCTGGCGCAGTTGCACATGATTGCCGGGCAGGGGCCGCTGATGTACGGGCTGGTGCTGCTGGCGATTGCCGTCGTCGTGCTGTTCCCGAAACTGACCAAAATTATCCCGTCTTCGCTGGCAGCGCTGATTGTTGTCTCCGCCGTGGCGATTGGTTTTAACCTGCATACGCTGCGTGTCGGGGATCTGGCGGATATCTCCGGTGCCTTGCCGCACTTCAGCCTGCCGGTGGCGCCGTTCAACGTGGAGATGCTGAAAGTGGTTCTGCCTTACGCCGTGGTTATCGCCCTGGTCGGGCTGATTGAATCGCTGCTGACCATGACGGTGCTCGATGAAATGGGCAATCAGAAAGGCAACGGCAACCGTGAAAGTATCGCGCAGGGCGCGGGCAATACGATTTGCGGGCTGTTCGGTTGTTTCGCCGGTTGCGCGATGATCGGGCAATCGATCATCAATTTCACCTCCGGCGGTCGCGGGCGGATTTCCGGTACGGTCGGCGCGATTTTGCTGATCCTGTTTGTGGTCAGCCTTTCCGGTTACATCGGTCTGCTGCCGGTGGCGGCGCTGGCGGGCATTATGCTGGTGGTCTGCTACAACACCTTTGAGTGGAGTTCGCTGCGTCGTCTTCGCCGTATGCCAAAAGCCGATGTACTGGTGATGCTGATTGTTACCGTCATCACCATCTTTACCGATCTGGCCGTGGCGGTGATCAGCGGCGTGATTATTTCGGCGCTGGTCTTTGCCTGGCAGCAGGCGCGTATCCGTATCCGTGAGCACAAAACCAAAGGCGATCTGGCGGTGTATAAGCTGGACGGGCCGCTGTTCTTCGGCTCTGCCGCAACCTTTGCTGAACTGTTCAACCCTGAAAATGATCCGCAAAATGTGGTGCTGGATTTCGCCGGTACGCGGGTGATGGATTCGAGCGGCGTGGAGGCGATCGATAAGCTAACCGCGCGTTATCTCGACGCCGGTAAAACCATTCGTCTGCGCCATCTGAGCAATGACTGCGTCAGTCTGCTCAAGAAAGCGGGGCCGTTCTGTTCTCATGAACTCGACGATCCGCAGTATTACGTCGCAGAAGACAGTCTCTGAAATCCCGAAGGTGCCGCTTAATCACGGCACCTTTTTTCATCATGCGTCCCGTCGCTGCGCCTTTAAGATAAACGCTTACAATTCGTGCCAAAAAAGCCACCAAATTCATATCGCTGAAAATTCTGTAATGTTATACCGTTACGCCCGGTTCATTCCGCACACAGGGCTCACCGCCCGCGCTGCGGATGATTATTTCCTCTGCCGGAGCGGACATGAGCATAAACACAACATCTCCTGCTGATGATGCCAGCAAACCGCTGCGCTTTCAGGCCGCCGCTTCCCATACGCGTTGGCTGAACGGGCTGATCACCGGCGTGATGGTGATCAGCAGCGTGATGTACCTGATATTGCTGATGCTGTATATGGTTGCGCCGGCGTCGGTGTGGCCGTGGGTGACCGGCAATATGATGGCGGCGATGTGGGTATGCGCCGCCTCCCTGCAATGCGCGCGGCGTATCTCCCGCTGGCGTGCGCAACAGTTTGCGCCGGGGGTGGAAGATGTCACGCCGCCAACGCCCGCCGGATTTTCTCAACGTCTGATTTCCCGCCCGTGGATGCGCCCGGTTTTGCGTTATATCGACGCGCACGTCTTCTTTCAGGCATTCCCCGCTGCAGCCGCCTTGCTGCTTATCGCGCTGTTATGGCAACTGCCGCTGCCGGTCAGTGACACCGGTGACGCGGGCTATTTCGCCGGTTCGGTGTTGCTTCTCTGCGCTTTTGCGGTGCTGGTGCTGGAACGCCACTGGACGTTAAAAAATCCGCTGGAATGGCCGGAGGCGGCAAAACTGGCGCTGATGATGCGCATGATGATTGCCGTCTTTTTACTGAGTGCGCTGGCCCTGATGTTCGCCCGTGGTCCGTCGGTATGGCCGGCACAGCTGCTGCGGCTTACCGTGCTGTTACCGGCGCTGGTGGCGCTCGAGCTTTTGCTGCGTGCGCTGATGGCGATGTTTTCGCCGCCGCGTGAGGACAAAGAACCGGAGTTTATTGCGGGCAGCCTGCTGGCCGCGCAAATTTGCTGGCCACCGCGTCCGTTACAGTTTGTGCAAAACGAACTGCATCAGCATTTTGGTATCGATTTGCGCCAGATCTGGGCATTCCATTTTATCCGCCGCGCGCTGCTGCCGCTGGCCGCGTTCCTGATGCTGACCGGCTGGCTGCTGACCGGCATCAGCGAAGTGCCGCTGACCCAGCGCGGCATTTATGAATCCTTCGGTAAACCGGTGGCGGTCAGACAACCCGGTTTACACCTCGGGCTGCCGTGGCCGTTTGGCCGCACGCAGTTTGTCGATAACGGCGAAGTACATGAACTGACCACCGGTTCTGAAGAGCCGTTAACCGCGGTGCCTGCGCAAGTGGCTGACACCGCCGAAGGCCCGGCGCCGGAAAGCGCCAACCGGTTATGGGATTCCGGCCACAGCAGCGACAAATCGCAAATCATCGCCAGCGCCGCCAGCGACCGGCAAAGTTTTCAAATTATGGATATGGATGTGCGCTTCGTTTACCGCGTGGCGATGAATGACGACGCGGCGATGGCGAGCCTGTATCACACCGAAAACATGCCGGTGCTGATCCGCAGTATCGCCAATCAGGTGCTGGTGCATGATTTCTCCTCGCGCACGCTCGACAGTTTGCTGGGCAGCGAGCAGACCCGGCTTGCCGCTGACATCGGCCAGAAAGTGCAACGCCAGCTGGACCAGCTTCACAGCGGCGTGGAACTGCTGGCGACGGTGATTGAATCG
Source organism: Rahnella rivi (assembly GCF_019049655.1). GTDB lineage: Bacteria > Pseudomonadota > Gammaproteobacteria > Enterobacterales > Enterobacteriaceae > Rahnella > Rahnella rivi. The sequence goes on from NZ_JAFMOX010000046.1 coordinate 48,837, forward strand.
ATCCATCCGCCTGCGGGCGCGGCGGACGCGTATCACAGCGTGCAGGCAGCACAAATTCTGGCGCAAAGCGCGATTGCCGGTGAGAAAGGACAGGCCGCGCAGCAGCTCAATGCCGCGCAGCAATTTGCCCGTCTGGCGCTCGATGCCGCCAGCGCACAAAGCCACGAAAATATTGTCCGGGCGCAGGTGATGGCGCTGCGCACCAACGCCGATAATCAGGCGTATCAGGCTGGCGGACAATCCTTCCTCACCGAGCGTTATTTCAGCCAGCTGACGCTGGCGATGAAGCCACATCCGAAGGTGTTGATTATCGATCACCGTATCGGTGACGGGACGCCGCCGGTGCTGGATCTGAGAAATTTTACCCTGCCATTTACGCCCGGAGCGGATAAAGCGGCACATCCTGTTAAAGCGGAGACTACCCGGTGAGTGATTCCCAACACCCTGACGGCCACGATCACAACGCACATGGCGGGCATCACCACGCTGCCGGACATCATCACCATCATCATCATCATGGCGGCCCGGCCGCGCCCAAACTCTGGCGGCGGGCGACGGTGGCCGTCGTGCTGGTGGCGCTGATTGTCGCCACGGCCTGTCTGGTGCAGGTGCGTTCCGGTGAAGCGATGGTGATCACCCGCTTTGGTGACCCGGTGCGTGTGCTGTTGCAGCCGGGGCTGGCGTGGCATCTTCCGGTGCCGCTGGAAACCGCCATCCCGGTGGATTTACGGATCCGCACCACGTCGAGCGGTTTGCAGGATGTCGGCACTCGCGACGGCCTGCGCATCATCGTGCAGGCGTATACCGTCTGGCAGGTGAAAAACGATCCTCAGCATGTGCAGCGGTTTATCCGTGCGGTTCAAAATCAGCCGGATATGGCGGCTGCGCAAATACGAACCTTCATCGGGTCGGCGCTGGAAACCACCACCAGCGGGTTTGCGCTGGCCGATCTGGTGAACACTGACGCCAGCAAAATCCGTCTCTCCGGTTTTGAACAGCATCTGCATGACCAGATTGCCCGTCAGCTGCTCGACAGCTACGGCATCGAACTGGTGCAGGTGGGCGTTGAGCGCCTGACGCTGCCGTCGGTGACGTTAGATGCCACAGTGGATCGCATGCGGGCAGAGCGTGAAACCATCGCCACCGAGCGTTCAGCCGAAGGAAAACGTCAGGCGGCAGAAATCCGTTCTTCCGCCGAGCGCGAAGCCCGCGTGATGAAGGCCGATGCGTCCGTGAAAGCCGCCAATATCGACGCGCAGGCGCAGGTGCAAAGTGCGGCGATCTACGCCAGCGCCCGTGCCGGTAACCCCGAACTGTACGATCTGCTGCGCTCGCTCGACACGCTCAGCAGCGTGATCACGCCCGGCACCCAGATGGTGCTGCGCACCGATGCCGCGCCGTTCAAGCAACTGGTGGAAGGTCCGCCGGTTTTACCCGCCGCCACTCACGGGCCGCAGCCATGAATCCGTTAGCCCGTTTTCAGGGGAATGCCTGGTTTCAGGCGGGGCGCATGGCGTATCTGGCGCTGTTTGCCATGACCCTGATTGCCGCCGCTGACTGGCTGTTCTCCAATGTCCGGCAGATTGAGCCGGATAAACGCGCGGTGGTGATGCGTTTTGGTGCGGTTTCGCGCACGGCGGGCGCCGGGCTTTTACTGGCGTGGCCGGAGCCGCTGGAGCAGGTGGACATCCTGCCCGCCGCTGACCGGGTGATTGAACATCACGTCACCGCCTTGCTGCGCTCAGACATTATCCCCGCCTGGAACAATACCGGCAGCGAGAAAAGTGACGCCGTCGCCGGTGCGGGGTATTTACTGACCGGCGATGCCGGTGTGGTTCAGCTGGATGTGCAGGTGTATTACGTCATCACCGATCCGGTGGCGTATGTGTTGCAGGGCGCGCACGTGCTGCCTGCGCTGGACAGGTTAACCGAGCACGCGGCGGTGGCGATTTGCGCCTCACGGGATCTGGATACCATTCTGGTTGCCAGGCCGGAAATGGCCGGAAACGGCAGCCAGATTGCGCAAAGCCGTGAGCGGTTGCGCGGGGATTTACGTCAGGGGATCAATCAGCAGCTCGCCGCTCTGAGAGCGGCAGGCAGCGATCCGGGTATCGAAGTTCGCCGCGTTGACGTGCAGTCATCGCTGCCCCCTTCAGCGGTGGATGCGTTTAACGCGGTGCTGACGGCCAGCCAGCAGGCGGAACAGAACATCGCCAGCGCCAGCAATGAGGCTGCCCGCGTGCATCAGGACGCCGTGCAGTCTGCGGACCGTGCCTTACAGGTTTCCCATGCCAGAGCCAGCGAACAGATTGCCCGGGCTTCCACCGATACCGCGACCATTGTGCAACTGGCGAACGATCATTCGCCCGAACTGCTGTGGCGTTTATGGCGCGAACGAATGCCGCCAATCCTCGCGCAGGCTGGCAGCGTGACCGCCGTTAATCCTCACGACGACGCGCATCTGATCCTGCCAGGGCCAGACCGTCCATCCTCTCAACCCTGAGGTATTTACCCTGTGACTTCGATCTCTTCTGAAGAACCGTCAGCGAAAAGCGTGCTGCTCACGCGCCATGAGCAGCGGAACATGGCGGTGCAGCTGCTTCTGGCGATGACCGCATTCGGCCTGTTGCTGTGCGGCTGGATCTGGCAGTGGGTGTTTCCGCAACAGCGCGACGTCGGGCAGATTCTGTTTGGCGTGGCGTCCCTGCTGGTGGCGGTGCCGGTATTGCGCTCGGCAATGTACAGTCTGCGCAGCCCGAGTTTGCATGGCGTGACCGATCAGCTGATCGCGCTGGCGATGCTGGGTGCCTGGGCTACCGGCGACCTGATGACCGCCGCCTTGCTGCCGGGCATCATGATTTTTGGTCATATTCTGGAAGAGCGCAGTGTGATCGGTTCGCAGGAAGCCATTGATGCGCTGAGCCGTCTGACCCGCAGCCGTGCGCGACGCATTCTGCCGGATGGCGGGATTGAAGAAATCGATAATCATCAGCTGCAAACCGGCGATTGCGTGGAAGTGCGCGCAGGCGACCGTTTGCCCGCCGATGGCCGCGTGTTGTCCGGCAGCGCCAGTCTGGATACCGCGCCAATCACCGGTGAATCCGTGCCGCAGGAAGCCCGCGCAGGGGACGACGTGTTTGGCGGTGCCATTAATCTGGACGGATTGTTGTCTGTCCAAGTCACGCGAACCGGCGCGGATGCCACGCTGGGCAAAGTGATTGCGCTGATGCAAAAAGCCGAACATGCCAAACCGCCGATCACCCGCCTGCTCGAACGTTATGCCGGGCAATATCTGGTACTGATTTTGCTGATCGCGGCGGCGACCTGGTTTATCACGCGTGATGCCCACGCCATGCTGGCTGTGCTGGTGGCGGCCTGTCCGTGTGCGCTGGTGCTTTCCGCGCCCGCGACGGCCATCGCGGGTATCGCTGTCGCCGCGCGCCACGGGATTTTGATCCGAAGCTCTGCATTCCTTGAAGAGCTGGCCGATCTCAACGCCATTGTGGTCGATAAAACCGGCACGCTGACCCACGGTGAACTGCATCTGCAACGCACGGTGCTCCAGGAAAACGAATCCCCGGCAGCGGTACTTGGCCTGGCGGCCAGTCTCGGGGCGGCAAGCAGCCATCCGGTCAGCCGCGCGCTGGCGAAGTTACTGCCGCGTGAGCAATATTTGCCGCTGGAAGAGGTGTCAGAACAACAGGGCATGGGCGTGCGGGCGCACACCGCACAGGGCGAAGCTTTGCTGGGACGTCCGGCATTTTTCAGCCAGAACACTATCGCGGTGAGTGATGTGCCTGAACATGACGGGCCGCTGGTCGGGCTTTCGCTGAACGGGCATTTTCTCGGCTGGCTGTTGCTGGCGGATTCATTACGCCCAGAAGCGCAGACCGCGCTGGCCGAACTGCGTCAGCTCGGGCTGCAACGCCAGCTTTTACTGACCGGCGACCGCGCCAGCGTGGCACATCATATTGCCGGTGAACTGGGCATCAGCAACGTGGTCGCTCAGGCTTTACCGGAAGACAAACTGCATCAGGTGTCTGCGGAAATTGCGCAGGGCTATCGCCCGATGGTGGTCGGTGACGGCATTAACGATTCGCTGGCGCTGAAGGCGGGTGTGGTGGGGATTGCAATGGGCGCAGGCGGCAGTGATATCGCGCTGGCTTCCGCCGATGTGGTACTGATCGGCAGCGATTTGCGCCGTCTCGGCACCTGTGTGCGCCTGAGCCGGGCGTGCCGCAGAACGCTGAAAATCAATGTGTTCATCGGGCTGGGCTGGACGCTGGTGGTGATGGCGGTAGCCGCTATGGGGTTGCTCGGCGTGGCGGGCGTGTTGATCGCCGCTTTGCTGCACAATCTCAGTACCTTGCTGGTGCTGGGCAACGCCGGGCGGTTACTGCGTTTCGACGAGCCGCTCTGAACATTATTGCGTCAGAATAAAGAAAATTGCGTCAGAATAAAAAAAGGTGCCGCTGAAAAACGGCACCTTTTTTTTGACGTTTTTGGATTTATCACACCAGCACAAACATGCCGTACGGATGGATTTGCAGGAAGAAATTGTCACCCGCGGTCGGTTGCAGTTGTGTGGCGTTGACCTGCAACAGCAACGACTGGCCGTGCCATTCTACCGTCACTTCATACTGCGGCCCCATATAGGCCACGTGGGTGATGACGCAGCGCTGGCTGTCGTCGCCCTGCAAACCCAAGGTGATCGCCTCAGGGCGGACGCCTACCGTACATTGCTGCATGCCCGGTGCGAACGCGGCGGGTTTCGGGATGTGATAGCCGAAAATCTCCACGGTATCGCGGTGCAAATCCGCCGGGAAGACGTTGGCGTCGCCCATAAAACTGGCCATAAAGCGTGACGCGGGCTGGCGGTAAAGCTCCTGCGGCGCGCCAATCTGCATGATTTTGCCTTTGTTCATCACCAGCACGGTGTCGGAAACCGCAAAGGCTTCGCTCTGATCGTGCGTCACGTACAGCGAGGTAATGTTGAACTGCTGTTGCAGCTCGCGGATTTTCTCGCGCATGCTGCGGCGCAGGTTGGCGTCGAGGTTACTCAGCGGTTCGTCGAACAGCAGCACTTTCGGTTTGAGGATCAGCGCACGGGCCAGCGCCACGCGCTGCTGCTGACCGCCGGAAATCTGATCGACGTAGCGATCTTCAAAGCCCTCTAGATCAACCAGCGACAGCGCCTCGCGCACCCGGTCGCGGATTTCAGCTTTCGGACGGCCAAGCATTTTCAGCCCGTAACCGATGTTTTCCCCCAGCGACATGTGCGGAAACAGGGCGTAAGACTGAAACACCATGCAGATGTCACGCTGCTGAATGGAACGGTCGGTGACGTCTTCGCCGTCGATAAAAATGCGGCCTTCAGAGGGTTTCTCCAGCCCGGCGACCATGCGCAGTACCGTGGTTTTACCGCAGCCGGACGGGCCGAGCAGGGTGACCATTTTCCCTTTCGGGATCGCCAGGTTCAGGCCTTCCAGCACCGTATTGTTGCCAAACCGTTTGGCGACATTTTTCAGCTCAACAAAGCTTTTGGTGGTTTCTGCCGGTGCGGTGTTAACCGGGTATTCAGTGGTCATTGTCATGTCAAAGCGCTCCAGAATTATTGGCCGGTTTTGGCTTTTGAGCGGGAAATTCGCGCTTCGCCAACCAGATAGTCAAAGATGAAAATGATCGCCAGCATCACGACGATAAGGATTGAGCCGTAGGCAATCGCCACGCCGTATTCGCCGTCTTCCACCCGGTTGAGGATGTACGCTGTGGCGACGCGGGTGTCCGGCGTGACCAGGAAAACAATGGCGCTGACGGTGGTGATGGCGCGCACGAAGCTGTAAATCAGCGCCGACAAAATGGCTGGCCGCAACAGTGGCAGCAGGATGTACATCACCGTACGCATCGATCCGGCGCGCAGGCTGAGCGAGGCTTCATCCAGCGATTTATCCAGCTGACCCAGCCCGGCGATCCCGGCGCGGATACCCACCGGCACGTTACGCATCACCATGGAAATGATCACGATGGCCGCCGTACCGGTCAGATACACCGGCGCGCTGTTAAACGCCAGAATGTAGGAGATCCCCGCGACCGTGCCCGGCACCGCAAAGCACAGCATGGTGCTGAACTCGATGGTTTTTTTGCCACGGAACTGCTGGCGTACCACGATGTAGGCGATGAGCAAACCAAACAGCGCGGTGATCGGTGCGGCAATTCCGGCGTAGAGCAGGGTGTCGAGCAGCGAAGGCCATGCGCCGTCAGAGAAGCCCTGTCCGAACAGTTTGGTGAAGTTGTCGAAGGTCAGGGTGTAATCCACGCCCCAGTTGACGGTAAAACTGCCGTAGAAAATGCTGCCGTAAAGCAGGGCGTTGAAGGCTATCCACACCGCCAGCAGCGCGGTCACGCCCCAGACTAATGTGACCGGCAGCGGCTGAACGTCGCCGCGTGAGGTTTTGCCGGAAATGGTGACGTACGAGCGTTTGCCGATCCACATGTATTGCACGCAGAACACCAGCAGCGAGAACACCAGTAAGATCACGCCGAGCGTACTGGCGGCCTGATAATCCAGCTGTGCGCCGGTGATGTAGAAGTAGATTTGCGTGGCGAGCACGTCGAAATTGCCGCCGAGCACCAGCGGGTTACTGAAGTCCGCCAGCGACTGGACGATGACAATCAGAAAGGCGTTCGCCAGCGCCGGTTTCAGCAGCGGCAGAAACACGCGGTGAAAGGTCTGCCAGCGGCTGGCGCGCAGCGTATACGACGCTTCTTCCAGCGACGGATGAATGGTTTTGATGGCCCCGTCGAGGATCATAAACGCCATCGGCGTGAACGCCAGCACCTGTGCCAGCCAGATGCCGGTGAAACCGTAAAGCCAGTTGGTGTTGGTCAGCCCGAACCAGTCGACCATCAGTTCGGTGACATAGCCTGAGCGGCCCATCATCAGGGTGACGCCCAGCCCGACGATAAACGGCGGGGTGACAATCGGCAAAATCGAGAAAATACGCCCGATAATCGCCGAGCGTTTGGCGATGCGCGTGGTGTAAATCGCCAGCACCAGCCCGAAGAAGGTACAACCGATCCCGACAGCCACAGAGAGCAGGAACGAGTTCCAGATCACCTGCAAAATATGCGACTGGCCGAGGACCGTCATAAAGGCCAGCGGCGCGAAATCTCCGGCGTCGTTGGTGAACATCGGGATGAAAATCGCAATGCTCGGATAAATGATAAACACGCCGATCAGCGCGATGATGCAAATCAGCGAGCCGAGGACGAAGCGGTCACCGCCCAGCCACTCAAGGCGTGACAGCGCCAGCGAGCAAATCGCGCCGAGGGCAATAAACATCACTATGCTGCCGTAACCCAGCCCGCGTCCGATAAGCGTGGCACTGACGATCATAAACAGTGCACAAAACACCGACCAGGCGGCATCAAACTGATGACGGCGGCGGGCTTCCAGCCGTTGTGCATGGCGCGGACGGAACAGTAACGCCATCGGCAGGATCAGCCACAGCAGGCTGAGATTCAGCCCCGACCAGCCGTACGCCGCGAGAATTTCATCCTGCGTGGATTCCAGCAGACCGTAGTCCAGACTCCAGGACGGCAGCAGCACAAAGGCGAGCAGAATAAGCCCCAGCCAGCCGAAAACCGGGTCACGGCGTCGGGTGTCAGGCAGGGTTAATGAATGAGACATAGCGTCTCCTTATTAAGAGAAAAAAGGTGTTGGCGAAAATAATGCTGAGTGCGTTAACTCCCCCTTTGCAGGGGGAGGCGCAAAGCGCGTTCACTCAATAAGTACGCGGGCTTTTATTGAGACTCTTTGCCCATCTTCACTTCGTTGACCCACTTGGTGATGAGCTCTTTACGCATATCGGATGCGCCGTACTTGTCCATGTCGTAATTGATGAGCTTCAGGTCGCTCATTTTCAGCGAGTTCGGGGAGGTTTCTGCGGTGGTGTTGGTCAGGATTTGATAAGACTGGCCTTTTTTCCATGCCAGTTCCTGCGCCTCTTTGGACAATGCCCAGTCAACGAACAGTTTGGCGTTATCCAGGTTACGTGCGCCTTTCAGGATGCTGACGCCGCCGATTTCATAGCCGGAACCTTCGCACGGGGAAATCAGTTTCAGCGGTGCGCCGCTCTCTTTTTCCTGAGCGTAATCGTGCAGGAAGCCGATGCCGATGGCAGTTTCACCGCGTGCGGCGTTACGCGCCGGGGCGATACCGGATTTGGTGTACTGGGAGATATTGTTGTTGAGTTTTTTCAGGTAATCGAACGCCTGATCTTCGCCCCACAGCTGCGCGAAGGTCGCCAGCGCGGTGTAGGCGGTGCCGGAACTTTGCGGATCGGCAATCTGGATTTCGCCTTTGTAAATCGGGTTGGTCAGGTCTTTCCAGCATTTAGGTTCTGGCAGATTTTTCTCTTTCAGGCGGTTGGTATTCACGCCGACGCCCAGAATGCCGATGTACACGGCGGAAGAGTAGTTACCTTTGCGCTTAGCCGGATCCTGGAAGGCAGGCATGATTTGCGCGAGGTTAGGGGATTTATACGCCTGCAACAGATCCATTTCACCGGCCTGTGACTGCGGATCTAAGGTGCCGCCGTACCAGACGTCAGCCTGCGGGTTCTTTTTCTCGGCTTCCACTTTCGCCAGCGTGCTGCCGGAACCGTTGCGGATGAAGGAGGTTTTGACGTCGTACTTTTCCCCGAAGGCTTTGGTTTCTTCTTCACACATGGCGTTGGTGGCGCTGCAATACACCACCAGACGGCCTTTGGCCTGAGCGGCACCGGTGAACGCCGTCATGGCGACCGCCGCGGCGAGGAGAGAGTAAGTCAGAGTCGTTTTCATGGTGTTTACCTTTTTTTAGTTATGTTGCAGGACAGAGAACCTTGTCAGTTGTCCGGCGGAGCGGACTGTAATTCGCGTTTGCTGATCCCGGCCATCATCATGGGCATCAGCAGCAGCCCGACGAACGCCGAAGCCATCGTCAGCACGGCAAAAAATCCGGACCAGCCGTAGTGTTGCATCACCACCGCCAGCGGCCATCCCGCCAGCGCCGCGCCGAGGTAGGCAAACAGCCCGAGAAATCCGGTCACCGTGCCCGCCGCGTCTTTGTGTGAGTATTCGGTTGCCGCCAGACCAATCAGCATTTGCGGCCCGAACACAAAAAATCCGATGCTGAAGAAACTCAGCGCCAGCAACCCGAAATGATGCACCGGTGCCAGCCACAGGGCGGTGACGGTCAGAAACAGCCCCAGTGAAAACAGTAAAATCATCGGGGCGCGCTGCCCGCGAAACAGCAGGTCAGAGCCCCATCCGGCAAACAACGCGCCGAGCAGGCCGCCGAGCTCGAAAAGTGACAGTGTCGCGTTTGCGCTCAGCAAATTGACCCCGTGATTCTCCGCCAGCCAGATATTCCCCCAGTCGTTGAGCGCAATGCGGATGAGGTACACCAGCACATACGAGACGCCCAGGAGCCAGATTGTCCGGTTTTGCAAAATCGTCTGGCGCAGGATCTGCGTCATACTCATCGGCGGGCTTTGCTGCTCCTGTCTCAGTTCCAGCGGGTCACGCCGCCAGACGCCCACCGTGGGCAATCCTTCCTGCTGCGGTGTGCCGCACAGCTGGCGGCAAAGCCATAATCCGAGAACGATCCCGACCGCGCCCGGCACCAGCAGCGCCGCCTGCCAGCCCCAGGTGGCGGCCAGTAAACCCGAGAGCAGCGGAACCGCCGCGCCACCGATGTTGATCGACGTGTTCCAGCAGCCCCACCAGAAACCGCGTTCGTTGCGCGAATACCAGTGGGTCAGCAATCTGGCGCACGGCGGCCATCCCCAGCCCTGAAAGAATCCGTTCAGCGTCCAGACAATCAGCAACGCGGTCAGCGAATGGCAGAAGGCGAACAGAATATTCAGCACGCCGGTCATCAGTAATCCGACGCCCATAAACCAGCGGGCACCGGTGCGGTCGCTGTAAATACCCGAGATAAATTTCGAGCCGCCGTAGGCCAGATAAAACAGCGTGCCGAGCAGGCCGATATCGCCTTTGGTCAGCCCCAGTTCCAGCTGCATCACCGGCATCGCGAAATTCACGCTGCGGCGGGTGAGATAGAACGCGGCGTAGCCAATGACCATCGACAGCAATAAATGCACGCGCCAGTAACGGTAATTTTTATCCACGTCGGTGGCGGATAACGGCGTTGCTGTCATGGTGTTCTCCAACTTGATGAGGCGAGTGTAGGCGGGTGTTTTGTCGGGCGGATGAGACAAGGTTTTAGATGACTAGGAATTAGTCCTAGTCAGGGCGATGTTCTTTGCAAATCTGTGGGCAACTTAACAATTATGCGGGTGCCATCCTGCTGATGAACCAGCCATTCGCCGCCCAGCGCGCGCACGCGTTCCTCGATGCCGCGCAGCCCGAAGCCTTCTTTCACCGGCAGGGCAAAGCCGACGCCGTTGTCACTGACCGTCAGCACCAGCATGTTGTGTTGCACGGTCAGGCTGACGCGCACCTGCGTCGCACCGGCATGTTTATTGATGTTGTTGAGCAGTTCCTGCACCAGCCGGTACAGCGTGAAAATCAGGGTGTCATCGGAGGGCGCGTCGGTCAGGCGGTAATCGAGCTGAAAATCAACGCCCTGTTGCGCGAAGGCAAATTCATCCGCCAGATGGTGCAGGGCCACGTCGAGCGACATTTCATCCAGCACCGGCGGGCGCAGCTGGCGCAATAACTGGCGGGTGGTGTGGTGAATGCGCTGCGACAGTTCGCCAATTTGTCTGGCGGCGGCGTGGGTGGCCGCACCGGGCGGGCTGCGATCGACCAGCATCGCCTGGATCTGAATGGCGGTAATGTTCTGCCCGATTTCATCGTGCAGCTCGCGGGCGATTTCCTTGCGCACCGCTTCCTCGGTATGCACCAGCCGCTCCGTCAGCTGGCGACGGGTGTGCAACTCCTGCTCAAGCTGCAAACGGTAACGGTTGAGATGCGACGCCAGCTGCTGCTGACGGCTGATGGCAATCCCCAGCCCGATGCCGAGCAGCGCCTGCGTGGAGAGAAACAGTTCCAGCTCGAGCAAATCGTGAAACGCGCCGCTCATCTGCCGCGTGACCGTGATCATCAGGCTGCCCAGCACCGCCGCCAGCACGCCACCCTGCCAGCCGAAGGCGTAAGCCATCACCACGTTGGGCAGAAAAACCAGAATGATCAGCAGCCGTTCCACTTCCGGCGCCAGTGTCATTTGCAGACAAACGGCGAGGGCGAAGAACAGTGAACACCAGATCAGGAGCGACGTGCGCAGCGGCGGATCGGGGATCTCTTGCGCCAGCAGGTTTTGCAGATGCTGCTGTTTAAGATATTCATAAATCAGATAGATAAACGGCGTCAGCAGAATGCCGCCGGTGAAGGAGGCCAGCAGCGTCTGGCTCAGCGGCGAATTCAGCCACAGGCCGGGTACCGCCATCTGCAACAGGCTGTTACCGGCCACCGCGCCAAGCAACAGCAAAAGCCGTTGCCAGTAAAGGGTAAACCGTCGCCAGAAATGCTGCACGAGTGCGGCGGGGATCAGGCTGAGCAGGGGTGAAAGCAGGATGATCCAGTGCGTCTGCAACTGTTCGCTGTGCAGCCAGACGGCAATGCCTAATTCTGACGCCAGCATCACCGGCCAGTAACGCCGCGAAAGCAGCGTCATCAGCGCCAGACGCAGACCCTGCGGCAGGAGCAGCATCGCCTGCTGACCATTTTGCGTGAGATAAAAACTGATCGACCACAACGCCAGCCAGCACAGGCTGTAGAAAATGGCGAGAAACAGCGTCAGCCCAGCCCGGCGCATCAGGCGAGAAGGTGATGCTGTATGGCGAAATGAACCAGTTCGATGGTGGTATCGCACTGGAGTTTGCCAAGGATATTGGCGCGGTGAACGTGCACGGTTTTGTGGCTGAGTTCGAGCTGTTCGGCAATCGCTTTCACGCTCAGCCCGTTGACCAGCAGATCGAAAATCTCGCGTTCACGCGGTGTCAGCGCCTGCAAGGCTTTCGGCGTTTGCTGACTCTGACGCAGCGCCAGCAGGGCATCGGAGCAGAGATAGCGGCCACCGGCGTGCACGGTGCGGACCGCCTGCACCAGCTCTTCAGGGCCGCAGCGTTTGGTGAGATAGCCGCCCGCACCGGCATCCAGCGCACTTTGTACAAACGCAGTGGTGTCGTAAATGCTCAGAATGATGGCGCGGAAATTGGGGCGCTGCTGCCGTAAACGCGACAGCAAACTTAATCCGCTTTCATCGGGCATGGCGATATCCATCACCGCCACGTCAATATTCATTTTCAGCAGCGACGTCCACGCATTCGCCGCCGACGCATACTGGCCGACAATCTGGATATCCGGCTCAAGGCCGAGCAACTGGGCAAAACCGGAACGCACCACCACGTGGTCGTCAATCAAAGCAACGTTAATCATTAGGCGTAACTGAATGTAAATGAGATTCGCATAATGCTCATGAATAGTTGCAGTTGGCAACACGGAACGGAGGAATTGCAGGGCAGGTAACGGAATTTGAGTTAGTCAGGAGGGAAGAAAGAAAAGGGCGCGGTGTTCCGCGCCACGTCACTCTTATTTACAACTCAGCTTTGAAGGTATGCAGGCGGCGCATGGTTTTTTCCAGGCCTTCCTTCATCAGCAGTTCAGTACAGCGCAGGGATTCATCAATCGCATCGTCAATCAGCTTTTGTTCGCTGGCTGGCGGCTTGCCGAGCACGAACCCGACCACTTTGCTTTTATCGCCCGGATGGCCGATACCAATGCGCAGGCGATAGAAATTCGGGTTATTGCCGAATTTGCTCTGAATGTCTTTCAGACCGTTATGGCCGCCGTTACCGCCGCCCAGTTTGATTTTCGCCATGCCCGGCGGGATATCCAGCTCGTCGTGCGCGACCAGAATTTCATCCGGCTCGATGCGGTAGAACTGCGCCATCGCCAGCACCGCTTTGCCGCTCAGGTTCATAAACGTGGTCGGCACCAGCAGACGAACGTCCTGACCGGCCAGTGACAGACGGGCGGTATAACCAAAAAACTTACTTTCTTCTTTCAGTTGCTGGTTGTGCTGGCGGGCGAGGAGATCCACGTACCAGGCACCGGCATTGTGGCGGGTCTGGGCATATTCGGCACCGGGATTGGCCAGGCCGACAATTAATTTAATGCTGCTCACGGTTTTTCGCTTCTTTATCGGGTGAGGTTTAGGCGCACAGTTTACCTGCCTGTCAGTGCCATGCCAAATAAAGGGCAGGGGAAAAGCCGTAGATACCGTTGAAAATGAATAATGCAGTCGGATAACTATTCACCCTTCGAATGTATCTGACTGGAAAACGTAAAGATTTGTCATCCAATGTTCTCTGTCTGTGATCGTTGCCTCAAAGTGAACCAGATGGGACGTCTATAGTTAAGGCAGAAAAAGACAAGACAGCAATGATGCTAAGACTATCGACGACTGGAGGTGACAAATGAAACGTAAAACCGCAACAGTATTGGGCAATGCCCTGATGGGACTCGGTTTGCTCACAATGGTCGGTGGCGTTGGTTATTCGATTTTAAATCAGCTGCCAGAACTGGGTCTGCCACAATTTCTGGCCCACGGCGCAATCGGCAGTATCTTCATCGGTGCCATCTTATGGCTGACCGGTGCGAGAGTAGGCGGACGCGAACGCGTTGCCGACCGCTACTGGTGGGTACGTCATTATGATTCACGCTGCAACAAGTCCCATCGCCATTCCTGATTTGTCCGGATGGCAGGCATAAAAAAACCGTTGTCGCTCACGCCACAACGGTTTTTTTCATTTCTGCACAAGCTAAAACATCTGCCGGGCGAAAACAAAACGCCCCTGTAAACAGGGGCGTGATGATTAATGCTCGAACATCGCAGAAATGGATTCTTCATTGCTGATGCGGCGGATAGCCTCCGCCAGCATGCCTGACAGGGTCAGGGTACGCACTTTCTTCAACGCACGAATTTCAGCGGACAGCGGAATAGTGTCACACACAATCACTTCGTCGATGACGGAGTTTCTGATGTTCTCTACTGCATTGCCGGAGAAAATCGGGTGGGTAGCGTAAGCAAATACGCGCTTTGCACCGCGTTCTTTCAGTGCTTCAGCCGCTTTGCACAGCGTGCCACCGGTATCGATCATGTCATCAACCAGAACACAGTCACGGCCAGCGACGTCACCGATAATGTGCATCACCTGAGAAACGTTCGCGCGCGGGCGACGTTTATCGATGATAGCCATGTCGGTATCGTTGAGCAGTTTGGCAACGGCACGGGCGCGAACGACACCGCCGATGTCCGGAGAAACCACGATTGGGTTTTCCAGGTTCTGTTGCAGCATGTCTTCGAGCAGGATAGGGCTGCCGAATACGTTGTCTACAGGCACATCGAAGAAGCCCTGAATTTGTTCTGCGTGCAGATCCACGGTAAGAACGCGGTCAACGCCAACGCTGGAGAGAAAATCAGCCACCACTTTCGCGGTGATAGGGACACGGGCTGAACGAACCCGGCGATCCTGACGTGCGTAACCGAAGTAAGGAATAACGGCTGTGATACGACCGGCCGAGGCGCGGCGTAAGGCATCAACCATTACGACCAGTTCCATCAGGTTATCGTTAGTAGGCGCGCAGGTGGACTGGATAATGAAAATATCTCCGCCACGTACATTTTCGTTGATTTGCACACTTACTTCACCGTCGCTGAAACGACTGACGGCGGCGTCACCAAGGCTGGTGTATAAACGGTTGGCAATACGTTGTGCTAGTTCCGGGGTGGCGTTACCAGCAAAAAGCTTCATATCAGGCACGAGAAGAACCTCAGGCTTGCGTCCAGGGAAGACATTGGCTTTTGGTACCACCGGGCGGTGAGCGGTACCAAAGCATTATGCTCACGATACTTCTAAATCTTACTACTTAAATCTGTTGAATAATTGGCTGGCAAAGAACAGACACAAAACTACTGTGACGCTCTACGCTTTGCCCGCAGTTCTCAACCAGACTTCGCGAAAATGATGCAACGGCGAGATATTAACACCTTGCGCGACAAAACCCCGACTCCATGTTGGCATTTTGTCTAAAACCTGACGGGCAGCAGACTCGGTGTCGAATTCGGCAAACACACAAGCACCTGTCCCGGTCAGTCGCGACGGCGCGTATTCTAACAGCCAAGAAAGTAGCTGTTCAACCTCGTAAAAACGTTTTCTCGCAATCGGTTCGCAATCATTTGCGTAAGGCGTGTCCAACAGCACATTAACAGTACGTTTTGGTGTATTTCTGGTCAGTTCAGGATCGCCGAAAATCAGCGGTGTCGCAATGTTCACGCCGGGATGGGCAATCAGATACCATTTTTCTTCCGGTTCAACCGGTTGCAAAATCTCGCCGATGCCTTCTGCAAAAGCGGCATGCCCCATGACAAAGACCGGCACATCAGCACCCAGCGTCACGCCCAGTTGTGCCAGTTCGGTATCGCAAAGGCCGCACTGCCATAACGCATTGAGGGCGATAAGGACGGTCGCCGCGTTTGATGAACCGCCACCCAGACCGCCACCCATCGGGATACGTTTTTGCAGCGATATCTCCGCGCCCTGCGAAACACCTGCATGGGCTTGCAACAAACGGGCGGCGCGCACCACCAGATTATCTTCATCGGCGACGCCGTCCGTTGGCGTAGTCAGCACGATGGCGCTGTCGTCGCGTACGTTAAAACTCAGGCTGTCACCGTAATCGACAAACTGAAACAGCGTCTGCAGGTCGTGATAGCCATTCGGACGCTGTCCGGTGATGTAAAGGAACAAATTGAGTTTAGCCGGAGACGGCCACCATTGCTGCGTCATCTCAGTTCAGCGTCCAGTTATCCATTTTCAGTTTGATGCGTTGCTCGCCCTGGGTCATTTCCAGACGCTGCGGCAGGGAAGGTTTCGCGTCGTCGTCATAACTCTGATAGACCACGGTGCCCGGTTTGCCGTCCTGAGTGAATTTCACCTGAGAAAGACGGTACTGGCTGTCGAGGGTGAAATCGGTGCCGTCACCCGGCAGGCCGAGCATCCATAAACGCAGATTATCCAGCGGGATCGACATACCGGTCAGTTTTTGGATCATGTCATCAGGATTGTCGCTGGTGTAATGCTTGCCTTCATTATTGGTCAGCTGTGCGATACCGCTTTGCACTTTCAGCTCCATTTCGGTGCTGCCCAGCGGATTAGTCAGCAGTAAACGGTAGCTGTCACGGGAATATTGTTGCCAGAAGAAGCGGGCGTACACTTTCTGTTTATCGGAAAGATAGGCAAAAGACCCGCGGGTCTGATAGTGGTCCAGTTGCTTGACCTGCGCTTCGTGTTCACGCCATTGCGGGGACGTCGGGCTGGTCGCCGGGCCTTTCGGCGTATTAAAAGAACACGCCGCAAGGACTAAACTTGCGAGAGGAAGAAGGCGAACAAAATGGGCTTTACGCATTGGCATAACAGATTAAATCCTTTGTGCGATGGCTGAATGAGGTGCCAGGGCAATAATGGCGTGCGTCAGTTTAGCACAGCCAGCGAGGCGGGTGATCTCAACCCTGCGCAGATGATCGGCGATCAATCCGTTTTGGGACAATGCTGATTTGTAATTGGATTTAACCGATGATTACCTATCTGTCTAACATCAATGATGCGACGACTGATGAATTTGACGATATTCCGTGCATCTAAAAAGCCCGGTTTCTAGCCGGGTAAAGATTAATATCCTACGATCTGTATCAGATTGAGTCAGTCATAGAGCCATTTACCTGCACGCGCAGACTCAGCGAGCATTCTTAGCGTGAGCGGTTGAGGCTCATCGTCATCAGCACCTGACGTACACAGTGCAAATAGGATAAAGGTCTCTGCAGGCCAGTATTTATAGAAATCGAATCCTGCCGGGTCTACCCCGAACTTCTCAAAATATTCCTCCATGATTTCAGCACCCGTTTCACTCGCCCACACATAGCGACCAGTTGAAAGGCTCGTCTCAATCGTGACCGGAATCTGTTTTTTTGAGAACAGTACAGGCTTGTTGAACCGCTTGCTGTACCACTCAATGACGTCTTCGTTGCCTACCATAGTTTGTCATTACCCCGCGCCAGGGTGTTGTACTTATTCGTGGCTTTGTACGCTATCGTAGAGACATCAGAAGCAATGATAATAATGCCCAGAATCGGAATCCACCGACCAACGAAAGCACCCAGATTTGTCACATAGCTGAACTTAAGGCGCTTAATACTTCCGGACGTCAGGGTGGGTAAACGCATGGTCTTAACATTCAGTAAATGGCGCAACTGTGAACTAAGTGGTGACGTCCCCTTCGTTGCAGTTCCTGGCTTAGTGCGCGTGTCTATCGTTGGCTGGCCTAATAGAATCAAACCAATTGTCAGGTAGTCATCAACATCAAAGTGTTCAGCTGTAGTGTCCAGGAAAATCCAGAACAGCAATTCTCCTGATGACAGATTAGAGAATCCCCGATAGAAATACGTGTCGTTAAGCTCTTCAACCGTATCCATACTTTTTACCCTGTTATGCGTTCATTCCATGCGTCGCTGTATTTAATATTTCCATCAAGGTAATGCCACGTGACCGTGGACACGTGTACCGGTCAGCTTACCGGTATTACCCTCCGTGGGGATGTAGAGGTTATGGCTGAAGCTGGTGATTTCAATGGAGTGCTCGCGGTCTTTGACATCGACTGAACCTTTGATCAACGCGCCGCCATCATCCTTGAGCCATAAGTAAGCAGGGATTGCCATATTCATAATTCCTTTATAAATGTAAGGAATTACCTTATTCCCGCTGAGTTCAGGAGACAATAACGAAAAGTGGAGGGTGATAATTTTCAGAGGTTTAGTAATAACGGTCGGCTATAGGAATTCGTCGGGGGGCGAAATGGTCTCGACGTCTGGGGCATTTTGGGGGCAATACAGAGCTGAAAACAGATGAATTACTGGAAAATAGGGAGGTGGTAAGGATCTATCAGATCGGGCTCCAACCCGCATTCTGTGCGGTTTTTCCGCAGACTCAGAAATAAACCCACATCATATTTAACCGATGGTGCTGTATGCCTTTTATTGATCTCGCGCATCTTGTAGAATGCGCAGCAGACGTAAACCCATACTAATATAAAGTATAAGCCGATAACCGCCTCCCATATGACCCTGCTTGCATTAGGTATCAACCATAAAACGGCCCCGGTGTCTCTGCGTGAACGGGTAACATTTTCACCCGAGACACTTGATCAGGCGCTCTCCAGTCTGCTCCAGCAACCGCTGGTGCAGGGCGGTGTGGTGTTGTCTACCTGTAACCGGACTGAGTTGTACCTCAGCGTTGAACAGCAGGGGAATTTGCAGGACCAGCTGGTGAAATGGTTATGCGACTATCATCATCTCAGTGAAGATGAAGTGCGTAAAAGCTTGTACTGGCATCACGGCAATGAAGCTGTCAGCCACCTGATGCGCGTCGCCAGCGGCCTGGATTCTCTGGTGCTCGGTGAACCGCAAATACTCGGGCAGGTTAAAAAAGCCTTCGCGGAATCGCAAAACGGTCAGGCCGTTTCCGGCGAACTGGAGCGTCTGTTCCAGAAATCCTTCTCTGTGGCAAAACGTGTTCGCACTGAAACTGATATTGGGGCCAGCGCGGTGTCGGTGGCGTTTGCTGCCTGTACGCTGGCGCGTCAGATTTTTGAATCCCTTTCGGAAGTCAGTGTGTTGCTGGTCGGTGCCGGTGAAACCATCGAACTGGTGGCGCGTCATCTGCATCAGCATAACGTCCGCCACATGATGATTGCCAACCGTACCCGTGAACGGGCGCAGGCGCTGGCGACAGAAGTGAATGCAGAAGTCATCAGCCTGCAGGATATCGACTCCCGCCTGGCCGAAGCCGACATTATCATCAGCTCCACTGCCAGCCCGCTGCCGATCATCGGTAAAGGCATGGTGGAGCGCGCGTTAAAAGCCCGCCGCAACCAGCCTATGCTGATGGTGGATATTGCCGTTCCGCGCGATATCGAACCGGAAGTCGGCAAACTGGCCAACGCCTATCTGTACAGCGTTGATGATCTGCACAGCATCATTCAAAACAATCTTGCCCAACGCAAAGCGGCTGCCATCCAGGCGGAAACCATCGTTGAGCAGGAGAGTTCTAACTTCATGGCCTGGCTGCGTTCGCAGGGAGCCGTTGAAATTATTCGTGATTATCGCTCGCGTGCTGATATTATTCGCGCCGACGCAGAGGCCAAAGCCATCGCAGCGATTGCGCAGGGCGCTGACGTCGAAGCGGTGATCCATGAATTAGCCCACAAATTGACAAACCGCCTTATTCACGCGCCAACCCGTTCTCTGCAACAGGCAGCCAGCGACGGTGATGTGGAGCGTTTGCAAATTTTACGCGACAGCCTGGGGCTGGGTCAGCAATAGTTCCTCCTTTTTTCACAGGGTTAAACACCACGCATGAAGCCTTCTATTGTTGCCAAACTGGAAGCGTTACAAGAGCGCCACGAAGAAGTGCAGGCGATGCTTGGCGATGCCAGCGTTATCGCCGATCAGGATAAATTCCGCAGTCTTTCCCGCGAATATTCTCAGTTAACGTCCGTCTCCGAATGTTTTCTGGCCTGGCGTCAGGCGCAGGACGATTTAGAAACCGCTGAAATGATGCTCGATGATCCCGAGATGCGCGAAATGGCGCAGGACGAAATCAAAGAGTGCAAAGCCACCATCGAAGAGCTCGAACAACAATTACAGCTTCTGTTATTGCCTAAAGATCCTGACGATGAACGCGGGTGCTTCCTTGAAATTCGCGCCGGAACCGGCGGTGATGAAGCGGCAATTTTTGCCGGTGATCTGTTCCGCATGTACAGCCGTTACGCGGAATCGCGCCGCTGGCGTGTGGAAATCGTGAGCGCCAGCGAAGGCGAGCACGGCGGCTATAAAGAAGTGATCGCGAAAGTCAGCGGCGACGGCGTTTATGGTCAGTTCAAATTTGAATCGGGCGGCCACCGCGTTCAGCGCGTTCCGGAAACGGAGTCGCAGGGACGTATTCATACCTCGGCCTGTACCGTTGCCGTGATGCCGGAAATTCCGGAAGCCGAATTGCCGGAAATTAACGCCGGTGATTTGCGTATCGATACCTTCCGTTCCTCCGGCGCGGGCGGTCAGCACGTTAACACCACTGACTCCGCCATCCGTATCACCCACATTCCTACCGGTATCGTGGTGGAATGCCAGGATGAACGTTCTCAGCACAAAAACAAAGCCAAAGCGATGTCTGTGCTGGGCGCGCGTATTCGCGCTGCCGAAGTGGCTAAACGCCATGCCGAAGAAGCGTCAACGCGCCGTAACCTGCTGGGCACCGGCGACCGTTCAGACCGTAACCGGACCTACAACTTCCCGCAGGGCCGGGTCACCGATCACCGCATCAACCTGACGATTTACCGTCTGGATGAAGTGATGGAAGGCAAGCTGGACACGCTGATCCAGCCGATCGTGCAGGAATATCAGGCCGATCAGCTCGCCGCGCTTTCTGAGCAGGATTAATGGATTTTCAGTGCTGGCTGCGTGATGCCACCCGCCGTCTCGCGGCGGGTGAAAGCCCGAAACGCGACGCGGAAATCTTGCTCGGTTTTGTGACTGGCCGGGCGAGAACTTTCATTATGGCGTTTGGCGAAACCCTGCTGACCGCTGAACAACTTCAGCAACTGGAGACTCTGCTTGCGCGACGCGAGCAGGGTGAGCCGGTTGCCTATCTGACCGGTGAACGTGAATTCTGGTCGCTGCCACTCTCGGTTTCTCCCGCTACCTTAATTCCCCGTCCTGATACTGAATGCCTGGTCGAGCAGGCGCTGGCCCATTTACCGCCTGAGCCGGTCCGCGTGCTGGATTTAGGCACCGGCACTGGCGCGATTGCTCTGGCTGTTGCCAGCGAACGCCCCGACTGCCAGCTAACCGGCGTTGATGTGCAACCCGATGCCGTCAGCCTGGCGCAACACAATGCCCGAAAACTGGCTATCCCGAATGCGCGATTTTTACAGGGCAGTTGGTTTGCGCCGGTCACCGGTGAAACCTTTGCGCTGATCGCCAGTAATCCTCCTTATATTGATGCTGCAGACCCTCATCTGGCGCAAGGTGACGTGCGTTTTGAGCCCGCAAGCGCGCTGGTGGCAGATAATGCCGGTCTGGCTGATCTGGCTCATATTATTCGCAGCGCACCCGCGTATCTTCAGGATCGCGGCTGGTTACTGCTCGAACACGGCTGGCAGCAGGCGAATGACGTTCAGGCGTTGTTGCGCCAGGCCGGTTATCAGCAGATTTCCACCGTGAAAGATTACGGTGATAACGATCGTGTCACGCTTGGACAGTGGATGCTGCCAGCGTTGTGATCGCCTGACCGCATAATAATGAACCCTATCTGAGGAAGCGGGTAATGGCATACGTCTGGATGAAAAATCTGCATCTGCTCACTATTACGCTGAGTATTACGCTGTTTGTTTTACGTTTTTTCTGGAAATGGGCGGGTTCTGCTATGATGCAGAAACGCTGGGTGAAGATCGTGCCGCACATGGTGGATACGCTGTTGTTAATAAGCGGGATTTCACTTATCTTCATCACCCACTTTTATCCGTTCAGCCCACAGGGAACCTGGCTGACCGAAAAGCTTTTCGGCGTTATTATCTATATTGCGTTGGGTTTTGTAGCCCTGAGCAAGCGACCTCTTAGCCAGAAAACACGCTGGCTGGCCTTTATTCTGGCGCTCGCTTGTCTTTATCTGGTTCTCAAACTGGCCCTGACGAAAATACCGCTGCTATTGGGATAACTATGAGTACGCTTGCTGATTTTGAATTTAACACGGCCCCTCTCAGTACCGGAGTGATCAAAGTGACGGAATCCGTGCGCTTTGATTTCAACGCGGAGGATGTCCGCCGCCAGTTACAAGTGCTGGTGGATGAAGCGCGCAGTGTCGTGCCTGAAAATCTCGATCAGGATCAGCAACTGGAAGTCCTGATTGAACTGTTTTACCGCACCTGGGGATTTGGTGGCGCGGGCGGTGTCTATCGCCTGTCGGATGCTATCTGGATCGACAAAGTGCTGGCTTCACGGCAGGGCACGCCGGTGTCGCTGGGTGTGATTTTCCTGCATATCGCCCATGAACTGAATCTGCCACTGATGCCGGTGATTTTCCCGACGCAGCTGATTTTACGCGCTGACTGGCTGGATGAAGAGATGTGGTTGCTCAACCCCATCAACGGCGACACGCTCAACGAGCACATGCTCAGCGTCTGGCTGAAAGGCAATCTGGGCGTGACGGCAGAAATCGAAGACGACGATCTCGAAGAAGCGGAAAACACGGTGATCGTGCGCAAAATGCTCGATACGCTGAAAGCCGCGCTGATGGAAGAAAAGCAGTTTGAAATGGCTTTGCGGGCAAGTGAAACCGTGTTGCAGTTCGACCCGGAAGATCCTTATGAAATCCGCGATCGCGGTCTGATTTACGTTCAGCTCGACTGTAATCAGGTGGCTATTTCCGATCTCAGCTACTTTGTCGAACAATGCCCGGAAGACCCGATTTCAGAAGTCATCAAAGTGCAGATCCATGCGATTGAACACAAGCAGGTTACGCTGCATTAATTTATTATTACCTTACATTATCATCTGATGCGTGTTGAGAAACTGCCTGTTGAGGCTGCCTCAGATGAAGGATTTATCACTAAAAAGGCCAAAGCATGAAACATAAAGTGGTTAGCATTCAGGACATCAAAGTCGCCAACGATCTGCCGTTTGTGTTGTTCGGTGGGATGAACGTACTCGAGTCGCGTGAAATGGCGATGCGCGTGTGCGAACACTACGTCACTGTGACGCAGAAACTGGGTATTCCTTACGTGTTTAAGGCGTCTTTCGATAAAGCCAACCGCTCGTCGATTCATTCTTACCGTGGTCCGGGTCTGGACGAAGGCATGAAGATTTTCCAGGAGCTGAAGCAGGCGTTCGGCGTGAAAATCATCACTGACGTGCATGAATCCTGGCAGGCACAGCCGGTTTCAGAAGTGGTTGACGTGATCCAGTTACCTGCATTCCTGGCGCGCCAGACTGATCTGGTCGAAGCCATGGCGAAAACCGGCGCCGTCATCAACGTGAAAAAACCGCAATTTGTCAGCCCTGGGCAAATGGGTAACATCGTTGATAAATTCAAAGAAGGCGGCAACGACCAGGTTATTCTGTGCGATCGCGGCAGCAACTTTGGTTACGACAATCTGGTCGTCGACATGCTGGGTATGAACGTGATGATTAACGCCACGGGCGGTCATCCTGTGATCTTCGACGTGACTCACGCACTGCAAACCCGCGACCCGTTTGGCGCAGCGTCCGGTGGCCGTCGTGCACAGGTAGCAGAACTGGCGCGCGCAGGCATGGCGGTAGGTATCGCAGGTCTGTTCATCGAAGCGCACGAAGATCCGGCTCACGCGAAATGTGACGGCCCGTCTGCGTTGCCATTAGATAAACTGGAACCTTTCCTGGTGCAGATGAAAGCCATCGATGATCTGGTGAAAAGCTTCCCGGCGCTCGATACCAGCAAATAAGCGCAGCAATCAGATACAACAAAGGCGACCCGAGGGTCGCCTTTTGCATTTCTGCGTGAGTATTACAGCGCGTCCTGCAATGAACTGTGGAAGCTCAGTTTTCCTGCCACCGGTTGCATTCTGGCGCGGGCCAGGGTTTTGAGCGGCTGGTAAGGGATCTCAGCGATACGCAATTCGGTGCCTTCAGGCAGATTCGCGATGAAGGTCCGTAATGCATTCACGCCACCGGCATCGAGCACCGCAACGCGATCCCACAACAGAACGATCACTTTTTTACCGGCACTGCGCACCTGCAATTCGCTGAAGATGCGCTCTGCGGCGGCGAAGAACAGCGGGCCGTTAATGCGCATGACCAGAGTATCTTCCGCCGCCTCCGCAGGCACCTCGGTCAGACGGGTGAGTTTGGCGATGCGTCGCATAAACAGCAGCGAAGCCATCACGATACCGGCAGTAATGGCGATCACCATATCAAACAGCACGGTCAGGCTCATGCAGGTCAGCATCACCAGAATGTCGTCTTTGGGCGCGCGGCGCAGCAAATCCACCACTTTATGCGCTTCACTCATGTTCCAGGCGACCATCAACAACAATGCCGCCATGGCGGCGAGCGGGAGCCAGGACAGCCACGGTGCGAGCACCAGCAGGGCGAGGATCACCAGCAATGAGTGAATAATCGCAGACACCGGTGAGGTTGCACCGGCGCGCACATTGGCTGCCGAGCGGGCAATGGCCGCCGTTGCTGTGATGCCGCCAAAGAACGGACTGACGATATTACCGATACCCTGACCGATCAGTTCATTGTCAGAATGATGTTTTATGCCTGTCATCCCGTCCAGCACCACTGCGCAGAGAAGCGACTCGATGGCGCCAAGCATCGCCATCGAAAAGGCTGCCGGTAACAATGCCTGAACCAGTGACCAGCTCAGACCGCTGCCGCCGGACGCACTCCATGGCAACGTGAACTGTGGCAGGATCGCCGGAATGCCGTTGCCCTGCGAACCATCGGGCAACAGATAATGAAAGCGTGAGCCGATAGTAGCCACCGGGTGCCCGGCCTGCATGAAAATCGCCATCACCGCGCAGCCTGCCAGCAGCGCAGGAAGATGCCCCGGTACACGTAAACCGAGTTTCGGCCAGCCGATCAGAACGGCAAGCGTCACGATGCCAATGGCCGCATCACCGTAATCCAGCGTCGGCAGCGCCATCACCAGCGCCGCCACTTTGCTCAGATAATGTTCCGGGACTGAAGCCATCGACAGCCCGAAGAAATCCTTGAGCTGCATGGTCCCGATGGTAATGGCAATCCCCGAGGTGAAACCCAGCGTCACCGGCAGGGGAATGTATTCGATAAGCCGGCCAAAACGCGCCAGCCCCATCATCAGCAGCATGAAGCCGGACATCAGCGTCGCCAGCAGCAAGCCGGAAAGGCCGTACTGTTGCGACACCGGGAACAGGATCACGACAAAAGCCGCGGTCGGCCCGGACACGCTAAAACGCGAACCGCCGCAAATGGCGATCACAATCCCTGCGATAGCTGACGTATAAAGCCCGTACTGCGGCGGCACACCGCTGGCAATCGCCAGCGCCATGGCAAGCGGGATCGCGATGATCCCGACGGTGACACCGGCAATGGCGTCTTTAAGTAAACGCGGGAGAGAGTATTTTTCAAGGATACAGGCTTCAATCAGCGCACTGAACAGCCTGACACGGCGACTTCCTGAGGTATTCATACGACGTAAACCACCTGACGAAAAAGGATTGAAAAGAACACAGGTCTTCCTTTACCCGAAAGCACTCAGCCTACGCCGATTCGCCTGAGGGTATCTAGATATAAATCAAGGAGTGAACGGCCTTTGGTGTGTAGTCTGTGCGCCAGTTTAATTCCCGACAATGTGACACGTCCCGCTATATTTCACGGTGAGGAACTTTCGGGGCATTGATCATCTATATTTAAGTTAAAACCCGTAATCTGGAGGGAAAACCGTAAGGGGACGCATTTATCTATGCCGGATATCTTATCGCTCAGAAGCTTGTATGGGGATATTTGTGTTACCTATGCCACGCTGTCGATCATCTTTTTTCTCCTGAGCCGCAGCGAACCTTTTACCTTCAAAGGCTCACACTGGAAGCGGGTGGTGTTCGGCGTGGTGGCCGGGATGACGGCCTTATATTTACGCAGTAATCGTCTGGTACTGGTCGACGATTTATCTTTCAGTCTTGAAATGTTGCCGATGATTTTAGTGACGTTTTTCGGCGGCTGGCTGAGCGGGCTGTGCAGTTTTATTGTGTCTTTTGTGTTCAACGGCATGTTTACGCTGAACAATCTGTTTATCGCCATCATTCTTGGCACGCTGTTTTTATTCCGCGTCTGGCGCAGGCGCAAACACCGAGAACTGTATATCACCATTATCCTGATCGGTGCTTTCCGGCTGGCGTTAATTTCCAGCATTCATGGCATTCAGGTTCCCTGGTCAGAACTGCTGGTTTATCAGCTCATTTCTGCCGGTTGCATGATCCTGTGTTATCACGCCCTCAATTATAAAGAAATTTATATGGGCAAAGTCTTCACTATCCGCGTGAAGGCGGCGACCGATGAACTGACGCAGATAAACAACCGTGCCAGTCTCGATTACTGGCTGGATCAGAGGCAGTTACAGCGCGAAGCCTGCGGACTGATTTTGCTGGATATTGATAACTTCAAACAGGTTAATGACACTTTTGGTCATCTGGCCGGAGACAGAGTGCTGACCGAAGTGGGGCGGTTATTACGCCATCTGACGCGCAGCGATGATTTCGCCGGGCGTTACGGCGGTGAGGAGTTTCTGGTGATGACCTCGACCTGCGACCCCGGCACGCTCATGGCCATTGCCGAACGCATCCGTAAGGAAGTGGAGGATTGCGCCATTATTCTCGAGGATGGACGGGTGCTTAACGTGACGGTGTCACTTGGAGTATCCCTTTACCTGCCGGGTATGATTATCCGCAAGTCGCTGAAACTGGCTGATTTATCCTTATATGAGGCAAAACGGCAGGGCAAAAACCGTGTGGTGGCCAGTTCGATCCTGACGCTTTCGTCACTGGGCGCTAAACGAGATTATCCCGGAATGTAAAAGGGAGCCTTACCACGGCTCCCTGAATTGATTTTACCCTGACAGATTATTTCTGCGTGCCTTCTTCGATTTTTGGCGGAGAGGGCAAATCAGCGGCTTCACGCATCTTCGCCACCTCTTTTGCCGTGACCGTCGCGCCCGCCGGATTACCAAACTGCGTGCTGACATAATTGCTCAGCGTGGCAATCTGCTGGTCATTAAGCTGATCGGCAAACGACGGCATCATGATTTCGCCTTTATCCATGTGGCGCTGCACGCCGTTGAGGATAACGGACACCTGATTACGGCTGTCGTATGAACCGGTGCTGGTATGACTGAACAGCGACGGATACGCATGGAACCCTTCACCGCTGCCTTCGCCGCCTTTGCCGTGACAGGCTGCGCAGCTGGCATTAAAGAGTGCCGCCGCCGACTGGTCAATGGTCAGTCCCTCTGCACGCAGGGGATACACATCCTGATTCTGACGGCCCCACGCATCACGCGGTTTTGTCTGTTTGTCATCACCGATGGCCGGGACGGACCGGATATAGGTGGCGATGGCATTCAGGTCGCTGTCTGAAAGATGCTGCAAACTGTGCTCTATGGCTTCTGCCATCGCCCCGGACGCCGACGCCTTACCGGCCACAAAGCCCGTTTTCAGGTAAGTCACCAGATCCTGCTGCGACCAGGTGCCTATCCCGGCATTTTTATCCGGCGTGATGTTGAAGGCCACCCACGCGCCCAAATCCCCGCCCGAAAACGCTTTGTCCGTGTCCATGCCCATGGTCAGCGTGCGCGGTGTATGGCAGGTGCCGCAGTGTTCCAGTGCCTCCACCAGATACGCGCCGCGATTCCAGTCAGCAGATTTTGACGGATCGTTTTTCAGTTCGCCTTCGTCAAAGTTAAACATCTTCCACACGCGCATGCCCCAGCGCTGGTTGAACGGAAATGACAGATCCGTTTGCGGCCCCGCGGAATTCACCGCTGGCAGCGACATCAGGTACGCTTTGATCGCCAGCACATCTTCACGTTTCATTTTGGTGAAAGAGTCATAAGGCATGGCCGGATAAAGTTGCTGGCCGTCTTTGCCCACACCGTCACGCACCGCGCGCACGAATTCATCGTCCGTCCAGTTGCCGATACCAAACTGTTTGTCAGAAGAAATATTGGTGCCGTAAATCACGCCAAAAGGCGATGCCAGCGGATAACCGCCGCCGAATTTCGCGGTTTTATCCGCGCCCGGCGCGGTATGGCAGGCGGTACAGTCACCGGCTGTCGCCAGATATTCACCGCGCTTGATTAGATCGGTATGACCCGCGGCGTCATCAGCCCGTGCGCCAGCCACTACCAGTAACGGCAGCAACGCCAGCATGAATTTCATTTTCATTACTCAGTCCTCAGAAAATCAATCAGGCCAGGCTTTTCAGCACCGTATCAGCCATACGCAATGCCAGAGCGGTTCCCGACAACGTGGAGTTCACCGTTGAAGCGGAAGGCATAATGCCGGTACCGGCGATAAACAGATTCGGGTGATCGTGCGTACGGCAGTCGCCGTCCACCACCGAATCCTGCGGATCGCTGCCCATGATCATGGTGCCGGTGATGTGCTGGTTGTTGTCGTACACACCACGCTTGCTGTACACCACCTCAGTGCCGCCCATTTCTTTGACGATTTTCTGGAAATCAAGCATCGACTGGTCATAACCGCGGTGCACGTATTCCGGGAATTTGTAGTGCACTTCGAGGCGCGGAATACCCCATTCGTCTTTTTCGGTTTTGCTGAGAACCACACGGTTTTCCGGCTCCGGCAGCATTTCCAGCAGACATTTCAGCTGAATAAAACGCTCCGACTGATAGGTCAGTTTGTCGTTCAGCGCTTTGCCGTAATAGCCCTGACGCACCAGACGCTCGGTCAGATAACGCACCGGCGACGTGTTGGCGACGTCGATACGTAAGGCCGAGCGGTCGCTGCGGAAGTCGCCGTCGCGCAGGTTATTGATACTGCCCGGACGCATCGGCCCGCGGCCAAAATACACCGGTTCATCGGCATAAAACTCCACCGAGGTGCCGGGATGATCCATCAGGTTGCGGCCGACCATGCCGGAGCTGTTAGCAATGCCGTTCGGGTATTTATCGCTGGTGGACATCAGCAGCAGTTTCGGGCTTTCGATGCCGTTTGCGGTCAGCACGAAGCGTTTGCCGGTGACTTTATGCGCCACTTTATCGGCATCGAGATAATGCACGGCGACGATGTCGCCGCTGTCATTGGCTTCGATGTTGTACACCACGGCGTTGGCAATCACCCGCACACCGGCGTCGATGGCTTTGCGCGCGGAAATGCCACCGTGATACTGCGCATCAATCGGGCACACCGGCATGCAGTTGTTGTTACCGCAGCAGGCCGGGCGGCCGTCGTAGGGAATGCTGTTACGCGCCTGCGGGCCGATCCCCAGCACGTAACCGAGTTTGGCGATGCGTTTGCTGATGCGATCGAACCCGTACGGCAGCGGAATGCCCGGCAACGGATAGGGCTGCGAGCGCGGGGAATCCAGCGCATCGTCACCGGAAACGCCCATCTGAATTTCGGCTTCGGTGTAATAGGGTTCCAGATCCTCATAACCGATCGGCCAGTCGCGGCCCACGCCGTAAAGCGTTTTGATCTTCATGTCGTTAGGCAGCAAGCGGAACGCCTGTCCGGCCCAGTGCCAGGTGGTGCCACCGACGCCGCGCAGATACTGGGCGGCATAAATATCCGGGCCCTTCTGGATCAGATAGTTGTTATCTTTTGGCTGGAATTTCGGTTGCGGCGCCCACGGCTTCGGCGGATAGGGTTCGGTGAAGTCGCCTTTGAGCGGTGACTGGCGGAACAATTCAACCGCTTCATCGCGTTTGATGACCGGTCCGGAATCCAGCATCAGCACGGAAACCCCGGCTTTCGCCATTTTCAGTGCAGCAAGGGAACCGGCAATACCGGCGCCAATAACAACGACATCTGCATTCAGTGCATCAGCCATGAGCCATCACCTCCGTGGAAAATTGTTGCGAAGCAGCAGGTTTATTGACCCAGAAATTCGGTTCACCCGGTGCGTAGCTCGGAGGCAGCAGGTTATTTTTCAGCAACTGATAGCTGACGATATTTTCGAATCCGATACATTTTTGGCTGCCGGGCTGACCGACCACGCCGAGATACCAGCCGCTGACCAGCTGCTGATACAACTGCGCCAGGTCGGCCGGTTGCTGCGCCAGCAACTGATGCAAATCATCACCGACCACGCCGCTGTGCGCGGTGATCAGTGCGGAAAGGGCATCGAGCTGAGTATCAAGTTGGGCATTTTGCTGTGACTGATGCAGCCAGCTGTAAAGCGCCTGAGCCAGATGCGGTTCAAGGGAGTTCATGCCGGTGAGCTGTGCTGAAAGTGTCATAAAACTGGCCGGCATAGTCACTGCCGAGGCCAGTGGCGGGGCGGCATGCGCCAGGGTGGCAAAGACGCCGCCGCCAAGTATCTGGCTGCCGATCCCCGCAGCCAGTGCGCCCGCCGTGCCGATAACCAGCCGGCGACGAGAAAGATTGATCATGACGAGATGTTCCGTGAACGAATTATTATGAGTGTTACGTCGTTATTTCAGGACGGCAGCCGCTTTCTCAGAAGACTGGTTATCGATTTCCTGTTTCGGTGTGCTGACACCGACTGCGCCCACGACTTCACCGTTAAGTGTCAGCGGGAATCCGCCACCCAGCGGCAAAGCATGCGGGATCGCCAGCACCGTGGTTTCGCCACCGGCAAGGCGTTGCATGAATTTCAATGAGGGGGCGTGATAGAGCGCAGACGTGCGCGCTTTACCGATCGAGGCATCCACACACCCCGCCGGAGAACCGTCAAGGCGCTGGAAGGCCAGTAATGAACCAGATGCATCAACAACCGCCACGCAACCGGTGCTGTGTTGTTCCGCAAGAGTGGATTTCACACTGTCGATCACGTTGGCGGCCTGCGCGTTATCCAGCTGCGGGTGTTCAGCGGCGAAGGCGGAAGTGGCCGAAAATAACAGCGTGCTGGCACACAGCAACGCTTGTGCGGTGATATTTTTAACAGACATAGACTCATCCCTTGTAGCAGTAGAAAAACATGGCTTGACGTATTTTTCGAATAAGATTTCAAAAATAAACGTGTTAAATCAGAAAGATTAAAAAGCAGTAACGTTAACGGGCGGAACACTCAGAGGTGTTTCTTATTGCCACACTAACTGGGGCGTTATTGCTCTTTGTTTCGCGGATGTTAATTCAATTAACAAAACGGCAAAAGTGACGATTGCGGCAGGAAATTAATTTTCAGGCGGGTTTGAGAGGGAATTATGCACAAATCAGGCTGGCAGGCCTTATGACATAAGGGGTGAACATTTTGTGCTTTTATGAACCAGATGATCCGTTTGTATTAATGCAATGTGATCGGGTTAACAAAAAAAACCTCCCTGAGCGGGAGGTTTTGGACTGGGCCGGTGTCGTTAACTCTGGGGCTGCCAGCTGCTGCGGCATTCATCACGGCGGAAATTCAGAACGCGGCTGCGGTTAGAAATTAGTTTCACGTTGTACCCCTGGAAGTACAGACAGAAGTTCTTTTTCCACGGGCCGTCGGGCAATTCGACCAGCAACCGTCCCGCGCCCAGAGACGTCAGCTGACCGCTGGCGCGCAATGTCCCCACACCCATCAGGAACTTATCGCCTTCAATATCAAACGCCGCTTTTGACGCCGGATGATACCAGCGGCCCTGAACCATTTTCAGGCAATCGTTAGGCTCAACCGGCGTGAAGTAACGCGGTGCATGGCCGATTTCTCCTTTAATGGCTTTACCGTCCCAGCGCAGGCGCATCGGCATATGCGCGGAAAGGGTGATCGCTTCATCTGCGTCTGCGCCCTGATACAGATTATCTGCCGAACCCAGATAACTGGCCGTGCCGTTGCTGACTTTCAGCCAGTAAGGTTCCGCCGTGCTGGCATACAGCCCGTCAGGCAGAGCGTGGCTGCGCGGAGGAAGCGGGGCGTCTAACAGCGCTGACATGACGTCCAGCGCATGGCTGTACGCGGCGGTGTCTTCTCGGTTGGACACCAGCGCGACCCCTGCATCCCGCTCAGGATGCAGCAGGAAATAGGCTTTGTAACCGGCGTGAGAACCGCCGTGCCCGTAAACCGTATGCGGTCCTATTTGCGTCGAGGTGGTGCCCAGCCCGTAAGCGGAAGGGATATCGCCGTGCAGGTAACGTTGCGCTGTCAGGGTGTTTAATACGCCCGCGCCGGGGCCGGTTTGCGAAAGCAGGCTCTGCAACCAGACGGAAAGCGAACGGACGCTGCCGGTCAGGCTGCCGGAAGCGGAAAGATGCAGACCGGCGAGGGCGGTTTTCCAGCCGCTGGTGTCCAGCCAGTAACCCGGTGCCAGGCCGGGCACAATATCGAACCAGGTTTCCGGCGCGTGAAGCGCGATGTCCAGCGGTTGCGCGATATGCTTTTGCAGCAGATCTTCAAACAAGATGCCTTTCTGTTTGAGGATTTCTTCCACCAGCCGGTAGCCGGTGTTGCTGTAGGAAATCTCGCTGCCGGCCGGGAAATTCAGCGCGCCATCTTGTGCCAGAAACGTCATGATCGCTTCTGCGTCGCTGACGTTGTAAACCGACACGCCAAGCAGCGAAAGGGTTTCACGGACATCCGGCAGACCGCCGGTCATGTCCAGTGCCTGACCTATCGTCACCTGAGCCATCGGGGCTTTCAGCTGAGGTAAATGCTTGCCAAGAGGGTCATTCACCGAAAGACCGGCATCGCTTTTCAGCAACGCCAGTGTGGCGAAAATATGTTTGGTGACCGAGGCGTAGCGGACAACGGAGTCAATGCTGAAAGGGGTTGTGGTGGTGAGGTTTTCCAGGCCGCCGGTGGCAAAACCGCGCAGGGTTTTACTGTCGAAGAGGGTGATGGCGCCGCCCGGTTCGCCGGGTTTATTCCAGTTACCGGTAATACGTTTAGCCGTCGCTTCTGCGGCGTGCCACTGTAAATCAGAGGTCATTTGCGTCTCCACAAACTGTCTATCAGTGAGAAAGTGGGCAGCCGGAGCTGCTCGTGAAACCTGAACCTGTGCCGCGGGAAAACGGTTATTCGGGTTCCTCTAAACTGAGACTCAACGATCGTAATTCTGCGGTATGCGGATGGCTGACGTTGCCCGTCCGTAAATCGTCTGCGCTCAGAAGCTCGACCATTTCACCACCAATCATCACGCCAATGCTGGTGCAAAGGTGCGTTACCACCGCCAGATTGTGGCTGACCAGAATATAAGTGAGGTTGCGGCGTTCACGCAGGTCGCAAAGCAGGTTGAGGATTTCCGCCTGCACCGAGACGTCCAGCGCCGAGGTCGGCTCATCAAGCAGTAAAATTTCCGGTTCTGAAATCATTGCCCGGGCGATGGCCACGCGCTGGCGTTGCCCGCCGGAGAGCTGATGCGGGAAACGAAAACGCACGGACTGCGGCAGACCGACTTCGCTCAGTGCGTCGGCAATGCGCTTCTCAATATTCAGAAAGCCATGAACGATCAGCGGTTCGCTGAGAATACGGTCGATGGTCTGGCGCGGATGCAGGGAGCCATAGGGATCCTGAAAAACCATCTGCACGCGGCGGAAAAAACGCTTCTGCCGGACGGGCGTCTGGTCTTCACCGCCGATGACCATTTCGCCGGACCATGACTGATTCAGCCCGGCCAGCGCGCGCAGAATGGTCGATTTCCCCGAGCCGCTTTCACCGACAATGCCAAAACATCCGCCGGGGGCGACGCTGAAACTGACGCCTTTCACCACTTCGGTATCGCCGAACGCAATGCGCAGATTGTTGAGGATAATCTTACTGTTATCGAAAAAATCAATGTGTGTTGAGGCGTGTTCTGTCATGAGGTTTTCCATGCTTCATCACGTACCAGCACCGGCAGCCTGTCCCGCGGATGTTTCAGAGACGGCAGGCATTCCAGCAGCCCGCGCGTGTACGGATGCTGCGCGTTGAGTAAGTCACCGGCCTGTAAGGTTTCCACAATGCGTCCGGCATACATCACCGCCACCCGGTCGCAGAATTTTGACACCAGCGGCAGGTCGTGGCTGATCAGAATCAGCCCCATTCCCCGGCTGGACACCAGATCGTCGAGCAGACGTAAAATCTCGGCCTGCACCGTGGCATCCAGCGCGCTGGTGGGTTCATCGGCAATCATCAGCTCGGGGTCGGGCGCCAGCATCATCGCGATCATTACGCGCTGGCCCATGCCGCCGGACACTTCATGCGCATAACGTTCGGCCACTTTATGCGGATCACGGATGCGCACCTGATCGAGCAGTTCGATGGCGGCGTTCATCGCCTGTTTTTTTGTGCCGCCTTTGTGAGTCAGCCAGGCTTCCGCCACCTGTTTCCCCACCGGCATCACCGGATTCAGCGAGTATTTCGGATCCTGTAAAATAAAGCCCACGCGTTTACCGCGAATTTGCCGCATCTGCTTTTCACTGGCATGACGCAGGTCTATGCCATCGAAAGAGAGCGTTTCGGCCCGGCAATGGGCGCTGGAAGGCAGCAGGTTCATCAGGCAGCGGGCGGTCAGGGATTTCCCTGAACCGCTTTCGCCCACGATGCCAAATTTTTCTTTACCCAGCGACAAAGAAACGCCGCGCACGGCATCAAAACTGCCGCTGTTGGTTTTAAACGTAATGTGCAGATCTTTGATATCAACCAGCATCATTGCTCCTTAGGATCGAGAACGTCACGCAGCCCGTCGCCGAGGAAGTTAAACGCCAGAGATGTCACAAAAATGGCAATCGCCGGAATTAACGGCACCCACCATTCGCTGAACAGGAACCGGCGGGCGGTGGCAATCATCGCGCCCCATTCCGGTGACGGAGGCTGTGCGCCCATGCCCAGAAAGCCCAGGCTGGCGGCGGTGATAATGATGGAACTCATGTCGAGCGTGATACGCACCACCAGGCTCGGAACGCACAGCGGCATGATATGACGCAGTACAATACGGGCCGACGTTGCGCCGGTCAGCCGGCAGGCGGCGATGTAATCAGTGCCGCGCACCTGCATAGTTTCCGCGCGCGCCAGACGGGCATACGGCGGCCAGGCGGTGAGGGCGATGGCCAGAATGGCGCTTTCAATCCCCGGCCGCAGTGCGGCGACAAAGGCCAGCGCCAGAATCAGACGCGGGAAGGCGAGGAAGATGTCGGTGACGCGCATCAGCAGGCGATCTACCCATCCGCCCGCATAACCGGCCACGCAGCCAATCAGCAGGCCGAGCGGAGCGACGATCGCCACAACGATGATCACCATGCCCAGCGTGATGCGACCGCCGTAGAGAATCCGGCTCAGGGTATCGCGGCCCAGCTCGTCGGTGCCCAGCCAGTGCAGGGAGGACGGCTTGGCTAAGCGGTGCGCCAGATCCTGCGCACCCGGATCATACGGCGTCAGCCAGGGCGCAAAAATGGACAGCAGCAGAACAATCAGCACCGTGAAAAGACCGGTGACAGCGAGTGGATTTTTGCGCAGGCCGAGCCAGATGCGGTAACGGCGTCCCCACACGGCCTGCGTGCGGGTCAGCGGCGTATCCGCCAGCAGCCAGACGCGGCTACCGGCGCGGGGTGGCGATGTAACAGGGAGTGAGGTCATTTTACGCGGGGATCCAATAGTCGGTAGAGAAGGTCGGCCAGCAGGTTGAGCAGCACATATATCGCGCCGATCAGCAGCGTGGAGCCGATCACCGGGTTCATATCCGCATTCATCAGTGAGACGGTGAGATATTGTCCAAGACCCGGCCAGGAAAAGACGTTTTCAGTGACCACCGCACCTTCCAGCAAACCGGCATAGGTGAGTGCCAGAACGGTGATGAGCTGAACGCCGACGGTCGGAAACGCATGTTTCCAGATCACACGCTGCGCCGATAACCCTTTGGCGCGGGCGGTGATCACATACTCGCCGCTCAGCGCGTTCAGCATAAAGGTGCGGGTCATGCGGGTGATGTAGGCCATGCTGAAATACGCCAGGATCAGCACCGGTTGCGCCATGTGCGCCAGTGCATCGCGGAACGCCCCCATGTCCCCGGCAATCAGCGAGTCCACGGTTAACAATCCGGTGACCTGAGGGATCATGTCCTGATAAATGATGTCCTGACGTCCCGGCCCCGGCGCGATACCGAGCACCGAGTAGAAAATCAGCAGGCTGAGCAGGGCCAGCACAAACACCGGCAGCGAGTGACCGGCCAGACATACCACACGGATGGTCTGATCGATCCAGCTGCCCTGACGGGTTGCAGCCCAGACGCCCAGAGGAATGCCGATCACGGCGGCGATAATGATCGCTGCCGTGGCCAGTTCGAGCGTTGCGGGGAAGAACCGGGCGATATCGGTGGTGACCAGATTGGAGGTCAGGGCGGAACGGCCTAAGTCACCGTGAAACACCTGACTGATGTAATGGAAGAACTGCAACCAGAGGGGCTGGTCCAGCCCCATTTCATGACGAACCCGTTCGACGACTGCCTGCGGGGCGTTATCGCCAACCGCAGCCAGAACCGGATCTGTCGGCATCACGCGACCGATAAAAAACGTCACCACCGACAGACCAAACAAAGTAAGACAAACGCTGATGCAGGTACTCAGATAGCCATTGAGTCTCTTGCTCACGCTTTCACAACCTTCTCGTAAGGGCTGGTGTTCATGACAGTTAATGCCACGCCGGAAATGACATTACGGCAGGCGGCGGTATTGGTCGGTTGCAGCATGATGATAAACGGGCTGTTTTCCATATGTCTGGTCTGCAATTCTTCATAGAGTTTGATTCGGGTGGCCGGATCGGACTCTTTCAGCGCTTTGGTGCTGAGATCGGAAATGCTTTTGTCCTGCCAGCTGCAACGCCACGCCAGCGTGCGGCTCTTGGCAGCATCGGTGTTATCCGGGTTGCTGCAGAACGCTTCGGCATTTGAGTTCGGATCAAAGTAATCCGCGCCCCATTGGGTCAGTGCCAGTTGCTGCTGACGCGCACGCATCTTGGTCAGCACCTGACGGCTCTCGGCGGCCAGTAAGGTCACTTTGATGCCCACTTCGGCGAGGTTCGACTGCAAAGCCTGCACGATGTCTGAGGAAGGTGAAGCGGAGTAGTGATCCAGCGTGATTTCAAATCCGTTCGGGAAACCGGCTTCGGCCAGCAGGGCTTTCGCTTTAGCAACATCACGTTTGTACATAATGGTGTTCACCGCCGCCGGGAAACCTTCAGGCAGGAAACTTTGATGGATTTTGTGCGTCAGCGGCACGATGTGCTGCTGAATGTTTTCGTAATCTACGGCCCACTTAAGCGCCTGCCAGACCTGCGGTTTAGCCAGGTTCGGGTGCGCCGTGTTAGCAGAAAGCATGTAAGTGCCGGCGATACCTTTGCGCACCAGGGTGAAGTTTTTGTCGTTCATCAGCGGACGCAGCTGTTCTGTAGTCAGGTTGCGTGCGATATCCACATCACCTTTTTGCAACATCAGCAGTTGCGCAGAAGGATCGACGATGTGACGCATGATGATGCGCTGGATGTTACCCGCGTGCGGGTTGTTTTTATTGCTTTCAAGAATGACGGATTCGCTGACTTTCCAGTCGCGCAGCTTGAAAGCACCTGAACCGGCACTGTTTTTCTTCAGCCAGGCGTTGCCCAAATCGTCACCTGCCTGATTCGCCAGACAGGCCGATTTCTGCACGATGCTGCCGACGTTGGCGGTCAGGCAGTAGAGCAGGAAAGATTCAGACGCAGGTTCAGCGGTTTTGATCACCAGCGTTTCGGCATCAGGCGCGGTGACCATGCTGTCTACGTTATCTTTGGTGTAGCCAAACTGATTGATGATATAGGCCGGGCTCTTGTCGAGTTTCACCACACGTTGCAGGGAGAACGCGGCATCTTCTGCGGTGACCGGTTTGCCATCGGCCCATTTGGCTTTTGGATCCAGTTTGAAGGTGAAGGTTTTTTTGTCGTCAGACGCGGTCCAGGACAGGGCCAGATCGCCTTCGATTTCGTCCGGGGAGGCCAGCTTTGGTTTCACCAGTTGCTGATACATATTGCCGGTAATTTCACTGCCAACAGATTCGAAGCTTTCATGCGGATCCAGACTGGTAATGATGTCGAGCTGGATAGCCATCACCAGTATCGAGGCTGGCGTGGCAGCAAACACTGAATCAAACTTCAGGTAAGACAAAGCGGGTATTGCGGAAAAACCGGTAACGAATTGACGCCTGGTAACCATAACTACTCCCATCGTGTTGATATATAAAAGTAAAATTAAATATTACAGTGGCAAACCCTTGACTTCACCGCAGGCAACTGGCTTAAATGAAAAACCGTTGCTTTGCACCCTTCGACGTTTCATATCGAAAAATCTAATGTGAATGACGACAGACTTGTTCCTCTTTAGTGCAACATCGCATTGGTGGTGCACTTCCTGCGGGCAACTCGCCGTTGTCTCAGTCACGCTCAATCAAAGGTAGACCTTTTTTATGAATAACGTAGCGCACGGATCTGAAGAGCTCATGCCAGTTTTTGATGGACATAACGACGTTTTGCTACAACTTTGGACAGAACATCGTCAAAATCCTGAGCATGCATTCCTCCAGGGCCCGGCCAGCGGACAAATGGATCTGCCTCGCTGCCGTGAAGCAGGCTTTGCTGGCGGGCTTTTCGCCGCCTGGGTACCGACTCCTGATGTCGATCTTGCAAAGACCGTGCCCGATCGCTCGGTGGATACGCAATTTCTGCTGGAAGGTACTCAAAAACATCCTGATTTTTCTCCGACACCTTCTTTCGATTTTGCACGCGACGTCACGTTTGGCATGATGGCGTTTCTGTTGCGCATCGAAGAGCAGTCACAGGGAAAGGTGAAAATTTGTCGCACGGCGCGGGATATTCGACATTCAATCGATAACCACGCATTAGCTGTGGTTATGCATATTGAAGGCGCGGAAGCGATTGATGCCGATCTCTACAATCTCGACGTGTTGTACAGCATGGGATTGCGGTCACTGGGGCCGGTGTGGAGCCGTCCGAACATCTTCGGGCACGGTGTGCCATTCAAATATCAGACCTCGCCGGATATCGGGCCGGGCCTGACCGATGCAGGCATCCGCCTGATTAAAGCCTGTAATCAGAAACGCATCATGATTGACCTCTCGCATCTGAACGAAAAAGGATTCTGGCAGGTCGCGAAACTCAGTGATGCGCCGCTGGTCGCCAGCCATTCCAATGCGTTCAGCATTTGTCCGCAATCGCGAAATCTGACCGATAAACAACTCGGCGCAATCAGGGAGAGCCAGGGTTTTGTGGGGCTGAACTTTGCTGTGCCGTTCCTGCGGGAAGATGGCAAACGCAGTGATGACACCGGCACCGAGATCATGGTGCGACACGTGGATTATCTGGTGGAACATCTGGGTGAGGATGGGGTGGGCTTTGGTTCAGATTTCGATGGTGCGTCAATGGCGCCGTTTATGTCTGACGTTGGTGGTCTGCCGGTGCTGGTGGAGGCATTAAGGAAAGCAGGGTACGGGCAGGCATTGCTCGAGAAGATTTGCTACAAAAACTGGATCAACGTGCTGGAAAGAACCTGGGGCGAGTAATGGCCCGGCATCGGCATCACGTCCGTGTCGCACAATGAGGTATAAAAAAAGGCAGCTATCAATAGCTGCCTTTTTGCTGTGTGCTGACGTCAGACTTATTTGAAGAAGTCAGCGCTCACGGTCAGGTTACCACCGCTCTTGTTCTGCCACTGGCGGGTAATGTGGTAGAACTTGGCACCTTTCGCCGCAGCACGGTTCGCAACTTCCTGCGAAACATCCGTCGTGCTGTTGAAGTGCCCGGTGAAGGTAGCGGAATCAAACGGAACCATCTGTGCTGCGGTAACGTCGTTCACTTCCTGAATTTTGGCACCGTTGGTCGCGGTGACAGTGTAACGTTTACCGGTAGACGTCTGGGTTTCAAAGAAACGACCCACTTCGCGGCTTGGGCTGCCTGAAGACGCAACGCCAGGGATTTCTACTTTCTTCGCGGCTGCGCCACCGGCGGCCAGTGCGGCTTTACCTGCTTCAGAATCTGCAGGGATAGCATCCGGATCCTGAACAACACGTTTCGCGGCATCTTTTTTGTAGATGAACGCGGTGATGTACTGGTTGCCGCCGCTGTTGGCATCAATCTGGCGAACGATGAAGAAGGAGTAAGCCCCCTTGTCTTTCGCTGCTTTAGTGATGGCATCATTTACGTCTGGCTGGCTGCGATAAAAACCGCTGACTGTCACGGTGTCGAAAGGCTCAAGCTGATAGGCCACATCTTTAGGCAGCTCGACCACGCCGTTGATCACACGGTAATTTGTGTTCTTGCTCACTTCTGGCGCATCTTTTTTATAGATATCTGCAACGACGCGCCAGTTGCCGCTATTGTTAGAAGAGTTGGTGTCCTGAATATAGAAATAATCCGCGCCCAGTGTATCGGCGCGGCGTGATACGGCATCAGCCGCATCGCCAAGCGTGTTAAAACGCCCGGAAATAACAATGCGATCAAAGGGTTTGATGGCTGCTGCTTTCTGCGGGCTTATTTCCTGCGCGGCGTGAGCAGCAGACAGCGCAGAAACAGAAAACAGGGCCGATACGATGATCGTTTTTGTCAGCTTCATAAAAAATCCTTTCACCTTGCGCAGTAATGTTGAAACGTGCTGAATTCTTGATGTGTAACAGGTTAGCGGCCGATTATTGCATGTAACAATGCTGAGTGTCTCAGTAATTTATGGCAATTATGCGAGCGTCAACGCGGTGACACGGTTCTTTTTTTGCTGACCATAACTTATATAAGTTTAAGGAATAATCCAAGTAGTGAAATTAATGTTAATTATTCACTATTTTCTAACTTTTATGCCCATCCGGCGCGGTCTGCAAGCGTGAAGGGCAGAGTGATAGATCTGGTTTCACTGGCGTATTAAAGAGAATTAAACACGTGTTTCTCTGGGTTTGCAGCAGGTTTGCGGCCCATATCAATTTTTTTATTATTAATTACCTGACTATCGCTGCGATACGTAGATTATTGATTAGATATTCAGTAGGTTATAACCAGCCTGAAAAAATACTCTCCGGCGTTCTTCATAAGCCAGCAGGCTGGTAAATAAAATGTTATGACGATGACACAAATCATCAATGAAAAGGGTGAAGGGAATACTATGCGTATTGGTGTACCAAGAGAGCGGTTGACCAATGAAGCCAGAGTCGCAGCCACACCGAAAACGGTGGAGCAGTTGCTGAAACTCGGCTTTACGGTCGCTATCGAACAAGGTGCCGGGAAGTTAGCCAGCTTTGAGGACGCCGCTTATGAACAAGCGGGTGCGTCTGTGGTCAGCGGCGAAGAAGTGTGGCATTCAGATATCGTTTTAAAGGTGAATGCACCTGAAAACGACGAAATCGATAAATTACAGGCAGGTACCACGCTGGTCAGCTTTATCTGGCCTGCACAGAACCCTGAGCTTATTCAGAAACTGGCTGACCGTCAGGTCACCGCCATGGCAATGGATTCCGTGCCGCGTATTTCCCGCGCACAATCTCTGGATGCCCTGAGTTCTATGGCTAACATCGCCGGTTACCGTGCGATCGTCGAAGCCGCTCACGAATTCGGTCGTTTCTTCACCGGGCAGATCACCGCCGCCGGTAAAGTGCCACCGGCCAAAGTGATGATTATCGGTGCCGGCGTGGCTGGCCTGGCTGCCATCGGCGCAGCAGGCAGTCTCGGTGCCATTGTTCGTGCTTTTGATACCCGCCCTGAAGTGAAAGAGCAGGTTCAGAGCATGGGCGCAGAGTTCCTCGAACTCGATTTTGAAGAGGAAGCAGGCAGCGGCGACGGTTATGCCAAAGTCATGTCAGAAGCCTTCATCAAAGCAGAAATGGCGCTGTTTGCCGCTCAGGCTGAAGAAGTGGATATCATCGTGACCACCGCGCTGATCCCTGGCCGTCCTGCACCGAAGCTCATCACCAAAGACATGGTGGCTTCCATGAAGCCGGGCAGTGTGATCGTCGATCTGGCGGCCCAGACGGGCGGTAACTGTGAACTGACCGTGGCGGATAAAATCACCACGACAGAAAACGGTGTGAAGATCATCGGTTATACCGACTTACCCAGCCGTCTGCCGACGCAATCCTCCCAGCTTTACGGAACCAACCTGGTCAACCTGCTGAAACTGCTGTGCAAAGAGAAAAACGGTGAAATCGAGATCGATTTCGAAGATACCGTTGTTCGCGGCGTGACCGTTGTGAAAGCCGGTGAAGTGACCTGGCCTGCGCCAGCCATTCAGGTGTCTGCGCAACCTCAGGCGGCGAAAGCCGCAGAACCTGTCGCCAAAGTGGAAGCCAAACCGGCCTCTCCGTGGACCAAGTTCATCATTATGGCTGTGGCCATTGTGCTGTTTGGCTGGCTGGCGAACGTTGCGCCGAAAGAGTTCCTGTCTCACTTCACCGTGTTTGCGCTGTCCTGCGTGGTGGGTTACTACGTGGTCTGGAACGTCAGCCATGCCCTGCATACACCGCTGATGTCGGTCACGAACGCCATTTCCGGGATCATCGTGGTGGGCGCAGTGCTGCAAATCGGTCACGGCGGCTGGGTCAGCTTCCTGTCCTTTATTGCCGTACTGATCGCCAGTATCAATATTTTTGGCGGATTCACCGTCACTCAGCGCATGCTGAAGATGTTTCGTAAGAATTAAGGGGTAGCATATGTCTGGGGGTTTAGTTACAGCAGCATATATTGTTGCCGCTATTCTGTTTATTTGCAGCCTTGCGGGGCTCTCTAAACATGAAACGTCAAAACAGGGGAACATCTTCGGTGTTACCGGGATGGCGATCGCGTTAATCGCGACCATTCTCGGCCCTGACTCCGGTAACGTTGGCTGGATCATCGTTGCGATGGTGATCGGTGGCGCAATCGGTGTTTATCTGGCGCGCAAAGTCGAAATGACTGAAATGCCGGAACTGGTGGCGATTCTGCACAGCTTCGTCGGTCTGGCTGCGGTTCTGGTTGGCTTTAACAGCTATCTGGATCACGGTTCAGTGCCAATGGAAGGCGTGATGGAAAATATCCATCTGACGGAGGTCTTTCTCGGTATCTTCATCGGTGCGGTGACGTTCACCGGTTCAATCGTGGCTTTTGGCAAACTGCGCGGAATTATCTCTTCCAAACCGCTGGCGTTGCCACATCGTCATAAATTGAATCTGGCTGCGCTGGTGGTGTCTTTCCTGCTGATGGTGACGTTCGTGCGTACCGAAAGCGTGGGTCTGCAAGTGCTGGCTCTGCTGATCATGACTCTCATTGCACTCGGCTTCGGCTGGCATCTGGTGTCGTCGATTGGCGGCGCGGACATGCCGGTTGTGGTGTCCATGCTGAACTCGTATTCCGGTTGGGCAGCAGCGGCGGCGGGCTTTATGCTCAGCAACGACCTGCTGATCGTGACCGGTGCGCTGGTCGGTTCCTCCGGTGCGATCCTGTCTTATATCATGTGTAAAGCGATGAACCGTTCGTTCATCAGCGTGATTGCAGGCGGCTTCGGCACGGACGGTTCATCAACCGGCAATGCTGAAGAGATGGGCGAGTATCACGAAGCGAGCGCGGAAGATGTGGCAGACATGCTGAAAAACGCCAGCTCAGTGATCATCACCCCTGGCTACGGCATGGCGGTGGCTCAGGCTCAGTATCCGGTTCACGACATCACAGCGAAACTGCGTGCGAAGGGCATTAAAGTGCGTTTCGGTATTCACCCTGTTGCAGGGCGCTTGCCGGGCCACATGAACG
This sequence comes from Rahnella rivi, assembly GCF_019049655.1. Taxonomy (GTDB): domain Bacteria; phylum Pseudomonadota; class Gammaproteobacteria; order Enterobacterales; family Enterobacteriaceae; genus Rahnella; species Rahnella rivi. Next base: position 92,362 of record NZ_JAFMOX010000046.1, read on the forward strand.
TTCTGCTGGCAGAAGCGAAAGTGCCGTATGACATCGTGCTGGAAATGGATGAAATCAATGATGATTTCAGCGATACCGACGTGGTGCTGGTTATCGGTGCCAATGACACCGTGAACCCGGCAGCGCAGGAAGATCCGCGCAGCCCGATCGCCGGCATGCCGGTGCTGGAAGTGTGGAAAGCGCAGAACGTGATCGTGTTCAAACGTTCTATGAACACCGGTTATGCCGGCGTACAGAACCCGCTGTTCTTCAAAGAAAATACGCAGATGCTGTTTGGCGATGCAAAAGAAAGCGTTGAGAAGATCCTTCGCGCGCTCTGATTGTTATCAGTTCTATCGTTAACAGTAATGAAAAAGGCCAGTCATATGACTGGCCTTTATTTTTTGTGGAACCCCGGCGGCTTTGAAGTTACTCGTCGTCGTCCTCTTCATCATCGTCCTGCGTGATCGGGCATTCGAAATCATCAGGTTTAATCGCCAGCAAATCGCATTTAAGATGGTCGATCACCTGTTCAGTGGTATTACCGAGAAACGCGGCTGACAGACCAGTACGGCCAATCGCGCCCAACACCACCACACCGGCTTGCAAATGTTCAGCCAAATCGGGGATAACTTCTTCCGGCAGGCCTTTTTCTACGTGAGTGAATTTTTCATCAATTTGGAATTTCTGCCGTAACGCTTTCATGGCAATCAGATGCTGACCACGGATGGCGTCGTTGTAAACGCTGGGATCAAAGTCCGGCAGTTCAATGGCGATATTGATCGGTGTGACAGGGTATGCGCCGACCAGATGGACTTCCGTCTGATTAACGTGAGAGGCCAGTTCGATACTTTCTTTCACCAGTTTGATATTAAGCGGATCGTGGTAGGGCTCTTCGCTGGAAAGGTTCACCGCGACGACGGCTTTACCGCCTTCTGGCCACGGCTGGTCTTTCACCATCCACACCGGACACGGGCACTTACGCAGCAAATTCCAGTCAGTAGGGGTGAAGATAACGGATTCGAGGCGGTCGTGCTGATGAGCCATTTTTAACAGCAGGTCGTGCTGGGCAGAAATGACTTCCTGAATAATCGCTTCAAAGGGTTTGTTATGCCAGACCACTTTAACTTCAATCTGGATACCGGCCTCAATGTAGTAGCGGCACTGCTCTTTAATCCATTCCGCCCGCTCGTTGATCACACTTTGTCGCATGCTCGTCCGTTCATCAGGCGACAGCATGGTGGTCATCTCATAGGAGAAATCATAAATAGACAGGAAAGCTTTGATCCGTCCACCGTTACGCTGCACCAGATAAACGGCGCGTCGCAGTGCGGGTTGATCATCCTGATTGGGGTCTATAGCAACGAGTAAATTCTGATACTTAGCCATGGGGACTCCTTAACACCTGTGAGAGAACAGCATTTCACTGTATTAAGTACAGAGTAAACCAAGATTAAGCAATCGGACAGCGGAGAAATTGAGTCGGATCAACAAATTATTCACTGATGATCCGACACAAAAATTTAAGCAGAGACGGGAGCAGACTGACCGGCTAATTGAGAAAGCATTTCATGATTCTCAATGGTGATGTATTTCCCTTTCACACTCAGCATTTCTGATTTCTGGAAACGGCCTAACAAGCGGCTGATGGTTTCCACGGTCAGGCCGAGGTAGTTACCGATGTCGCCACGGGTCATGGTCAGACGGAATTCACGCTGAGAGAAACCACGCTGTGCGAAACGGCGGGAGAGGTTGTAGATGAAAGCAGCCAGACGTTCTTCGGCATTTTTCTTCGACAACAGCAGGATCATATCCTGGTCGCCTTTGATCTCACCGCTCATCAGACGCATCATTTGCTGGCGCAGATTCGGCATTTTCCCGGAGAGATCATCAAGTGTCTCAAACGGGATTTCACACACCATGGAAGTTTCCAGAGCCTGTGCGAAACTCGGGTGCTGCAAACCGCCGATCGCATCAAAGCCGACTAAATCACCTGCCAGATGGAAACCGGTGATTTGCTCGTCACCTTGTTCGGTGATGGTGTAGCTCTTGATGGTGCCGGAACGGATGGCGTAAAGGGATTTCAATTCATCGCCAGCTTTGAACAGTGCCTGGCCTTTTTGAATCGGTTTTTTCCTTTCGATGATGTTGTCGAGCTGGTCGAGTTCATGCTCGTTCAGCGTGAAAGGAATGCAAAGCTGACTAATGCTACAGTCCTGACAATGGATCGCACAGCCACCAGATTGGATACGTCGAATAATACGCTTTTCCGGGATCATAAGAGTCACTCAGGCAATATTGATATGGGTCAATTTTAACATCTTTTGCGGCGAGTGATAAGTAGCAGAATGGGGCTAAAAGGGCGAAATGTTAAAAAACCACGATTTTTAACGGGTTTTTTTTCTAATTGTTTTGATCTGAACGAGGTATTTCGACGAATTGAGAATCAATGAGATTTAGATG
>NZ_JAFMOX010000045.1 GCF_019049655.1 Rahnella rivi
ATGAGAAAGCTCTGCCATGACTTGCAGTTTTTAGTGTGTGGAAGTTGAAGATATATCTGTAAATAAAAGGCCACCTTGTCGGTGGCCTTTTGTATTTTTACCGCTTATTAAGCATAAATCAGTGATTAGAGCTTTGTGATATGCCGATCCCGGTCTGTGAACGAACAAATTGAGGATAAAAACGCTCCCTTTCTTTCTGTCCTTCCAGAGAATTATCGGTGATCGAGAAGAACCAGGTGCCGACAAATGCAACGATCATGGAGAACAATGCCGGATACTCATAAGGATAAATTGGTTTCGCATGTCCCAAAATCTGTACCCAAATCGTAGGTCCAAGAATCATCAGGATCACTGCCGTCAGTAATCCGAGCCATCCCCCAACCATTGCTCCACGCGTTGTCAGTTTCGCCCAATACATCGAGAGTATGATGATCGGGAAGTTGCAACTTGCTGCAATCGAGAATGCTAATCCCACCATGAAGGCAATATTTTGTTTTTCAAACAAAATACCCAATCCGATAGCGACAATACCCAGAATAATCACGGTTACTTTCGACACACGTAATTCATCTTTCTCCGTTGCTTTACCGTCTTTGATTACGCTCGCATAGAGGTCATGAGATACCGCTGAAGCACCTGCCAGCGTTAAGCCGGCGACTACCGCCAGGATCGTGGCGAATGCGACAGCAGAGATAAAGCCGAGGAAGAAGCTACCACCGACGGCATCTGCCAGATGCACAGCGGCCATGTTGTTCCCGCCAAGCAAGATGCCGCTTGCATCTTTGAAAGCCGGATTAGACCCCACCAGCACTATCGCACCAAAGCCAATAATGAAGGTCAGAATGTAAAAATACCCAATAAATCCAGTGGCATAGAACACGCTTTTACGGGCTTCTTTGGCGTCGTTAACGGTGAAGAAACGCATTAAAATGTGTGGCAGACCTGCGGTCCCGAACATCAGCGCAAGACCCAGCGACAATGCCGATATGGGATCAGAGACTAGCCCTCCAGGGCTCATGATCGCGATACCTTTCGGATGGGCTGCGACCGCCTGGGTGAAGAGCGTATTGAAGTTAAAGTTGACGGACTTCATGACCATGACGGCCATAAATGTGGCACCGGCTAACAGCAGGATCGCTTTGATGATCTGAACCCATGTGGTTGCCAGCATGCCGCCGAAGAGGACGTAGAGCACCATCAGGATCCCAACCAGCACGACAGCCACGTGATAGTTCAGGCCGAACAGGAGTTGAATTAACTTACCGGCACCCACCATCTGAGCAATCAAATACAGAGCGACGACAACCAGTGAACCGCAGGCAGAAAGTACGCGGATAGGCTTCTGTTTAAGGCGGTAAGATGCCACATCTGCGAAGGTATATTTGCCCAAATTACGCAGACGTTCGGCGATCAGGAACAAAATGATCGGCCAGCCAATCAGGAAACCGATGGAGTAAATTAATCCGTCGTAACCTGAGGTATACACCAGCGCGGAGATCCCGAGGAAAGAAGCCGCAGACATAAAGTCCCCGGCAATTGCCATACCGTTCTGCAACCCGGTGATCTTACCGCCTGCAGTGTAATAATCCTGACGAGAACGGGTTCGTTTGGAGGCCCAATAGGTGATGTACAGCGTGGCGCCAACGAAGAGCAGGAACATCACAATCGCTTCAATATTGAGAGGCTGAGCCTTCACTTCGCCGGAAATACCTTCTGCAGCGAATACGCTAAAAGGAAAGGTCAGAGATAACAACAGAAGCAGGGAACCACGGCGAGCACTCATGGCTGCACCTCGCGGACGATGTCTGCTGTCAGCCGGTCAAATTCACCATTTGCGCGAATAACATAAATACCGGTGAGTATGAAAGAAATCACAATCAATCCGACGCCGACAGGAATGCCCCGCGTAATGGTGGCCCCTTCATACAAGGGCGTTCCCAGCCATTGCGGGTCGAATGCGATCAATAAAATAAAGGCGACGTACATGACCAGGGTAATACCTGAAAGCAGCCAGGCAAAACGGCTGCGCTTTTGCACCAGCTCCCTGAAACGCGGATTACTTACAACTCTCTGATAAATGAGATCATTCATCTCAGTGACTCCTTTGAGGCATTGATAGAGTTCACCGCGCCAGGGCGGTGAAAATTACGACGGCACTTTCATTGATTGTTTTTCTTCCAACAGTTTCTCGACAACGCCCGGATCCGCCAGCGTTGAGGTATCTCCCAGATTGCTTGTGTCACCGGCTGCAATTTTGCGCAGAATACGTCGCATAATTTTGCCGGAACGGGTTTTTGGTAAAGAATCCGTCCAGTGAAGAATGTCCGGGGTGGCAATCGAACCAATCTCCTTTCGCACCCAGTTTCTGACTTCCGTATACAGCTCAGGGGAAGGTTCTTCGCCATGATTCAGCGTGATGTAAGCGTAAATTGCCTGACCTTTAATGCTGTGCGGGATGCCAACAACTGCGGCTTCTGCAATTTTAGGATGAGAAACAAGCGCAGATTCAATCTCTGCCGTGCCCAAACGGTGGCCAGAAATGTTCAGAACATCATCCACGCGGCCGGTTATCCAGTAGTAACCGTCTTCATCACGGCGGGCACCATCTCCGCTGAAATACATGTTTTTGAAAGTGGAAAAGTAGGTTTGCTCGAAGCGTTCATGGTCACCAAACAGAGTGCGTGCCTGACCAGGCCATGAATCGGTGATCACCAGATTGCCTTCGCAAGCGCCTTCCTGAGGCACGCCCTCGTTATCCACCAGCGCAGGTTGTACGCCGAAGAAAGGACGCGTGGCGGAACCGGCTTTCAGTTCAGTCGCACCAGGCAACGGCGTGATCATGAATCCGCCGGTTTCGGTTTGCCACCAGGTATCGACAATCGGGCACTTACTGTTCCCGATAGTTTTGTAATACCACTCCCAGGCCTCCGGATTGATCGGTTCCCCGACGGAGCCCATGATCCTCAGCGATTCGCGGCTGGTGCCTTCAATAGCTTTATCCCCTTCAGCCATCAGTGCACGAATTGCCGTGGGTGCGGTATAAAGAATATTCACTTTATGTTTATCAATAACCTGCGCCATGCGCGCCGGTGTCGGATAATTTGGCACTCCTTCGAACATCAGGCTTATCGCCCCACAGGCCAGCGGGCCATAGAGTAAATAGCTGTGGCCGGTTACCCAGCCGACATCAGCGGTACACCAGTAAATGTCGCCGTCATGGTAGTCAAAGGTGTACCTGAAGGTCAGTGCGGCATAAACAAGGTAACCGCCGGTGGTATGCAGTACGCCTTTCGGTTTGCCGGTGGAACCTGAGGTATAGAGGATGAAGAGCGGGTCTTCGGCATTCATTTCTTCGGCCGGGCAGTCTGCCGGGACGCCTGAGATCGCGTCATGCCACCAGATATCACGTCCTTCCTTCCATTCACCCTGTTTGCCGGTGCGTTTGAAAATAACGGAGTGAGTCACCGTCGTGACGGAAGGATTTTTCAGAGCGTCATCTACGTTTTGTTTCAGCGGAATGGTTCTGCCTGCACGCAGACCTTCATCCGCAGTGATCACGACTTTAGCGCTTGAATCTACAATGCGTCCCGCCACGGCTTCCGGTGAGAAGCCCGCAAAAATCACAGAATGCACGGCACCAATACGGGCACAAGCCAGCATTGCCACCGCCGCTTCCGGCACCATAGGCATATAGATAGCCACGACGTCGCCTTTCTTAACGCCCAGATTTTTCAGCACATTCGCGAACTGACAGACGTCATGATGCAGTTGTTTGTAGGTGACGTGCTTATTTTCAGCGTTGGGGTCATCGCCTTCCCAGATTAATGCGGTCTGATCGCCTTTCTCTGCCAGATGACGATCCAGACAGTTGGCGGCGAGATTCAGAGTACCGTCCTCAAACCAGCGAATATCGATATTTCCCGGCGCGAAAGAGGTGTTCTTCACTTTTGTGAAAGGTTTAATCCAGTCGAGAACTTTCGCCTGTTCTCCCCAGAATGCCTGCGGATCTTCTACAGACTGTTGATAAAACTGCTGATATTTCTCAGGTGTGATCAGGGTACGTTCTGCAACAGAGGCAGGAATAGGATGCTTGTAAACATGGCTCATGGTTTTTCTCCTTTGATTTGTTAATGATATGTCAATCAAAGGTTAAGTGTAGTTTGCGTCAGGCCTTTGTTTGCTTTTTGGGTGTCAGATCACGCAAGTCGCGCTAAACCGGCAAGACATTGGCAAGGCCGCTGCGGTACATGCCACATAAATAGACAATATAAGCGTGATCTTTTAATGGCCTGCGGCAGTAAAAACCGCTGAAAAATATCCTTACTCATGAAGTCGCATTAATAATGAAATAAGAAAGAAGCCGAATATGATCTCTGCCGAAATAGGGAATATTCCTGACAAGAAAGTTTTTTGACCTGCATGAAGGTTTTTCCGACATCTGACCCCAAAAATGTATCAATGCCGGTTAGAAAGTGAAAATGATTTAGATTAAAAGTAAATATTTGGTTAAATAAAGCTTAATCTGACACATTAACCGAAGTGATTTGCCTTCATGGCGTAACATTTAATGTTAATAATTTTTACCTATAAGTTAATTTCCCTTCATAAAGATGAGATTTAAATATTAATGTAAGACTAAAGTTCTTAATATTTGCATTATGCAAATTATTATAACGTTAAAAAGCAAATATCAGTATATTGATCTGGCAAGAGAGGGGTGCTCTCTTCGGTACAGCGAAAAATATCGCTTAATAGCTTATGGCTTAATAACTACCGTTAAAATCTCAAGGACAAATTATGTTTAACGCCAAGAACAAGACACTGATTATTGCTTTATCTGCCTTTATTTCTGCTTCAGCTTTTGCAGAAGATGCGACCGGAACGCCTCCTGTGGGTGCCGACCAGGGCTCAGGCCGTATTCATTTCACCGGAACCGTGATTAATGCGCCATGCTCAATTGCTGCAGGCGATGAAGACATTAATGTCAATATGGGCCAGGTCGCGAATAAAGTATTAGAAAGCGGTAATAAATATTCTCAGAACGTTAACTACACCATCCATCTGCAAGATTGTAACCTGACCGCGCAAACCGCGGGTTCAGTTGAGTATCCGGCTATGTCTAAAGTGGCGGTTTCCTTTGCCGGTACGCCAGACAGCAGTGCCACTGAATTGCTGGCAAACACTGGCAGCGCGAAAGGCGCGGGCATCCGTTTAATTGATGCCAACGGTGACTTGCTGAAAGTGGGTGATACCTCCAAAGACATCAATCTGGTCACCGGTAACAACGAGCTGGTCTTTGCTGCGCGTGTGGAAGCGAATACTCAGCCGGTTTCAACCGGTACGATCGTTTCTCAGGCTACTTACGCGCTGAATTATAAGTAATCGTCTTTTTTATTAAGGGGAGTTTTCTCCCCTTTATTTTCAGGTGCATCGGGGTTCCGTGCTGGATCTATAAAAATAAAAAAGTGGCGTAATTATGTTGTTTGCCTTGGACAGAGCGTCAGCAGTAAAGAGGATCACTTCAGGGTGTATTTTCCTCTTCTCAGGATGCCTTATTTCAATCAAAAGCTTCGCGGTAGAGTTTAACGTTAACTTTATTGATTCTGCTGATCGTAATAATGTCGATCTCTCACGCTTTCAGACTGCAAATTACATCGCCCCCGGAGAATACCTGTTAGATGTGGTATTGAACGGCCGTACCCTGGGCGATCAAAGCCTCATAAAATATATTCCGACAGACGATAGTTCTGTTAACAACCAGAACAGCCGTTTGTGCATACCGCCATCACTGGTCGATAAATTCGATCTGACCCCGGCTGCGCGGGAAAAACTTACACTCTGGCATCAGGGCCAGTGCACTTCTCTGGATCAGCAGAAGGAAGTGACTGCGCGTTACGATCAGGAAAAACAAACGCTGAATATCAGCATTCCGCAGGCCTGGTTAACCTTTCATGATGAAAACTGGGTGCCACCCTCGCAATGGGATGAGGGCGTGAATGGCGCGTTACTCGATTACAACCTGCTGGGCAGTAAATATATGCCACAGCAAGGAGACAGCTCGACCAGCGTCAGCAGTTACGGGACCACCGGTTTCAATCTGGGGCCGTGGCGGGCACGCGCGGATTATCAATATTCAGCCTCACGCACCTCTGGCAGCCCGGCTAACGATAAATTTACCTGGACGCAGACCTACCTGTTTCGCGCGCTGCCTTCCATTGGTGCGCGTCTCACCGCCGGCCAGACTTATTTCAATTCCGATATCTTTGATTCATTTCGTTTTATCGGGGCTTCTGTGAACAGCGATCAGCGAATGCTGCCGCCATCCCTGCGCGGTTATGCACCGCAGGTCACGGGTATTGCAAAAACCAACGCCAAAGTGAGTATCAGTCAGAATGGCCGTGTGATTTATCAGACGAACGTTTCTCCGGGGCCGTTCGTGGTTCAGGATCTGACAGAAGCTGTGCAGGGCGCGCTGGACGTAAAGATTGAAGAGGAAAATGGCAGCGTCACAACCTATCAGGTGACGACCGCGACCATTCCGTTCCTGACCCGTAAGGGCCAGGTGCGCTTCAAGACCGCGATGGGCAAACCGACAACCGGCAACAATAACCGCGTTTTACAGCCAGGCTTTTACAGCGGTGAAATGTCGTGGGGCGCGTTGAATGATTTCTCGTTGTACGGCGGGCTGATTTCGACCACCGGTAATTATCAGGCGCAGGCACTGGGCGTCGGGCAAAATCTGCAAAAACTGGGCGCAGTGTCTTTCGACGTGACGCGTTCATCGGCAACGGTTCCGGTGGCGGGCAGGCAGACGGGTTTCAGTTATCGCGCTAACTATTCGAAGCGTTTTGATTCCACTGGCAGCCAGATCACCTTTGCCGGCTATCGTTTTACTGAAAAAACCTTCATGTCGTTCAGTCAGTATCTCGACAAAGTGAATGGCGACGGCCATTCCCGCGACGATAAACAAACCTACACCGTGACTGCCAACCAGTATCTGCCGTGGCCGGCGATCACCCTGTATCTGTCAGCCACGCACAAGGTTTACTGGAACGAAAATCCAAGCAACAACTACAGCGTGTCGGTGAGCAAAATTTTTGATATCGGACGCTTCACCGGTATTTCAGCCACCTTCTCGGCCAGTAAGCTGAAATACCGGGATACCGATGAAAACCAGATGTTCCTGTCATTCAGCCTGCCGCTCTCTTCCGGGCAACAGGTCAGCTACGACGCACAACAAGATTCGCAGGGCGGTTTCTCGCAAACCGCGTCGTATTACAACAGTCAGGATCCAAATAACACCTGGCGCGTCGGCGCAGGGGGTAGCAGCCCTGATCTGCAAAAAGGCGATGGTGTCTTCCGCGCCAACTATCAGCACATGTCGCCTTACGGCCAGTTTGGTGTGAACGGCAGCGTCAAAAATAACGATTACCGGTCGGTGAACGCCAACTGGTATGGCTCGATGACGGCGACGGCGGCTGGCGCGGCGTTGCACCAGAGCAGCGCGGGCAGTGAACCGCGAATGATGGTGTCCACCGGCGTAAAAGGTATTCCAATCAGCGACGGTGCGTCGGTCACCAATGATTACGGCATCGCCGTGGTGAACGGCGTATCCAGCTATCAGACCTCCGATATCCGCGTCGATGTGAACCATTTACCGGATGACGTAGAGGTGTACAGCTCGGTGGTCAGTAAGACACTGACAGAAGGGGCGATTGGTTTTCGCAAAATTCGTGCGATCAAAGGTGAACGTCTGATGGCGGTGATCCGTCTGGCCGACGGCAGCCACCCGCCCCTGGGGGCTTCTGTCACCGACAACAGTTCCGGGTTTGAAGCGGGGCTTATTGGCGATGGCGGGCTGGCCTACCTGGCCGGGGTTTCCGGGGAGAAATCGCTGACCGTACGCTGGGGAGATGAAAACCAGTGCCGCATTCAGGTGCCATCAGACACCGCAACGCAAAGCGGCCAGGTGTTATTACCGTGCACCTGAGCGCGCAAACAACCATGAAACAGAGCTAATCAGCAAAGGAATGACCGGATGAAGAACCTGATATTACGATTCAGTGGCGCACTACTCATGCTAACCGGAGTGCTCCAGCCGGTGCTGGCCGCCGTGAATCTCGACCGGACACGCATCATTTATAACGCCAGCGATAAGTCTGTCAGCGTAATGCTTGAAAACCAGAGCAAGGATTTACCTTATCTGGCGCAGGTCTGGCTGGAGAATGCACAGGGCGAAAAAATCACGTCGCCCCTGGTGGCGCTGCCGCCGATGCAACGCATTGATGCCGGTCAGAAGAGTCAGATCCGTATCTTGCAGTTACCCGAGGCGGCCGCACTCCCTAAAGACCGTGAGTCGTTGTTTTATTTTAACGTGCGAGAAGTGCCGCCAAAGAGCGAGATGGCCAACGTCATGCAGGTGGCGATTCAAAGCCGGGTGAAATTGTTCTTCCGCCCTGCTGAATTACGCAAGCTGATAAAGGGCAACTGGCAGGAGCAGCTTCAGATAAGCCGTCTCAATGACGGGCTGAAACTGACGAACCCCACGCCGTTCTATATCACCGTCGGGTATTTGGGCAAAGACAACAAAGGCAACGTGCCGGGTTTTGACAGCGTCATGCTGGCGCCGTTTGCCACAGAATCACTCACCGGCAGTCAGTATGTCAGTGCCGCTTACAGCATCGGTTATATGGACGACTACGGCGGCCTGCAGATAAATCAGTACACGTGTACCGCCATGCAATGTCAGCGCATCAGCAAGGATGCCAAAAAATAACCCCAGTGCGAACTCTGTGTGAATGAGCCGGTTTATCTGAAAGGTAGGGAGAGTTATGCCTGAAATTTATGAATTAGTCCGGGTGCGGGTGACGCTATTCCTCCTGCTGTGCCTGTTTTCCGGCAGTGCGCTGGCACTCGATTGCGTGGAAAAAGGCACCGGCATAGTGGATAAACCGGCCATTCCGGTCGGCCAGCTGGCGATCCCCGCTAACGTACCTGTCGGCACTAAAATTTGGGAATCGAACGACATTAATGTGACGGCCTATTGCGACAATGTGCTCGGCTCGATCATTGACGTCGTCCATTTCTACTTCAACCCAAAATCCCAGTCGATTGGTGAAGGGTTGCTGCTGGGTGTGAGTTATAACGGGCAGGATTTGGAGCAAAACGAGCAGCGCCTGAGCACCAACAGCGCGCCCATCAAAAGAGGGCAGAACGTCACGGTGAATGTCACGTTCCGCTTGTACATCAAAGTCAGCGGTAATGCGCCTTCCAGCGGGCATTATCAGGGAGCCGATCAGTTCACGGTATTCCAGCTCGACGGCAGCAGAGGCATCAACAAATCACCGGGGGCTAAAAACCTCAAATACAACCTCTCGGGATTACAGGGGATCCGTTTTCTGGCCTGCGGTTCAGATTTGAAGGTTTACCCGGAATCGCAGATCGTTGATTTTGGCGCGATTCAAAGCACCACGCTTTCGCGTTCCTCCGGGATTTCTCTGCCCTTTGCTATCAAGGCGGTGAAGCAGGGATGTCTGGATAACTTCTCACTTCAGGCCGAATTCTCAACGGCCAGTCCTTTACTTGATAACACCGCCATTGACCTGTCGAACGGCGCGAAGCTGATGCTTTATAACGAGAAAGAACAGGCGATTACCTTCAATCGCTACGACAACTTTGCTGAACTGAACAACGTCAATGAAGTCACCAAAAACTTCACAGCAAAACTCAGCGCGATACCCGGGAAAACACTTTCACTTGGGCAGTTTGACGCGTCAGTGATCGTCAAGATCAACTATTACTGACCTATTTCAGTACAGGGAGAACGACATGTTTAGAACCGCCAAGCTGCGCGCGCAAGCGCTGGAAGAACCGGTTTACTCAGCACAGGCACCGGAACTCATAGCCGAAACTCAGATTCACGCGATGCTGCAAACCCTGCGGGAAGATGCGGGGTTGAGTAAAACCGAGCTCGCCAGGCGTCTCGGCGTGACGCCTCCGGCGATCACGCGCCTTGAAAAGCGTCCGGCGCAGGCCAGCTTTAACACCCTGACACGTTATGCGCAGGCCTGCGGCTTCCATCTTTACCTGTATTACAAATAACTCAGAGATCGTTTTTAAACACGCACATGGTCAGCGGTGACTGGTTGCTCTCGATCAACATGGTGTTGTCATCGTATTTCTTGAGCACCAGCGTGTCAGTCTGGCCCGCCATAAAAAAACTGTTCATCAATAAAAGTGAGGACATCTTCCAGTCCATATTATCAACGCTGTCGGTATTTATTTGGGTACTGGTAAGTGAGTAGGTGTTAGTGTATTTACTCTCATGCACATAACGATAATAAATATTCCTAAGGATCGTTTTTCGCTCAATCACCTTACCGCTGCGATCATACAAATACCCCGTGCCGCTGAGAGAGATCAAGATTTTATTATTGTCGAGAAAACTAAAGTAGAAGGATGTCGTCATCCGTGCCCGTTGATCATCATAAAGGGCGTCAACAATCATATTTCCCCGGCAGGAGGTGTTGACAGGAAAGGCGGCTTTATCATTCTTCAATAAATTGCCGTATATAACTATGCCAGGCAATAACCCAACCAGTAATAATGTAAGCAGAATGTTCTGCAGACCGGGCGATGGCCATTTTTTAAAACTGATCATGCGTTGTCCTGTCATTTGCATAATAGCTGATGCAAATGTTGATGTTATGCGATTCATTAGTGCTGCACTGCGCCATAAAGTCACGAACTGATCCTGTATCAACAGGCGTAATGAATTGCTCACTTTGAAATATGAAAATATTTCCGGGAGAGCAGAGGATTTTTTGTTTCATCATAAAGGTTTGTGCCAGTTGGAGGAACTCCGCCTTTCTGGCGCCGGAAACTGGCGCAGTAGAGTAGAGTTCACAGGCACCGATGTTAGCTACCAAAAGCTTCGCTTTAGGATCAATCATCACGCTGTGTAAAATATACAGCCCCCAGGTTGTCAGAATAATCAACGTAAAAATACTGATAATTAAGTATATTTTACGATGTTCTTTATGCATGGCCGCGAATTTTGGCTCCTGAACTTCTGATGTTTCAGGTACTGAAGGTGCCGTTTCATGCAGGGTGACAGGGGGTTCAGGCGCACTGAACGCTTCCTCCGGCAGTAAAGTGTCTTTTTCCTGTGGCAGCTCCAGCCCCGACTGCAGCGTAATAGTCGTTTCTTTTTTGATGATAAAACCGACCTTAGGCACAGTGACGATGAATTCATCGACATAACCCAGTGTGGAAATCACTTTACGTAATTTGCTGATGCAATGATTGAGGTTATTATTACTGGCTGTCAAACCATAGTCATCCCATACTTTTTTAAAGAATGTTTCACGCTGTACAACGGTACCCTGTTGCTCAATTAACAGGGATAATATTCTCCGCGCAGGATTGGATACCGTGATGTTACTTTCAGCGTCGCTCAGTAATGAAAGTGAGTTATCCTCCGGATTAAAGACTATTTGATTTTCAATCAGATAAATCATATGCATCCCTTTCTCCCTGTCTTGAATATCCTGAATTTTCACTGCATCAGGTAATTAAGTGCCATTATGCTGTTGTCATTTGCCTTTATATACCGTGAGTACGGCCAGCCAGTATAAACCCGTTCTATTAATGAAATAGAATTGCGTCCGAATAGTTTACACGTGACCTGAGATAAGTCTTAACGACATAACATATTTTTTTGGCGGGACGATATTGTGATAAAAGCTATAAATCACGTACGGAATTTTAGTAGTGCGTGATTTATCAGGACCAGGGAGAGGGCATGACGGGGGGATATGGTGTTGTTACGCAGAGCAAATGCCATAAACCTCAGAAAGCAAAAAACCCGCCATAGGCGGGTTTCTTTAAACAGGGTGCCCGGACCCGGACAAAGGCGCGCAGCGTCTTTGAGCAGCGCTTGCGCTGACCCCGCAGGGGTGAGTCTCAGTATGAGACGAATAATCGAACGCAGTTCGATGGAGAGTCCGTATCTCAGAAAGCAAAAAACCCGCCATAGGCGGGTTTCTTTAAATATGGTGCCCGGACTCGGAATCGAACCAAGGACACAGGGATTTTCAATCCCTTGCTCTACCGACTGAGCTATCCGGGCAACGGGGCGCATTAAACCGTATTGGGCATGTGCCGTCAACGGCTTTGTCATCTAAAACACATAAAACGCGTTTGTTTGCTGGCTTTTCATTCAAAAACTATCAAATTCCCTGTTTTGCCGATCAGAAAATCAGGAAAGTGCGCCATGTTCGCGACAACGTGCAATATTCAAAACGTCTTCTGCCAGCCTGCGGGCGACTTCCACGTCGTTAAGCTGACGTTTGACCAGCAGTTTGCTCAGGCAACCTTCGAGGATCAGCTCCATCTGCTGGGCCACCATCTCGGCATCATCGGAGCCCATCTCTTGCAGCAGCGACAGCGTGTACTCATAGGACGCGAGTTTCTGTTGCTGTGCTAACTGATGAATTGGCATATCGCTGTCAGGAAAAAGCGTGCAGGCAGCGATAAACAGGCATCCCGGATAGCGCTGCTGACGAACTTGCTCATCCAGCACTTTATAACGGGCCAGTAACTTCTGCGATGCGCTGAGAGACTCGTCCAGCATCAGCTGGCGGCGCCAGACGTCAATTTGTTCACCGTGATAGCGCAGGCTGTCGTAGAGCAACGCTTCCGCATCTGGCCAGAAACGGCGTAACTCATTGAGCGGAACATCGACCCTTTCGGCGACGTATTCCAGTGACATGGTTGCAAGGCCACGTTGTTCCAGGATATTTAAGGTTTGATCAAGAACTTGTTCGCGTAGCACGTTTGCCTCCTCGCAATTCGCGTCATTCAAAAACCAGTGTCGTTTAATGACGGGCTTTCTGCAAATGCGCGGTGAATTCCGCTGCATTCATAAATCCGGTAACTCTGGATTGCGGCAATTCTCTGCCATCAGGGCCGAAGAATAAAATCGTAGGCAATCCCAGCACTTCCAGGCGTTTGAGCAACGCCTTTTGTTCCGGCGAATTTTTGGTGACATCTGCCTGAAGCAGTAAGGTATTCGCCAGTTCATGCTGCACGTCTGGCGCAGAGAACGTATATTTTTCAAACTCTTTGCAGGCGACACACCAGTCTGCATACAAATCCAGCATCACGCGTTTGCCCTGAGCACCCTGAAGAGCCGCATTGAGTTCATCCACGTTGTGGATCTTCTGAAAACTCAGTGCGTGTTGTGGCGCGGTACTGCTTGCGGCGGGGGCAAAAGCCCAGTCCTGTAACGGACGGCTGACCACCAGCGCGGCCGCGAGGAAGACCAGTTGCAGGACCCGGAACACGCCGCGCTGGCTTTTCAGGCAAAGCACAAAGGCCCAGCCAAAGAACGCGATGCCGAGCAGGCTCCATAAACGCAGCCCCCACACATCACCGACCACACGCTCAAGCAGGAAGACTGGCAGCGCCAGAATCACAAAACCAAAGCCTTCTTTGACGTTATTCATCCAGGGGCCGCTGCGTGGCAGCAGTTTGTTGCCAAACAGGGTCACGATAATCAGCGGGATGCCCATGCCCAGCGCATACAGATACAACGTGCCTGCACCGGCCAGAAGATTACCGCTCTGGGCGATATACAACAAAATGGCGCTCAGCGGCGCGGTGGTGCAGGGTGAACAAATCAGCCCGGCCAGCGCACCCATAATAAAGACGCCGGGCAGCGAGCCGCCTTTTTGTTCATTACTCCACAACGCCAGCCGGGTCTGTAATGAAGAAGGAAGTTGCAGGCTGAAGGTGCCAAACATCGACAGTGCCAGCGCGATGAACATCACCGACAGCACAATCAGCACCCACGGACTTTGTAATGCGGCCTGGAATTGCAGACCGGCAGCGGCCACTGCCATGCCGAGCAACGTGTAGGTCAGCGCCATGCCCTGAACGTAAATCAGCGACAGCATGAAAATTCGCTTCATGCTGTGAGGACGCTGTCGGCCAAGAATAATGCCGGAGATCAGCGGATACATCGGTAATACGCAAGGTGTAAAAGCAATGCCGATGCCAATCAACAACGCCCACAGCGGCGAGAACGGCAGTGGTGTGCTGTGCGGCGCGGGCGTGGCGACGACAGGCGCTGCGTCGATCACCGGCGGGCTGGCGGGTGGCGCATCCGTCACCTCGCTGACCGGCACTTCGCGGGTTTCCGGCGGATAACAAAATCCAGCAGCGGCACAGCCCTGATAGGTCACGCGTACCGTGGCGTCGGCGCTGGCCTGTCGCAAAGGGACGGTGATGTGCAGAGCCTTTTCATAGACTTCGCTGTCACCGAAAAACTCATCGTGATGCTCACGCCCTTTCGGCAGGAAGAACGCAGCGAGATCGGCGTTCTTCGGTTCCAGCTCAATTTTGCTGCGGTATAAATAATACCCGTCACGGATTTGCCAGTTCAGCTTGAGGTCGTGACCCTGCTGCTGGAAGTCAAAGCTGAACGCCTGATCCACGGGCACAAACTGCGGTGCTGCGGGCTGACTGAATAATGATGCCTGAGCCTGCAGCGGCGCGATGCACAGGCTGCAGAGCAGGAAAAAAATACGAAAAATGCGGTGATCCATGCGGAATTCAAGTCTCTTTGTCGCGGCGCAGACACTCAGCCGCTGGGTGATTCGACAGAAGATGCGGACGGCTTCATGCCGTGGCGCGATTAGGAGTAATGAGTATACCCCGCGCCATCGTTGAGCAGAAAGTCTTGCGGATATTTTACAAATATCAGAAGGGGAGCGGATGGCGGGGGCCGGAGCCCCCGCTTAAGGTCAGAGGATAACGCTGCCGAGGCCAAATGCGAACAGCACCGACAGGAAGACGCCCACAGTGCCTGGAATAAAGAACGGATGGTTGAACACGAAGCGCCCGATGCGGGTGGTGCCGGTGTCATCCATCTGCACGGCCGCGACGAGCGTCGGGTAGGTCGGCAGAATAAACAGGCCAGAAACGGCTGCAAACGATCCGACGGCAGTCAGCGGAGACACGCTCAGCGCCAGTGCCATCGGCAGCAGGGCTTTGGTGGTCGCCGCCTGAGAATAGAGCAACGCAGAACTGAAGAAGAAAATCACAGCCAGCAGCCACGGGTGTGCCTGAATAATGCTGCCTGCTGTTTCTTTGATCCAGCCAAGATTCGCCTGCACGAAGGTATCGCCCAACCACGCCACGCCGAGGATACAAATACAGGCGCTCATTCCCGCTTTAAACGTGCCGGAAGTCAGGATCGAATCGGTATCAACCCGGCACAGCAGGGTGATTAATGTTGCCACGCTGAGCATGATGATCAGAATCGCGCTGGTGGTGGTCATCAGCGGTGTGGCGACCAGCCCGAGGCTCGGACTGTTAATCACCGCGTAACCGACCACGGATAAAACACCGAGCAGGAACAACATCACAGAGAGTTTTGCCCGTGGTTTGATTTCGACAATGCTGTCGCCACGCAGCGTCACCAGCCCTTCTTCGTAACGCTTCAGATAGACCGGATCGTTAGACAGTTTGGAGTCAAAGCACCAGGTGACCATCAGAGACATCACGATAACGGCCGCCAGTGTCGAAGGGATCATCACCATCAGAAGGTGCAGATAGCTGACGCCATGGTCTTCCATCACCGATGACATATACACCACCGCCGCTGAAATAGGAGACGCCGTGATCGCAATTTGCGCTGCCACCACCGCGGTGGATAAAGGACGTGAAGGTTTGATGCCTTGCTCTTTGGCGACTTCAGAAATTACCGGTAACGCCGAGAGGGAAATGTTGCCTGTTCCTGCGAGGATGGTCAGGAAGTAGGTGACGATGGGGGCGAGCAGAGTGATGTGTTTCGGGTTGCGGCGCAGCAGTTTCTCGGTTTGCTGAACCAGATAATCCATGCCGCCTGCGACCTGCATGGTCGAGATGGCGGCGATAACAGCCATAATGATGGAGATGACGTCGAAGGGGATGGAGCCCGGTTTTACGCCGATCATGGCGAGCACCAGTACGCCGAGTCCACCCGCGAAACCAATCCCGATGCCGCCTAATCGCGCCCCGAGAAAGATCGCCAACAGTACAATAATGAGTTCGATGATTAACATGGTTGTCCGTCCATTTTTCCCGTATTCCTTAAGGAATTGATAATTATTTGTTATGTAATTGTTGTGTCGTGCAAAGTAAAAAGGCCCGCTGTTCCGCAGAACAACGAGCCTTTAAAAGGTCAGTGATGGAGCCTGTTACTGTTCATTTTCATCCGTGTAGCGTTTCGCTTTATAAGCCGGGTGTTTAAGATTCTCTATAGAGAAAATATCGTCCAGCTCTGCTTCTGTCAGCAGGCCACGCTCAAGCACCACTTCCCTGACACTCTTGCCGGTTTCTGCACAAATCTTCCCGACAATATCGCCATTGTGGTGGCCGATGAACGGGTTGAGATAGGTGACGATGCCGATAGAGTTGAATACGTAAAATTCACACACTTCTTTATTTGCGGTAATGCCGTTGATGCATTTTTCCAACAGATTGTAACAGGCGTTAGTCAGAATATGAACTGACTCAAACATCGCCTGGCCGATCACCGGTTCCATCACGTTCAGCTGAAGCTGACCGGCTTCTGCCGCCATAGTGACGCAGACGTCGTTACCGATGACTTTAAAGCACACCTGATTAACGACTTCCGGGATCACCGGGTTGACCTTGGCGGGCATGATTGAAGAACCGGCCTGAAGTTCTGGCAGGTTGATTTCGTTCAGGCCAGCGCGCGGGCCGGAAGAGAGCAGGCGCAGGTCGTTACAGATTTTGGAAAGCTTTACTGCCAGGCGTTTCAGGGAGCTGTGAACCATGACGTAGGCGCCACAGTCAGACGTCGCTTCGATCAGGTCTTCGGCCGGAACGCACGGCAGATTGCTGACTTCCGCCAGTTTCTCCACGGCAAGTTGCTGATACCCTTCCGGCGTATTCAGGCGTGTGCCGATGGCCGTCGCACCGAGGTTCACTTCCAGCAGTAACTCGCCGGTGCGGATCAGGTTGCGGGTTTCTTCTTTCAGCAGCACGTTGAATGCGTGGAATTCCTGACCGAGCGTCATCGGTACCGCATCCTGTAACTGGGTACGGCCCATTTTGATGACGTTCTCGAACTCTTTCGCTTTACGCTCGAAGCCGTCGCCGAGTTGGGAAATGGCATCGACCAGTTTCAGCAATGAGGCATACACGGCGATACGAAAACCGGTCGGATAAGCATCGTTAGTGGACTGGCATTTGTTGAGATGATCGTTGGGATTGAGGAACTGATAATCGCCTTTCTGGTGTCCCATCAGTTCCAGACCGATGTTCGCCAGCACTTCATTCGTGTTCATATTTACCGAGGTTCCCGCGCCGCCCTGATAGACGTCGATAGGGAACTGGTCCATGCATTTACCTTTATCAAGCACTTCGTCACACGCCTGAATAATGATGTCGGCAATGTGACGTGGAATTGTGCGCAGCTCTTTGTTTGCCAGAGCGGCCGCTTTTTTCACCATTACCATGCCACGGACAAATTCAGGTACATCGCTGATCTTGGTGTTGCTGATATAGAAGTTTTCAATCGCCCGCAGGGTATGAATGCCGTAATAAGCGTCTGCAGGGACTTCGCGCGTGCCCAGCAGGTCTTCCTCGATACGAATGGTGTTTGACATGAGAACCTTCTCTTCGGTACTAAACGCGTTATGCGATGTTTAAAATTATGTTACTTACCGTGGTAAATTTAAAACGATCAACCGTTGTTTTGGCAACGAAGGCGATCATATGCTGCTTCAAACGAATTGCACGTACTAAGATCACTATCCTGCCCTATTGTTGTGCATGTATTTTTGTATCTGTGAGAATTCTCACAAATCATTTAGTTGCTCAATTAAATCAGGTCTGGCGCTTGAAATCATTGGGATGGAGCACCATCTCAGTGTAGTCAGCCTGTATGCCTTTGATGGCAAAGTTCGTGAGCGGGCCCTCATTCATGGTTGCGGAATGTTCTCTCTGAGAATTTCCGCAACCTTATTACAAGGAGAACGCGGTGCGCTGGTTACCGTTAATCGTATTATTTCTGCTGGCTTACATTGAGATCACCTTATTTATCAAGGTGGCCGCAATCGTCGGCGTTGCTACCACGCTGCTGCTGGTGGTGTTCACCTCTTGCGTGGGTGTCTCTCTGGTGAAAAACCAGGGTATGAAAACGTTTATGCAGTTACAGCAAAAACTGGCCGTGGGCGAAAGTCCGGCGGCGGAAATGGTGAAAAGCGTGTCACTGGTGATTGCAGGTTTTCTGCTGCTGGTGCCCGGGTTCTTTACGGATTTCCTCGGTTTGCTGCTTTTACTGCCTCCGATCCAGAAACGCCTGACGCTGAAACTGATGCCTCATCTGAATATCGTCCGCTCTGGCGGCAACTGGGGTAACAGCGCGCCAACGGGGAATACCTTTGACGGCGAATTCAAGCGCACTGATGAAACGCCGGAGCGTCTGGTTTCTTTAAAAAAAGATGACGACACAGAGCACCGCGATCGCTAATCTCTGTGGCCTTGATTGTTAAAAAATTGTTTTTGACTAGGAAAAACAGGGGGGAAGGGCATTTTTTGCCGGTCTTAATGGCAGGAATGTGAAAGAAAAAGGGAAATTTTTTTCTCTTCTTCCCCTTGAAGGGCGATGTATCGCCCCCATTAAACAAACCACGAGGCCGGGCAGTGTTCTGCCGGGCATTCAACCCTAAAATTGAGTTAGACCCGCTCACAGGAGAGTTATCAATGAAAATTCGTCCATTGCATGACCGCGTTATCGTCAAGCGTAAAGAAGTAGAATCTAAATCCGCTGGCGGCATCGTGTTGACTGGCTCCGCTGCAGGTAAATCTACCCGCGGTGAAATCCTGGCTGTCGGCCATGGTCGCATTCTGGAAAACGGTGAAGTGAAAGCGCTGGACGTGAAAGTTGGCGATATCGTCATTTTCAACGACGGCTACGGCGTGAAAGCTGAGAAAATCGACAATGAAGAAGTGTTGATTATGTCTGAGAGCGACATCCTGGCAATCGTAGAAGCCTGATCCTCGACCCACTTTTTTCTGAACTGAACGAATTGAAGGGAAATTAACAATGGCAGCTAAAGAAGTTAAATTCGGTAATGACGCACGCGTAAAAATGTTGCGTGGCGTAAACATCCTTGCTGATGCAGTAAAAGTGACCCTGGGCCCTAAAGGCCGCAACGTGGTTTTGGACAAATCTTTCGGCGCACCAACCATCACTAAAGACGGCGTGTCCGTTGCACGTGAAATCGAACTGGAAGACAAGTTCGAGAACATGGGTGCACAGATGGTGAAAGAAGTGGCGTCCAAAGCGAACGATGCAGCAGGTGACGGTACCACTACCGCAACTGTTCTGGCACAAGCCATCATCACCGAAGGCCTGAAAGCTGTGGCTGCGGGCATGAACCCGATGGACCTGAAGCGCGGTATCGACAAAGCTGTGATTCACGCCGTTGAAGAACTGAAAAAACTGTCTGTACCTTGC
Organism: Rahnella rivi; assembly: GCF_019049655.1. Lineage (GTDB taxonomy): Bacteria > Pseudomonadota > Gammaproteobacteria > Enterobacterales > Enterobacteriaceae > Rahnella > Rahnella rivi. Next base: position 19,538 of record NZ_JAFMOX010000045.1, read on the forward strand.
TCTGACTCTAAAGCCATTGCACAGGTGGGTACCATCTCTGCTAACTCCGATGAAACCGTCGGTAAACTGATCGCTGAAGCGATGGAAAAAGTCGGCAAAGAAGGCGTCATCACTGTTGAAGAAGGCACCGGTCTGCAAGACGAGCTGGACGTTGTTGAAGGTATGCAGTTCGACCGCGGTTACCTGTCTCCGTACTTCATCAACAAACCAGAAACCGGTTCAATCGAACTGGAAAGCCCGTTCATTCTGCTGGCTGACAAAAAGATTTCTAACATCCGCGAAATGCTGCCAGTTCTGGAAGCCGTTGCGAAAGCCGGTAAACCACTGCTGATCATTGCTGAAGACGTTGAAGGCGAAGCCCTGGCGACTCTGGTAGTGAACACCATGCGTGGCATCGTGAAAGTTGCTGCGGTTAAAGCACCAGGCTTCGGCGACCGCCGTAAAGCTATGCTGCAGGACATCGCAACCCTGACTGGCGGTACCGTTATCTCTGAAGAGATCGGTCTGGAGCTGGAAAAAGCGACGCTGGAAGACATGGGTCAGGCTAAGCGTGTTGTGATCAACAAAGACACCACCATCATTATCGACGGTGTTGGCGAAGAAGCGACCATTCAGGGCCGTGTTTCTCAGATCCGTCAGCAGATCGAAGAAGCGACCTCTGATTACGATCGCGAAAAACTGCAAGAGCGTGTGGCTAAACTGGCAGGCGGCGTAGCTGTTCTGAAAGTTGGCGCAGCGACTGAAGTTGAAATGAAAGAGAAGAAAGCCCGCGTTGAAGATGCGCTGCACGCAACCCGTGCTGCTGTTGAAGAAGGCGTGGTTGCCGGTGGTGGTGTTGCGCTGATCCGCGTTGCTCACACCCTGGCTGGCCTGAAAGGCGATAACGAAGACCAGAACGTGGGTATCCGCGTTGCTCTGCGCGCGATGGAATCTCCACTGCGTCAGATCGTTGTCAACGCAGGCGAAGAAGCTTCTGTCATCGCTAACAAAGTGAAAGCAGGCGAAGGCAGCTTCGGCTACAACGCTTATACCGAAGAATACGGCGACATGATCGCAATGGGTATCCTGGATCCAACTAAAGTGACCCGTTCTGCTCTGCAGTACGCGTCTTCTGTAGCTGGCCTGATGATCACCACTGAGTGCATGATCACCGACCTGCCTAAAGACGATAAAGTCGATATGGGTGGCGCTGGCGGTATGGGTGGAATGGGCGGCATGGGCGGCATGATGTAATCATCATCCCCCTGCGCTCATCCGCAGGCAGGCGAAATCAGCAGACATTTTTGTTTACTGATTAACCTGCTGAAGAAACCCGGTCTGAAAAGGCCGGGTTTTTTTATTTGACCCTTTTTTGTCAGGTTCAGTAAGATAACTCTCATTGTCGCCGGCCTTTAACGTGTAGACTCGTTTCTGCGTGGTTTTCGGATTTTTACCGATAGCGCGAACTTGGGTATGCGTGGCAACGGATGCCTAAGAGAGCCAGGTGTTTTCTGATAGGCTTTATGTGATTACAAAAACAAATGGGGAAAGTGATGCGGATTAAAATGTTACTGGGCCTGTCAGCTATCGCGCTGCTTGCCGGGTGCAGTACCACTCATCAACTGGATGCTGCAGGCCAGCAGGTGAAATTCACCGACGATAAGCCAGGCGCTGAATGTCAGCTGATCGGCCAGGTAACCGGTGCCCAAAGCAACTGGTTCTCAGGTACCGGTGGTGACGGCAGCTCCATGCGTGGTGCAGCCAACGACCTGCGTAACAAAGCAGCAGCCATGGGCGGCAACACCATTTATGGTGCTAACAGCCCGTCTCAGAACTTCCTGTCCAGCTTTGCACCCGTTGACAGCAAAATGGTCGGCCAGGTTTATAAGTGCCCATAATCGCGCCTTGCGCGTTATGATCGCCTAGAAATAATAAAGGGATGCCATCGGGCATCCCTTTTTGCATTCTCTGGTCGTCGTCAGGACTGCTTCAGACGTAAATCCAGAATCGTTTTGCTTGGCTCGCCGCCAATTTCACGCGTCAGTTTCGGCACCATATAACCCGACACCTGACTCATCAGCCCTTTCATAATGATGCGCGCTTCATCGTCGCTCACCATGAAATGTGCTGCGCCCTGGACTTTATCCAGCACGTGGATGTAGTAAGGCAAAATACCGGCGTCGAACAGCGCATTGCTCAGCGCGGCCAGCACCTCTGCTGAATCATTCACACCACGCAGTAATACGCTTTGATTGAGCAGGGTCACGCCGTGCTTTTTCAGCTTAGCCATACTGGCGCGCAGTGCATCATCAATCTCGTTGGCGTGATTGATGTGCGTCACCATCAGCACCTGCAAACGCGATTGTTCAAGACGCTGACAGAAAGCATCGGTAATGCGGGCTGGGATCACGACCGGTAAACGGGTATGAATGCGCAGACGTTTAATGTGCGCGATCCCTTCCAGTTCGCCGATCAACCAGTCGAGTTCGTGATCCTTTGCCATCAGCGGATCGCCGCCAGAGAAAATAATTTCATCGAGTTCGGGGCATGTACGGATATAATCCAGCGCCTGAACCCAGTTGGCTTTATTCCCCTGGTTATCCTGATACGGAAAATGACGGCGGAAACAGTAGCGGCAGTTCACCGCGCAGCCGCCTTTCACCAGTAGCAGGGCCCGATTGCTATATTTGTGCAACAGACCCGGAACAACGCTGCGTTGTTCATCAAGCGGGTCAGTGGTAAACCCCGGCGCGGCGATAAACTCTTCGCGGGCGGTTAATACCTGAAGCAATAAAGGATCCTGCGGATCGCCCGGTTTCATTCGTGCCAAAAAGGCGCGGGGCACTCGTAGCGGGAACAAACGACGGGCTTCACGCCCTTTTTGCAGCTCTGCATTATCGTTAAGTGCCAGAAGAGTAAGCAGTTCATCCGGGTCTGTAATAACATCGCCGAGTTGATACAACCAATCTTCTCTAAATGGCGTATTTAGGGTTACAATGTTTGCCATTTTTTGGCTAATACCAGTTTAAAATTAGAGGGCCATCATGGCGACTTATTCTAGCAACGATTTCCGTCCGGGTCTTAAAATCATGTTCGAAAGCGAGCCTTACGCTATCGAAGACAGTGTGTTCGTAAAACCGGGCAAAGGTCAGGCTTTCGCACGCGTGAAAATGCGTCGTCTGCTGACCGGTTCACGTGTAGAAAAAACCTTCAAATCTACTGACTCCTGCGAAGGCGCGGACGTGGTAGATACCAACATGACTTACCTCTACAACGACGGTGAGTTCTACCATTTCATGCACCCAGAGACTTTCGAACAACACGGCGTTGAAGCAAAAACCGTGTCTGACGCGTCTAAATGGCTGCAAGACAATGCGGAATGTATCGTCACTCTGTGGGATGGTCGTCCTATCGCGGTACAGCCACCAAACTTCATCGAAGCAGAAGTGGTGGATACTGATCCAGGCCTGAAAGGTGATACAGCGGGTACCGGCGGCAAGCCTGCGACCCTGAGCACCGGTGCCGTGGTTAAAGTGCCATTGTTCGTGCAGATCGGTGAAATTGTTCGTTGTGACACCCGTTCTGGCGAATACGTTTCCCGCGTTAAATAAGGTTCCCTGCTTATTTTGCCGGATGAGAGCTGCCACAGGTAAACGCCTGTTGCAGCTTTCCTGCCTCAACGAATTGAATCGGATATTATTGATCATGTTGAAAAAGATGATGCTTATCGTGGTTTCAGTGATGGCGCTGGCTTCGTTATCCGGCTGCAACACGGTTCATGGTTTTGGTGAAGACATCCAGCATCTGGGTGGGGCGATTTCACGCGCAGGCTGATCCCTTCAGCCTTGTTAACCTTCCATTTCTTTTTTCCAATTTTCTTAAAAGCCTTCCTGATTTCCTGCATTTCCTAAAAGTTAACTACACTTAAAGGGTTGTACTTTACATACTCCTATAGGAAGGAAATTTATATGCTGAAGAAAAGTATCCTCGCTATCTTATCTGTTCTTGTTCTGTCTTCTGCGTTAACCGCCTGCAATACCACGCGTGGCGTGGGTGAAGATGTGTCCGCCGGCGGGCAAGCGATTCAGAAAAGCGCGCAATAGCGGCTGAACGACCTGAAGTAAACTGAAGTCTGCCTGCACATTGATGCAGGCAGTGTTGTTTCTGAAGGGCGGAAAACTTACGGTTGTTTGACCCACACCAGCTTGCTGGTGTCGAAGCCGTATTGTTGCGCGGTTTTCAGCAACTGCTGTTTCACGCTGTCATCCAGCGTTGGGGTGCGTGAAAGGATCCACAGATAACTCTTGTCCGGGCCGCAGACCAGCGCGTAGCGGTAGTCTTTATCCAGCTCGATGACGTTATAACCGCCATAAAACGGACCGAAGAAAGAAACCTTGAGCGCGGCACGCGCTGTCGATCCGGTGAAGTATCCTTTCCCTTCACTTTCCTGCCATTTGTTTTTCTTTGGATTAAATCCACGGTTAATGACTTTAACGCCGCCATCATCGCGCAGGCTGTAGTTCGCGGTAACGCGTTCAAGCCCGCTCTCAAAACTGTGATCCAGTCTGGCAACTTCATACCAGGTGCCGAGATAACGGTTGAGTTCGAAATTATTGACGACTTTGACATCTTTCGGTGGGGTAACGCTGCAGGCGACAGAGAGCAGTGCCGTGACGATGACACCCAGTTTTGACCAGATACGCATAAATATTCCTTCCTTAGGTAAGCATCTAAGTGTAGGTAACATTTGAGAAAAAAGGAAAAGAACAGAGAGGAAAAATCAGCGGCCAGAGAGCAGGCCGCTGTGAGGTCAGATCGTCAGGGATCAGAGACGGATCAATACGATAAGGGTGACGATGGTTAAGATCGACGCCAGACCGTAGAACACCCATTTCCCGGCGGGAACGTGGATCTTCAGGTCATGCATGGCGTGATGGATCCTGTGCAGACCGCACCACAAAGGCAGCACGATCATCAGCAGCAGGAACAGACGGCCGATCCAGCTTTGTGCGAAAGCCAGTACGCGCGGGTAGCTCAGTGCTTCACCGGGAAAGAAACCCAGCGGCAGCAGGAAACACACCAGCAAAATCATCACCGGCGCGAAGATTGCGCTCCACATACCCCCGGCGCCAAACAGCCCCCAGAATACCGGTTCATCTGAACGTTTAGGCAGAGTATTTTTCATTTCGCCTCCTCAAAGAAACAGCGCGATGGCAAGGATCACCAGCGTCACAACCACGGTCACGCCCCAAAAACCAGCAATCACCGGCTCCGGCCCCATCTTCCTGTCTTTGATAATCACGATGGAGGCTTTAGGCGCCAGCTCGAACCAGGTTTTGGTGTGCAGCAGCGCCGCCAGCAGGGCGATCAGGTTGATCAACATGACCACCGGATTTTGCAGAAAATCCACAAAACCCGCCCAGCTTTCAGGCCCGTTACGTAGCGAGAAAACGCCAGCCAGCAGCAAAAGGCTGAACCAGACGGCCGGAACCGACGTGCCTTCGCGCAGCATATAAAAACGGTAGAAAGGCAGGCTTTTCCACCAGCTGGCTTTCATCTCACGCACGTAGGGTTTGCGCTTGCTGCCCGTACTTTGAGTCGTCATATTTTCCTCCCTCATTGCGGTCTGAGCCTCGCGATCATGAAGTCTTTAGCGCTTTCGACTTTGCCTTGCTGAATGGCGGCGGCAGGGTCAACGTGCTTCGGACAGACTTCGGAGCAATACCCGACAAACGTACAGCTCCAGACACCGTTCTGACTGTTAAGCTGTGGCATTCGCTGCGCTTTACCCTGGTCGCGGTTATCGAGGTTGTAACGATGTGCCAGCGTGATGGCGGCCGGGCCGATGAACTCCGGATTTAACCCGAACTGCGGGCAGGCGGCATAACACAAACCGCAGTTGATACAGCCGGAGAACTGATGATATTTCTCCATCTGCGCCGGTGTCTGATTACCCGGCCCCTGATCGACGGTACGTGAATTACCGATGATGTAAGGCTTAATGGCTTCGAGGCTTTCGATAAAGTGAGTCATATCGACCACCAAATCGCGTTCCACCGGGAAGTTGCCCAGCGCTTCAATCTGCATCCCTTGCGGGTATTCACGCAGGAAGGTTTTACAGGCCAGTTTGGGCACGCGATTGATCATCATGCCGCAGGAGCCACAAATTGCCATGCGGCATGACCAGCGGTACGAAAGGTCTGGCGCAAGATGATCTTTGATATAACCGAGGGCATCGAGAACGGAGGTTGTCTCATCGAAAGGGACGTCATACACCACCGGATGCGGCGCGCTGTCCGTCTCCGGGTTATAGCGCATGATTTCAACCTTCAGGCTGTGCATTTTAGCCACGGGATTGCTCCTTATCTTTTTTATCCTGAGTTTCGCCTGCACTGCCGTAAACGCGTTTGGCTGGCGGCAGCGTGGTGATTTTCACGTCCCCGTATTCCAGACGCGGCGAGGAATCAGGCTGATAAAATGCCAGGGTGTGCTTAAGGAAATTGACGTCATCGCGCTCGGTGCAGCCTTCATCCAGACGCTGATGTGCCCCGCGAGATTCACGACGGTTGATGGCGGAGTGCGCCATACATTCGGCCACTTCCAGGCCGTGGCCAAGCTCAATGGTGTACAGCAGATCGGTGTTGAAGACGCTGGAAGTGTCGTGGATTTTGACCCGTTTAAAGCGCTCTTTCAGCTCCGCCAGCTTGTCGATGGTTTTCTGCATAAGCTCGGTGGTACGGTAAATCCCGCAACCTTCTTCCATCGCCAGACCCATTTCATCGCGGAGAGTCGCCCAGTTTTCATCCCCTTCCTGCTGCATCAGCGCTGACAGGCGATTTTCAATATCACGCACCTGAGCATCCAGCGCGGCGGTATTGCCAAAGTCTGTGGCCTGTGCAGCGCGCAACGCGGCCTGTTCACCGGCCATGCGTCCGAAGACCACCAGTTCTGCCAGAGAGTTGGAACCTAAACGGTTAGCGCCATGCAAACCGACGGAAGAACATTCGCCGACGGCAAACAGCCCTTTAATCCGGGTTTCGCACTGTGCGTCAGTTTCGATGCCGCCCATGGTGTAGTGGGCGGTAGGGCGTACCGGGATCGGATCCGTGATCGGGTCAACGCCGACGTAGGCTTTTGCCAGCTCGCAGATAAACGGCAGACGTTCGCGTAATTTTTTCTCGCCAAGATGGCGCAAATCCAGATAAACCACGTCGCCGCGCGGGGTTTCGATGGTGCGTCCGGCGCGCCATTCGTGCCAGAACGCCTGCGACACTTTGTCGCGAGGGCCGAGTTCCATGTATTTATTTTTCGGCTCACCCAGCGGTGTTTCCGGCCCCATGCCGTAATCCTGCAGATAACGGTAGCCGTCTTTGTTCACCAGAATACCGCCTTCACCACGACAGCCTTCAGTCATCAGGATGCCGGAGCCCGGCAGACCGGTAGGGTGATATTGCACGAATTCCATATCACGCAGCGGCACGCCGTGACGGAATGCCATGCCCATACCATCGCCGGTCACGATACCGCCGTTGGTGTTGTAACGGTAAACACGGCCTGCGCCACCGGTCGCCATGACAACCGCGTTAGCGCGGATCTGCACGCGGGTACCTTCCATCATATTGATGGCGACCACGCCGCGCACCTGACCGTCATCGACCAAAATATCAAGGACGAAATGCTCGTCGAAACGTTTGATTTGTGGGTATTTCAGGGAGGTCTGGAACAGGGTGTGAAGCATGTGGAAGCCGGTTTTATCGGCGGCAAACCAGGTGCGTTCGATCTTCATGCCGCCAAAACGACGGACGTTGACCGAGCCATCTTCTTTGCGGCTCCACGGGCAGCCCCAGATTTCCAGCTGAGCCATTTCTGTCGGACATTGATGAACGAAATGATCCACCACATCTTGTTCACACAGCCAGTCGCCGCCGGAAACGGTATCCTGGAAGTGCAAATCAAAACTGTCATGATCCTGCGTCACCGCGGCAGAACCGCCTTCGGCGGCGACAGTATGGCTGCGCATTGGGTACACTTTCGAAATCAATGCGATGTTCAGGTCAGGATTGGCTTCCGCTGCGGCTATTGCTGCGCGTAAACCCGCCCCACCTGCACCTATAATTGCAATATCGGCGTTAAAGGTTTGCACTGCATTCCTCCACTATCATCAAAAAGATCGGGTTTGAAACACCCGCGAAACGCCTTCGGAATCGAAGGCTTAGTGAACCCTGATGACATACAGGCGCTGTCCCAGAGGGTAATATTCTTATTGTTTGTAAGGGAATTAGTATACCTAAGGGGTAGAAGGGGTAATTTGATGTGAACGCGGATTTAGGCTTTCTCTGCGTTGTGCTTCGCAAAATGAGATATTTGTTTGCCCACAGGATGCAGGTAGACTGCATGACTTTTCTGCATTCGGAGTAAATCACCATGAGCGAAACAGCCAGCTGGCAACCCAGCGCCTCCATCGCCAATCTGTTGAAGCGTGCGACTATCCTCACTGAGATCCGCCGTTTCTTTGCCGATCGCGGCGTGCTGGAAGTCGAAACGCCAGCCATGAGCCAGGCCACGGTGACCGATATTCATCTGGTGCCTTTCGAGACGCGTTTCGTCGGGCCCGGAGCCGCAGAGGGCAAAACGCTGTATCTGATGACCAGCCCGGAATACCACATGAAACGCTTACTGGCGGCGGGCAGCGGTCCTATTTATCAGATGGGGCGCAGTTTTCGCAACGAAGAAGCCGGCATTCATCACAATCCTGAGTTCACGATGCTGGAGTGGTACCGTCCGCGTTATGACATGTACCGGCTGATGAATGAAGTGGATGATTTACTGCAACAGGTACTCGACTGCAACAGTGCAGAAACGCTCTCTTACCAGCAGGCGTTCACCCGTCATCTGAATGTTGATCCGTTGTCTGCCGACAAAGCGGAACTGCGCGAAGCGGCAGCGAAGCTGGATTTGTCGAATATTGCTGACACCGAAGAAGACCGCGACACATTATTACAACTGTTGTTCACCATGGGCGTGGAACCTCACATAGGCCGCGACAAGCCCGCGTTCGTGTATCACTTCCCGGCGACGCAGGCCTCTCTGGCGGAAATCAGCACGGAAGATCATCGCGTGGCCGAGCGTTTCGAGGTGTATTACAAAGGCATTGAACTGGCGAACGGTTTCCGCGAACTGACAGATGGTCGTGAACAGCGTCAGCGTTTCGAACAGGACAACCGCAAGCGAGCGGCACGCGGCCTGCCCCAGCATCCTATCGATAACAACCTGCTGGATGCGTTAGAACACGGTATGCCGGAGTGTTCCGGTGTGGCGCTGGGCGTTGACCGCCTGATTATGATTGCGCTCGGCGCTACCAGCCTGAGCGATGTGCTGGCGTTCCCGGTGATGCGCGCCTGATCAGCGTTTGAGTCCTGACCGCCCGGTCAGGACTTTTTACCTTCCCTTCCTTTTTCCCTTGCCCTTTTTTTGTGCATAAACCCGTTAACCGCGCATTTCATGAAACAAAAGTACCCAAATGGCGCGACACTGATTTGAAAGTTTCAGTGCGCCTGTTTTTCGGCTGGCCGCAGAAACCGGGCGTTGCAGGACGTTAAGGCAAATTTTTTCGTCACTGGCCTGCTTTATGCATAACAGGGTTATCACTCATTATCCCGGAAACCCGTTATGTCTGAATCCAATGAAAAAGAACTGCTTTATGGACTGGAAGAGCGTATCGCACCGGCGCCGGCATTCCTCACGGCAGTTCAGCACGTGCTTGCCAGTGTGGTGGGGATCATCACCCCGCCGCTGATTATCGGCTCGGTTCTCGGGCTGAACGCCTATTTACCTTATCTGATCAGCATGTCGCTGCTGGCTTCAGGCATCGGAACCTTTCTTCAGGCGCGCCGGTTTATGTCGGTTGGCGCGGGCATGATTTGCCTGCAGGGCACCAGCTTTGCTTTTCTGGGGGTGATCTTGTCCGGAGGGCTGCTGGTCAAAAGCCGTGGCGGATCCCCCGAAGACATTATGGCGATGATATTTGGTGTGAACTTCGTGGCAGCCTTCATTCCGCTGCTGGTCAGCCGTTTTATTGGTCAGATGCGCCGGGTTTTCACCCCGCTGGTGAGCGGTACCGTTATCGCGCTGATTGGCATCAGCCTGATTAAAGTCAGCATTACTGACTGGGCTGGCGGACACGGCGCGGCGAATTTCGGCGCACCGGTCAATATTGGCCTTGGGGCACTGACGCTGCTGGTTATCGTCGCCTGTAACCGAATCAACGTGCGCTGGGTGCGTCTGTCTTCCATCGTTTCAGGCATCGTGGTGGGCTGCGTTGCGGCGTACCTGAGCGGGCATCTGCCACTGAAACCGCTGCAGGGGGACTGGTTTGCGCTGCCGCAGTTATTCCGCTTCGGCTTCAGGTTTGACTGGATCATCTTCGTTCCCATCGCGCTGGTTTCCTTTATCAGTATTCTGGAAGCGGTTGGGGATCTGACCGCAAACTGCATGCTGTCGCAGCAGCCGATTGAAGGGGAAAGCTTCCGTAAACGCCTCAAGGGTGGAATTCTGGCGGACGGCGTCAGTTGTATGATTGCGGCGATGTTTTCGTCATTCCCGAACACCACGTTTGCGCAGAATAACGGCGTGATCCAGATGACCGGCGTCGCCAGCCGCTATGTCGGCATGTACATCGGCGGCGTTTTAGTTGTGCTGGGGTTGTTCCCGTTTATCGGCGGCATTCTGCAGCAAATACCCGCGCCGGTGCTGGGCGGGGCGACGCTGGTGATGTTTGGCAGCGTGGTGGCCGCCGGCATCCGCATCATGACCCAATCGCCGGTAGGACGCCGTGAAATGCTGATTATCGCCATTTCATTCGGTATCGGCCTGGGCATTGAAGCGGTACCCGAAGCGCTGGGGCAATTCCCGCCGATCGTCGGCAATATCTTTGGGCATGCGGTCACCAGCGGCGGTGTTGTCGCCATCCTGCTCAATTTACTGATGCCCGCTGAACGCGTCAGCGTGCTCGCAGAGGAAATGAAAGTTCACTGATACATCGCGACTGCGCCCCTGGATCAGCAGACAGGGCATAACTGAGCTGACTCACTTTTTGAAGTTACCTTCGGACCAAAAAAGGACGTCAGATATGTCAGAGCTACGCACGTGGATCAAAAATCCGCTGGCTGTTTTTACCTCAAACACCCTGGAGGCACGCGGGGGCATTGTCATCGAAGGCGCGAAAATCGTCGAATTGCTGCCCCCCGGCCAGCCACCTTCGCAACCGGTGGATCATATTTTTGATGCCTCAGAGAGTGTTTTGCTACCGGGCCTGATTAACACCCACCATCATTTTTATCAGACACTGACCCGGGCCTGGGCGCCCGTGGTCAATGTGCCGTTATTCCCGTGGCTGAAAAAATTGTATCCGGTCTGGGCGCGTTTGCAGCCTGAAGCGCTCGGGCTGGCAAGCCGCGTGGCGATGGCCGAACTGTTGCTGTCTGGCTGCACCACCACCACAGATCACCATTACTTGTTTCCGCAAGGGATGGAAGAAGCCATCGATGTGCAGGTGGACGTGGTCCGGGAACTGGGCATGCGTGCTTTACTGACGCGGGGCTCAATGAGCCTCGGTGAAGCGCAGGGCGGGCTGCCACCGGAACAGACGGTTCAGTCGGGCGAAACCATTTTGCGCGACAGTCAGCGGTTGATTGACCGCTATCACCAGCGCGGTGAAGGGGCATGGATGCAGATTGCGCTGGCGCCGTGCTCGCCTTTTTCCGTCACGACAGAAATCATGCGCGAAAGCGCCCGGCTGGCCCGGCGGGAAGATGTCCGTTTACACACGCATCTTGCGGAAACGCTGGATGAAGAGGCGTTCTGCCTGAAGATGTTTGGCCTGCGCACGGTGGATTATCTGGAAAGCGTCGGCTGGCTGAGTGACCGGACGTGGCTGGCGCACGGCATTCACTTTAACGACGATGAAATCCGCCGTCTCGGCGCGGCGGGCACCGGCATCTGTCATTGCCCGGTGTCGAATATGCGGCTGGCGTCCGGCATGTGTCCGACGCGTGACCTGGAGGCCGCAGGCGTGCCGATTGGACTGGGCGTTGATGGTTCGGCATCAAATGACGCCTCGAATCTGATGTACGAAGCGCGGCAGGCACTGTATCTGCAACGGCTGAAATACGGTGCGGAATATGTGACGCCGGAAAGAGTGCTGGGCTGGGCGACGCGGGGTTCGGCGACGCTTATCGGGCGTGATGATATCGGACAGATCGCGGTAGGCAAGCAGGCCGACCTGGCGCTGTTTAAACTCGACGAGTTACGTTTCAGCGGCAGCCATGATCCCATTGCCGCCTTGTTACTGTGCGGCGCGGAGAAAGCCGATCGCGTGATGGTCGGCGGAAAATGGCGCGTCATTGACGGCCAGATTGTAGATATGGATGTGGCATCGCTGATATCACGACACCGTAAAGCCGCGGCGGCGCTGATCGCGGATCTGTAAACTCAGGGCGTAAAAAAGGGCAGAGAAATCTGCCCTTTTAGGTTTATAAATCGCCCGGCGAACGCGAGCTTGTACCGCTGCGGCCACTGCCGCTGCTGCTGGTAAAGGTCGCGTTGTTGCCATTTTGCGCGCGGTGCAATGTTTCCATTCGCACCTGGAATGGCGGGAAGGGCAGCGTAATGCCGTGCTCGCGGAATCCGGCCAGAATTAGCTGATGAATTTCGTGGCGCAGGGGCATACGGTGCGCCATTTCGGCGGCATGCATACGCAATTCGAAAATCTGGATCCCCTGCTGCAAATCCACCAGATAGGCTTCCGGCACCGGCGTGTCGAGCACCAAAGAGCAGCGGTGCGCGGCGTTGAGCAGGATTTCAGTCACTTCTTCACTGTTTGCTTCGGAAGGAGCCGGTACGGTCAGTACCACACGCGTCACGGAATCCGACAGCGACCAGTTGATGAACTGCTCAGTGATAAAGGCCTTGTTCGGCACGATAATCTCTTTACGGTCCCAGTCGGCAATGGTCGTGGCACGGGTGTTGATCTTAGTGATGCTGCCCGTCAGGTTGCGGATCGTCACGGTATCGCCGATACGGATCGGTTTCTCGAACAAAATGATCAGGCCGGAAATAAAGTTGGCGAAAATCTCCTGCAAACCAAATCCAAGCCCCACACCCAGCGCGGCGACTAACCATTGCAGTTTTGCCCACTCGATGCCAATGAGCGAGAAGCCCACCAGCCCGCCGATCAGCAGTAACACATATTTGGTGATGGTCAGTACGGCGTAACCGGTGCCCGGCGTCAGATCCAGATGTTGCAACAGCGCCAGTTCCAGCAGCGCCGGTAAATTACGCACCAGCTGCGTGGTGATGATCAGCACTAAAATCGCGATCAACACCGATCCCAGCGTGATTGGCTGCATGCTCTCAACGCCCTGAACGGTGGACGCCACCTGCCAGAGATGAATATTTTCCAGGAATGAGAAGGCCGAATGGATCTCCGACCACAGGAAGATCACCGAGATCAGCGCGATAAGCGTCAGCAGCGATCGCACCAGACGAAGTGACTGCGCGGAGATGGCATCCAGATCGACGACCGGCTCTTCAATTTCAACCGTACCTTCGTTACTGCTGTTGGCGTGATTCGCGTCTTCTTCGCCACGGGCGCGCTGATTGAGCATTTCGGCCCGACGCTGTTTGGCGCGTTCAAAGGCAATGCGGCGTCGCTGAATCAGCATCCAGCGGCGGATGATGTGATAAATCACCAGCAGCACAAACCATATGGCGACCGAGGTTTCCAGACGTGCCAGTAATGCCTGTGAGGTGGCGAGAAAGCCCATCAGTGAGGCGAGTGCCGCGACTATCGGCGCGCCAAGCAGCATCCACCACAGCGTATTGTTAAGCATGTTCTCGCTGTTGCCTTTTTTATCAAGGTACAGCGGGATCCCCGCACGTTTCAGGCTGTGAGTGACCAGCGCCACCACCAGACACAGAATGACGAAGCACAGACGGCCCAGGGTGTTGGAGAATTCGCGGTCATTGAGATTATCGAATGTAATCAGCGCCATGATCAGCGGCACTATCACCCAGATAGACAACGCGTAGTAGCGCAGCGCGCGGGAAACGGCGCGCTGCGGCCAGCCGAAGTGGGTGACAAACAACCCCTGCGGATGCGCCAGCGCGGCGCTCACCATGAACGCCCACAGAATCGGCAGTGTTGCGGTCACCCCATCGCCAATCGCCACGGCAATCGGATATGGCCAGGCGCTTTGTAGCCCGAAGCCCAGAGCCGCCCACAGCACCGGCAGCGGCATCGCCACCAGAATCGACCAGAATACCGTGCGCATTGTCAGCGAGAAGTGATCCTGCGTGACTTTGCCGACTTTGCTGCTGGCACGCGCCAGAAAGGCGTAATAGTGCTTACGGGAACTGATGCTGATAATGACCAGAATCAGTGCGCCAAACAGCGGCAGCAGGGTTTCTTTGCTGGTGACCATCATCATCGATGCGCCGCCGAGCTGGCTCAGGGAGTCTAGCGACACCAGGCGTTTCACGTCATGCGCCAGCATGACAGGGTAGGAAAGCCCGACCGGGCTGACGTCGGCCACCCAGAACAGATAACGGTGCGCGGCCTCATGGACGTCATTCAGCGCTTCCACCAGCTGGCTGTTGGCGACTTTCAGCTTGGTCAGTTCGAGAATCTGCGTATCACAGCCTGAGAGCAGTGAATTGAGCAAATCGCGCTGGGTGCGAAGCTGCGCGTCGAGAATTTTTTGCTGCGCAGCCGTCAGCGGTTTGCCGTCGTCCTGACGCCCCTGACGGTAAACCGCTTGCTTATCGAGTAAATCTTCATAGTGCAGACGCTGAACGCGCAACTGACCCATGTCGCGGTCGAGCTGTTGCGGTTTTGGCATGTCCGGCAGACGGGAAACCTGCGCCCGCAGCGTTTCACCTAACAGATTGGATGCGCCCAGCCACTGTGCCTGTTCGCGAATGGTATTGATCGCCTGACGCACCTGCTGCGTTTGCGCGGCGGCCTGACGCTGCTGGGAGGAGATCAAATCCATCCGCTGCGCCTGCTGATTTAACGCCAGCGACAGTTCACGGTTGGATTGCAACTGCTGGCTGATGGAGTGGGGCAGTTCGCCGCTCTGTTCCGCCAGCAGCTCGGTTTTTTCAAGCGCCTGTTCCGCTTCACGCTGGCGCTGATTGTTCAGCGTATTGCGCAGAGCCTGCAATTGCTGATCGAGATAATCGGCGCGCTTCTTGTAGAGATCGGCGCGCATCCGCGACAGTTCCTGCCGGTTATTGGAAGAAAGCTGTGCCAGTTCAAGCTCATCCACTTTCGCCTTGCGTGCGGCAGATTCGGCCTGCAGTGCACTCAGCTGGGCTTGCGCGAGGATGGACGATGTGGCCGCCGCAGTGGCTGACTGGATCCGCTGATCGATGTCGCCGAGCGCGTTACGCGCTTCCGACTGTTGCTGCGGGATTTGGCTGAGCGAGTCGCTGATATCGCGGGAGCGATCCTGCTCCTGGCGGAGCTGGCGGGTTTCTTCCAGTTGCTGGCTGCTGATTTGCAGAATTTGCTGGTCGAGCTCGGCGCTGGATAAATCTGAGCTGATCGCGGGCGGCTTTTCGGGCTGATTTTGCAGTTCCTGACGCAAAGACTGCGTCAGTTTAGGAAAGTCATCGATGACTTTTTGATATTCCGCCGTGCGCCCGGCAGAGACTTTCGCCTCATTCAGCCAGTTGAGGGCACTTTGCAGCGCCTCAACAACCTGCGCCTGGTTGGCCATTTCTTTATTGGCTTCCGCCTGTTTCAGTTCCTGTTTGAGCTGATCTTCAGTCGGTGCGGCACCTGCCATGAGCGGCAGAGACAGCAGTAAACTCATCAGCAAGGCGGGGATCAGGCGCACTCGGTCACATCCTTTTTTCAGTTCTTTTCGTCAGTTCAGGGCGAAATCAGAAGTCTTTAGGGACTTGCGGTTCAGCCGTTGCCACACCTGCAGGTACTTCAGGGACTTCAGTAACTTCAGGTATTTCAGTTACTTCAGGCGCTTCAGGCACTACTGCGGATGCACGCAGCGCTTCGGCGAAAGGTTCGCCCATGCGGGTTACGGTACCGTTGCTCAGGTTCGGCATGAAGCGAATCTGACTGGCGGTAAACAGGTTAATCACGGTGGAGCCCAGTTTGAAGCGGCCCATTTCCTGGCCTTTTTCAAGCGCGATGGCGCCTTCTTCACCGGCAGCAGGGTAGGTCCAGCGCTTGATGATGCCTTCGCGCGGTGGCGTAACGCAGCCCGCCCACACGGTTTCGATGCTGCCGACAATGGTCGCACCGACCAAAATCTGCACCATCGGACCAAATTCAGTATCGAACACGCTGATGACGCGTTCATTACGGGCGAACAGGTTAGGGACGTTGGCGGCGGTCAGCGGGTTCACTGAGAACAAATCGCCCGGCACATAAATCATTTCGCGCAGAACGCCGTTGCACGGCATATGCACGCGGTGGTAATCGCGGGGTGCAAGATAGATTGTGGCGAACTGACCCCCCTGGAACTTCTCGGCCAGCTGATAATTTCCCGCCAGCAACGCTTCGAGACTGTAAAAATGGCCTTTTGCCTGGAACAGCTTGCCATCAGTGATCGCACCCAACTGGCTGACTGCCCCGTCGGCAGGCAGGCAGAGCATGTCCAGACCACTGACAACAGGGCGCGCGCCGTCACGCAGTGGGCGAACAAAGAATTCATTGAACGTCGCGTAAGATTTGATATCCGGATTTTGTGCTTCTTTCATGTCCACGCTGTAAAAGCGCGCAAAGGCTTTAATGACCCAATGGGTCAGCGTGGCTGCACGTTTTTCCGCGCCCCAGCCCGCCAGACGGGTCAGACCTTGTTTAGGAAGTAAGTATTGAAGTTTGATTTTGATACTGTCCAGCACGGGAAAAACCTCTTGGATGGTATGAATGGCCGGCATGACCGGCCATTTTGCAGGGGACCGTCCATCAGCGGGACGGTCACACATTGTATGATTGCGCAGGAGCCTGTTAATCGACGCCGATTGTAACGATGAGAAATCAACGGTTCAACTTCCGTTAATCTCACTCGTTTCTGATTTGCTCATGAACTCAACGGGTTAACGTTAAAGTGCGTCGAAGTTTTTACGCGTTTTTACGTCTTCCATACTTTCCAGAATACGATGGTAGTTGTCGAAACGCTCTTCAGCGATGTCGCCACGGTCTACGGCATCACGGATGGCACAGCCCGGATCGCTGCCATGTTTGCAGTCGCGGAATTTGCAGTAGCCGAGGAAAGGACGGAATTCGACGAACCCCTGAGTGATCTGCTCTGGCGCAAGGTGCCACAAGCCGAATTCACGTACGCCGGGGGAGTCGATGACGTCGCCGCCGCGCTGGAAGTGGTACAGGCGCGCCGCGGTGGTGGTGTGCTGGCCCAGACCGGAGTTGTCTGACACTTCATTCACCACGATCTGTTTCTCTTCCGGCGGCAGTAAGGCGTTCAGCAGGCTGGATTTCCCCACACCTGACTGACCGGCGAAAATGCTGATGCGGTCGGTCAGTGCGGTTTCAAATGCAGGCATGCCTTCACCGGTCTGGCTGGAGACTTCGAGTACGCGGTAGTTAATTCTGCGGTAGATATCCATCATACCTTCGACGAACTTACGGCCTTCGTCGTCAAGCAGATCGATTTTATTGAGCACAATCAGCGGCTCAACTTCAACGGTTTCGCACGCCACCAGATAGCGGTCGATGATGTTCAGCGACAGCTCTGGCAAGATGGCGGAGACAATGACGATCTGGTCAATGTTGGCGGCGATTGGTTTCACGCCGTCGTAGAAATCTGGGCGGGTCAGCACGGATGTGCGTTCATGCACTGCTTCAACGATACCTTTTACGCTGGTGTTCTCGCCGGCGCGCCATACAACGCGGTCACCGGTGACCAGAGAACGAATGGTACGGCGGATATTGCAACGGTGCTGGCTGCCGTCGGCCGCTTCAACGTCCGCATGCATCCCGAAACGGCTGATGACAATGCCGTCCTGCGGTTCGCCGTGCAGAGAATCGTCCAGCTCTTTGCGTTTGTCGGTCTGAGTCAGACGACGCTGGTGGTTAGTCTGAACGCGACGTTGTTGCCCTTTAGACAGTTTTGATTTAGTCACTGCGCCTCACTTAACTGGCTTTAATCGCTCGGTGCGACCAAAACGACTATGATACCAGCTATTTTATATTAATTGCCCGAATGACGGAGATCTCCGTCAACTCTCTACTTTAACAGGACACATCATGGCTGCTAATGACTCGAACTTAATCTGGATCGACCTCGAAATGACCGGTCTGGATCCTGAACGTGACCGTATTATTGAAATCGCCACGCTGGTGACCGACGCTCATTTAAACATTTTGGCCGAAGGCCCGGTGATGGCTGTGCATCAGTCTGATGCGCAACTGGCGCTGATGGATGACTGGAACGTGCGTACGCACACCGGCAGCGGTCTGGTTGACCGCGTGAAAGCCAGCCCGTTTGATGACAATGCAGCACAGCTGAAAACCATTGAGTTCCTGCGCGAGTGGGTGCCGGAAGGCAAATCGCCTATTTGTGGCAACAGCGTCGGGCAGGATCGCCGTTTCCTGTTTAAGTACATGCCGGAGCTGGAATCCTATTTCCATTACCGTTATCTGGATGTCAGCACGCTGAAAGAGTTGGCGCGTCGCTGGAAACCGGAAATACTGGGCGGCTTTAAAAAGCAAAATACCCACCAGGCTCTGGATGATATTCGTGAATCCGTGGCTGAACTGGCGTATTACCGCGAACATTTTATTAATCTCTAAAAATACCTGAAATCTTTTTTATTGCGCCGCGGAACACAAAATCGCCGGGTTTCGCCGCTTAAATCGCCGCTTTGATGGTTTAATCGGCACTTGAACGAAAAATTCATTTTTTTGCTTTCAGGGGGTTGCGGCTAAAAGGATTTCTCGTATAATGCGCACCCCGTACCGATGAAGAATTTCGTTGAGTGCGCAGAGCGGGAATAGCTCAGTTGGTAGAGCACGACCTTGCCAAGGTCGGGGTCGCGAGTTCGAGTCTCGTTTCCCGCTCCAAATTTTTAAGTTGTGAAGATTTAAAGAGTTAAGACGTAAAAAATGCAGTGCCATGCGACGCGGGAATAGCTCAGTTGGTAGAGCACGACCTTGCCAAGGTCGGGGTCGCGAGTTCGAGTCTCGTTTCCCGCTCCAAAAAATTTCAAATGCTGTAAGTTTACAGCCGATGCACCTAGCATCTCAAAGCGGGAATAGCTCAGTTGGTAGAGCACGACCTTGCCAAGGTCGGGGTCGCGAGTTCGAGTCTCGTTTCCCGCTCCAATTTTCTTCTTCAGTACACAATCATTTCCTGTCAGTTCCCCCATGCATAATTCGTGCGTGATTAATACGATCCTTACACGATTTGTAGTAATGTTTTAAACAGACTTATCCACAGGTTTAGCTGTTTTTTTAAACTGTCTGTTTTTTGCACCCTCCATATTGCCAATTTGTAATCACTTGTTTTAAAACAAAATAAATTTATGACGAAACGTTATGGTGATCACTTGCTCTTTTTTTTGCACTTGATTGGCAAAGCATTTTTATTTTTATGCACAGAAAATCTGGCTTTTTAATCTGAGCGCTTCACGACGCGTTATGCATCTCGCGGCAAACCTTTTTCCACCGCGCGGATCAGTCGTTTCTGCTGGGATGTTTGCACTTCGACCCCATGTTCACTTCTTCTTTCCACTTGTTGCCGGATGGCCCACTCGATATGTTCATCGAGCAACACATTTTCGCCTGCCCGTGACTGCAACGCATTCAACACCTCTTCCGAGTACGGCGCATTGCCCAGCGCCACAGAAATATTACGCAGCCAGCGCAGGTGGCCAATGCGGCGGATGGGTGA
Organism: Rahnella rivi; assembly: GCF_019049655.1. GTDB lineage: Bacteria > Pseudomonadota > Gammaproteobacteria > Enterobacterales > Enterobacteriaceae > Rahnella > Rahnella rivi. Next base: position 39,451 of record NZ_JAFMOX010000045.1, read on the forward strand.
GCCTTCGGTAATGCGCAAAAATTTCTCTTCCGTCCAGGCGAACAGCGCTATCAGTTCCGGCGCATGCAGCGCGGCGCGCGGGCTGAAATCCTCTTCATCCGTCAGCTGCGAATAACGGTTCCACGGACAAATCAGCTGGCAGTCGTCACAGCCATAGATGCGGTTGCCCATCATTGGCCGGAATTCCTCCGGTATCGCGCCTTCCAGCTCGATGGTCAGATAGGAAATACAGCGACGGGCGTCAATGGTATAAGGCGCGACAATGGCGCCGGTCGGGCAGGTGGTGATGCAGGCGACGCACTTTCCACACTTCTCTTCCTGCGGCTGATCAACGGGCAGGGGCAAATCAATCAGCAGTTCGCCGAGGAAAAACCAGGAACCGGATTCCCGGTTTAAAATAAGTGAGTGTTTACCAACCCAGCCCAGTCCGGCTTTCGCAGCCAGAGGGCGTTCCATCACCGGAGCAGAATCGACAAATGGCCGGAATACCACCTGATGATCAGATTGTTGTTCCGTGCAGTAGGTCTGAATCATGTCGCCAAGCTTTTTCAGGCGCTGACGAAGCACTTTGTGATAGTCACGGCCCAGCGCATAACGGCTGACGTAGCCGAGTTGCGGGTTATTAAGGGTTTTGGCAAAGGCAGCGTTGGCAGGCAAATAGTTCATGCGCACGCTGATCACCCGCAACGTACCGGGCAGCAGTTCATGTGGACGGGCGCGCAACATGCCGTGGCGCGCCATCCAGTCCATCTCGCCATGATATTGTTTATCAAGCCAGTCCTGCAGTCTGGGCTCTTCTGCAGATAAGTCTGTATCGCAGATGCCAACCTGCTGGAAGCCTAGCGATTGGCCCCATTGCTTGATATGTTGAGCCAGTTGAACGAGATCGAGAGGGAGTGTCATGACGAACCAACGTGAAAAACGAAACGAGGCGAGTTTACCACATTCCGTCTTTTCTGCTGACTGGCTGCGTCAGAATGAAGGTCACGCCGCGCAGGAAACGGGGATTTCTCTGTTTTCGCTGATGCAGCGTGCTGCACGCGCGGCTTTTTCGCTTGCTCAGCGTGAGTTTCCGCAATCGCGACACTGGCTGATTTTATGCGGCCACGGAAATAACGGTGGCGACGGTTTTGAAATGGCGAGTCTGGCGAAAAACGCGGGTATACACGTGACGCTGCTGGCCGTCGAAGGCGGTAAGCCCTTGCCTGACGAAGCGGAAACCGCGCGTCAGGGCTGGCTGAAAAGTGGCGGCATGGTTCACCCGGCGGACTCTGCCTGGCCGCACGACGCCGATCTGATTATTGATGGCCTGCTCGGTACCGGTTTATCCTCCGCGCCGCGCGCCCCTTATGACACGTTGATTGATGCTATCAACGCGTCGTCATTGCCTGTCATCTCTCTGGATATTCCTTCGGGTCTGAATGCGCAAACCGGCCAGGCCGCGGGCAAAGCAGCAGTGGCCACGCACACGATCAGTTTCATTGCCCTGAAGCCGGGTTTACTGACCGGGCAGGCGCGCGATTACACCGGCAAATTACACTGCGATGCCCTGGGGCTGGAAAGCTGGCTGGCCGGACATCGTCCAGTGTTACAACGGCTTGATGCGTTGCAATTAAGCACCTGGTTGCACCCGCGACGCCCGTGTTCTCATAAAGGCGATCACGGGCGTTTGGTGGTGATTGGCGGGGATACCAGCTTTGCGGGCGCGATCCGCATGGCGTCGGAAGCCGCGCTGCGTGCCGGAGCCGGATTGGTGCGAGTGCTTACTCACAAAGAACACGCAGGCCCCTTACTGACCGCCAGACCTGAACTGATGGTGCAGGAACTTAGCGCGAAGTCGCTCGATGAAGCGCTTGAATGGGCCGACGTGGTGGTGATTGGGCCGGGGCTCGGACAGAAAGCCTGGGGTAAACAGGCGCTGGAGCGGGTGGCAAAATGTCAGAAACCGGCCTTATGGGACGCCGATGCGCTGAACCTGCTGGCAATCACACCGGAGAAACGGCAAAATCGGGTGTTGACGCCTCATCCTGGTGAAGCCAGCCGTCTGCTCGGTTGTACCGTGAAGGAAATTGAGAGTGACCGCTTACTTTCTGCCAGGAAACTGGTTGAGCAATACGGTGGCGTGGTGGTGCTTAAAGGCGCCGGCACACTGATTGCCACGGCGCAGGGTGAGATGGCCATTGCCGATGTAGGAAATGCCGGTATGGCATCAGGCGGTATGGGCGACGTGCTTTCTGGTATTATCGGCGGCCTGCTCGCTCAAAAACTGAATATATTTGATGCGGCCTGCGCAGGAACGGTGGTTCACGGCGCTGCCGCAGACGAAATCGCCCGGCAGCAGGGAACGCGCGGTATGCTGGCGACTGATCTTTTAGCGGTGATTGCCCCGTTAGTTAATCCAGACCTGAAGAAATAGATATCACTGAATGAATCAACTTAATATCTCATTACCCGACGAAGCGGCGACGCTGCAACTAGGTGCTTCACTGGCGAAAGCTTGCGAGGGCTCAACGGTTATCCATCTCTATGGCGATCTGGGTGCCGGTAAAACCACCTTTAGCCGGGGTTTTCTTCAGGCATTAGGGCATCAGGGTAATGTGAAAAGCCCGACTTACACCTTGGTCGAGCCCTATCAGCTGGAAAATATCGCGGTGTATCACTTTGATTTATACCGTCTTGCCGACCCGGAAGAGCTCGAGTTTATGGGCATTCGCGATTATTTCGCGCAAGACGCCATCTGTCTGGTCGAGTGGCCGCAAAAAGGTGAGGGCGTGTTGCCTGAACCTGATATCGAACTGACGCTGGACTATCAGCCTCAGGGGCGTACGGCGACGCTGGTGGCCGTTTCTGAATCTGGCATAAATTTGCTGCATCGTGTTCAACAGCAAGGATGATCACGCGATGAATTCACGTATCACTTCTCTCTTTTCTACAGCGACGATGTTTTTATCGGCGCTGATGCTTTTTGCCGGACTGACGTCGTCCGCCGTTTTTGCGGCCGGCATGAAAAACATCAATGTTTCAAACGGCCCATCGCAATCTACCGTCACCATTACCTTTGACGGTTCACCTGATTATTCCTTTTTCCCGCTGCATAATCCTGAACGCGTGGTGATGGATATCCGTCAGGATGGCGTGATGAAAGGTTTACCGCTGACCTTTAACGGACAGAATCTGGTGACGCGCGTGCGCGCCAGTACCCCGCCGAACGCGCAAAGTCAGCGTCTGGTGTTTGAACTGAATCAAAAGGTCAGAACCAACGCCACTAAACAGAAAGATGGCAGCCAGTACACGGTGGTGCTGACCATGAATGCGTCGGCTCCGGCACGCCAGAGTGCGCCGGTTACCGTGGCAACGAACACGCCTTCGCCAAACGCAGGCAGAATAGTCACGCCTTCCGCGAAATCAAATCCGTTTACCAATGATAAAACCACGGTTGCTTCGACGGCCGTGGCGTCAGACAACTCGCGTTCTTCCACGATTTCCACCAGCGACAGCAAAATCATTGTCGCCATAGATGCCGGACACGGCGGGCAGGATCCGGGCGCTATCGGCGCGGGTGGCCTGAAAGAGAAAAACGTGACCATCGCGATTGCCCGTAAATTACAGGCGATTTTGAATGCTGACCCGATGTTCCAGCCGGTATTAACCCGCGACGGGGATTACTTTATTTCCGTGATGGGGCGTTCTGATGTGGCGCGTAAGAAAAATGCCAACGTGCTGGTGTCTATTCACGCCGATGCTGCGCCAAGCCGCAGTGCGCGCGGGGCATCCGTCTGGGTGCTGTCTAACCGTCGCGCCAACAGTGAAATGGGTAACTGGCTCGAGCAGCACGAGAAACAATCCGAACTGCTGGGCGGTGCGGGGGATGTGCTGGCGAATACCGCCTCTGACCCGTATCTGAGTCAGGCCGTGCTGGATTTGCAATTCGGCCATTCACAACGCGTCGGCTATGACGTCGCCACCCGCGTATTGCGCGAACTGCGCAGCGTCGGTTCGTTGCATAAAGCGAAACCGGAGCACGCCAGTTTAGGGGTGTTGCGTTCGCCGGATATTCCTTCCCTGCTGGTGGAAACCGGCTTTATCAGTAACTCAACTGAGGAGCGGCTGCTGGGCAGCAGCGCGTACCAGGATAAAATTGCGAGGGCCATTCACGTCGGTCTGCGTAATTATTTCCAGTCGCATCCGATACAAAACGGCCCAAAGGTCGAAAACCGTCCGCTGCTGGCCTCATCAGCAGCGGCGGTAGACAGTAGCGCAAAGACCAGTAATCAGCCGGGCCCGATTGAAGTGACGGCCGGTGCAGCCGGTGCCACGCAGATCCACAAAGTGACCCGTGGCGAAACCCTGACGGGGATTGCGAACAGTTACGGTACGACCAATGCGGCGCTGCGCGATCTCAACAAACTGAAAAAAGACGGTGTCTGGGTCGGCCAGCGATTGAAAGTTCCCGCAGGTACCCGCACATCCTCTGTCACCGGCGCGTCGGCCTCGACGGCGAAAGCCACGAAAAAACCGTCGAAACATACCGTCAAACGCGGCGATACGCTGTCGGCGATTGCCAGCAAATACGGTGTCAGCATGACGGAAATTAAAACGGCGAACCACATGAAGTCTGGCGAGGTACAGCTCGGCCAAACCTTAACTATTCCACAGTCTTAACGGCGGTCTGACAGACCGCTTTCCATAGGAGCCGCTATGCCGATCAAGGTACTGCCCCCGCAACTGGCTAATCAGATAGCCGCGGGTGAAGTTGTCGAAAGGCCGGCTTCTGTGGTGAAAGAGCTGGTGGAAAATAGCCTTGATGCCGGAGCCACGCGCATTGATATCGATATTGATCGCGGTGGCGCCAAGCTCATCCGTATTCGCGATAACGGCTGCGGAATCGGTAAAGATGATTTAGCGCTGGCGCTGGCGCGTCACGCCACCAGCAAAATTACCTGTCTCGACGATCTGGAAGCGATTCTCAGCCTCGGATTTCGTGGCGAAGCGCTGGCGAGTATCAGCTCTGTTTCACGTCTGATTCTGACCTCACGCACCGCAGATCAAAGTGAAGCCTGGCAGGCTTACGCGGAAGGGCGCGATATGGCGGTGACGGTGAAACCGGCGGCGCATCCGCAGGGCTCGACCGTCGAAGTGCTGGATCTGTTTTATAACACGCCCGCCCGACGCAAGTTTATGCGCACCGAGAAAACCGAATTTACCCATATTGATGAAGTCGTCCGCCGGATCGCACTGGCGCGTTTTGACGTTTCCGTCAATCTGAGTCACAACGGCAAACTCATCCGGCAGTACCGCGCAGTGAAAGATCCCTCCCAGTCATCGCGGCGTCTGGCCAGCATTTGCAGCCCGACGTTTGTTGAACATGCACTGGAAGTCGAATGGACTCACGGTGATTTGGGGATCCGTGGCTGGGTTGCCGATCCAGCCGGATCGCGCAGTCTCACCGATATGCAATATTGTTATGTGAACAACCGCATGATGAAAGATCGCCTGATTAATCATGCGATCCGTCAGGCATACCAGGATCAGTTAAAAGACGATCAGCAGCCTGCGTATGTGCTGTATCTGGATGTCGATCCGCATCAGGTCGATGTGAATGTGCATCCGGCCAAACACGAAGTGCGGTTCCATCAGTCCCGGCTGGTGCACGATTTTATCTATCAGGCTGTGATGTCGGTTTTACAACAGGCCGGTAATCCTGTTCTGGCACAACAGCAGACCCAGGAAGACGCACCGCGCTGGCAACCGGAGAATCGTCAGGCCGCCGGCGGTAATCATTTCTCACAACCCGCAGAAAAACCGGCGAACTCGCAGCGTGAAAAGCCAGCAGCGCGTGAGAACGTATTTCCTGAAACGTCCCGTGCCAGCCATCCCCGCGAACCCATTAGCCACAGCAATGAACCGGCATATAACCGCTCAGAAGGTAAAGCCTATCAACGGTTGTTGCAGCCTTCATCCGACGTATTCTCCTTGCAGGAGCCTGCGCCCGACGCGGCACAGGCCGCTAAGCCGGTAGCGCCCGCGGCTCGTACACTCGCTGAACCGGCTCTGGAATCCCATAGCCAAAGTTTCGGGCGTGTCCTGACGGTGTGTGCGGCAGAATATGCGTTGCTCGAAAGAGGCAAACAACTGGTGATGCTGGCGTTACCTGTCGCCGATCGCTGGCTTAAATGGGCACAGATGACGCCACCTGATGAAGGGTTGCGTCCGCAACCCCTTTTGATTCCGCTGAAGCTGACAGTCAGCAAAGATGAAATTGCCGTGCTTGCAAAAAATCAGCCGCTTTTACAGCATTTTGGTTTAGAAATGTTCAGTGAGTCGCAGCGTGTGACGGTACGCGCAGTACCTTTACCATTACGCCAACAAAATTTACAAAAGTTGATACCCGACCTGTTAGATTACCTTGCTGTTCAGCAGGAGGTGACTTCTGATGCGGTAGCTATGTGGTTTGCCCGCCACTGTGGCTGCGAGCACGAGGTCTGGACCATTTCCCAAGCCATACAATTACTCACGGATGTTGAGCGTCTTTGCCCGCAGTTGGTGAAATCACCTCCGTCCGGACTTCTGCAACCTCTTGATTTACAGCCCGCGCTGGCGGCTTTTAAGCATGACTGATTCTGAAAAACACTCCGCTCCCCCGGCGATCTTTATTATGGGGCCGACCGCATCCGGTAAAACCGCACTGGCGATGTCGCTGATGAAACATCTTCCGGTTGAACTGATCAGTGTCGATTCCGCACTTATCTATCGCGGAATGGACATCGGTACTGCCAAACCCACAGCGGAAGAGCTGGCGGATGCTCCCCATCGTCTGATTGATATCCTTGATCCTACCCAGGCCTATTCGGCGGCAGATTTTCGAGCTGACGCTTTGCGCGAAATGGCAGAAATAACTGCACGCAATAAGATCCCGTTATTGGTGGGTGGGACTATGCTTTATTTCAAGGCGTTGCTCGAAGGGTTGTCACCTTTACCGCAGGCCGATGCCGCGGTGCGTGAGCGCATTGAAAAGCAGGCGGAAGAGCAGGGCTGGAACGCGTTACACGATCAATTAAGCGAGATTGATCCGGTTGCCGCTATGCGAATTCATCCGAATGATCCGCAGAGACTGTCCAGAGCACTGGAAGTTTTTTATATTTCGGGTAAAACTTTAACGGAACTGACTAAAATTTCGGGTGAAACGTTGCCCTACCGCGTTCACCAGTTTGCGATTGCTCCAACGCGCCGTGAATTATTACATTCGCGGATTGAGGAACGTTTTAGTCAGATGTTGTCCAATGGTTTTGAAGACGAAGTCAGAACGCTGTTAGCTCGGGGCGATTTGCATACGGATTTGCCTTCCATTCGCTGTGTCGGCTATCGCCAGATGTGGTCCTATTTATCTGGTGAATTCGATTACGATGAAATGGTTTATCGTGGTGTTTGCGCGACACGACAGCTGGCCAAACGTCAGATGACCTGGTTACGAGGGTGGGATAACGTCGAATGGCTGGATTCCGAAAAGCCGGACGATGCCTTAAGCCGTGTAATTCAGGTTGTTAGTGCATAGGTTGGGTGATTGTGTACAATTGATCAGTACTCAGCGCGCAAATTTTTTATGTGATTTATTTTCGAGCCGATAGGCTCAAAGTTACAAACAACAAACTAATAAGGAAAAGATAGAATGGCTAAGGGGCAATCTTTGCAAGATCCGTTCCTGAACGCATTGCGTCGTGAACGTGTTCCGGTTTCTATTTACTTGGTGAATGGTATTAAGCTGCAAGGCCAGATTGAGTCTTTTGACCAGTTTGTCATTCTGTTAAAAAATACGGTAAGCCAGATGGTGTATAAACACGCTATCTCCACCGTAGTGCCTTCCCGCCCGGTGTCACATCATAGCAATAATCCAGGTACGGGCAGCACCAACAACTATCATCAAGGCAGTACTCCGTCTGCGCAGCAACAGCCGCAGCAGGAAAACGATGACGCTGAATAAAGCGCAACGTTGGTCAACCACGAAGGGGTTCATAAGTATTCCGATTATGCTTATGCACCCCCGGCTGTCGAATTTAATCCAAATGAGAGGTCGCAAGCTTGTTTGACCGTTATGAAGGCGGCGAACAGGCCGTTCTGGTTCATATCTATTTCTCGCAAGACAAAGACACGGAAGACCTGAGCGAATTCGAATCGCTGGTTTCTTCTGCCGGTGTAGAGGCGCTGCAAGTCGTCACCGGGAGCCGTAAGGCACCGCACCCAAAATACTTTGTCGGTGAAGGAAAAGCCCAGGAAATTGCAGACGCAGTCAAAGCAACGGGCGCTTCTGTTATTCTCTTTGATCACTCGTTATCTCCTGCCCAGGAACGTAACCTGGAAGCATTATGCGAATGTCGCGTTGTCGACCGCACAGGATTGATTTTAGATATCTTTGCCCAGCGGGCACGAACACACGAAGGTAAGTTACAAGTAGAACTGGCGCAATTACGCCACATTGCTACCCGACTGGTTCGTGGCTGGACACACCTTGAGCGTCAGGGGGGAGGCATCGGGGCACGTGGCCCGGGTGAAACCCAGCTCGAAACTGACCGCCGTTTACTGCGTGACAGAATTACCCTGATCCTCAGCCGTCTTGAGAAAGTGGCTAAGCAGCGTGAAACAGGTCGTCGTTCGCGCGTCCGTGCGGATATTCCAACGGTGTCTTTGGTGGGGTATACCAACGCCGGAAAATCCACACTCTTTAACCGTATCACTCAGGCCGATGTTTACGTGGCCAATCAGTTGTTTGCTACGCTGGATCCTACGCTGCGACGCATTATGGTTGCAGATGTCGGGGAAACAGTTTTGGCGGACACCGTAGGGTTTATTCGTCACCTGCCCCATGATTTAGTTGCCGCCTTTAAAGCAACATTGCAGGAAACCCAACAGGCATCTCTGTTATTACATGTCATCGATGCAGCGGACATCCGCGTTCAGGAAAATATTGACGCGGTGAATACGGTGCTGGCAGAGATCGAAGCAGATGAAATTCCTGCGCTGTTAGTGATGAACAAAATAGATATGCTGGATGATTTTGTTCCGCGTATCGATCGCAACGAGGAGAATTTGCCGATCAGGGTGTGGCTATCAGCCGTGACCGGGGAAGGTATTCCGTTGCTCTTTCAGGCATTAACGGAGCGACTCTCTGGCGAAATCGCGCAGCATGAATTGTGCCTGCCGCCGGAAGCAGGACGCCTTCGTAGCCGTTTTTACCAGCTTCAGGCGATAGAAAAAGAATGGATTGAAGAGGATGGTAGTTTTGGTCTTATGGTGCGAATGCCCATTGTTGACTGGCACCGCCTCTGCAAACAAGAGCAGGAACTGGCCAGCTATATCCGCAACCAGAGTCTGTCTGATTTGTCCTGAAGAACACCAATCATAGAATAATGGAGCTATAACATGGCGTGGAATCAGCCCGGTAATAACGGACAGGACCGCGACCCCTGGGGCAGCAGCAATAATAATAGCGGCAACTCTGGTGGAAATTCTGGTGGTAATAATGACAACAAAGGCGGCCGAAATCAGGGGCCACCTGACCTGGATGATATCTTCCGTAAACTCAGCAAAAAGCTGGGCGGTTTCGGTGGAAAAGGTTCAGGCAACAACAATAACAACGGCACGCCATCGGGTTCCGGTCACGGAATGAGTGGTAGCCGGATAGCTGGCATCGCGGTCGCCGCGGTAGTGGTTATCTGGGCTGCAACTGGCTTCTATACCATTAAAGAAGCCGAGCGTGGCGTGGTCACCCGTTTTGGTAAGTTCAGCCATCTGGTTGAACCGGGCCTGAACTGGAAGCCAACCTTCATCGATCAGGTCCGCGCAGTGAACGTAGAATCGGTACGTGAACTGGCCGCGTCTGGCGTGATGCTGACGTCTGATGAAAACGTGGTGCGTGTCGAGATGAACGTACAGTACCGCGTGACCGACCCTGAAGCCTATCTGTTCAGCGTCGCCAACCCTGACGACAGCCTGAGCCAGGCAACGGACAGCGCATTGCGTGGTGTTATCGGTAAATACACGATGGATAAAATCCTGACTGAAGGCCGTACCACCGTGCGTAGTGACACCCAACGCGTACTGGAAGAAACCATTCGTCCTTACAAAATGGGTATTACCATTCAGGACGTCAACTTCCAGACGGCGCGTCCGCCTGAAGAAGTCAAAGCCTCCTTCGATAACGCGATTGCTGCCCGTGAAAGGGAACAACAGTCTATTCGTGAAGCAGAAGCTTACGCTAACCAAATCCAGCCTCTGGCAAACGGTGAAGCACAGCGCCTGCTTGAAGACGCGAAAGCTTATAAAGACCGTACCGTGCTTGAAGCGCAGGGTGAAGTTGCCCGCTTTGCAAAACTGTTGCCTGAATATAAAGCCGCGCCGGAAATTACCCGCGAGCGTCTGTATATCGAGACAATGGAAAAAGTTCTCAGTCACACCCGTAAAGTTCTGGTGAGTGACAAAGGGAACAACCTGATGGTGTTACCTCTTGATCAAATGCTGCGTGGCACTAATCCAGCCGCCAATGATACCAAGAGTGACGAAACAGGTTTGTTGCCTTCCGTTCCGGGTTTAACTGGCAATAATGGCAAAAGCAGTGCCGATAACAGCAGTTCCCGTTCGTCTGGCAGTGTCATGGATCAGCGTCGTGTGAATGCACAACGTGACGATACACTTCGCGTAGGGAGAGAATAACAATGCGTAAGTCCATTTTACTTATCGTCGTTGTGGTGCTGGTGGCGCTTTATGCTTCACTGTTCGTCGTTCAGGAAGGCCAGCGTGGCATCGTGCTGCGTTTCGGCAAAGTCCTGCGTGACAACGATAACAAACCTCTGGTGTATGCGCCGGGCCTGCATTTTAAAGTTCCTTTCGTGGAATCCATTAAAATGCTCGACGCACGTATTCAGACCATGGATAACCAGGCTGACCGTTTCGTTACCAGCGAGAAGAAAGACTTAATCGTCGATTCTTACCTGAAATGGCGTATCAGCGATTTCAGCCGTTACTATCTGGCTACGGGCGGCGGTGACGTCTCTCAGGCTGAAATTCTGCTGAAACGTAAATTCAGTGACCGTCTGCGTTCAGAAATCGGTCGTCTTGATGTGAAAGACATCGTGACCGATTCCCGTGGTCGTCTGACGATGGATGTGCGTGATGCCCTGAACACCGGTAGCGTCGGCGATGAGCCTGAAGCGACCACAGAAGCCGATGATGCTATCGCGTCTGCAGCAAAACGTGTTGAGCAGGAAACCAAAGGCAAACAGCCTGCGGTGAACCCGAACAGCATGGCCGCGCTGGGTATTGAAGTGGTCGATGTGCGTCTGAAACAGATCAACTTGCCGGAAGAAGTGTCCAGCGCGATTTACGATCGTATGCGTGCTGAGCGTAATGCGGTTGCATTGCGTCACATCTCTCAGGGTAAAGAAGAAGCCACCAAGATTCAGGCTGCGGCGGATTACGAAAGAACCCGTACTGTTGCAGAAGCGGAACGTACTGCACGTATTACCCGCGGTGAAGGCGATGCTGAAGCGGCGAAACTGTTTGCTGATGCATTCAGCCAGGATCCTGACTTCTATGCATTCATTCGTAGCCTGCGTGCTTACGAGGCCAGCTTCAAGAGCGGTAATGATGTCATGGTGTTAAGCCCTGACAGCGATTTCTTCCGTTTCATGAAGTCACCTGAAAAAAATAAATAATTGCTGATGCAATTTCCAAAAGGCCCTGCGGGGCCTTTTGTCTTTTCTAAAACCCTGCTGTTTTTAATCAGGGGAAGCACAGAGAAACACTGACCATGAATTCCACTATTTTGCTGGCGCTGGCATTAGTTTTAGTTCTTGAAGGCCTGGGGCCGATGATTTATCCAAAATCATGGAGAAAAATGATCCTGGCTCTGGCAAATCTTCCGGACCCGGTTTTACGCCGTTTTGGAGGGGCACTTGTGGTTGCCGGCTTCGTAATTTACTACATGTTGCGTGGTCGTCTGGGTGGCTGAGCTTTTGTTACATCCCGCGTGTCACGTCTGGCAGAGACGAGTAGCACGCAATTGAAATTTTTCCCGCAAACGTGTGCTAAAAGTACTGGAAAGCACAGAATGAGATGTTAGAATCCTTTTTTAAGCAACCTGGTGATTCTTGAGATGGGTAAGAACGTCGTCGTACTCGGCACTCAATGGGGTGATGAAGGGAAAGGCAAGGTCGTAGACCTGCTTACTGAACGGGCTAAATATGTTGTGCGCTATCAGGGCGGTCACAACGCCGGTCACACTCTGGTTATCAACGGTGAAAAAACCGTTCTTCATTTAATTCCTTCTGGCATTCTGCGTGAAAATGTCACCAGCATCATCGGTAACGGTGTTGTTCTGGCGCCTGACGCCTTAATGAAAGAAATGGGCGAACTTGAAGCTCGTGGCATCCCTGTACGCGAACGTCTGTTACTCTCTGAAGCCTGCCCGCTGATCTTGCCTTACCATGTCGCATTAGACATGGCGCGCGAAAAAGCGCGTGGCGATAAAGCTATCGGTACCACCGGTCGCGGCATCGGTCCTGCTTATGAAGATAAAGTTGCCCGTCGCGGTCTGCGCGTAGGTGATCTCTTCAACAAAGAAACTTTCGCTATCAAGCTGAAAGAAATCATCGATTATCATAACTTCCAGCTGGTCAACTACTACAAAGTAGAAGCCGTTGATTTCCAGAAAACGTTAGACGATGTCATGGCTATCGCCGACATCCTGACCGCAATGGTCGTTGACGTGTCTGAGCTGCTGGATGGCGCGCGTAAGCGTGGCGATCTGATCATGTTTGAAGGCGCGCAAGGCACGCTTCTGGACATCGACCACGGGACTTATCCGTACGTAACCTCTTCCAACACCACCGCAGGCGGCGTCGCTACCGGTTCTGGTATTGGTCCACGTTATGTCGATTATGTACTGGGTATCGTAAAAGCCTATTCCACCCGCGTGGGTGCAGGTCCGTTCCCGACTGAACTGTTCGATGAAACGGGCGAGTTCCTGCGTAAGCAAGGTAACGAGTTTGGCGCGACCACGGGTCGTAGCCGTCGTTGCGGCTGGCTGGACATCGTGGCTGTGCGTCGTTCTGTGCAGATTAACTCCCTGTCTGGTTTCTGTCTGACCAAACTGGACGTGCTGGACGGTCTGAAAGAAGTGAAGCTGTGTATCGGTTACCGTATGCCTGATGGCCGCGAAATGACCACCACTCCGCTGGCAGCAGAAGGCTGGGAAGGTATCGAGCCAATTTACGAAATCATGCCAGGCTGGACCGAAACGACCTTTGGTGTGAAACAAGTAGATAAACTGCCACAAGCGGCACTTAACTACATCAAACGCATCGAAGAGCTGACCGAAGTGCCAGTTGATATCATTTCAACAGGCCCTGACCGTAGCGAAACCATGATTCTGCGTGACCCGTTTGATGCATAACAGCGCGAGCTGAGTATGTAAAAACGTCATAACCGGGCAAATTTGCCCGGTTTATTTTTTTCTGCCTGTCTGCGCTTGTTTACTTCCCATAAAGCATCCACTATTTAAATGATTAGCCGCAAACTTGCAGGCTGGTTTATCATCATTGTGCTTTCTTAAAAAAATCAATTTTTCCCTTCGTCTCGGTCGACGCGGGAAGAGCGGGTAAAAAACTACCCAGAGGTATGTGTGCAGTTAACGAGTTTTACTGATTATGGTTTGAGAGCGTTGATTTATATGGCGTCGTTGCCTGACGATCAGATGACCAATATCTCGCAGGTTACCGATGTTTACGGTGTGTCGCGAAACCACATGGTGAAAATCATTAATCAGTTAAGCCGCGCAGGCCTGGTCACCGCCGTTCGCGGCAAGAACGGTGGCATAAAGCTGGGTAAACCGGCACAAACAATCCGCATTGGCGATGTGGTTCGCGAACTCGAGCCGCTTTCACTGGTCAACTGTGACAGTGACTTTTGCCACATCACGCCCGCATGCCGGCTAAAACAAGTCCTGCACACTGCTGTAGAACATTTTCTTGATGAGCTGAATCAGTACACTCTGGCCGATATGGTCAAAGATAACTCGCCGCTCTATAAATTATTGCTTGTTGAATGAAAGACTCTCAACAAACTGCTGATGGCAACGGAGGAACCGCTATGTCACAAGATCCATTCCTGGAACGAGAAGCAGAAAAATACGACTCACCTATTCCCAGCCGTGAATTTATTCTGGAACACCTCGCGAAACGTGAAACACCAGCCAGCCGGGAAGAAATCGGTAACGAACTGAATCTGTCTGGTGAAGAGGCGCTGGAAGCCTTGCGCCGTCGACTGCGCGCCATGGAGCGTGATGGTCAGCTGGTCTTTACGCGCCGCCAGTGTTACGCACTGCCTGAACGCCTGGATTTGCTGAAAGGCACGGTCATCGGTCATCGCGACGGCTACGGATTCCTGCGTCTTGAAGGCGTGAAGAAAGATGACGTCTACCTGTCTGCTGAACAAATGAAAATGTGCATCCACGGCGACGTGGTACTGGCACAGCCGGTCGGCACCGACCGTAAAGGCCGCCGCGAAGCGCGCATCGTGCGTGTGCTGGTGCCGAAAATGAGCCAGATCGTTGGCCGTTACTTTACTGATGCCGGCGCCGGTTTTGTCGTCCCCGACGACAGCCGTCTGAGCTTCGATATTTTGATCCCGTCCGACGCCATCAATGGTGCGCGCATGGGATATATGGTCGTGGTCGAGCTGACTCAGCGTCCGACCCGCCGTACCAAAGCGGTCGGTAAAATCGTCGAAGTGCTGGGCGATAAAATGGGTACCAGCATGGCGGTGGATATCGCACTGCGCACCCATGAAATTCCGCACGTCTGGCCGCCGCAGGTTCTGAAACAGGTCGAAGATCTGAGTGAACAGGTGCCGGAAGAAGCGAAAAAAGGCCGCGTGGATTTACGCAGTCTGCCGCTGGTCACCATCGATGGTGAAGATGCCCGCGATTTCGATGACGCCGTGTACTGTGAGAAAAAACGTGGTGGCGGCTGGCGTCTCTGGGTAGCGATTGCTGACGTCAGTTATTACGTCCGCCACGGCACTGCGCTGGACGATGAAGCACGCAGCCGCGCAACGTCTGTGTATTTCCCGTCGCAGGTTGTCCCGATGCTGCCGGAAGTGCTGTCTAACGGCCTGTGTTCCCTGAACCCGCAAGTGGACCGTCTGTGTATGGTCTGTGAGATGACTATCTCCGCGCAGGGCAAGCTGACCAGTTCTAAATTCTATGAAGCGGTGATGAGTTCTCACGCCCGTCTGACGTACAACAAAGTCTGGCGCATCATTGATGGTGACCAAGAGCTGCGTGAGCAATATTCGCCGCTGGTCAAACATCTGCAAGAACTGCATACCATGTACAAAATGCTCGATCAGGCGCGTGCCGAGCGTGGCGGTATCGCCTTCGAAACCGAAGAGGCGAAGTTCATTTTCAACGCCGAACGCCGTATCGAACGTGTTGAGCCCACCGTGCGTAACGACGCACACAAACTGATCGAAGAGTGCATGATCCTCGCTAACATCGCGGCGGCGCGTTTTGTTGAAAAACATAACGAACCCGCGCTGTTCCGTGTTCATGACCGTCCAAGCGATGATCACATCTCCGCGCTGCGAAGCGTGCTGGGTGAACTGGGTCTGGTGATGGGTGGCGGCCTCAAGCCTGAGCCGAAAGATTATGCCCAGATTATGGATGAACTGGCGGATCGTCCTGACCGCGAAATGCTGCAAACTATGCTGCTGCGTTCCATGAAACAGGCGATTTACGATCCGGAAAACCGGGGTCACTTCGGTCTGGCGCTGGCGTCATACGGCCACTTTACGTCGCCAATCCGACGTTATCCGGATCTGGCATTGCATCGCGCAATCAAATATCTGCTGGCGAAAGAGCACGGCACGCTGAAAGAACGCTGGACGCCAACCGGCGGCTGGCACAGTGATTATGAAGACATGTTGCAGCTGGGCGAGCATTGTTCGATGGCAGAACGCCGCGCCGACGAAGCCACCCGCAACGTGGCTGACTGGCTGAAATGCGACTTTATGCAGGATCACGTCGGTGAAGTCTTTACCGGCACCATCGCCAGCGTGACCGGTTTTGGTTTCTTCGTGCGTCTGAACGATCTGTTCATCGACGGTCTGGTACACGTCTCCTCACTGGACAACGATTATTACCGTTACGACAACATCGGACAGCGTCTGGTGGGCGAATCTTCCGGCGCGGTTTACCGCCTGGGTGATACGGTTGAAATTCGTGTTGAAGCCGTGCATATGGACGAGCGTAAAATCGACTTCGCTCTGGTTTCCAGCACCCGCAAAGCGCGTGGTGAAGGCAAAACCGCACGCGATCGCGCGAAAAACGGAGGGGAGCGCTCCATGCGTTCCACGGCGCCCGCCAATGCAGGACGTCGTCGCACAGGCAAGAAAGGCGCTAACTTCGAGCCGGACAGCGCGTTCCGTAAAGACGATGCGAAGCCTGCTAAGCCGAAGAAAGAAAAAGCGGTGAGCGCAGTCGGTAAAGACGGCAAGCCGAAGAAAGCTAAAAAGCCGTCTGACCAGACGCAGAAAATCGCTTCCGCGACCAAAGCCAAGCGCGCGAAGAAAAAACCGGCGCAAAGCTGACGGTCACGCGTCTGCACTAACGGGCGGTCATTTATTCACTGATGCTTTTTTCAGTCGATGATAGAATCGCCCGCAATCCTTCGTTAAATTGCGGACAGCATGCTGTCCGCAAGTCTATTTTAAAGAGCATCATGAGCGAAATTATCTACGGTATTCATTCCGTTAAAGCTTTACTCGACAACGATCCGCAACGCTTTCTGGAAGTTTTCATTCTGAAAGGCCGCGATGATAAACGTCTGAAACCGCTGATCGACGAACTGGAAGCCAGCGGGATTGTTATTCAGGTCGCGAACCGTCAGTGGCTGGATGAAAAATCCGAGGGTGCCGTACACCAGGGGATTATCGCCCGCGTCCGTGAAGGCCGTCAGTATCAGGAAAACGACCTGCCAGCGCTGCTGGAAAGCCTCGAATCCCCGTTCCTGCTGGTCCTGGACGGCGTGACTGATCCGCATAACCTCGGTGCATGTCTGCGTACCGCAGATGCGGCCGGTGTTCACGCGGTGATCGTTCCCCGTGACCGTTCTGCCAAACTGAACGCGACCGCCAAAAAAGTCGCCAGCGGTGCGGCTGAAAACGTGCCGTTGATCAACGTGACCAACCTGGCGCGCACGCTGCGCGTTTTACAGGAGCACAATGTCTGGATCGTCGGTACCGCCGGTGAAGCCGATCACGACCTGTATCAGAGCAAAATGACCGGCCCGATGGCGCTGGTGATGGGTGCAGAAGGCGAAGGTATGCGCCGTCTGACCCGTGAACATTGCGATGAGCTGATCAGTATTCCGATGGCGGGCAGCGTGTCTTCACTGAACGTCTCTGTGGCGACCGGCGTATGTCTGTTCGAAGCCGTGCGCCAGCGCGGTCTGAAGAAGAGCTGATTTCAGTTTCTTTAGCTGTGTCTTCAACGGGAGCCTTCGGGCTCCCGTTTGCATTCCTGTCTTTGTGATCTGCCCGCCTGTTAATTCCCCGATTTTTACCATACTGATGCCATGTCCTTTAAAAGGAGCAGGCGATGAACTGGGAAACACACCGGGTTTTCAATCAGCCCAAACCGTTGAGCAACAGCAATTTATTTCTGTCCGATACTCCGCTTCGTGAGGCTGTTATGCGGCATCAGGCCGGATGGGATGCCGATGTGTTGGCCTCTCTGGGGCAGCAGTTAGGTTCCGCGGAGTCGCTCGAGCTTGGCCGGCTGGCCAATGCCAATCCGCCCGATCTTCTGCGATATGACACCACCGGCGAGCGGATCGATGATGTGCGTTTTCATCCGGCATGGCATTTGCTGATGCAGGGGTTAATCGCTAACCGCGTACACAATCTGCCGTGGCAGGAAGATGCGCGAATCGGTTCGACGGTGTCGCGCGCTGCGCGGTTTATTCTCCATGCGCAGGTTGAGGCCGGGACGCTGTGCCCGGTGACCATGACTTACGGCGCTGTCCCGCTGCTACAAGAATATTTACCCGCAGAATTTCGTGGCTGGATGAAACCGTTGTTATCCGACCGCTACGATCCGCATCTGCAACCCGGCGATCAGAAAAAAGGCGTGCTGATCGGCATGGGCATGACGGAAAAACAGGGCGGGTCGGATGTGATCAGCAACACCACGCGGGCGAGCGCGCTGGAGGGACGGGGCAGCGGAAAACCCTATCATCTGGTCGGACATAAATGGTTTTTCTCGGTGCCGCAAAGTGATGCGCATCTGGTGCTGGCGCAGGCCGATGGCGGGCTTTCCTGCTTCTTCCTGCCGCGCGTATTGCCGGACGGCGAGCGCAACGCCGTGCGGATTGAGCGCCTGAAAGACAAACTGGGCAATCGCTCCAACGCCAGCAGCGAAGTGGAGTTTCAGAATGCCACCGGCTGGCTGCTGGGCGAAGAGGGCGAAGGGGTCCGCCATATCCTGAAAATGGGCGGTCATACGCGCTTTGACTGCGCGCTGGGCAGCCACGCCATGATGCGGCGGGCGCTGTCGGTGGCGTTATATCATGCGTTTCAGCGTCAGGTTTTCGGCAAGCCGCTGATCGAACAACCGCTGATGCGCCAGACGCTGAGCCGCATGGCGCTGCAACTGGAAGGGCAAACCTTGTTGCTGATGCATCTCGCCGCCGCTTCGGGTGAACAAAATCACTCCGCCGGACAACTGCTTTGCCGGTTGCTGACGCCCGCCGCAAAATTCGAGATCTGTCGTCAGGGCATGCCTTTTGTCGCCGGGGCGATGGAAGTGCTGGGTGGGATTGGGTATTGCGAAGACAGCGAGTTACCGCGTTTATACCGTGAAATGCCCGTCAACAGCATCTGGGAGGGCTCGGGCAACATTATGTGCCTCGATGTATTACGTACGCTTCGCAAGTTGCCAGCCAGCGGTGAGATGCTGCAACAGCTGCTGCATCAGGCGCGGGGACAAAACCGGGTATTTGATCGCGCCGCCCGTCAGTTTCTGCAACGCCTGCGCCAGCCGGAGGAAGCGCAGGGCCGGTGGCTGACCGGCCAGTTATGTCAGCTGCTGACGGCGACGCAAATGCTGGAATTTGCATCACCGCCAATGGCCGATGCCTGGTGCCGGATGGTGCTCGATCCGCGCGGTGAAACGTTGCTGCCGGAGCGGTTGTGTCAGTTGCTGATCAACCGGGCAATTGGCGCAGAGTAGGGCTGAAACCGGCGTCTCAGCGGTAAAGCGTGGCCTGGGAATACCAGCGTCCGGGCACAATGGTTTCACTGTTAAACATGATGACGTAATAGCGTGCGCCCGCTTCATCGGCTTTGCGCTGAATTTCTGCTTCTGCATCCATCGGGCTGCCAATGACATCTGCGGTGATACTGCCGATTTTGGTCAGTGTGGACGTTTGAGCACGGGTGATTTCCTGCGCGTTGGCCGCTGGCGCAGGCGGAGGAACCGGCGTGGTTTTCATCAGGTTACTGCAACCGCTAAGCGCTGCCAGTAAAAGCAGGGCGGCAGGGATTCGGAGGGATTTCATCGTGATATCCGGTAAAAGGGCGATAGCGTAAGTGTAGCCCTTTCACCGGTCTGCTGGCGAGTTTGCGCGGCGTTTATTGCCGCGCCCTTCACGTCCTAACGTTCGGAAATCTTAAACACGCTGACCAGTTGAGAAAGATGGCGACCCTGTTCACTGAGCGCGGCGGCCGTTTGCTGTGAGTTTTCCACAAGCGTGGCGTTCTCCTGCGTCGCTTTGCCGATCTGCATAATGGCGATGTTCACCTGAGAAATCCCTGACGACTGTTCGTGCGAAGCGATATCAATATCGCTCATCAGCACTTTTACCTGACGGATCCCTTGCAGGATATGGTTCATGTTCGACTGCGTTTTAGCCGCACTCAGATGGCCTTCTTCCACTTTACTCAGGGAATCTGCCACCAGATTTTCAATCTCTTTCACCGCATTCGAACTGCGCTGTGCCAGTGCCCGGACTTCTGACGCCACCACGGCGAAGCCGCGCCCGTGCTCACCGGCACGCGCGGCTTCCACGGCAGCGTTCAGCGCCAGAATGTTGGTCTGGAAGGCGATACCCTCAATGACAGTGGTAATGGCCGCGATACGGGTAGAAGCGTGCCGGATAGCTTCCATACTTTCAACGGACTGATCTACCGCATCGGCGCCGACGGTGGCGGCTTTATCGGTCTGTTGCACCAGCTGTGTGGCCTGTGTGGCGTTATCCGCCGTGTTCTGAACCGTGGCGGTGATCTGCTCCATGCTGGCCGACGTTTCTTCCAGGCTGCTGGCCTGAGTGCCTATCTGCTGGTTTATCTGATCGCTGTCTGAGGAGAGCGCCTGCGTGTTGTGCATGATTTCAGATGACACCTGACGCACTTCGCCGACAATTTTCTCCAGTCCGTGTCCGATGCCGTCGATGGCGTGCATCAGCGCACCAATTTCGTCAACGCGCCGGGTTTGTGCCCGCGCACGCAGATCGCCGCTGGCATACTGCTGCGCGATGTGGACGACGTCGCTGAGTGGACGGCTGACCAGCTTACGCGTCAGCCAGATGAACAGTGCGGCAAAACAGGCCAGTGCCAGCAGGCTTATCATCAGGAAATGGTTACGCGTGCGGGTCACCTGTTCCATCAGGCTGTCTTTGTCCGTGCTGCCGACCACCACCCAATGCCAGGCGGGGACGTTGGCATAAACGATAAATTGCTGATGCTGACTGGTGGCGTCGGTGTATTCGCGTTCACCGCGCGATTGCGACATCACCTGTTCCAGCACGCCCTCTGGCCATGCCGGGGTTTTTCCTTCCTCGGTGGCATGAACCAGATATTTCCCCAGATCGTTGCCCGGCGCGCTGTTAAGCACGAAGAAATAGCCCTGCTCGCCGATGCGTTTGGAGAGGATCTTCGCCCGCATGTCCGCGTATTCTGACGTGATATCCACGCCCACAAACAGAATGCCAATCACGCTGCCTTGCGCATCGCGTACCGGCTGATATTTAGTGATGTATTTTTTGCCGAACAGCGTCGCCAGCCCGCTGAAGGATTCGCCTGCCATGATTTTTGCATAAGCCGGGCTGGTGTTGTCGAGCAAGGTACCGATGGCGCGGGTGCCGTCCTGTTTTTTGAGGGACGTCGTCACGCGGATGAAATCATCGCCACGGCGGGCGAAAATGGTGGAAATCGCGCCGGTGCGCGCCAGAAAATCATCGGGGATTTTACTGTCCAGATTCAGCGGATTGCCGCCGGCTTTGATAACCGGTGCAGACTGTTCGCCGATCATCACCGGGTTGCCGGTATCCAGTTCAAAATTTTCCGGCAGGAAATGGCTGAACAGGCGCGTATAACTGTCCACTTCGGCGTTAAGACTGGCGTTGTACATTTCTATCATGTCCACCACGCCGGTCACCTGCTCGGAAATGGCGTTAACCGCCAGTTCATTGACCTGCCTGCCAGCGGAATGCGTCAGTGACAAGGTGAAAATAATAAATAAGAGGCCGACCAGCAGGGAGGCGAAACTTGCCAGTTTTGCCCCTATGCTCCATCGGCGAAATGAGCGTTTTGATGCCGTTTTCATGGGGTTTCCCGTTAGTTTTCGATAGCGCACTAACGGCGTAAAAACGGAAAGGATTAATGATCAAATGTAACCACTTATTTCAATAAAAATTGATCTGAATCAATGAAATAATTATGAATGTATGAATTTGAATTAAGGCCGGTGAGAAGAATATGGCCGATGTGAAGTAACCGGTTATAAATCATACGAAAAAGGTTGTAGTCGCCGGTTTTCAGACCCGTAGAATGTCGGTTCGCACTGAGGCCGACATTTTTTCCAAATGCGCAGGGGAAGTTACGATGGTTGAGATGTATGAAGAGAATATTGAAGGGATCCAGGTGATTCATGCTGTGCCTGCCGGACAGTATCAGCAGCAGCTTCCGACGATTTTTTTCTATCACGGCTTTTTATCCTCCAAAGAAATGTACTCGTATTTCGGCTATACGCTGGCGAAGGCGGGTTTTCGCGTCATTCTGCCGGATGCACTCATGCACGGTGCCCGTGCAGAAAGTGACGAAGCCAAATGCGTGGCCCATTTCTGGCGTATTTTACAAAACAACGTCGAAGAGCTGGCGATGCTGAAGGAATTGTTTGTCGGACGCGGTCTGGCGGATCCGCAACGTCTGGGCGTCGGCGGGGTATCGATGGGCGGAATGACCACCATGGCCGCGCTGGTGAAATACCCGTGGGTGAAGGTTGCGGCAAACCTGATGGGGTCGGGCTACTTTTCGCGTTTATCACACCATCTTTTCCCTGCATTTACCGCCGGTGACACTGCACAGCGTGACGTTTTTGAACGTGATGTTGCTCCGCTACTTAGCCTGGATGTCACCGGTAAAACGGCATTATTCGCCCATAAACCGCTGTTTGTCTGGCACGGCGAGCAGGATGACGTGGTGCCGTTTGGCGAAAGCCTGCGGTTGCAACAGGAGCTGGCTGCCAGTGAAGCGACCGCCAATCTGACCTTCATTTCTGAGTCTGAGGCGAAGCATAAAGTCACGGTGCACGCACTGTCAGAAGCCACCGCTTTCTTCGCTCAAAAGCTGTAGAGAAATTAATCTGCCTTTCTCCTTGAGTTTCACAGTGGCTGTACATATAATTGCGCGTCATTTTTTCGACCGCACACATAACACGTTCCTTGCTTCCATGGGCCGCGGTTGACCCTGACAGGAGGCTGAATAATCCGTAAGGAGCAATTCTATGCGTCATTACGAAATCGTATTTATGGTACACCCTGACCAAAGCGAACAGGTTCCGGGCATGATCGAGCGTTACAGTGCAGTAATCACTAACGCTGCTGGTCAGATTCACCGTCTGGAAGACTGGGGCCGCCGTCAACTGGCTTACCCGATCAACAAACTGCACAAAGCTCACTACGTTCTGCTGAACGTTGAAGCCCCGCAGGAAGCGATCGATGAGCTGGAAACAAACTTCCGCTTCAACGACGCCGTTATCCGTAGCATGGTTATGCGTACTAAACACGCGGTAACTGAAGCATCTCCAATGGTTAAAGCGAAAGACGAACGTCGTGATCGTCGTGAAGATTTCGCTGAAGCTAATGATGATGCTGAAGCTGGGGATTCTGAAGAGTAATTGCCGTGACGGCGAATCGTCTGGTGTTGTCCGGCACAGTGTGCAAGACCCCCATTCGTAAAGTCAGTCCTTCGGGCATTCCTCACTGCCAGTTCGTGCTAGAGCATCGCTCGCAGCAGCAGGAAGCCGGATTTAACCGACAAACATGGTGCAGAATGCCTGTGGTTGTCAGTGGACAAGCGTCACAAGCATTAACTCACAGTATAACGGTCGGCACGCAACTCACTGTTTCTGGATTCATTAGTTGCCATCAAGGGCGCAATGGACTGAACAAAGTGGTGTTACATGCCGAGCAGATTGAATTGATAGATTCTGGAGACTAGCCTAATGGCACGTTATTTCCGTCGTCGCAAGTTCTGCCGTTTCACCGCGGAAGGCGTTGTAGAGATTGATTACAAAGATATCGCTACGCTGAAAAACTACGTTACCGAAAGCGGTAAAATTGTCCCGAGCCGTATTACCGGTACTCGTGCAAAATACCAGCGCCAGCTCGCTCGTTGTATCAAGCGCGCTCGCTACCTTTCTTTGTTGCCATATACTGATCGTCATCAGTAATAGGCCACTGTCCATAAACGACTTTGAGAGGTTAAGGTAATGCAAGTTATTCTGCTTGATAAAGTAGCAAACCTGGGCAGCCTGGGTGATCAAGTTAACGTTAAAGCGGGCTATGCTCGTAACTTCCTGGTACCACAGGGCAAAGCTGTTCCTGCTACCAAGAAAAACGTTGAGTTCTTCGAAGCACGTCGTGCTGAACTGGAAGCCAAACTGGCTGACGTTCTGAACGCTGCTGAAGCTCGTGCAACTAAAATCAACGAACTGGGTTCAGTCACCATCGCGTCTAAATCAGGCGACGAAGGCAAACTGTTCGGCTCTATCGGTACTCGCGATATTGCTGATGCAGTGACTGCAGCTGGCGTTGAAGTTGCAAAAAGCGAAGTTCGTTTGCCGAATGGCGTTCTGCGTACCACTGGTGAACACGAAGTTGAGTTCCAGGTACACAGCGACGTATTCGCTAAACTGAATGTCGTTGTGGTTGCTGAAGCGTAATAACGCTGAAGTTAACCCTGAGACGCCGGCCTAGTGCCGGCGTTTTGCTTTTCTGCATCAGGGAATGCTGAGCCCACAAGCATTAAGAACGGGTGGAGTATTTCAGTGGCGAACCCTTTACTGAATTCACTCAGTTTTCGCGCTGAAAACTGCCGTCTGACTGACGGGTAAACGTCACGGTGACGTTCTGTTCCGTCGTGACCTGCAATGCCTTCACCACACCCTGAGCATCACGCTGTATCTTCACTTCCTGTCCGGTTTTCAACGTACTCAGCGGTTTCTCCGCGCCCTCTACCCGCGCCATAGAAAACACATCGTTCACAGCCATATTGTTATCGCGGAACAGCTGCGCCAGCGTCTGGCCAGACTGCACCTGATAGCTACGCCATGTGCCGCCGTTGTCATTACTCTGCGGTTGCACAGGTTCCGGCTGCGCCATTTGCGTGGTACGGCCCTGATCGTTGCGCAAATCGGCCTGCATCGGGATGCTGGTCGGCTGTTGCGGTTGTGACGGCGCGTAAGTATTTTCCGGCGTATACGGCCACAGCAGTGCCAGAAGAATGACCAGCACAGCCAAAATAATGCCGCGACGATGTGGGTAAGGGAGTGGCGACATCCAGTGGAAGCCGTCGCTTATGTGCCAGATCCTGCTCAGCAACGTTTTGCCTCTGGTTGCAGCAGACGTTCCGGTTTCAGTTTCAGCAGAAGTGATTTCACTTTCGCTTTCGCTCTGCGGTGCTGTCGTGTCTCGCATCGGCCTTTTCATAATGGCAATCCAGGATCTCAACATGGGTTGATAAATACGGATGGCTTTCCTTCTCCTGGGCGGGATTCTGCCCATGACGACCTCTCTTGTTAACTGTCGCATTTTCGACTGTCTGTTGCTGCCTAGTATAGCTGTTTAACTGCTTGATGCGGAAAGGGACAAAGCATAAATATCATCCAAACGATGCGCTAAATGGCGTCAAATGCGAAAAATTTATCGAAAAGTGGGATGAACTGCGCCCGCCGTCATGTTGGCTCACAGAGGATTTTACCCAAAAGCTTTGCGCTGCTATGCTGCGCCTTCGACATTTTTAAGAGCTAAGGAAAATTCATGACTACCCCTTCATTTGACAGCGTAGAAGCGCAGGCAAGTTACGGTATCGGCCTGCAGGTCGGTCAACAGTTGCAGGAATCAGGTTTGCAGGGCTTAGAGCCTGACGCACTGCTGGCAGGCTTACGCGACGCGCTGGAAGGGAATACGCCAGCCGTTCCTGTTGACGTGGTTCACCGCGCACTGCGTGAAGTCCATGAACGTGCTGATGCTGTTCGTCGTGAACGTCAGGAAGCACTGGCTGTTCAGGGGCAGGAATTCCTGGCTCAGAACGTACAGCGCGAAGGCGTGAGCAGCACCGAGTCCGGTCTGCAATTCTCTGTGATTACCCAGGGCGAGGGCGCTATTCCGGGCCGTCAGGATCGTGTACGCGTTCACTACACCGGTAAACTGATCGACGGCACTGTCTTCGACAGCTCCGTACAGCGTGGCGAACCGGCTGAATTCCCGGTTAACGGCGTAATCGCAGGCTGGATCGAAGCACTGACCCTGATGCCGGTGGGTTCTAAGTGGGAGTTGTACATCCCTCATAACCTGGCCTACGGCGAGCGTGGCGCAGGTGCGTCCATCCCGCCATATAGCGCGCTGATCTTCGAAGTTGAGCTGCTGGAAATTCTGTAATTCTCTGCAGATAACAGAAATGAAAAGGGCGCTAATGCGCCCTTTTTTACGTCCGGAATTCGGCTTATTCGCCACGCAGCGCGCGCGGGAACAGCAGGTTATTCTCCAGATGGATATGCTCCATCAGGTCGGTGATGAATTCGTTAATCCCGGCGTACAGCGCCCGCCACGTCACACAGGCGCCTTCCGGCGGCGTTACGTTATTGGTCAGACGTTTAATCTCTTCCAGAATGAGCCCCGCATCATCATGTTCACGTTCCATCACTGAAATCGGACCGGCAGCCTGACGGCCCATTCCGCCACGGATCATCGGGAACAGGATCTGCTCTTCTTTCATCATGTGGCTGGTCAGTTCTTCGAGGATCAGTTGCAGCTGAACCGCCAGACCGTGCGGGCAAGGCGCTTTATCGCCATGGACCTTTTCCACTTTCTCTGCCATCAGCACCAGTTCAGGCAATTCCTGACGGTGACGATCGTGGTAGCGCGGAATAATGAAATCGATGATCTGCGCCAGCGGAGCGGTTTTCCAGTCGGTCGAGGTGTCCGGCAGTTGGGCAATCTCTGCAATTTGCTGCTCGATAAGATCGATATCCAGATCTTTTTTAGTGACGGCGCGTAACAGCGTTTGCTTCCCGCCACAGCAGAAATCGAGATCGTACTGACGGAACAGACGGGTAGCGCGTGGAATGGCAACAGCCAGAGCGCCAAGGGGTTGGTCGCGATAGTCCATGATGAAGCCTCGTTAAATGAAAGAATCTATAACACGCATTATAAATGCATGTTTAAAGCGAAGCTATAGCTCAAAGGAAGTACAGAAAGAAAAAACGCCCCGCAGGGCGTTTGAAGGCGCGTTATTTTTGCAAATCGACCTGATAAATCTCAAAGCCAATAGCGTCTGTGCCTTTAGCGGTCAGCGGATACTGAGCATGAGACTTAATGAAAGCCGCAGCTTTGTCACCCGGCGAGGTTTCGAAGCGGATATCCAGCGGTTGCGGGGCCTTGAGGGTTGCCAGCTTCCAGTTGTTGTCCGCCGTCGGGGTGACCGCGCCAGCTTTTTTGGTTTCAGCACTGATGTAGGCGGCGACAACGGAACGGTTTTCATCCGGTGATGCGAAAGCAATGTGCTTATCGCCGGTACCCGCAAATTTCCCGCCGTAAGCCCGGTAGTTATTCGTCGCGACCAGGAAGGTGGCCTTCAGGTCGATCGGCTTGCCGTTGTAAGTCAGGTTTTTGATGCGTTCGGCATCTTTGTTGACCAGCGTGCATTCACCGTCGAATTTCGCAGGCTGGCTGACATCAATCTGATAATTCACACCGTCGATGACGTCGAAATTATAGGTACGGAAACCGTCCCAGTTAATCAGCGACTGCGGTTTGGTGCTGTTCAGGTCAATCTGATTAAACTGCCCGGCGGAACATTCCAGCCAGTCTTTCACTTCCTGCCCGGTGACTTTCATCACCACCAGCGTGTTCGGGTACAGATACAAATCTGCCGCGTTACGGAAGGTCAGCTCGCCTTTTTCCACTTCGACGAAGCTGGCCGGATCGTTTTTACGTCCGCCGACTTTAAACGGCGCTGCTGCCGACAGCACCGGCAGATCGGCTAAATCCGGGTCGCCCTGAATGAAGTGTTCGGTATAGGATTTTTGCGCATTATTGACGATCTGCACCGTCGGGTCGTCCTGCACCAGCGCCAGATAGCTGTACATGTTGTCGGTAGATTTACCGATCGGCTTGCTGACAAATTCACGCGTGGCGTCATGAGAAGGGGCGAGCACTTTCACCAGATCCTGATCTTCCGCCGCCAGTGATTTTTTCTGTTCTTTATCGTAAATCGGCCGCGCCTCGGCTTTGGCTGTTTCGACTTTCCAGTTGCCGCCGTCGTTACTGAGCACCATATCGACAACGCCCAGATGGTCGCCCCACATGCCCGGCATCACGGCAGGCACGCCGTTGAGCGTACCTTGTTTGATATCTGCCCCTTTGATGCTGGCGAATTCCTCACTCGGGAAAACAGCATGCGCATGGCCGAACATGATGGCGTCGATGCCTTTTACCTGGCTCAGGTAATAGACCGAGTTTTCCGCCATCGT
Organism: Rahnella rivi; assembly: GCF_019049655.1. Taxonomy (GTDB): domain Bacteria; phylum Pseudomonadota; class Gammaproteobacteria; order Enterobacterales; family Enterobacteriaceae; genus Rahnella; species Rahnella rivi. Next base: position 67,532 of record NZ_JAFMOX010000045.1, read on the forward strand.
TTTGTAGGGATCGCCTGACAGGCCGGAGTGCGGGATGGCGACAATAATGTCGGCACCCTGTTTACGCATTTCCGGGATCCACTTTTTGGCGGTTTCGGTGATATCTGCCACGGTCACTTTGCCCTGCAGATTGGCTTTATCCCAAACCATGATCTGCGGTGGCACAAAACCGATGTAACCAATGCGCAGATTATGGGTTTTGCCGTCGCGGTCTTTAACTGCGTTATCGGTGATCAGGAACGGCGTGAACAGCGGTTTCCCGGTTTTATCGTCGATGACGTTAGCATTCACGTAAGGGAATTTCGCGCCAGCCAGCGCTTTTTTCAGATAATCAAGACCGTAGTTAAACTCATGATTGCCGAGGTTACCGACCGCATAATTCAGCGTGTTCATGGCCAGATACACCGGATGCACATCGCCTTCTTTCAGGCCTTTTGCCGCCATGTAATCGCCCAGCGGGCTGCCCTGAATGATGTCGCCGTTGTCGACTAACACGGAGTTGGTGACTTCGTTACGCGCCGCGTGGATCAGGCTGGCAGTACGTACCAGCCCAAACTTCTCGGTCGGTTTATCTTTGTAGTAGTCGAAGTCCATCATGTTGCTGTGCAGATCCGTGGTTTCCATGATGCGCAGATCCACCTGTGACGCCTGAACGGATGCCGCCGTCAGTGTCGCCAGCAGGGATAACGTCAGATGACGCGTATTCATTGCCTTGCCTCCAGAGAAAAAGATGATGCCCGGAATAAAAAACCGGATATGTATCTCAAAATTTGCTGAGAATGTAATCAGTTGTCATAAATAAATGTGAGATGTAACAACTTTATGAATCCTTAGCATGACGGGATGGCTATTCAGGACAAAAAAAACTAGGCTTGAGAAATGAGAATCAAAGCACTGAGGTAAAAGATGTTAGAGCAAATTTGTCAGCTGGCGCGCGATGCAGGCGATGCGATCATGGCGGTCTATGACGGCGAGCAGCCGCTCGACGCACGTCAGAAAAAAGATGATTCCCCGGTGACGGCGGCTGATATTGCCGCGCATGATGTGATCAAAGCCGGTTTGCAACAGCTGGATCCGCACACGCCAATGCTCTCGGAAGAAGATCCGCAAAGCTGGAGTGAACGTCAGAACTGGACGCGTTACTGGCTGGTTGATCCGCTGGATGGCACCAAAGAATTTCTCAAACGTAATGGCGAGTTCACAGTGAACATCGCGCTTATCGAAGACGGCGTGCCGGTGCTCGGCGTGGTCTATGTGCCGGTCACGAAAGTGATGTACAGCGCGGCAGAAGGAAAAGCCTGGAAAGAAGATCAGGGTCAGCGCCGTCAGATTCACGTCAGTGAAGCGCATCCGCCGCTGGTTGTGGTGAGCCGTTCACATTACGACAACGATCAGGAACTGAAAGACTATCTGGCCCAGCTGGGTGAACATCAGACGGTTTCTGTCGGTTCCTCCCTGAAGTTCTGTCTGGTTGCCGAGGGCTCGGCACAACTTTATCCGCGTTTCGGGCCAACGAACATCTGGGATACCGGAGCCGGACATGCGGTGGCCATTGCCGCGGGTGCAAAAGTGAATGACTGGACAGGGCAGACGCTGCTGTACACGCCGCGCGAATCGTTCCTGAATCCGGGCTTCCGCGTTTCTCTGTTCTGACGCAGGCCCGCACTGCTCCTGCCCCGGCCTGCGTGCCGGGGTTTTTTATGCTGTTATTCTTTGACCAGTTGATCGACCAGCGTAATCACCTGCTGAACTTCCTGCGCCGACAGCTGCCCGTCTTTGGCGAATTTAATCACCCCGTTTTTATCCAGCACAGCGACAGCGGAGCTTTCCGGTTGCAGCTGCCATGCCTTTTTCACCACGCCGTTACTGTCGACGATGATCTGCGACCACGGGAATTCCCGCTTACCGCTCTCAATACTTTTACGCACGAACAGACTGGTGCCGATTATCGCGTCATCAATGTTGACGATGGTCGTGGTCTGGTAGCGGTCGTGCGGCAGATTCGCCGCCCTGATGGCCTCAATAAGTGGCTCGTTCAGCGCCTTTGCACTGCTTCTGCCCGCCATATGCTGCACGATACGTACTTTTCCCTGCAATCTGGCGCTGTTCCATTTGCTATAGCTGAAGGTGTCATTCACGTCATTCAGCTCGCCTTTGTCGTCGACGCCGACCGGTGCCAGACGCTGACCAACCGTAAAGTTATGGGCTGAGGCAAAAAGCGAAAATGTCATAAAACTGATCACACACAGACTTTTTAAAAGCATAGATTCTCCGGGGCACAAAAGGGCAGACCTGCTCATCATAGGATCGCTCAAGTGGTCTGTCCTGTTGGCTTGTTAAATTTGTGTTGCTGGTTACAAAATTGACACATAGAGCAGGGTTATACTGCCAAGTAGTGTCAGGGATTAAGACAATACTGAAAAGCAATGTAAAAGCAGTTAAATACACTGGCAATACCTGAGTGCCCTGCTATGTTATATGTCTCATCACTGCAAATGTTCCTTTTCTGTTCCGGTATCTGTCGCCTTGCGACGTGGCCGGCGCATGCAGTGATTTAACGGAGAAAAGTAGAAAAATGAGAATCTTTCAGCGTTACAATCCGATGAAAGTCGCAAAGTACGTTAAGACACTGTTTCGTGGACGTTTGTACATCAAAGACGTCGGCGCTTTTGAGTTTGACCAAGGCAAAATTTTATTGCCAAAGGTTCGTGATAAGCGCCATTTTAGCGTGATGTCTGAAGTTAACCGTCAGGTTACGCATTTGCAGACAGAAATGGGTTAAACGCCCTGCGCGTAGTCGCTGCCCTCACTGGCGCAGCAGGCGCAAAAAAAACGGCCCCTCTGAAAGGGGCCGTTCGTGTTTCTGGTATCCGGAATATTCCGCGGGGATGTTTTATGAAGACTGCGCCTGCGCTTTCTTCTCGTCTTTGATCTCCTGCGGCGTTTTCGGCAGCAACGGAGTCACGGGCTGATCGACAATACGTGTCACCAGCAGCTGATCAATCTTGTAGCTGTCGATATCGACCACTTCAAATTTGTAGCCTGAGAATTTCACAAAGTCCGTACGCTTAGGAATTTTACGCAGCATAAACATCATGAAACCACCGATGGTTTCGTAATTACCTGCCTGCGGAAATGCTTCAATGTGCAGCACGCGCATCACGTCTTCGATTGGCGTACCGCCTTCAATCAGCCACGAGTGCTCGTCACGGGCCACAATCTGCTCTTCCATACCCTGGCCGACCAGATCGCCCATCAGCGTGGTCATCACGTCATTGAGCGTGATGATGCCGACCACCAGGGCGTATTCATTGAGGATCACCGCGAAGTCTTCACCGGCGGCTTTAAAGCTTTCCAGCGCTTCCGACAGCGTCAGTGTGTCAGGCACGATCAGCGCGTTGCGGATCTGCACGCCGCTGCTCAGCATTAAACTCTGATTACCCAGCACACGGTTCAGTAAGTCTTTGGAATCGACGTAACCCACCACCTGATCGATATGGCCGTCGCAGACCAGGAATTTGGAGTGCGGATGCGTCGAGATTTTTTCTTTGATGCTTTCTTCGCTTTCGCGCAGATCGAAGAAGATGACGCTTTCACGCGAGGTCATGGAAGAGGGAACGGTACGCGATTCCAGCTCGAACACGTTCTCAATCAGCTCGTGCTCCTGTTTACGTAACACACCGGCCAGTGCGCCGGCTTCCACCACCGCATAAATATCGTCAGAGGTGATGTCGTCGTTACGCACCATTGGCAGTTTAAACAGGCGGAAAATCATGTTCGCCATGCCGTTGAAGAACCACACCATCGGGCGGCACACCAGCAGGCAGAAACGCATCGGGTTGACTATACGGACCGCAACCGACTCAGGTGAAATCATACCGATGCGCTTCGGAGTGAGGTCAGCGAACAGAATAAACAGACTGGTGACCAGGACGAAGGAACAGATAAAGCTGATTTGATCCGCCATTTCCGGCGACATAAAGCGAATGAAAAAGGACTGGAACGCAGGGGAGAAAGCGGCATCGCCGACAATACCACCGAGGATGGCAACGGCATTCAGACCGATTTGTACCACGGTGAAGAACAGGCCAGGGGTTTCCTGCAGTTTCATGACGCGGGAGGCATTGACGTTTCCTTCGTCTGCCAACTGTTTGAGTTTTATCTTTCGGGACGCGGCCAGCGATATCTCAGAAAGCGAGAAAAAGGCACTGATCGCGATGAGTAAGAGAATCAGTAAGATACTGTTTAACATAATCTATCCGTTTAACACCGGTATGAACCAGCAGGGAAAGGCACGTATTATTTTTGTTGCTTATTTATTGCTTAACTCAACATCGTTTTACTAACAGATTAAAAGTCGGTTCAGAAGAAAGAAGCATTAAGGATGAAAAAACAAAGATAATTGCCAGAAATAGTTTCAAAAGGCCACATTTGTGACCCGCATAGTATAGCAGCAGCACTGAGACTGCCGCCAGCGCTTAAAAATCCCGCATTATTGCGGTGGCAGACAGACGCCGATACCGCCTAAACCGCAGTAGCCTTCCGGGTTTTTAAACAGGTATTGCTGATGATCGTCTTCGGCGTAATAGAACGGCAGGGCTTCGCTGATTTCTGTCGTGATGGTGCGTTTGTCGTTCGCTTCGTCCATCGCCTGCTGGAAACTCGCCAGACTGGCCAGAGCTTGATCCTGCTGCGCCGCGCTCAGCACATACAATGCCGAACGATACTGAGTGCCGATATCACCCCCCTGACGCATGCCCTGTGCCGGATCGTGATTCTCCCAGAAGATCTGCAACAGCTTCGCGTAGCTGATGACGGAAGGATCGAAGACCACGCGCACCACTTCCGCATGGCCGGTCTGGCCGGTGCAGACTTCGCGGTAGGTCGGGTTAGGCGTAAAACCGCCACTGTAACCGGCCGCCGTGCTGTGAACCCCTTCCAGTTGCCAGAACAAACGCTCCACACCCCAGAAGCATCCCATCGCAAAAAGAGCGACTTCCATATTGTCAGGAACATATGTCATCGAATGACCATTCACGGCGTGAGTGGTTGCCACAGGCATCGGGGTTGTTCTGCCAGTCAACGCATCTTCTTGATTAACCACATGCGTTTTGTCGGAAAGTTGCACCACAGGAGACTCCATTTGTTGCATTAGTGAACAAAATTAGTAACAGACATTAGTGACCAACGGGTCACTCTTAGTTGTATCTGATTGCGTCTTTGCACACAATACGAGGAACGTTGCGCCGTCGTTGAACATTTTCAGAAGATTGGCACTAAACTGCCTTCATCAGACATTAGAAAGAGGAATCTGCCAAAGATGGGCGGATTTTCTCCGGCGGGCATCTGATATTTTAACAGGACAGCAAAATTAGCAGGAGTGCGTGTGCCACGATATCGTGAACTGGGTTTGTTATGTGTACTGCTCGCCCCCTCACTTTCCATGGCAGCGAAAGTGCGTTTGCAGCTGGAAGGCCTGGATGGCGATCTGGAAAAAAACGTCCGCGTGCGTTTATCGTCAATAGAAAGTGATGAAGTCGGCGCAAACGGGCGGTTTCGTGCGCGCGTCAGTGCCGCGATTGAACAGGGGCTGCGGCCACTGGGCTATTATTCCCCGACGATTGATTTCGACTACCGTGAGACGCCCCCGCCAGGACGTCCGGTGCTGATTGCCAAAGTGACGCCGGGCACACCGGTTAAAATCGCGGGCACCACCGTGGTGATCACCGGACAGGCGGATAAAGATAATGAATTCGAACAACTGAAGAAAACTCAGGTTCCCGCCGTGGGCACCATTCTGAACCACGGAACCTACGAGCATTTTAAAAGTTCCCTTACCGGTGTGGCACTGCGCAAAGGGTACTTTGATGCCAACATGCTGAAAAGCCAGCTGGGCGTCATCGAAGATGAGCATAAAGCGTTCTGGGATATCCAGTTCGACAGCGGCCAGCGTTACCGCTTTGGCGATGTGCATTATCAGGGCTCGCAAATCCGTGATGATTACCTGCAAAATCTGGTGCCTTTCCACAAAGGGGATTATTACACCTCCGCCCAGCTGGCCGAGCTGAACCGCCGCCTGTCTGCCACGGGCTGGTTTAATTCCGTCGTGGTTTCCCCGGATTTCACCGATGCTAAAGCCAGTAAAACATTACCGCTGAACGCCTTAGTCTCGCCGCGCACCGAAAACACCATCGAGACGGGTGTCGGTTATTCGACGGATATCGGTCCGCGTGTGACGGCCAACTGGAAAAAACCGTGGGTGAACGATCGCGGCCACAGCTTTGAAACCTCGACCACGCTGTCCGGCCCGGAACAGTCTTTAGATCTCAGCTATAAAATTCCGCTGCTGAAGTCACCTCTCGAACAATATTATCTGGTTCAGGGCGGCTTCAAACGTGAAGACCTCAACGACACCAATTCGGACTCCACCACGGTGAATCTGGCACGCTACTGGGATCTTTCCAGCGGCTGGCAACATGCGGTAAATCTGCGCTGGAGCCTTGACCACTTTACGCAGGGCAGTGTCACCAACACCACGATGCTGATTTATCCGGGCGTCAGCCTCAACCGTACGCGTCAGCGCGGCGGCCTGATGCCGACCTGGGGCGACTCTCAACGTTATTCTCTGGATGTCTCGGACACTACCTGGGGTTCCGACGTCGATTTCGCCGTGGTTCAGGCACAAAACGTCTGGATCCGTACGCTGGAAGAGAAACACCGCTTCGTGATGCGCGGCAATCTGGGCTGGATAGAAACCAACGATTTCGAACGCGTACCGCCATCGCTGCGCTTCTTTGCCGGTGGCGATCGCAGTATTCGCGGCTACAAATACAAATCAATCTCTCCGCGCGATGATGAAGGCAAACTGACCGGTGCGTCCTATCTGGGCACCGGCTCGCTGGAATATCAGTACAACGTCACCGGAAAATGGTGGGGAGCGGTCTTTGTCGATTCCGGCGAAGCGGTAAATGACATCACGAAAAACGATTTCAAAACCGGCGCGGGTGTGGGTGTGCGCTGGGCTTCACCGATCGGTCCGGTGAAATTAGATGTCGCCGCGCCGGTTGGCGATAAAGATGAGCATGGATTGCAGTTTTACATCGGCCTGGGTCCGGAATTATGAGTTTATTTAAGAAAATCTGCCTGGGAACCTTAATCTTCCTGGTGCTGCTGATTGGCCTGGTGGCCTTCCTGATCGGTACGCAAACCGGTCTTCATCTGATGATCAACGGCGCCAACCGGTTCGTGCCGGGGCTGAATATCGCCAGTACCGAAGGCGGATGGCGCGACCTGACGCTGAAAGGCGTGCATTACGAAATGCCGGGTGTGGATGTGAAAGCCGGGGAGTTTCATCTCTCCCTCGATTTCTCCTGCCTGAAAAACAGCGCGTTATGTGTGAATGCGCTGCGGGTAAAAGACGTCAACGTGGTGGTGAACACCAAAGAAATGACGCCTGCTCAGCCGCAGCCTGAACCAGAAAACAGCGAGCCGCTGACCAATCTCAGTACGCCGTATCCCATCACGCTGCGCGTCCTGACCCTGGAAAATATCAACGTAACCCTTGATGACCGTGCCATTTCTCTGGCGTCATTTCGGACCGGTGCGCACTGGGAAGGCCGTGCGATTCAGCTGATGCCAACAAACATTGGCGGATTACTGATCGCGTTGCCGAAAACACCGGTCAATCCGTTGCCGGAGGTGGTGCAGGCCGCGCAGGACAAAGCGGTGGAAAAAGCCACCGGTAAACCGGCGGAGCCTGCGGTCGTCGTGCCGGAAAAACCGCTGGGTGAGACGCTTCAGGAACTGTTTGCGAAACCCCTGCTGCCAGAGTTACCCGATTACCGGCTGCCGGTTGATCTCGATATTCAGCAGATTGTCGGGGAAAACCTGCGTCTGACCGGTGATACCGATGTGCTGATCACCCGTTTCGAATTAAAGGCCAGTACGCAGGATCAGGTTGTCAGGTTAGACAAATTACAGATCCGCTCGCCGCAGGGCGCGCTGGACGGGACCGGGCAGGCGACGCTGAATCAAAACTGGCCGGTGGACATGACCATCAACACCGCCATGAATGTCGATCCGCTTAAAGGCGAGAAGGTCAAACTGAAGGTCGCAGGCGGTTTGCGTGACAAACTCGACGTTGGCCTCAATCTCTCCGGGCCTGTGCGTGCGCAGCTGGCGTTGCAAACCCAGCTGGCGGAAGCCGGCTTACCCCTTAATATGAAGCTGACCAGTGACGCTTTGCAGTGGCCGCTGACCGGTACGCCGCAGTATCAGGTGAAAGGCTTTACATTTAACGTCAGCGGAAAAGCGACCGGTTACGCACTGTCACTGCGTTCTGATTTCAAAGGCGATCAGATCCCGCCCGCCACGCTGACCCTTGACGGCAAAGGTAACGTGGAGCAGTTCAACCTGACGCTGCTGCGTCTGGCAGCGCTGCAAGGCAATACCGATCTGACCGGCGTGGTGGACTGGAGTAAAGCCATCAGCTGGAACAGCCAACTGACGCTGACCGGCATTAATACTGCCAAACAGTATCCGGACTGGCCGGCGAAGTTGCAGGGTAAAATCACCACGCGCGGCAGCCTGTATGGCGGCACATGGCAGGTGCAGGTACCGGTACTGGATCTGAGCGGTAACGTGAAACAAAACGCCGTCAAAGCGCAGGGCAATGTGCGCGGAAACAGTTACGGTCAGTGGGATATTCCCCAGCTTCACCTCGAACTGGGGCGCAACAATCTGGATGTGAAAGGTAAGCTCAGCGATACCTGGGATCTGGATGCCAAAGTGGATGCGCCACATCTGGATGGCGCCTTGCCGGGGCTGGGCGGCGTGGCGAAAGGGATGCTGCAACTGCGCGGCGATCTGAAAGCGCCGAAGCTGCTGGCGGATCTGACCGCAACGGGGCTGAAATGGCAGGCACTGACCGTCCGGCGCGTTGACGTCAAAGGCGATGTCAGCTCCACCGATCAGATTCAGGGCAATCTGGCGGTGCGCGTGCAGCAACTGAAACAGGACGCGCTGGATATCTCCGATATCAGTCTGGACGCCAAGGGTAACGAAAAACAGCATCAGCTGACGCTGAAAGTCGAGGGTAAACCCGTTTCCGGGCGTCTGGCGCTGAAAGGCAGTTTCGACCGCGCGACCGAGGAATGGAAGGGCACCGTCGATAACACGTTGTTCGATACGCCGGTCGGCGAATGGCGTCTCAACCGGACGATCGCACTGGAGTATTTCAACAAAGAGCAACGAATCACCGTGGGGCCGCATTGCTGGCAGAACCCGAACGCCAGTCTTTGCGTACCGAAAACCATTGATGCCGGTGCCAGCGGGCAGGCCAGCGTGGTGCTTAACCGCTTTGATCTGGCGATGGTTAAACCCTTCCTGACCGATGACACGCAGCTCAGCGGCGTTTTCACCGGTAAGGCCGATGTGAGCTGGAAAGCAGAGGGCGGATTGCCTCAGGCCAGCGTCTCGCTGGTGGGCAAGGGCGTGAAAGTACAGCAACTGGTGCAGGGAAGTCCGCTGCCGGTGGCGTTTGACACGCTGAACCTGAATGCCGGTCTCAATAATGGCCGTGCGACGCTGGACTGGCTGATCAAGATTGCCAATAACGGCCAGCTGGACGGCAGTATTCAGATTGCCGATCCGCAGGGGAAACGTAATCTGACCGGCAACGTCAATATTACCCGCATCTCGATGGCGCTGTTGCAGCCAGCCCTGATGGACGGAGAAAAGGCGTCCGGCATCCTGAACGCGAATCTGCGACTGGGAGGCGACGCACAGAAACCGCAGGTGTTTGGCAAACTGGCGTTGAGCGGCGTCGATTTCGACGGTCAGTTCATGCCGTTTGATATCACCGACGCGAATATCAATATCAATTTCAACGGCATGTCATCGCTGATGGAAGGGGTGATCAAAACGGCGCACGGCCAGCTGGAGCTTAACGGCAACGCCGACTGGAGCGAGCTGAACGCCTGGCGCGCCCGTATTGCCGCACGCGGCGATCGTGTGCGGGTGTCGGTACCGCCGATGGTGCGTCTCGACGTCTCGCCGGATCTGGTGTTTGATGCCACGCCGCAGCTGTTCTCGCTGAACGGTTCGGTGGATATTCCCTGGGCGCGCATCACGGTGCAGGAGTTGCCGGAAAGTGCGGTCGGGGTTTCATCAGATGAGGTGATGCTCAACGATCAGCGTCAGCCGATTGAACCTGTGTCAGCGTCAATTCCGATCAACAGCAATCTGATGGTGAATATCGGCAAAGATGTGCGTCTGGATGCGTTCGGCCTGAAAGCCCGGCTTGAAGGGGCGTTGAAAGTGGCGCAGGACAGTCGCGGTCTGGGGCTGAATGGGCAGATTAATATTCCTTCGGGCAGGTTCCATGCGTACGGGCAGGACTTAATTGTGCGTAAAGGCCAGTTACTGTTCTCCGGTCCGGCGGATCAGCCACTGCTGAATCTGGAAGCGATTCGTAATCCGGAAGCGACAGAAAACGACGTTGTGGCCGGTTTACGGGTGACCGGCGAGGCCGATGCACCGAAACTTGAGATATTCTCAGATCCGGCGATGTCACAGCAGGAAGCCTTGTCCTACCTGCTTCGCGGGCAGGGATTAGACAATTCTGGCGGTGACAGCGGCGCAATGACCTCAGCTCTTATCGGGTTGGGGGTTGCGCAAAGTGGTAAACTTGTGGGTAAAATCGGCGAGGCGTTTGGTGTCAGCAATCTGGCACTGGATACTCAGGGCGTGGGAGACAGTTCCCAGGTGGTGGTCAGTGGTTATGTTTTACCGGGTTTACAGGTGAAATATGGTGTCGGGATCTTCGACTCACTGGCAACACTCACTTTACGCTACAGGTTGATGCCGAAGCTCTATCTGCAGGCGGTATCGGGCATCGATCAGGCCTTGGATTTGCTCTATCAGTTTGAGTTTTAATTCATGTGACTTTTACTATACGAATATAAACATGCGAATAATTGTTTACGGTAGTCTGCGACGCAAGCAAGGCAACAGTCATTGGATGACTAACGCTCAATGGCTGGGTGACCATGAGCTGGAAGGGTATGCGCTCTATAATCTGGGGCATTACCCTGCTGTGATTCCAGGGGAAGGAAAGGTCTACTGCGAAGTTTACCGCATAAACTCGTCTATCTTAGCCGAGCTGGATGAACTGAAAAGTAATACAAAAGATTATCGTCGCGAGCTGATTTCGACGCCGTACGGCAGTGCCTGGATTTATCTCTACATTCGCTCACTGGATGGTGTGCCGAGAATAGAGGGTGGCGACTGGGTAAAGCGTAACGATGCAGCAGAGTGAGTAATCTGAGCAAGGTCGTCTAAAAATAAACGTTGTGTTTCAACGCGTAATACATAAAAAAACACCGCCATCTGGCGGTGTTTTTTTTCGTCCGAACAGCGAAAAACTTATTTGTTTTTAGCGCGTTCGAAAGAAGCCACGATTTCAGATTTTGCAGCAGCAGCGTCAGCCCAACCGTCAACTTTTACCCATTTGCCTTTTTCCAGCGCTTTGTATTGCTCGAAGAAGTGGGTGATCTGGCCGCGCAGCAGTTCTGGCAGGTCGTTCACATCCTGGATGTGATCGTATTCTTTGCTCAGTTTAGTGTGCGGAACCGCAACCAGCTTCGCATCTTCACCCGCTTCGTCGGTCATTTTCAGCATGCCAACCGGACGGCAACGGATCACAGAACCCGGTTGCAGTGGGTAAGGCGTTGGCACCAGAACGTCAACCGGGTCGCCATCCAGAGACAGAGTGTGGTTGATGTAGCCGTAGTTGCACGGGTAGAACATCGCTGTAGACATGAAACGGTCTACGAACAGTGCGCCGGTGTCTTTATCTACTTCGTATTTGATCGGATCAGCATTTGCCGGGATTTCGATAACAACGTAGATATCTTCTGGCATATCTTTGCCAGCAGGTACATTCAGTAAGCTCATGGTTGGTTTCCTTCATTGAACCAGGAATAGAGTGCCGCACATTATAGCCAAGTCTCCCGTGATTTCCCGCCCTTTTCACCGAATGTCGCTTTCCAATTTTTCCGCATGACCTGCTGTTGCGAACCTGCAAAAACTTCAGGTTCGGCAGTAAAATTTACCGCCAGGTCATTTCACCGCGTAACTGCCTGTTTTTGCTTTTCTTATCAAGAAATTCAGTCAATTGCCGATAACTCTATTCAAATAAAAGTCGGGATAAACCTGACCCCTACCGCGATATGCACTTCTCCTTTTCACCTGAATGACTGGATAACACCGTATGTTGAATAAGCTGAGCGTAAAGGCCGGTCTGATCGGCCTGTTAGTGTTTATGACCCTGATTTTACTGTTGGTGAGCGTACTGGGCGCCAATGCCATCAGGCAAAGTGCGACCTCGCTGCAAAAGATTAATCAGCTGCAGGGCGAGGAGTTGGGCTCGCTGGCTGACAGCTACAGTTACTCCCTGCGCACCCGTGTTGCCAGCGGTGTGGCTGTCCGTCAGCTGGAAATCGGCATGATGGATGACGCGAAAGCAACGTCCGACCGCATTGCCGGTTACATCAAACAGGCAGATGCGGATCTGGGAAAATTCGTCAGCATAGTGGATGACACTCAGCACGGCAGGGATTTATCCGCGGCGGTGCAAAAAACCTACGAAGCTTACAAAACCAATGGTCTGGTCCCCATTCTTCAGGCGTTGCAGTCGCAAAGCGCCGACAGTTATTACGATGTGCTGGAGAATAAAATCACGCCCTACAGCAATGCTTACGACAAAGCGCTCGCGGATTTCCGTGCGTATGCGGTGGATAACACCCGTCAACGCATTGAGCAGGCGCGGGCAGAGGCGCGTATCCAGCTGACCGTCATCGTCGCGGCTTTTGTGGTGGCGCTGACGATTGCTGTCCTGGCGTGGTTTGCATTGCAGAAACTCATTATGCGTCCGCTGACGTTTTCCATCGCGCAGCTGGAATTCATTGCGCAAGGCGATCTGACACACGATATCGACGACTCTCACAACAACGAAATGGGACGCCTGCTGAAAGCCATGAAGCAAATGCAGGATTCTCTGGTGTTATCGGTTGGCCGCGTCCGCGATGCGGGTAACCAGATTGACGTGGGCTCGCGCGAACTGGCGGCCGGTAATGTGCATCTGGCGCAGCGCACCGAAGAGTCTGCGGCCTCTCTGGAAGAAACTGCCGCCAGCATGGAGCAGCTGACCTCGACTGTGCGGATGAACGCCGCAAACTCTGAACAGGCGAACCAGCTGGCGCACAGCGTTTCATCGATTGCGGACAAAGGCAGCCAGGTTGTTAATCAGGTGATGGAGAAAATGCAGGGCATCACCGACAGCTCCAAACGTATCGGCGATATCATTACTGTCATCGACGGCATCGCTTTCCAGACCAATATTCTGGCGCTGAATGCCGCCGTTGAAGCTGCACGTGCCGGTGAGCAGGGGCGCGGATTTGCCGTCGTGGCGGGGGAAGTGCGCAGCCTGGCACAGCGCAGTGCGCAATCAGCCAAAGAAATCAAAGAGCTGATTGGTGATTCAGAAAGCCGGGTGGCGGAAGGATCCAGCATGGTGAAATCTGCGGCGGCGACGATGCTGGAAATTTCCAGCGAAGTGACGCGCGTGACCAGCCTGATGCGGGAAATCTCGATTGCCACCAGCGAGCAAACGCACGGCATCGAGCAGGTGAATGTCGCGATCACCCAGATGGATCAGGTGGCACAGCAAAACGCCGCGTTAGTTGAACAGGCGACGGCGGCGACGCGTTCTCTGGAAGAGCAGGCTCAGCTGCTGGCGGCGAGCATGGCCGTGTTCAAACTGAATCAGTCTGAGCAGTACCGATCGTAAAACCGCATTTTGCAGGAAATAAAAAAGGTGGCTTAAAAAGCCACCTTTTTACGTTCAGAACAACGGTAAGGCTAAGTTACAGAGGTATCACGTTCATTCTTTGATGTTTTATTGTCGTGCCGCGCAGGGCTTATTCATCAGGGAATTGAGCGATAAAGCGTTCTGCATCTTCCACCATTGAGCAGTTACCGACGAAGAACGGCGCGCGTTCATGCAGTTTCTGCGGAATGATATCGAGAATGCGGTTTTTACCGTCGCTGGCTTTGCCACCGGCCTGTTCAGCCAGGAACGCCATCGGGTTGCATTCGTACAGCAAACGCAATTTTCCGTTGGGATGGGTCGCCGTACTTGGGTAAATGTAAATGCCACCTTTGAGCAGGTTACGGTGGAAATCTGCCACCAGAGAACCGATGTAACGTGAGGTGTAAGGGCGCAGCGTAGCTTCGTCCTGCTCCTGACAATATTTGATGTATTTTTTTACGCCGAGCGGGAATTTGATGTAGTTGCCTTCATTGATCGAATACATGCTGCCGGTTGCCGGGTAGCGTACTTTTTCATGGGAGAGGCAGAATACACCGAGTGAAGGATCGTAAGTGAAGGCATGAACGCCAACGCCGGTGGTGTATACCAGCATGGTGGACGAACCGTAAACCACGTAGCCCGCAGCGACCTGACGGTTGCCCGGTTGCAGGAAGTCAGCTTCGGTCACCGACTGGCCCAGTGGCGTGGTACGACGGTAGATGGAGAAGATGGTGCCGACCGAGACGTTAACGTCGATGTTTGAAGAGCCATCGAGCGGATCCATCAAAATGACGTATTTTGCATTCTCAGCGCGTTCGCCCTCGAAAATAACAATTTCGTCTTCTTCTTCCGACGCGATACCGGCAATTTCGCCGCGCGCTTTCATGGCTGCTTTTAACTTCTCATTCGCATACAGATCGAGCTTCATCTGTACTTCGCCCTGAACATTTTCTGCGCCGCTGGTACCGAGAATATCAACCAGACCCGCTTTGTTGATGTCACGGTGAATGATTTTAGCGCCGAGTTTTATTGCTGAGAGCAAGGCGGTAAGTTCACCGGTTGCATGAGGAAAGTCTTGCTGTTTTTCAACAATAAATTCGCCTAACGTTTTCATAACACGTTCCCTGAATCTAGGATGGATAACGGTTCGTTAATAAAACCTTTACAAGAGCGTGGGCAGTTTAGCCCAAATATATGGATGAATCATAGGCAAATCCATTTCTTCTGAAGGATTCTGAGCGGTAGAATGGCGGCTGACTTAAAGGCATTAATGGAAAACATATGCGCATTCATATTCTTGGGATTTGCGGCACGTTTATGGGCGGGCTGGCGATGCTGGCTCGTGCTCAGGGGCATCAGGTTACAGGTTCGGACGATAACGTTTATCCACCGATGAGTACGCTGCTGGAAAATCAGGGTATTGAGCTGATTACGGGGTACGATCCTGCACAATTAGACCCTCAGCCGGATCTGGTGATCATTGGCAATGCGATGACGCGCGGAAACCCGTGCGTTGAAGCCGTGCTGGAACAGGGGATCCCTTACGTGTCTGGCCCGCAATGGCTGCACGACCACGTTCTGCCTGAGCGTTGGGTGATTGCCGTTGCCGGTACACATGGCAAAACCACCACGGCGGGTATGGTGACGTGGATCCTCGAAGCCTGTGGTTATGAGCCGGGTTACGTCATTGGTGGCGTGCCGGGTAACTTTGAGGTGTCTGCACGTCTGGGCAACAGCCCGTTTATGGTGCTGGAAGCTGATGAGTACGATTGTGCTTTCTTTGATAAGCGCTCGAAATTCGTTCACTACAGCCCACGCACGCTGGTGCTGAACAACCTTGAATTCGATCACGCCGATATCTTCGACGATCTTAAAGCCATCCAGAAACAGTTCCATCATCTGGTGCGTCTGGTGCCGGGCAAAGGGAAAATCATCCTGCCCGAGCACGATACTCCGCTTAAGCAAGTGATGGCGATGGGGTGCTGGAGTGAACAGGAGTTTGTGGGTGAAACGGATGCCTGTTCGTGGGATGCGAAAAAACTGACGCCGGATGCCAGCTCTTTCAATGTCTACCTGAAAGGCGAAATCGTCGGGCAGGTGGACTGGAATCTGGTCGGTGAACACAACATGCATAACGGGCTGATGGCGATTGCCGCCGCGCGTCATGTCGGTGTGAAGCCGGAAGACGCCTGTAAAGCCCTGGGCGAATTTATCAACGCGCGTCGTCGTCTCGAACTGCGCGGCGTTGAAAATGGCGTCAGCGTCTATGACGACTTCGCGCATCACCCAACGGCGATTCTGGCAACGCTCTCCGCATTGCGCAGTAAAGTGGGTGGCACGGCGCGTATTCTGGCAGTGCTTGAACCGCGCTCAAACACCATGAAAATGGGCATGAGCAAAAACGAACTGGCGCCGTCGCTGGGGCGTGCAGACGAAGTTTTCCTGCTGCAGCCGCAGCATATTCCGTGGCAGGTAGCAGAAGTGGCTGAACACTGTATACAGCCTGCGCACTGGAGTGCAGATGTGGATTCGCTGGTGGATATGGTGATCAAGGCCTCGCTGCCGGGCGATCATATTCTCGTCATGAGTAACGGCGGTTTTGGTGGCATCCACGGAAAACTGCTGGAGGCACTGGCCGCGAAAGCGAGCCTGATACAGCAGCCATAATGTCTTCCTCAACGGCCTCAAAGCACAGCATCCGCTGTGCTTTTTTTGTCTTTAATTCCGGGCAATGGCTTATCAACAGACAAAAAAAAGCTCCCAAAAAAAGCGTGGGAGCCAAAGGGTGTCGTCGGACAGGACGACGAGGGTATCGTTAGCAAGAGAGCACGGCAGTGGCAGTGTCAGCTCTCTCCCAGCCTCAACAGCATCGTTTTATTGAGACGATCTGTGGCTGTTGAAACCCGGTAACGCTAATTCATATAAATACTCAAGCAGTGGCTTTATTTCTGGGTAACGTACAGAAGATCTTACTGATAGATTTCTGCTGTCGCGTGATAAGCACCTTCATTATGGGCTTCGATCACACGATAAGATTTAGCGCCTTTGGCATCAGCTTTGTCAGACAGCTCCTGGCGAATATCGGTTGGTGCACCATTCACTCCGCTCACGCTGATCACGCCCATAGGTTGCAGATTTTCTGCTTGCTGATTCGTGATCAGTTGCGCGGCAGACGCACCGAAAGACACAGCAGACAACAGACTAAGAGCGGCGATAGTAGTGATGATTTTCATGATAATTTCCTGATTTCACTGACGTTGATGCAATTTGAGAGAGCAACGTCGATTCAAATGTAGATTTATCAGGGCTGTTAACTGCAGTTCAGGGCGCTTAAAGCGTGCGGGAACGTAAAACGGGCAGTGATAAATCTGTTTATTCACGGGCCTGATTTATTCAGGCCCCTTCGCGATGGCTACCGGAAAGTTACTGGTAGATTTCTGCGGTTGCGTGGTAGTTACCTTCCTGACGCACTTCAATAACGCGGAAAGCTTTAGCGCCTTTTGCATCAGCTTTGTCAGACAGTGCCTGGCGGATATCAGAAGGTGCACCGGCAACGCCGCTGACGCTGATCATCCCTTTCGCCTGCAGATTGGCAGCTTGTTCCTGACTAACAGGTTGTGCTGCAAATGCACCAAATGACAGAGCAGAGAGAATGCTTAATGTTGCGATTGTAGTTTTAACGTTCATGATTTGACCTCGTCGATTTTATTATGTGTTCCAACAACTGGTGTCTCACACCACGGAAATGAGTATACATCTAGTCACTCAAAATATTAATAGTTTGCTAATAGTTATTTGAGTGGTTATGTGTGTCCTATTGGTGTTTTTAATAACGGAAAGTAATAAAAAACGTCTATAAATTGTTCAATTGGTGTTGATTTTTAGTAAAATCAATAGATTGAATGAATTTGATTATCTGTGCTTATTTTTGGTGTGAATCACATCATTGAAATATTTATGTGACGGAAATGAGCCTGTTGTGACCGGCGTTAACAGAAGAGGGCATGCGCCTTGTACCCGTTAATGGTAGAAAACCGGTATTTTTGTGCGGCATTTGAAATGTGAGCAATATAAAGGAAGGGTAAAGAGGCTGGCCTGAGGTCAGAAATTCTGTTCTTCTGACCCCCTGCACAGAAAGGGCGCTTACACCCTTGTACTATTGAGGCGGCTTATAACTCTTGTTCGAACAAACTCAGGATCGCATCGTGCAGTTGTTTAACGCTGAAACTGCGGGCAGGCGTAATGAAAATCGTATCATCACCCGCGATAGTTCCGAGGATACCCTCTGATTTTCCGAGTGAATCAAGCAGGCGGGCGATCAGCTGTGCTGCCCCCGGACTGGTGCGGATGACCACCATGGCTTCATTGTGATCAATGTCCAGTACCAGGTTCTTAAGCGGACTGGTCGTTGTTGGCACACCGATTTCAGCGGGCAGGCAGTACACCATTTCCATTTTCGCGTTGCGCGTACGCACCGCACCGAACTTGGTCAGCATCCGTGAGACTTTGGACTGGTTGATGTTTTCGAAGCCCTCCTCCTGGAGTGCGACGACGATTTCGCCCTGAGAACTGAATTTCTCTTCCTTCAGTAATGCTTTGAAGGCTTTGATTAAATCTTCCTGTTTGGCAGGATTACGCATTTTGCACCCTGGTCTCTTGATCAATGTTTGGCTGATTATGCAGATAATTGCATTTTTATGCAACAACGCAAGATACGGAAAATCCAGAACTCACCGTTCTGCAAGGAATGTGACGGGTGTCGCGTTAGTGGGTTTTTCATGAATATGCCGAAATTGTGAATTTTGAGTAAGCCTTCCGCAGGAAGTTGGACTCAACCGATTTCGATTCAGCTCACACAATGAACCAAATTTAACCATTTATTAACCTGACGTCTTTTGCGGTGCTACTTTTAAGGGGTGGCTTTCCGATAAAAGTCATAAAAGACCGGATAAGGGCGCTTAGGTGTATTTTTTTACTTTCTAAACGACCAACCTCAGATTCTCTGCAGGTGAGCGATTGTTTTTAACAGCGTAAGTGATTAAGGTCACAACCAAAATAATTCCACGACACTTATAAGTTAATGATAAAAAAGGAGTATAGGATGAAAGTTGCAGTTCTCGGTGCTGCGGGCGGTATCGGTCAGGCCCTCGCGCTTCTGCTAAAGACCCAGCTACCTTCCGGTTCCGAACTCTCATTATATGATATCGCTCCGGTGACGCCGGGCGTTGCTGTCGATCTCAGTCATATCCCTACCGCTGTGAAAATCAAAGGCTTCTGTGGCGAAGACGCCACACCTGCTTTGGAAGGCGCAGATATTGTGCTGATTTCAGCGGGTGTGGCGCGAAAACCAGGGATGGATCGCTCAGATCTGTTTAATGTTAACGCGGGTATCGTTCGTAATCTTATTCAGCAAGTGGCGAAAACCTGTCCGAAAGCCTGCATTGGCATCATCACCAACCCGGTCAACACGACGGTTGCTATTGCGGCAGAAGTGCTGAAAAAAGCCGGCGTCTATGACAAAAACAAACTTTTTGGCATCACAACGCTGGATGCGATCCGTTCTAATACTTTCGTTGCGGAGTTAAAAGGTAAACAACCGGAAGACATTGAAGTGCCGGTGATCGGTGGACATTCTGGTGTCACCATTCTGCCGCTGCTCTCTCAGGTACCTGGTGTGACGTTCAGCGAAAGTGAAATCACTTCACTCACCAAGCGCATTCAAAACGCAGGTACTGAAGTGGTAGAAGCAAAAGCGGGTGGTGGATCAGCAACGCTGTCGATGGGGCAGGCGGCTGCGCGTTTCGGACTTTCATTACTGCGAGCTATGCAGGGTGAAAGTAACGTTGTGGAATGTGCGTATGTCGAAGGCAATGGCGAGTATGCTCGCTTTTTCGCACAGCCTGTTTTGCTTGGCAAAAATGGGATCACCGAATTGCTGGACATCGGTAAACTGAGCGCATTTGAACAGCAGTCACTGGAATCGATGCTGGAGATCCTGCATAAGGATATCGAACTCGGCGAACAGTTTATTAATCACTGATTGCGTCTCTTTATAGATAACCGCCGGCTTATCCCGGCGGTTTTTTTCTTTTATCTCCCCTCGGATCTACTCTTGCGCAGCATTGGGTGTGCGGCAACGGCGTTCAATGATCTGAAAAGTCCTGGCGTCGAAATAGCGGCTTGGCCAGATAATTGAAGGATGTAGCCCCAGCGCATTCGCGATGAGCAATTCGCCCTTTGGCCATGGCCGTGTCAGAGCGTTTGATAAGGTGGAAGAGCTCAAACCTGCAGAGCGCGATACTGCTGCCAGGGTGGTTCCTTTCTTTCTGAGTGCAGCAATAATATCGGCCTGATGCCAGTCTTCGTTCCTTGTATTCATGATGGCTTCCTTATTTGTTTAATTTTATTCCGCGGGCATATTTATCGCACTTATACATTTAACGAGGGTTTGATTTATTTACGATCATTTAAATCTATGTTTCTTAAAAACCCTCATTGCTTTCATTTAGAAAAATACATTCTTATTGTGATTTAAACAAACAAGTAAATTCATGTTGCTTTTTGTGATTTATGTCTATTTTCATGATGTATCACGTGCAAAGTTGAAATTGATTAAAGTGAATGCGTTATCGG
>NZ_JAFMOX010000044.1 GCF_019049655.1 Rahnella rivi
GGTGAAGCGTCATCGTGTCGAAGATCATTTTTTTCTATGGAGATATTCTTATTATTAACGATATTCTTACTTTTAGTAGTATTAGGGATATCAGTTAAAATAGCATTTTCGAAAACGGTTAAATCTATTTTAGGATTGAATACTACATCCCAATTATTTTCTTTCCTATGCAGTCTGATTGTTTTCAAAAAGCTCTTAAACTTATCATCTTGCTCCATATTTAGATGTTCCAATTTAATCTAGTGTAGATGGATGGGGTCAATATTAATCCAATTGAGAGGAAAGATGCAACACGGTTTTGTTTATGTACATCTAGTATTTGGCCTCAGCTAGCCACAAAAAACCTTCATCTAAAGCTTATTATTATTCGATGCAAAGTTCTACCTATCAGCATGCTCACTAGTGCGCGACGCTCTGTGTCTGTGTCTGTGTCTGTGTCTGTGTCTGTGTCTGTGTCTGTGTCTGTGTCTGTGTCTGTGTCTGTGTCTGTGTCTGTATCTCTGTCTGTGAATTGGTCATGGTCAGCGCCGTCTACCTAGTCAATTCTGTTTCCAACTCTCGGTTTTTTGGCTAAATTTAGCTCTCTCGTAGAATTATTGACAGAACTTCTAGTGTTCCGCCGTGATGTTGTGTTTCATCAATTCGCGTTCGATTTCCGGCAAACGCGCCCGTTCTTCTGCCGTCAATCTTGCCGACGGGTCAATATCACGGCCTTTTGTTGGGTCAAAACTTCGCTGCGCCTTGCTGACTCTCGGTGCTTCCTCCCTTATACGCGCCACAATCGCCTCACGGCGGCTGTGTCTGTCCAGTCAATATGAGAACTGGATGCTGTTGGCGCGCTCCCATCCCGGCTATCACGCCAATCTGTAGTCTGTTCCGTTCCACCTAACCCACAGTTACCGACAGAACTCCAAGGCGCACCGGAGGCGCTTTTTGCGGTCAAAACCTCAGAATCCACGCTACGTCATTGAGTGGTACGCATTTCATCAACATGAGATTCGCCAAGGTGAGGCGCAAAATACCCACAACCTTTTTCATTTATTCATCGCAGGTATTCAGCTCATTGGCAACGCGACGTGCTACGCAGAGAGTCTGTTCGTCACGCGCTACATTAGCGCCGCCCTGGGCAGTCATGTAAGCCATAACGTCACCGGCACAGAGTCCATCAGCAGTTCGCTGGTTTCGACATTCTCCAGGTCGCGGCTTTTCAGATAATCCAGATTCGACAGGCGGCGGGAACATAATCACCCTGCAAAGAATTCCCGGACGCGCGAATATCAACCAGACAATGGTCTATGTTCATTTCGCGCCGGACTTCCTGCAGGACGCAATTTCCTTCAATCCACTGAGGGGAAAAGCGGGGCTGGAGTGTCCACATAGTGTCCACACCTGAGCATCTTTGTAGGTCTTACAGCTGCTTACAGTATTTATAACTCATTGATTTATAGTGTTAGCGTTGTAAGTGCAGGAAAAATAAATAACAAAAAAGGCACATTTTTGTGCCTTTTGTTTTTTGAATTTCTGTAGAGTAGTGCGGCTTGTTATTGCGGGTCGCCGTTGAGCAGGGCGGAGACACCCTGGCGGTAGCGCTGTTCCAGCGTTTCGCGGCTGGTGGCGTCGACTTCGAGGTTGCGCAGACGTCCGTCCTGAATGCCGTAAACCCAGCCGTGCAGCGTGACTTTCTGGCCGCGTTTCCAGGCCGATTGCATCACGGTGGAGTGGCCGAGGTTATAAACTTGTTCAACCACGTTCAGTTCGCACAACTTGTCGAGGCGCTTTTCTGGCGACAGTTCGCCCAGCAGGGAGCTGTGTTTGTACCAGATGTCCCGGATATGCAACAACCAGTTATTTATCAAACCCAGTTCAGGGTTTTCAACCGCCGCCTGCACACCGCCACAGCCGTAGTGACCGCAGATAATCACGTGTTCGACTTCCAGCACGTCGATAGCATATTGCACCACGGACAGGCAGTTAAGGTCGGTGTGAATGACCAGGTTGGCAACGTTACGGTGAACGAAAAGTTCACCCGGCTCCAGCCCTGTCAGGCGTTCGGCAGGCACACGGCTGTCAGAACAGCCAATCCACAGGAAACGGGGTTTTTGAGATTGGGAAAGCCGCTCAAAGAAACCAGGATCTTCATCAATCATGGTTTTGGACCAGGCTGCGTTATTGCTGATGAGTCTTTCTATGTCATTCATTGATGTTAATAGCCTGTGTTACGAGCTGACTGCGATGGAGTAATATAGGGCAATGCCCCGACTTTTCAAACTGATTCGGCATCTCCGTTTACTCATTCTTACAACAGGGTTTTCACAAGAAGGTACGCTCCCTTTATGAATTACGCATTGGAACTGGAAAAGTTAACCAAAACTTACGCCGGTGGTGTACAGGCTTTGCGTGGAATCGATCTGCGCGTCGAAGCCGGCGATTTTTATGCCCTGCTTGGGCCAAACGGTGCGGGTAAATCCACCACCATTGGCATCATCAGTTCACTGGTCAACAAATCCGCTGGCAAAGTGCGGGTGTTTGGTTACGACATCGATAAAGACATCGTCAACGCCAAACGCCAGCTCGGGCTGGTGCCGCAGGAATTTAACTTCAACCCGTTTGAAACGGTCATGCAGGTGGTGGTGAATCAGGCCGGTTATTACGGCGTGCCGCGTCCGCTGGCGCTGCAACGCGCCGAAAAATACCTGACCCAGCTGGATCTGTGGGGCAAACGCAACGAGCGTTCGCGCATGCTGTCCGGCGGGATGAAACGCCGTCTGATGATTGCCCGTGCACTGATGCATGAGCCAAAACTGCTGATCCTCGATGAGCCGACGGCGGGCGTGGACATCGAGCTGCGCCGCTCTATGTGGGGCTTCCTGAAAGAGCTGAATGCGCAGGGCACCACCATCATTCTGACCACGCACTATCTGGAAGAAGCAGAAATGTTGTGCCGCAACATCGGCATCATTCAGGGCGGCCAGCTGGTGGAAAACACCAGCATGAAAGAACTGCTGTCGAAGCTGAAATCCGAAACCTTCATCCTGGATTTAGGGGTGAAAAGCCCGCTTCCGGTGCTGGAAGGCTACCGCAGCCAGCTGACGGACACGTCAACGCTGGAAGTGGAAGTGATGCGCGAGCAGGGCCTGAACTCGTTGTTCAGCCAGCTGAGTAAGCAGGGTGTGCAGGTATTGAGTATGCGTAACAAAGCGAACCGTCTGGAAGAGCTGTTTGTCACGCTGGTGAACGGCAGCGAGGAAAAGAAATAATGTCGCAACTGTATTGGGTGGCACTGAAAAGTATCTGGCTGAAAGAGATCAACCGGTTTGGGCGCATCTGGATCCAGACGCTGGTTCCGCCGGTCATCACCATGACGCTGTATTTCATCATCTTTGGGAATCTGATCGGCTCGCAAATCGGCAGCATGCATGGTTTTACTTACATGCAGTTTATCGTACCTGGCCTGATCATGATGGCGGTGATCACCAACTCGTACGCCAACGTGGCATCGTCGTTCTTCAGCGCCAAATTCCAGCGCAATATTGAAGAGCTGCTGGTGGCACCGGTGCCGACGCACGTGGTGATCGCCGGTTATGTCGGCGGCGGGGTGGCGCGTGGGATCTGCGTGGGGATCCTGGTGACGGCGATTTCCCTGTTCTTCGTGCCGCTGGTGATCCATTCCTGGTGGGTGATCGCGCTGACGCTGCTGCTGACCGCGATCCTGTTCTCGCTGGGCGGCCTGCTGAACGCAGTGTTTGCGACAACCTTTGATGATATCAGCCTGATCCCGACCTTCGTGCTGACGCCGCTGACCTATCTGGGTGGCGTGTTCTACTCGTTGTCCCTGCTGCCGCCTGTCTGGCAGGCGGTTTCCAAGCTCAACCCGATCGTCTACATGATCAGCGGTTTCCGCTACGGTTTCCTGGGGATTTCTGATGTGCCGCTGGTGTTTACCATGAGCGTGCTGGTGGCGTTTATTGCGGTGTTTTACCTGCTGGCGTGGTACCTGATTGAACGCGGTCGCGGCCTGAGAAGTTGATTTTTGCTTTGCTCCTCCCCCTTCGCAGGGGGAGGATTTTATTATGCCACCTGAACCGGCACGGCTTTCGCGGTGCGTTTCAGCTGGTTTTCACCTTCGAAATAAGCCACTTTCGGTTTGTGCTGACGAGCCTGTTCATCTGACATCTGCACGTATGAACAGATGATCAGCAGATCGCCGACGCAGGCACAGCGCGCTGCCGCACCGTTGACCGAAATAATCCGCGAACCGCGTTCTGCCGCGATGGCGTAGGTCGAAAAACGCTGACCGTTATCAACGTTATAAATATCAATCGCTTCGTATTCCAGAATGCCTGAGGCATCGAGAAAATCCTGATCGATGGCGCAGGAACCTTCATAGTGCAAATCTGCCTGAGTGACGTGAACCCGGTGCAATTTGCCTTGCAGCATAGTGCGAATCATTGCTTCTACCCTTACTGACGTAAAAAGTCTGAGAATCTGCCGGGCTGAATACTAAAAATCCGATATCCAGCCGGCCAACATCTTTGCTGATTTGATCCGCGCTGTCTACTGCGTCAGATCAACCTGCTGGTTATCAATCAGCCGTGCCTTGCCCAGCCAGGCAGCCATCAGGATCACCGCTGATGTGCTGTCCACCGACAATTCCTGCAAGGTTTTCGCATCACGGATAAACAGTTCGTCCGGTGTGAAACCCGCCTGACGAAGTTGCTGTGCCGTGTCCTGCAACATCTCATCGATATGGCGCTCGCCCTGGCTCAGACGTTCCGCCAGCGCGTTCATGATCCTGTTCAGCTGCGGTGCGAGTTTACGTTCATCACTGGTCAGATAACCGTTACGTGAGCTCAGTGCCAGGCCATCTTTGGCGCGCACAATCGGCACACCGATAATCTCGATGTCATAGCCCATGTCTTCCACCATGGTGCGCAGCAGCGCCAGTTGCTGGAAGTCTTTCTGGCCGAAACAGGCCACCTGCGGTTGCACCAGATTGAACAGCTTGCTGACGATGGTCGAGACGCCACGGAAATGCCCCGGACGGCTCGCACCTTCCAGAATGGTGGAAATTACCGGCACATCGACCTGCGTTTGCGTCGCTAAACCTTTCGGATAGATTTCCGCAGGCGAAGGAGCGAACACCAGATCCACGCCGCGTTTATTCAGCTTCTCGCAGTCTTCCTGCAAGGTGCGCGGGTAGCGTTCGAGATCATCCGGGCGCTCGAACTGCATCGGGTTGACGAAAATACTCACCACCACCACATCGCCACGCGCTTTAGCTTCTTCCACCAGCGTCATGTGGCCTTCGTGCAGATTGCCCATGGTCGGCACAAGGGCGATGCGTTTGTTATTCTTACGAAAATCCCGGATTTCGCGACGCAGCAGCGCCACGCTGTCAATGATCAACACGGATAGTGTCCCCGATTATTTAAAGGAATGTTCTTCGCCCGGATACACGCCTTGCGCGACCTGATCGACGTAAAGGCGGACTGCGCCACGAATATCACCGGCTTCGCTGAGGAAGTCTTTGGCGAATTTCGGCGTGTGACCGCCGGTGATGCCGAACGCATCATGCATCACCAGAATCTGGCCGTCGGTGACGTTACCGGCGCCAATGCCGATCACCGGAATGCTCAGCTCCTCGGTCACGCGGCGCGCCAGTTCAACGGGCACACATTCGAGCACCAGCAGTTGTGCGCCAGCTTCTTCCAGCATCATCGCATCTTTGATCAGCTGGTTAGCGGCAACTTCATCGCGGCCCTGCACCTTATAGCCACCGAAGATATTTACCGACTGCGGCGTCAGCCCCAGATGGCCGCACACCGGCACGGCGCGCTCGGTCAGCATGCGGACTGTGTCACACAGCCAGCTGCCACCTTCAAGTTTGACCATATTGCCGCCCGCGCGCATCAGCACAGCAGCGCTTTCAAACGCCTGCTCCGGCGTGGCGTAACTCATGAACGGCAGGTCAGCCAGCAATAACGCGTGAGGTGCGCCACGACGCACGCAGCGCGTGTGATAAGCAATCTCTTCTACGGTGACCGGCAGCGTGGAATCCTGACCCTGAACGACCATGCCCAGAGAATCGCCAATCAGCATGACGCTGATACCCTGTTCTGCGAACAGTTGCGCGAAACTGGCGTCATAGGCGGTAATGGTCGCAAATTTATGTTTTTCCTGCTTCCATTGGCGAAGCTGGCTCAGCGTGGTTGGTTTCATGAACACTTTCCTTTGAATAATTCATCGGATGAATATGATGCCGGTATTCTACTGTATGTGCTGAAAGGCAAACAGCACGATCAATGCGTGACTCATTGATCCAGCTCTTAAGAAATGATTAAGAAGCGTCACCTAAAATGGGAAAAACGGAGGGAACCATGCGAATTCTGTTAGTTGAAGACGACAAAATGATCGGTGACGGTATTAAGGCCGGGCTGACGAAACTGGGGTTTACGCTCGACTGGTTCACCGACGGGCTGACCGGCAAAGTTGCGCTGGACAGCGCGCCTTACGATGCCGTGATCCTTGATTTAAGCCTGCCGGGAATGGACGGGATGCAACTGCTGCGCGAATGGCGAAATGCCGGACGCGATACGCCGGTGCTTATCCTCACCGCGCGGGATGCGCTGGAGCAACGCGTCGGCGGGTTGCAGGCCGGTGCCGATGACTATCTGTGCAAACCCTTTGCGCTGGTGGAAGTGGCGGCGCGTTTACAGGCGCTGATCCGCCGACGTCACGGCGTTGTCACCTCAAAAGTGATCCACGGCGGTATCGAGTTTGATCCTGCTGCGCGCAGCGTCACGCTCAACGGCGACACCGTCACCCTGACGCCGCGCGAAGTGGCGGTGCTGGAACTGTTTCTTAATAACAAAGGCCGCGTGCTGGCCCGTACGCTGATTCAGGAAAAACTCTATAGCTGGGACGATGACGTCAGCAGCAACGCGGTCGAGGTGCACATTCACCATCTGCGCAGCAAGCTCGGCAAAGGGTTTATCCGCACCGTTCACGGCGTCGGTTATACGCTGGGCGATGCGCAATCAGGGGAACCGGTGTGAAAGAGCTGAAAAACCTCAGTCTGCGCCTGCGGCTGATCCTGATTTTTTCAGTGCTGGCGCTGCTTACCTGGCTGATTGCCAGCGGCGTGGCATGGCATCAGACCCGTAAACACATCAACGAAGTGTTCGACACCCAGCAAATGCTGTTTGCCAAACGCCTTGCTGCCACCGGCCTCGGTGAGCGTCTGAATGAGCAGAAAAATACCGAACTGCCGGACACCAAAAAATGGGTGCACAAAGGCTCACGCGGCCATACCGATGATGACGCGCTGACGTTTGCCATCTTCAACCGGCAGGGCGATATGTTGCTCAACGACGGGGAGAAGGGCAGGCACATCCGTTTTGACCGCGACACGCTGGGCTTTAAAGATGTCGAGCTGAAAGGCGATGACGATCTTTGGCGGATGGTCTGGCTGACCTCGCCGGACGGGCAATACCGCGTTGCCGTCGGGCAGGAATATGATTACCGCAATGATATGGCATGGGGGCTGGTCAGCGGCCAGCTGACGCCGTGGCTGGCGTCTCTGCCGGTGCTGCTGCTGGCACTGATTTTGATGGTGACGCTGGAATTGCGGCCGCTTCGCCGTGTGGCAGAAGGCCTGCGGCAGCGTTCGCCGGAAGACGCCACGCCAATCAGTACCGATAAATTGCCGGGTGAAGTCTTGCCGCTGGCGGATGCGCTGAACTCACTGTTTACGCGAACCGGTGAAATGCTGGTTCGCGAGCGTCGTTTCACGTCCGATGCCGCGCATGAGTTGCGCAGCCCGCTGGCCGCGCTGCGGGTGCAAACCGAAGTGGTACAGCTTTCCGGTGACGACACCGAAATGCGCGAACATGCGCTGGAAAATCTGACCACCAGTATCGATCGCGCCACGCGGCTAGTGGATCAGTTGCTGACGCTTTCACGGCTGGAAAGCTTTGCGGAACCGGAAACGCTCGAGCGTGTCGACTGGTCTTCGCTGGTCGTGCAAAGTCTGGCGGAACAGGATCACCGTGCGCACAGCAAAGGGATCGAACTGCGTTTTGAGGATCATGGCACGCCACCGGAAATGCGCGGGCAATCGCTGCTGTTATCGCTGATGGTGAGAAACTTGCTGGATAATGCGATCCGCTATTCGCCTGCCGGGACTTACATCACCATTACGCTGGATGCGCAGGGTTTATGCGTCGCCGATCAGGGGCCGGGGATCACCGGTGAACATCTTGCCAGGCTGGGCGAGCGTTTTTACCGGCCACCGGGACAGGAACAAACCGGCAGCGGGCTGGGGATTTCGATCGTGCAACGGATCGCACAGTTACATCAGATGAAGGTGGTCTACAGGAACAGGGCAGAAGGGGGGCTGGAAGTGCGGGTAAGTCGCTGAGCGACTTACCATTTCGTCAGGCCATTCAGGGGAACGCGTGCGAGCAGGCTTTGCAGCGTTTCACCGTCCGGGAACACCAGTTCGGGTGCCAGATCCGCCAGCGGATAGAGCATGAACTCGCGGTTTTTCATGTCGTAATGCGGCACGATCAACCGCTCGGTGTTGATCACCTGATCGCCGTAAATCAGCATATCGAGATCTAGCGTCCTCGGCCCCCATCGCTCGGCTTTACGCACGCGCCCCTGGTTTTTTTCAATCGCCTGTGTGCAATCGAGCAATTGTTCAGGAGGGAGAAGGGTATCAAGCGCCACCACGGCATTGAGATAATCCGGCTGATCTTGCGGCCCCAGCGGTTTACTGCGGTAAAACGGTGAGGCGGCCACAAAATGGGTGCGCGGCATGTGTGCCAGCGCCTCCAGTGCGCAATTTACCTGGTCCAATGGACGGGCAAGATTACTGCCCAGAGCCAGGTAAACGCGGATCATTGACCGCTATCCTTACGCGGAGCAGCCCGTTTGCGCGGACGGCGGGTGCGTGCACGGCGTGCCGGCACGGCATCTTCACCCAGCGTACCCAGCATCGTTTTCTGGGAGGCCGGAGTGGCTTCCTGGAATTCGCTCCACCATTCGGTCAGGCTTTGCAGCTCGCGATGCTGTTCTACGTCGGCACGCAGTGCCAGTAAATCGAAGGCGGCACGGAACTTAGGATGCTCCATCAGTTTGTGCGCACGCTTGCCCTGACGGCGTGAAAGACGCAGCTGCAATGCCCAGATATCACGCACCAGCGTGGTGATACGTTTAGGAATGGCCAGCGTGCGGCATTGCTCATCCAGCACATCGTTCATCGCCAGAGAGAAGGCGTCGTAATAGGTCAGACCGCCTTCCTGCGCCAGTTTCTGGGCATGTTCAATCACCGGATACCACAGCATGGCAGCGAACAGGAACGCCGGATTGACGCGCTGATCGTTGTGCAAACGGTGATCGGTGTTTTTCAACACCTGCAACAGGATGTGTTCCATCGGGCTGTCGCCGGCTTCAGTAAACTGGCGGGCAATCAGCGGGAACAACGGCTGGAACAGCTGGTATTCGCAAAGCTTCTTGTAGGTGGCGTAGCCGTAACCGGCCTGCAACAGCTTCAGGGATTCTTCGAACAGACGCGCTGGCGGAATTTCCTGCAACAGCGTGGCCAGACGTGGGATCGGCTCGGCAGTTTCCGGGCTGATTTTCATGTCCAGTTTTGCCGCGAAACGTACCGCACGCAGCATACGCACCGGATCTTCGCGATAGCGGGTTTCCGGATCGCCAATCAGACGGATAATGCCGTTTTGCAGATCGCGCAGACCGCCGGTGTAATCACGCACCGTAAAGTCGGCAACCCCGTAGTACAGGCTGTTGATGGTGAAGTCACGGCGCTGGGCATCATCTTCGATGGTGCCGAAAATATTGTCGCGCAGCAGCATTCCGTTCTGAGCCTGCTGGGACACATTCTTGTCGTCAGTTTCTTCGTACTGTTCGTGATGACCACGGAATGTCGCGACTTCGATGATTTCCGGGCCAAACATGACGTGCGCCAGACGGAAACGGCGACCGACCAGACGACAGTTACGGAACAGCTTACGAACCTGATCCGGCGTGGCGTTGGTGGTGATATCGAAATCTTTCGGTTTTTTATCCAGCAGCAAATCGCGCACGCCGCCACCGACCAGGAAGGCTTCAAAGCCAGACTTGTTCAGGCGGTACAGCACTTTCAGCGCGTTTTCGCTGATGTCACGACGAGAGATGTTGTGCTCATCGCGTGGAACAATAGTGATGGCGCGGGTTTCACCGGCATAGTCAAACGACGGACGAGGCTTCTGTACGTGCTCGACGGGGGCGCGTGGCTCACTGCGCTCACCGCGTTGATCGTTGCGTTCGCCGCGAGGCTGATAAGGCGTGGAGCGGCGATTGTTGTTGTTACGGCGCTCGCCCCGGTTCGCGTTGTCTTCCCGGCGGCCGCGATTTTCACGGCGTTGGTCGTTGTCACGACGCTCAGGATTTTTTGCCTTCACATTGCCTTCAGCCACAGGGGAAGGATCACGACGGGAAGTCTCCTCGCGATTAACTTCTGCATGAAGCGGGGCGTCGTCATGAACAGCCTTTTCTTCACGAATGACTTTATCTTCACGAACTAGCACCTTACGGCAAAAATTGGCTACTCGGGTAAAAATGGTACACCTCGATAGTGACTGAAAAATGGCGTGACGCAAAAACAGCGGCTAATCATAGCTCACGACAGGCTCTTTGAGAATGCCGATGTGCTTTTAAGCGTTCTGACGCGGGATATCTGCTGGCGTCCAATGTGTTATCGCCCAGCGTAATAATAAAGGCAACGTATAATCCTGCCAGTTTTCCGGCGAGGTTTGCCCTAAAAAATTCAGTGCGTTAATGATTACCGGACGTGGATCGCCTTCCGGCAAGGCGGGCGCATGATTCTGCTTCGAAAGCTTATCGCCTTTTTCATTGACCGCCAGTGGCAAATGCAGATAACCCGGTTGCGGGTAGCCAAGATGACGATACATCGAGATCTGGCGCACCGTCGGTTCGATCAAATCTGCTCCGCGCACAATGTGATTCACGCCCTGGAAATGGTCATCGACCACCACCGCAAGATTATAGGCGAACAGCCCGTCGCGGCGGCGGATAATAAAATCTTCTTCGGCAAGCGCCGCATTTGCCTGCAAGTGCCCCTGAAAATCATCGTCAAAACCGTATACCGGCAAGGTCTGATGCAGGCGGATCGCGGCGTTCTCTGGGCCTGACCCGAGCGTGCGGCAATGGCCATCATACACGCCGCCGGTGTGCGCAATGCGCTGACGGGTGCAGGTGCAATAATAACTTTTCTGTTGCTGATACAGTGCGTCGAGTACCGCCCGGTAAGCGTCATGCCGCGCCGACTGCCAGAGCACCTCGCCATCCCATTCCAGACCGTAACGCTCAAGCGTCGCTAAAATCCGGCCAGCAGAGCCCGGGACTTCGCGCGGCGGATCGATATCGTCGATGCGAACTTTCCATTGTCCGTGCTGAGCGCGGGCATGCAGATAACTGCCGAGTGCGGCAATCAGCGAACCAAAATGGAGATCACCGGAAGGTGAAGGTGCGAAACGACCAATGTAGGGTTTCAAAGACATGGCAGGGTTTCAAAGAAATCAGCGTGAAGAACGGCTTTATAAAGGAAACGCGGTGCATGACGCACCGCGTGGAACCCTGAATTAACCAGCCATCTGCTTTTCGCGGATTTCTGCCAGAGTTTTACAGTCGATACACAAATCAGCAGTTGGACGTGCTTCAAGACGGCGGATACCGATCTCAACGCCACAGGAATCGCAGTAACCGAAATCCTCGTCTTCTACTTTCTTCAGTGTTTTTTCAATCTTTTTGATGAGCTTGCGTTCGCGATCACGGTTACGCAGTTCAAGGCTAAATTCTTCTTCCTGAGCGGCACGGTCAACCGGATCAGGGAAGTTTGCAGCTTCGTCCTGCATATGCGAAACGGTACGGTCTACTTCATCCCTGAGCTGATTGCGCCATGCTTCAAGAATCTTTTTGAAGTGAGCCAGCTGAGCGTCGTTCATGTACTCTTCGCCCGGCTTCTCTTGATACGGCTGCACCCCAGCGATAGCGAGAATGCTCAAGGACGACGTCTTACGGGTTTGGCCTTCTTGCATGATGCTTCTCCTACATAACACGCACTATGTTCATCCGCCTGTAGATTGCAGTTTTGCTGCAAAGAATCGGGCTTCGAACATTTCGATCCCCAAAGGGGGAAAAAATCAGGCCGCTATAAATAACAGAAGGCAACGAGGTTAGCAATTATTCCTGACAGGTGCTTGACAAGCCTGTGAGGAAAAGCGTATTCGCGACCTGTTTTTTATGCCGCCGACGACGATTAACAGGGTTATCCGAACTGGGTTTATCCGTTTAGTACTTCGTGTCCAGCGGTAATCGTTCTGTGAGGCGGATACCCTCAGCAGAAAGTGCAGCACCGTAGCACATCACTTCTACACCATTATTCTGAACATGTTTGAGTAAATCAGAATATCGCGGATCAATATGGTGTGCGGCGGACACGCTTTCAATGCCTGAATGTAAAACAGCGAAGAAAAGAACGGCTCGCTGCCCCTGCTCTGCCATCGACTGTAACTCGCGCAAATGCTTCTGACCGCGCAGTGTGACTGCATCCGGGAAATATCCCTGCCCTTGATGCAGCAACGTGACAGATTTCACTTCAATATAGCAGTCAGGTTGATTTTCTGCCTGTAACATCAAGTCTATACGGCTATTTTCGGCGCCGTATTTTACTTCTGAAGTCAATTTACTGTAACCGGATAATTCCGGAATGCGGTCCTGGGTGATGGCTTCGCGCACCAGTTGATTGGCGCGCAGCGTGTTGACGCAAATCCAGTGGTGTTGCTGAGTTTCGGTCAGTTCCCAGCTGTGGGCATACTTGCGTTTCGCGTTGTCAGAGGTGGAATACCAGACGGTATCGCCCGGCGTGGCGCAGCCGGTCATGGCGCCGGTATTGGCGCAGTGCAGCGTGATTTCACGCCCGTCTGGCGTGATGACGTCAGCGAGAAAACGTTTATAACGCGTGATCAGAGTGGCAGGTTGCAGCGCAGGCTCGAAGTGCATGACAGTTTCCAGTGAAATAAATTAAAGGGCAGGCGCATCAGCCAGCGGCCAGGTTTGCAGGCAGCGGTAACGCGTGCGCCCCCGCTCCCTGGTGGATTCATACAGGCTGAAGGCGTCGGCCTCCAGCAGCCAGTCGGGCGTCGCCGGGGGAATGGCGACCGGCCGCGTGGCGTTGCGATAAAGCGAAACGTGTGGATGAAACGGCAATGCACTTTGATAACAACCATTGCGCGCCGCGTGGGATCGCAGCACCGAGGCCAGTTGCAGCAGCGCGTTGGGTGCCCGCCGGGTGCCGACCCACACCACGCCGGAGCCCGGCCAGTGGCCGATGTCATCAAGCCGCAGACTGAATTTATGCCCCTGAATGCGCCCGGCGATGCGGGTCAGTGCGTCGGCTTTCAGCTCACTGATTTCGCCGAGAAAGGCCAGGGTGATATGCAGGTTAGCGGCCGCAACGGGGCGTCCTGTCTCCGCCGGAAAATGCGCTGCGCGCCACTTTATCACCTGCTTTTGCAGTGCGGGCGGCAGTGACAAAGCGAAAAACAGACGGCGTTCGACAGACATATTCATTCCTGTGGCGGGCATTGCGGGTCATTCACGGCAACATGCCGGATGTGGGGCTAAATGCTACAATGCCCGCCGTTTAAAGTTAACTCTCATGGAGCATTCATTGTCTTCTTTGCCGGTCAGCGCCGTACTCGAACCGCTTTTAGCCGCACTGCAACAGGCGTCGCAGGTACTTTTGCTTGCGCCCACCGGTGCGGGGAAATCCACCTGGCTGCCATTGCAGCTGCTGAAACAGGCGAATCTGCCGGGCAAAATCCTGTTGCTGGAACCGCGCCGTCTGGCGGCGAAAAACGTCGCTTTCCGTCTGGCGCAGCAACTGGGGGAAACGCCGGGGCAAACTGTCGGGTACCGTATGCGCGCCGAAAGTAAGACCAGCGCGGCGACCCGCCTTGAAGTGGTGACCGAAGGCATTCTGACCCGCATGGTGCAGGCTGATCCTGAACTGACCGGCGTGTCGATGGTGATCCTTGATGAGTTCCATGAGCGCAGTTTGCAGGCCGATCTGGCGCTGGCGCTGCTGCTCGATGTGCAAAATGCGCTGCGTGATGATTTAAAACTGCTGATCATGTCGGCCACGCTCGATAATCTTCGCCTCTCTTCTTTGCTGCCGGAAGCGCCGGTCATTGAATCCGCAGGCCGCAGTTTTCCGGTCGACCGTCAGTACCTTTCTCTCGCCACGCACGAACGGCTGGACGACGGCGTGGCACGCGCAGTCAGCCGCCTGATGGCGGAAAATCATGGTTCGATGCTGCTGTTTTTACCGGGCGTCGCTGAAATCACCCGCGTTCAAAATCTGCTTAACGGCAGGCTGGCAGATGATGTGGATCTCTGTCCGCTTTACGGCGCGTTGTCGCTGGATCAGCAGCAGAAAGCCATTCAGCCCTCACCGGCCGGACGCCGTAAAATCGTTCTGGCGACCAATATTGCTGAAACCAGTCTGACCATTGAAGGCATCCGTCTGGTGGTGGACAGCGGTCTGGAACGCAGCGCGCAGTTTGACCCGCGCAGCGGCCTGACGCGGCTGGTGACGCAGCGTATCAGCCAGGCGTCGATGACTCAGCGGGCGGGCCGCGCGGGCCGTCTCGAACCGGGTTTGTGCTGGCATCTGTTCAGTAAAGAGCAGGCGGAACGCGCCAGTGCGCAGGCCGAAGCCGAAATTCTGCAAAGCGATCTCAGCAGCTTCTGGCTTGAGTTGTTGCAGTGGGGCTGTCAGGACGTCGGGCAATTGCAATGGCTGGATACGCCGCCCGTGGCCGCGCTGTCTGCCGCAAAACATCTTTTACACCAGCTCGGCGCGACCGACGGGCAGGGAAAACTCACTGCCGCAGGCCAGCGCATGGCGCAACTCGGCTGCGATCCGCGTCTGGCGGCCATGCTGATTTCTGCTGCGGCGCAGAGCCCGGACGCGCTCGCCACCGCGGCGTTGCTGGCCGCGATGCTCGAAGAACCGCCGCGCGGGGGATTGCCCGATATTGATTACTGGTTCAGCCGTGCGCAGGGAAACTGGCAGCGGCGGGCAAAACAGCTGGCGCAGCGTACCGGAGCGAAAAGCGGAGAGCCGGATGCTTCCCTGGCGCCGTGGCTGCTGGCCCGCGCCTTCAGCGACCGTATTGCCCAGCGCCGCGGTGAAGAGGGGCGCTATCTGCTGGCCAACGGATTAGGCGCGTCTTTGCCGCAGGACGACGGATTAACCCGCGCGCCGTGGCTGGTCGCGCCGCAATTATTGCAGGGCAACAACAGCCCGGACGCCCGTATTCTGCTGGCGATCTCGCTGGATATTACCCAACTGCCGTCGCGCCTGCCGGACGTCGTTAACGAGCAGACGGCGGTGGAGTGGGATGAAGAAAAAGGCACGCTGCGCGCCTGGCGTCGCTGGCAGATCGGCAGGCTGGTGCTCAAAGCCAGTCCGCTGGCGAAACCGGATGACGACGAAATGCAACAGGCGCTGATTGACTGGATCCGCACCCAGGGATTACAGGCACTCAACTGGTCGGTAGCGGCAGAGCAATTGCGGCTGCGGCTGATGTGTGCAGCAAAATGGCTGCCGGAAGCCCCGTGGCCCGCAATGGATGACGACGCCCTGCTCGACGGGCTGGAAAACTGGTTACTGCCCTCGTTAAAAGGCGTGCGTTCGTTAAAATCTCTGCAACAGGTCGATCTGCATGAGGCGTTGTTAAGACTGCCGGACTGGCAACAGCGGCAGCGTCTGGACAGCGCCTTACCGACTCATTACACCGTGCCGACTGGCAGTCGTCTGCCGATCCGCTATCATGCAGACCTGCCACCGGCGCTTTCGGTGCGGATGCAGGAGATGTTCGGCGAAGAGCGCAGCCCGAGCCTGGCGGAGGGAAGGGTGAATGTGGTGCTGGAATTGTTGTCCCCGGCGCAGCGCCCGTTGCAAATCACCGCCGATCTGGCGGCGTTCTGGCAGGGCTCCTACCGTGAAGTGCAAAAAGAAATGAAAGGCCGGTATCCGAAACATCCGTGGCCGGACAATCCGGCACAAGCGCTGCCCACGCGGCGTACCAAAAAATATTCAGCGCAATGACGAAATGTGCAGAAAGGAAACAATTTTTCAGACATTTCTTCTGGGCGAAATCCAAAGCGGGGCACAGAGTAAGCGCCTTGCGGCCTGTTTTGCAGGCTTTTTACAGTATCCTTTTGAAATACAATGTTTTTTGAAATTAAAAATGACAATGACTCAGCAAAGCAGAATCATTATGACGAACACAGCAGCACGTTGGGAGAATGACTGATGTCTGGCGATGATCGCGAGCCGATTGGCCGCAAAGGTAAACCTGGCGGGCGCAAGCCTTCGCGGGAGCGTCCTGTCCGCCGTAACCGTCGGGATGACGATTACGATGACTATGAAGAAGAAGTGGATGAAGACGTTGAGGATGACGATGACTACGAAGAAGAGCGGGAGTCGCGCATGACCCGTAAAGCAGCACCGCGCAAAGCGAAAAAAGGCGGCAAAAAAAGCCTTAAGCGTCGTTTGTTCTGGCTGATGGTCAAACTTTTCGTCGTTTTTGCCATTCTGCTGGGCATTTACGCGGTGTACCTCAACCGTGAAATTCACAGCCGCATTGATGGCGGGAAAGTCTGGCAACTTCCGGCGGCGGTCTATGGCCGTCAGGTGAATCTCGAGCCGGACATGTCGATCAGTAAAGCGGAAATGGTCGGGCTGCTGGAAGGCACGCAATATCGCGAAGTGACGCGCATCACCCGTCCGGGCGAATTTACCGTTCACGCGAATTACATCGATATGCTGCGCCGGCCGTTTGATTTCCCGGAAGGCAAAGAAGGGCAGGTTAACGCCCGTCTGATGTTCGACGGCAACAGCCTGTCAGAAATTAAAAACCTGGATAATCAGCGTGATTTCGGGCTGTTCCGCCTCGATCCGCGTTTGATCACCATGCTGCAGGCCTCTAACGCCAACGGTGAACAGCGCCTGTTCGTGCCGCGTTCCGGCTTCCCGGATTTGCTGGTGGATACGCTGCTGGCCACGGAAGACCGTCACTTCTATGAACACGACGGGATTAACTTCTATTCCATCGGACGTGCGGTGCTGGCGAACCTGACGGCCGGTCATGCGGTGCAGGGCGGTTCAACGCTGACACAGCAGCTGGTGAAAAACCTGTTCCTGACCAACGAGCGTTCACTGAGCCGAAAAGCGCGTGAAGCCGTGATGGCCGTGCTGCTGGATGCGGATTACAGTAAAGATCGTATTCTCGAGCTGTATCTCAACGAAGTGTATCTCGGCCAGAGTGGTTCAGATCAGATCCGTGGTTTCCCACTGGCGAGCCTGTATTACTTTGGTCGTCCGGTGAACGAACTGAGTCTGGATCAGCAGGCGTTGCTGGTCGGCATGGTGAAAGGGGCGTCGCTGTACAATCCGTGGCGTAACCCGAACATGGCCTTGCAGCGCCGTAATCTGGTGCTGCGCTTGCTGGTCGATCAGAAAGTTATCGATCAGGAACTGTATGACATGCTCAGCGCGCGTCCGCTCGGCGTACAGCCGAAGGGCGGGGTGATTTCACCTCAGCCGGCGTTTATGCAGATGGTGCGCCAGGAGTTGCAGGCGAAACTCGGCGATAAAGTGCAGGATATGTCCGGGGTGAAAATCTTCACCACGCTGGATCCGATTTCACAGGATGCGGCGGAAAAAGCGGTCGAAGAAGGCATTCCGTTACTGCGTAAGAAAAGCGGCCTGAATGACATCGAAACCGCCATGGTGATCGTTGACCGTTATACCGGCGAAGTGCGCGGCATGGTGGGCGGTGCGGAAACGCAGTTTGCCGGTTTCAACCGTGCCATGCAGGCACGCCGTCAGGTCGGTTCTCTGGCAAAACCGGCCACCTATCTGACCGCGCTGTCTCAGCCGGATAAATACCGCCTGAACACTATTCTGGCCGACCAGCCGCTGACCCTTAAACTGGCGAACGGCCAGACCTGGTCGCCGAAAAACGATGACCATCAGTTCCGCGGTCAGGTTCTGCTGGTGGATGCACTGGCGCGTTCCATGAACGTACCGACGGTCAATCTGGGTATGGCGGTGGGCCTGGATAACATTACCAAGACGCTGATTGATTTAGGCATTCCGAAAGAATCCCTGAACCAGACTCCGTCGATGTTGCTGGGGGCAATCGCCCTGACGCCGATGGAAGTGGCTCAGGAATACCAGACCATTGCCAGCGGCGGTAATAAAGCGCCTCTGTCGGCGGTGCGTTCGGTGATTGCGGAAGACGGCACCGTGCTGTATCAGAGCTTCCCGCAGGCTGTCCGGGTGATCCCGGCGCAGGCCGCGTATCTGACGCTGTACGCCATGCAACAGGTTGTGCAGGAAGGGACATCGCGCGCGCTGGCGAACAAATTCCCGAAACTGCATCTGGCGGCGAAAACCGGGACCTCGAACGAACTGCGCGACAGCTGGTTCGCCGGTATTGATGGTAATCAGGTCGCCATCACCTGGGTTGGCCGTGATAACAACGGCCCGTCGAAACTGTGGGGCTCAACCGGTGCGCTGGTGCTTTACGGACGTTATCTGGAAAACGGCACACCACAGCCACTGAATCTGCAAATGCCGGAAGGCATCAGCACCATGAACATCGACGGCAGCGGTAACTTTGTTTGCGGCGGTGGTTCAGGTTCAGGCATGCTGAGCGGCGGCGGCGCGGTGCGCTCGATTCCGGTCTGGACCGATTCTCCGGATGCGATGTGTCAGGCGTCTGTGAGCGCTGTTCAGCAGCAGCAACAACAGATGCAGCAGCAGCAGCAACAACAGCAACCTTCCTCTCAGGGGCAGCAGCCTCAACAGCAGCAGGATGAGAAGAAAGACAGTAATGGTGTCGCTGGCTGGATCAAGGATATGTTCGGGTCAGGTAACTGATAAACAGCGGATTCATTAAAGTGAAAAGGCGCAATGAGAGTTGCGCCTTTTTTATTTGTTATTCTTAACCCAAATTCACGCACGCAGATTTACATTCTCCGCAAGCTGGTTACATCCATTCCCGTTTAATTTATAGGCACTTTTACCCATATTTAACATGGGGATAATTTTTATTCATTCAGTCAATCTATGAGTTAAATAGGCTTGCAGATGCGCAAGCATTGCGCATATTATGCGATGTTCATAATAATAATTATCGTTTACATTCCCATTAATAAACATCCCAGAGATAACGCAATGGCTTTTCAGCGCTCCCTTTCTTCATCTAAAGACGTCTTTACACGTCGCACTTTGGCTTTGACTATCACGGCAACGTTGAGCTCCACGTCTTTCTATGCAGGCGCAGCCGTCACGGCCCCCGCCAAAGAAGATACGATCAACGTCACCAGTTCAGCCGCTGCCGAAGCCGCGCCGGAATCTGCGTGGGGCCCTGCGGCGACAATCGCAGCAAAACACAGTGCGACCGGCACCAAAACCGATACGCCGCTGGTGAAAACTCCGCAGTC
The DNA here is from genome assembly GCF_019049655.1 of Rahnella rivi. Lineage (GTDB taxonomy): Bacteria > Pseudomonadota > Gammaproteobacteria > Enterobacterales > Enterobacteriaceae > Rahnella > Rahnella rivi. The sequence goes on from NZ_JAFMOX010000044.1 coordinate 19,609, forward strand.
AGTTTCCGTCGTCACCCGTGAAGAAATGGACATGAAACAGCCTGCTTCGGTAAAAGAAGCGCTGGGCTACACGCCGGGCGTTTTCGCCAGCCGTGGCAGTTCTAACACCATCGATGCCATGGCAATCCGTGGTTTCACCTCGGTGAACACCAATCAGTATCTCGACGGCATCAAACTTCAGGGTGACAACTATTCTGAAGTGTCGATGGATCCGTACATGCTGGAGCGCGTTGAACTGCTGCGCGGGCCGTCTTCCGTTCTTTACGGTAAAAGCAATCCGGGCGGCGTGGTCAGCATGGTCAGCAAGCGTCCGACCACTGAACCGTTGAAAGAAGTACAGTTCAAAATGGGTACGGATAACCTGTACCAGACCGGTTTTGATTTCAGCGATGCCATCGACGATGCGGGTGTGTATTCCTACCGTCTGACCGGCGTGGCGCGCAGTCAGGATACGCAGCAGGAGATGGCGAAAGAAAAACGCTATTCGATTGCGCCGTCTTTCTCATGGCGCCCTGATGATAAAACCGACTTCACCTTCCTGAGCAATTTCCAGAACGATCCGGATGCCGGTTATTACGGCTGGTTGCCACGTGAAGGCACCGTGGTGCCGTACTACGATGCCAACGGTAAAGCACATAAACTGCCGACAGATTTCAACGAAGGTGAAGCGGGCAACCGTATGTCACGCAACCAGAAAATGGTCGGTTACAGCTTCGCACATCAGTTTGATGATACCTGGACGGTTCGCCAGAATCTGCGCTACACCAAACTCGATACCCAATATAAATCAGTTTACGGCTTCGGCTACCTCGGTAACGGCAACATCACGCGCAGCTACGTTCAGTCCAAAGAGAAGCTGGCGAACTTTGATGTCGATACCCAGGCTCAGGCTAAATTCGGCACCGGCGCTGTCGATCACACCCTGCTGATGGGTGTCGATTACATGCGTATGCGTAACGATATTGATGCGGATTACGGCAGCGCAAGTAATCTGAATCTGGCAAATCCGCAATACGGTAACGGCAATGTCTCATTGTACTTCCCGTATGAGATCCTCAATCGTCAGGAGCAAACCGGCCTGTACATGCAGGATCAGGCGGAATGGAATAAGTGGATCCTGACTGTTGGCGGCCGTTACGATTTCGCCAAAAGCTCAACCTTTACGCGCACCACCAACAGCGCTTCGCAGATCAACGATCAGCAGTTTACCTGGCGTGGTGGTCTGAACTATCTGTTCGACAACGGTATTTCTCCGTACTTCAGCTACAGCGAATCCTTTGAACCGAACGCAGGCGCCACCAAACAAGGCCAGCCGTTCGATCCTTCAATAGGTAAACAGTACGAAGCGGGTGTGAAATACATCCCGAACGATCGTCCGATCAGCCTGACGGCAGCGGTGTATCAGCTGACCAAAGATAAAAACCTGACTGCCAACCCGTCTGACGCTAACTTCAGCGTTCAGTCTGGTGAAATCCGTTCCCGCGGTCTGGAACTGGAAGCCAAAGCCGCGGTTAACGCCAACATTAACCTCACGGCGTCTTATACCTATACCGATGCAAAATACACCCACGACACCAATTTCGAAGGCAAGCGTCCTGTTGAAGTCCCGGCAAATATGGCGTCTCTGTGGGCGGATTACACCTTCCACGAAACCGCGCTCAGTGGCCTGACAGTCGGTTCGGGTGTGCGTTACGTCGGTGCCAGCTCCAGCTTCTACACCGCAAACGGTGTGAATGCAGACAAAGCGAATGAAGCCTTTAATGTGTCTTCCTACACGCTGGTGGATGCCACGATCAAATACGATCTCGCGCGCTTTGGCCTGCCGGGCTCTTCCGTTGGCGTGAACGTCAATAACCTGCTGGATCGTGAATACGTCGCCAGTTGCTATCGCGATTACGCCTGTTACTGGGGTTCAGATCGCCAGGTTGTCGCCACAGCGACATTCAGATTTTAATCGTTAGTTTGCATTAACGCTGTGAAATCCGGGCACGCTGGTCGTGCCCGTTTCCTGTTCTTAACCAGATGTCGACGCAGAAAATCTTATGCTTAATCACAACGTACCTCCGTCTTCCTCGCTGCCAGAAAGCGTATTCCGCCTGCAAGATGTCAGTTTTTCTGTCACGGGACGCACACTGCTGGCTCCGCTGTCACTGACGTTTCCCCAGGGACAAGTGTGTGGCCTGATTGGTCACAACGGCTCGGGTAAGTCGACGTTGTTAAAAATGCTGGGGCGGCATCAGTCTGCGACATCCGGCACGATTTTCCTCAATGACACGCCGCTGGCTCAGTGGGACAGCAAAGCCTTTGCGCGTCAGGTGGCGTATCTGCCACAACAACTTCCCGCCGCAGAAGGCATGACCGTGCAGGAGCTGGTGGCAATTGGCCGCTACCCGTGGCACGGCGCGCTGGGGCGTTTCAAACATCAGGACAAAGAAAAAGTCGAAGAAGCGATCTCTCTGGTGGGCCTGAAGCCTTTCGCGCACCGTCTGGTGGACAGCCTCTCCGGCGGCGAGCGTCAGCGCGCCTGGCTGGCGATGATGGTGGCGCAGGACAGCCGCTGTCTGCTGCTTGATGAACCCACCTCCGCACTTGATATCGCCCATCAGAAAGACGTGCTGGCGCTGATCCAGCGTCTGAGCCGCGAAAAAGGCTTAACCGTGATTGCGGTTCTGCACGATCTGAACATGGCGGCGCGCTATTGCGACCAACTGATGGCGCTGCGTGGCGGCGAGATGATCGCTCAGGGCGCACCGGAAGAGATGATGCGCGGCGACGTCCTTGAACAAATTTATGGTATTCCGATGGGCATTCTTCCGCATCCGGCGGGCGGTGCGCCTGTGAGCTTCGTATACTGATATGTCTGATTTTCCTAATTTTTCTGGAATAACGCGTCGCCGGATTTTACAGGCGCTGGCGTTATCCCCGCTGCTGGCTTCTATGCCGACGTTTTCTGCATCAACACCCGATCTCAGCCGAATTATCGCGCTGGAATGGCTGCCTGCCGAGTTGCTGATTGCGCTCGGTGTCATGCCGATGGCGATTGCTGATATTCCCAATTATGAACTCTGGGTCGAAGAGCCAAAGCTGGCGCCGACGGTCATTGACGTGGGGCAGCGCACTGAACCCAATATGGAGTTTATCCAGCAACTTAAGCCGTCTCTGCTTGTGGTGACTCAGGGCTACGGCCCGAAAACCAGCCAGCTGGAATCCATCGCGCCGGTGGTAGATGTGAAAGCCAACGACGGCAGCGCCAAACCTCTGCAACTGGCGATCCGTTCCCTGCACAAACTGGCGGATTATCTCGGTTTGCCGGAACGCGCTGAACAGCATTTGCAGCTCTATCACCAGCAACTGGCGAAAACCCGCGAGCTGATGAAACCGGTCGCCGCTCAGCCGGTGCTGTTAATCACCTTTATCGACACCCGCCATGTGCTGGTGTTCGGCCAGGGAAGCCTGTTCCAGGAAGTGATGGAGGAGGTCGGGCTGACCAATGCCTGGCAGGGCGAAGGCAGCTTCTGGGGCAGCGTGTCTGTCGGGATCGAACGTCTGGCGGCCATCAAAAATGCCCGCGTGCTGTGCTTTGATCACGGCAGCGCCGACATCATGGACGCCGTTGCACCCACGCCTTTGTGGAAATCGATGCCGTTCGTTCGCAATAATCAGTTCACTGTGGTGCCCGCGGTCTGGTTTTACGGTGCGACGTTTAGCGCCATGCATTTTTGCCGCATTCTTAACAGCACTCTGGGGAAACCGGTATGAACCGCCGCGCACTCAGCGTTTCGCTGATATTTTTGATTCTGCTGACGCTGGCGGCAGGTATGCTCAGCGTTTACAACCTCCATCAGCAACTGCCTTATCACCAGTGGCGCAGCGCGTTGTGGCAGCCGGACATCGATGATGTTCAGCAGATGCTGTTCCATTACAGCTCGCTGCCGCGTATCGCCGTCGCACTGCTGGCTGGTGCCGGTCTGGGGCTGGTCGGTTTACTGTTTCAGCAGGTTCTGCGCAATCCGCTGGCAGAACCGGCGACGCTCGGTGTTTCTGCCGGTGCGCAGCTTGGTCTGACTATTGCCACGCTGTGGGCGTTGCCGGGGGGCCTTATCACCCAGCAGTTCGCCGCCATGCTTGGCGCGGTGGTGATCGGCGTGCTGGTCTTCGGGATCGCCTGGGGTAAACGACTTTCGCCGGTGACGCTGATCCTCGCCGGGCTGGTGCTCGGTTTGTATTGCGGTGCGGTCAATGGCCTGCTGGGGCTGTTCAACTATCAGCGCCTGCAAAGTTTGTATATGTGGAGCAGCGGGGCGCTGAACCAGCAGGACTGGAATATTGCTTCGTTCCTGTTGCCGCGCGTGATCATCGTCTGGCTGCTGGCCTTCCTGTTGCAACGTCCGATGACCTTACTGGGGCTGGATGACGGCGTGGCAAAAAATCTCGGACTGGGATTATCCGCTGCCCGCCTCGCGGTGCTGGCGCTGGCGATCCTGATGAGCGCCCAGCTGGTTAACGCCGTAGGCATGATTGGTTTTATCGGTTTATTTGCGCCGTTGCTGGCGAAAATGCTCGGCGCACGTCGCCTGTTTTCGCGGCTGGTCATGGCGCCGGTGATCGGTGCGCTGCTGCTGTGGTTCACCGATCAGGTGATGCAGTGGCTGACACAATACTGGATGGAAATACCGACCGGTGCAGCCACCGCGCTGGTCGGCGCGCCGTTGCTGCTGTGGCTGTTGCCGCGGCTGCGTAACAGCATGACGCCACCACCGATGGATCAGGGCGACAACGTGCCCGATGAGCGTCAGCATCTGGTGCGCTGGGTGTCGCTTGCGCTGCTGGTGTTACTGGCAGGGCTGGCCGTCGCGCTGATGGCCGGGCGCAATGCCACGGGCTGGAGCTGGTCAACGGGCGCAGATTTACAGGCGCTGCTGCCGTGGCGTATGCCGCGGGTGATGGCGGCGCTGGCGGCAGGAATTATGCTGGCGTCATCAGGCGTGCTGATTCAGAAACTGACCGGCAACGCGATGGCCAGCCCCGAAGTGCTGGGGATAAGTTCCGGTGCGGCATTTGGTGTGGTGCTGATGATGTTTATTGTGCCCGGTGATGCCTTTGTCTGGTTGCTGCCCGCGGGCAGTGCCGGTGCGGCGATCACCCTGCTGGTGATCATGCTCGCCTCCGGTTTACGCAGCTTCTCCGCCGAGCGGATGCTGCTGACCGGTATCGCGCTGAGCACCGCGTTCAGCACGCTGCTGACGCTGTTACTCGCCAGCGGTGATCCGCGTATGGGTGGCCTGCTGACCTGGATTTCCGGTTCAACCTATTCCGTGACTTCTGATACCGCATGGCGAACGCTGGTGCTGGCTGCGGTGCTGATGGTGCTGGTGCCGTTCCTGCGCCGCTGGGTCAATATTCTGCCGCTCGGCAGTGTGACTGCGAAGTCTGTCGGAATGGCGCTGACGCCAAGCCGTATGGCGATCCTGATGCTGGCCGCAATCATGACAGCCGCCGCCACGCTGACCGTCGGGCCGCTGAGTTTTATCGGGCTGATGGCACCGCACATGGCACGCATGATGGGCTTTCGACGGGCGATGCCGCAATGGATGGTCGCCAGTATTCTCGGTGGCTTGCTGATGGTGTTCGCCGACTGGTGCGGCCGGATGTTCCTGTTCCCGAACCAGATCCCGGCAGGGCTGCTCGCGACCTTCATCGGTGCGCCGTACTTTATCTACCTGCTGAGAAAACAGGCGAAATAACGCCGGGACGGATGCAACAAAAAGGGGCCAGAAGGCCCCTGTGTATTTCAGTGTCTCCCCTGCACAGGGGCGAGCGGATCTTACAGCTTCGCGAAACAGCGACGTGCCGCGCTGACGGTGCGCTGGATATCTTCTTCGCTGTGCGCCAGCGACATAAAGCCTGCTTCGAAGGCGGAAGGTGCGAGATAAACGCCTTCTTCCAGCATCAGGTGGAAGAACTTTTTGAAGCGCTCAACGTCGCACTTCATCACGTCCTGATAGCAGGTCACGGTGTCTGCATCGGTAAAGAACAGGCCGAACATGCCGCCGACGTGGTTCACCACAAACGGAATGTTTTCCGCTTTCGCCGCATGCAGTAACCCTTCTGCCAGCTGGGTGGTGCGCTCATTCAGGGTCTGATGCACGCCCGGTTGTGCGACCTGAGTCAGGCAGGCAATACCGGCCGCCATGGCAATCGGGTTACCGGAAAGCGTCCCCGCCTGATACACCGGGCCGGTCGGTGCCAGTGCGTCCATCACGTCGCGGCGGCCACCGAATGCGCCTACCGGCATCCCGCCGCCGATGATTTTGCCCAGACAGGTCAGGTCCGGCACCACATTGTAATATTCCTGAGCACCGCCGAGCGCGACGCGGAAACCGGTCATCACTTCGTCGATGATCAGCAGCGCACCGAATTCATCACAGAGTGCACGCAGACCCGGCAGGAACGCCGGCAGTGGCGGGATACAGTTCATGTTGCCCGCTACCGGCTCAACAATGATACAGGCGATATCGTCCGGGAACTGTTCGAAAGCGGCGCGTACGGAATCCAAATCGTTATAGGTGCACGTCAGGGTGTGTTTGGCGAAATCCGCCGGTACGCCCGGAGAATTTGGCTGGCCGAGGGTCAGCGCGCCGGAACCGGCTTTCACCAGCAGGCAGTCGGCGTGGCCGTGATAGCAGCCTTCGAATTTGATGATTTTATCGCGATGGGTAAAGCCGCGGGCAAGACGAATGGCGCTCATGGTGGCTTCAGTACCGGAGTTCACCATGCGCACCATGTCCATACTTGGCACCAGTCCGGTAACCAGTTCGGCCATTTTCACTTCCATCTCGGTTGGCGCACCAAAGCTCAGGCCGCGCTGTGCCGCTTCAATCACCGCATTGCGAATGTCAGCGTTATTGTGGCCGAGCACCATCGGACCCCATGAACCGACGTAGTCGATGTAAGCTTTACCATCGGCATCAAACAAAAAGGCACCGTCAGCGCGCTCGATGAATAGCGGGACGCCGCCGACGCCGGAGAAGGCACGTACCGGCGAATTCACACCGCCCGGGATTAGCGCTTGCGCCTGCGTGAACAGACTTTCTGACTTACTCATTACTCGGCTCCTGGTTTTCTTGATGCTGTATGACATAAGGGATAGCAATGCGCCCATTCTAGTGAACTGCGCGAGGTTATCAAACCGTAAACCGTCGCGGATTTTGTCCTGAGTCCTGTCAGGCGGCCATGTTGTATGATTTAATCCATAAATATTCCATTACCTTTTCTGTATTCCTCCTGATCCGATGAATGAATCAAATACTGATATGCCTGAGCCAGCCTCTGCGCATGGCCCGCGTAAACGCAGTGAAGTGCTGCGTATGTTCCTGCGCCGTGATAAAACGCCGGTCGCAATTCTGATTGTTGCTGCTGTGGTGGGAACCGTCGCCGGTCTGCTTGGCGTGGCTTTCGAAAAAGCGGTGAACGGGGTGATGGCCATGCGGCTTTCGGGCCTCAGTATTTTCAGCGATTACTGGATTTTAATGTGGCCGCTGACCTTTGTGGTGTCAGGCCTGCTGGCGATGTCCGGCTATTATCTGGTCCGGCGTTTCGCGCCTGAAGCGGGCGGCTCCGGCATTCCTGAAATCGAAGGTGCGCTGGAAGAGTTACGTCCGGTGCGCTGGTGGCGGGTGATCCCGGTGAAATTCTTTGGTGGTATAGGCACGCTGAGCGCCGGCATGGTGCTGGGCAGGGAAGGGCCGACCGTGCAGATGGGCGCAAACGTCGGCAAAATGATGGCGGATATTTTCAGGCTGCGCAGCGCCGAAGCCCGCCACTCGCTGCTGGCTACCGGGGCGGCGGCAGGGCTTTCAGCCGCCTTTAACGCGCCGCTGGCCGGTATCCTGTTCATTCTCGAAGAGATGCGCCTGCAATTTCGCTACAGCCTGATTTCTATAAAAGCGGTGTTTATCGGCGTGATTATGTCGAGCATCGTTTTCCGGATTTTCAACGGTGATACGGCCGTGATAGAGGTCGGTAAACTGGCGAATACTTCGCTGAATACCCTGTGGCTGTTTCTGGTGCTGGGGATGGTTTTTGGCGTGGTCGGCGTCAGCTTTAACGCGCTGATCTTCCGCACACAGGATATGTTTGCCCGCATCCACGGCGGTAATCTGCGCAAGATCCTGATTATCGGCGGCGTGCTCGGCGGCGTCTGCGGCCTGATCGGGCTTGTTCAGCCAGAAGCGGCGGGCGGTGGTTTTGCGCTGATCCCGCTGGCGGCGGCAGGGCAATACGGTCTGATGATGCTGCTGTTTATCTTTTTTGTCCGCGTGGTGACCACGGTGCTTTGCTTTGCTTCAGGTGCACCGGGCGGCATATTTGCCCCGATGTTAGCGCTCGGCACCTTGCTGGGTACGGCATTTGGTACCGCCGCGCTGGTCTGGTTCCCTGAGTACGATATTCAACCGGCGACCTTCGCCATCGCCGGAATGGGCGCACTGTTTGCTGCCAGCGTGCGTGCGCCGCTGACCGGCATCGTGCTGGTGCTGGAAATGACCGACAACTATCAGCTGATTTTACCCATGATCATCACCTGTCTGGGCGCGACCCTGCTGGCACAGTTTTTGGGCGGTAAGCCCTTGTATTCAACGATACTGACCCGCACCTTACAGAGGCAGGAACGCGAAAATGCAGAAAAAGCGCAGGCAGAATCTGTGGGTGAGAGCACCAATAAGCAGGACAGCGCCGCGAAAAATGCCCATACTTGAAGCATCAACTCAGGTATAAGATAATGAGTTCATTATTCAGACAGTCAATCTGGCGGCCTGAACAAATGCGGATTGGGAGTGAGAAATGATGAGTGAAGCGTTAATGAATGAAACAACCGCGTTGCCGTTACAGTTTACTGAGGCTGCGGCGCGTAAGGTGCAGAACCTAATTTCTGATGAAGAAAATCCGAATCTGAAGTTGCGTGTTTACATCACCGGCGGCGGTTGCAGCGGATTCCAGTACGGTTTTACGTTTGACGATAAAATCAACGACGGTGATATGACCATCGAGAAAGCCGGTGTGGCGCTGGTGGTTGACCCGATGAGCCTGCAATATCTGGTGGGCGGTTCGGTGGATTACACCGAAGGTCTGGAAGGTTCACGTTTTATCGTGACCAACCCGAATGCCAAGACAACCTGCGGTTGCGGTTCGTCATTCAGCATCTGATGCGCGGCTGAGAGTTTCAGCAGCGTCAAAAAAGCCCGTCTGTGTATGCAGACGGGCTTTTTTAATGGGCTTATTTCCACTCCGAAAAGGCACTAAGGTAAGTAAGTGCTTACAAGAGGATTACCACTCGACGGTCACCAGCGTGGAATCCACCTTGATGCCGGGCGCTGCTGCCAGTACCGTTTCGCTGATATGTGGCGGGCTCATGCTGCGGTTGGCGCAGATCACGGAAGTGCCCGAAGGCGCTGCGTTCACCTGGCATAAAGGTAAAATAGTCAGACTGATGTGGATTTCGCCACTTGTCATGCCCGCGACAGCCGCCAGCGGGCCCAGGGCGAGTAACGCACTGAGTAATAAAGCTTTCATTTCTGTTTCCTGCTGGTGTCGTTCAATTTTTAGAGCAATAAAATCAGTGTGGCTGATTAAGGTTATCGGTCTTATTTTTGCGGTCTTTAATCCAAAACGTTTCCGTCCGGGAGCGTCGCCGCTGAGTCGTCGTATCAGATACCGTTATTGTATTATTTCGTTTGTATAACAAAGAGATAATCTAAAGCGAAGGCAGTCATCGTACGAAGGATTTGACGACGCACATACTAACAGATAAAAGTGGCGGTTCATTGATTTTGGTTAATAAAGCAACGATTCGGAAAAGTGCCATAGCGGCGAGGGGCAAGAAAGTCACTGTACTGTTAGTGAGTATTCACCTCTGAGGCAGGGCCGCAATCCGGGGACAAAGCTGTTGTGCTGCCAGTAAAATTCGCGGGCCTGCACGGCTGAACCAGTCTGAATCCAGCGTAATGACCTGTGCGCTGAGCAGGGAACGCCAGTAATCTTCAATAACCTGCTTTTGTGATGGACCGCCCGCTACCACAATCACCTGCGGATGGCGGTTCAACACCTGCTCCCGGCTGACCTGAGGCCAGGGGACACGGCTGTCTGCGAAAATGTTTTTGGCACCACAGAGTTCCAGCACTTCACTTTGCATCGTCGCCGATGAGGCGGTAAACAGCGGCTGTGTGCCGAACTGAATAAAAGCCGGCACCGGTTTTACGCGGTGGTATTTCAGCTTAAGCGCCTGCCATTGCTGACGGAAATGCGTGGCAGCGCGCTGCGCGGTGGCGGGATCGGCACTGTAGGGCGCCAGTTGTTCCAGCGCCTGGGCAATCTGCGCTGCATTTTGCGGATCGAGATACACCACGTTGATACCCAGCGAAGCCAGCTGCTCCAGCGGTCGTTGCGGATTGCCGCCGCGCCAGGCGAGCACCAGATCAGGTTTGAGCGTCACGATGCGTTCAACGTTGATGCCCTGCCAGTTCGCCACCTGCTCAATCTTTGCAGCCTGCGGCGGGTAGTCGGAGTAAGCACTCACGCCAACAAGCTTATCGCCCAAACCGGCGGCAAACGCCAGTTCTGTCAAATTAGGTGCCAGAGTGATCACCCGTTGCGCCGGGGCCGCCGCGGCCACCCACGGCAGCATCAGAAAACCCAGAACCAGACAGAACCGGCGCATCATCACTCTTGTGAATCAGCCAGCGTTTTGAGCATAGCATCCACCATCAGGGTGGATTGCTGCGCCGCGGTGACCAGAAACTCTTCGAAGCTCAGGTGCGATTCGCCGTCGGCGACATCAGAAATAGCACGCACCACCACAAATGGCGTATCGAACAGATGACACACGTGGCCGATGGCTGCGGCTTCCATTTCGACGGCTGCCACATTCGGGAAGGTGGCGCGAATGCGGGCCAGCGGGGCGGCGCCGTTGATGAATGCGTCGCCGCTGCACACCAGACCGCGCACGGCGTTCAGATCCAGCTGACGGATACAGGTTTCAGCCAGTTCGATCAGCGCCGGATCGGCCTTGAACGCCGCCGGGCAGCCTGCCATCTGGCCGGGTTCGTAACCGAAAGCGGTCACGTCGGCGTCGTGATAACGCACTTCGTCAGACACCACGATATCGCCCACTTTCAGGGTGTTCGCCAGGCCACCGGCGGAACCGGTATTGATGACGACGTCTGGCTGGCAATGCTCCAGCAGCAACGTGGTACCCATCGCCGCCGACACTTTCCCGATGCCGGATTTCAGCAGGGCAACGTCCACGCCGTGTAACTGGCCGGTATAGATTTCGCAGCCCGCGCGTTCGATAGTCTTGCGGTTAATGATTTTGTCGCGCAGCAGAGTCACTTCCTGCTCCATAGCGCCGATGATGCCTACTTTCATATGAATACTCGCAGATGTGGGTGAAATGGGCCGCAGCAGAGGCGGAATTGACGCTTTAATACCGAAAACAATGCGCGATAGTCTATCATGGCTAAAGGTAAGAGATAATGCGTTTGGGATGCGGGTTCCGCGTCTGCCGGGCGCGTGAGTGGCTGAAAGGGTGGAAAAGTATGTCCGGGATCGATTTTAAAGCGAAATTCAATTTTCAGCGTCCTTTCAGCTCGCCCATTGAGGCGCGGGATGAGTACGATGTCGTGCGTCAGTTTGAAAGCGATCGTGGCCGTATTATCAACTCCGCCGCGATCCGCCGTTTACAGCAAAAAACCCAGGTTTTTCCGCTGGAGAAAAACGCTGCCGTCCGCAGCCGCCTGACCCATTCTCTCGAAGTTCAGCAGGTAGGCCGTCACATCGCCAAAGATGTGCTGCACCGTCTGCGCAAGCAAGGAAAGCTGGACACCTACGGGCTGACGGAGGTTACCGATCCTTTTGAAAGTGTCGTCGAAATGGCCTGTCTGATGCATGACATTGGCAATCCGCCTTTCGGGCATTTTGGTGAATCGGCGATCAATAACTGGTTTGGCAAACGCATGGATACCGCCAGCTGCGGCAAAGAATTTCAGCTGACGGATGCCTGCACTATCGGCTGTCTGCGTCTGGAAAAGAGCGCCGAACCGCTCAATGAACTGCGCAGTAAAATCCGCTACGATCTTTCCAATTTTGAAGGCAACGCCCAGGCGATCCGTCTGGTGTATACCCTGCTTAAACTCAACCTGACCTACAGCCAGACCGCCTGCATCCTGAAATACACCCGCCCGGCCTATTCCACTGAAAAATTGCCTTCGCATGATTATCTGATGAAAAAGCCCGGTTTTTATCTGGCGGAAGAGCCGTTTATCCAGCGTCTGCGCAGCGAGCTGGGGCTGGGCGAGTTCAATCGTTTCCCGCTGACGTACATCATGGAAGCGGCAGATGACATCTCCTATTGCATCGCCGACTTAGAAGATGCGGTTGAAAAGAACATTTTCAGCGTCGAACAGTTGTACGCCTATCTTTGTCGCGAATGGGGGGAGATCGAAAAGGGCGATTTCTTCGATAAAGTGGTGCGCACCGCCTATGAAAAAATGGATAAAGCCAAAACGTTCCGTAATCCGGTGGATTATTTCTTTATGGAACTTCGGGTACAAACGGTGAAACAACTGGTGCCACACGCGGCGCGAAGATTCATTGAAAACGTGCAGGAAATTTATGAAGGCACCTTTAACCATGCGCTGCTGGAAGATGACAGTCAGGCAAATCGCTTGCTGGAAATTTATAAACGCGTGGCCTTCAAACAGGTATTCAATCACCCGGAAGTGGAAGAGCTGGAATTACAGGGTTACCGGGTCATCAGCGGTTTGCTGGATATTTACAGCCCGCTTCTCGATATGTCTTTGAAAGACTTTACTCAGCTGGATCAGGAAGATACGCACCGTGCTTACCCGATTGAAACCCGGCTTTTGCATAAGATATCGGCCAAGCATCGTTTAGCCTATACCAATGCAGTGGTGGGGCTGGAAGGCAAACCGGAGAAAGTGTTTGCGGCGCTGGAGTTTTATTACCGGGCAAGAATGTTACAGGATTATATCAGCGGGATGACCGATCTCTATGCGTATGATGAATATCGCCGCCTGATGGCCGCAGAGTAATTATCATTCACATCAAAAAGGAAGACTTCTTTATTCTTCTTTACGAATCTGTCTGAAAAACCATCTTTTGTAAATATCCACAATACTTTTTTACTATTAACCGATCGACCCTGATGAACTTCGCGCTATTAATTACATCTCAGTATCACGACTACCAAGCAATGCAACTATTTTGGTTGCCACAATAATTTTAAGAGATCCTGAAAATGAAAAAATCGAGTTTATTCCTGAGCGCATTAGCGTTAAGTATCGGTATGGCAATGGCCCCGGTTTCTTCTGCACTGGCTGCTGAAACAGCCTCTTCCAGCACGTCGCAGCTTCCAAGCCTGGCGCCTATGCTGGAAAAAGTCATGCCCTCCGTGGTGAGCGTGAACGTTGAAGGCAGCGCCCCGTCCAAGACGCCGCGTATGGGCCAGCAGTTCCAGCAATTCTTTGGTCAGAACTCGCCGCTGTGCCAGGACGGCTCGCCGTTCCAGGGTTCACCTGTTTGTCAGGGTGGCGGTCAGGAAGGCCAGCAGCAAGCGCCTGAGCAGAAAGAAGATTTCCGCGCTCTGGGTTCCGGCGTCATCATTGATGCCGCTAAAGGCTATGTCGTGACCAACAACCACGTGGTTGATAACGCCACCAAAATCAGCGTTCAGCTGAACGATGGCCGTAAATTTGATGCCAAAGTGATCGGCAAAGATCCACGTTCTGACATCGCGGTTATTCAGCTGCAGGATGCTAAAAACCTGACCGCCATTAAAATGGCTGACTCCGGTCAGTTGCGCGTCGGTGATTACACCGTGGCCATCGGTAACCCGTATGGTCTGGGTGAAACCGTCACGTCCGGCATCGTTTCTGCGCTGGGCCGTTCTGGTCTGAACATCGAAAACTACGAGAACTTTATCCAGACGGATGCGGCGATCAACCGTGGTAACTCCGGCGGCGCGCTGGTTAACCTTAACGGCGAACTGATCGGTCTGAACACTGCGATCCTGGCGCCGGACGGCGGCAACATCGGTATCGGTTTTGCGATCCCAAGTAACATGGTGCAGAACTTGTCCAAACAGATGATCGAATACGGCCAGGTGAAACGTGGCGAACTCGGCATCATGGGGACTGAGCTGAACTCCGAGCTGGCGAAAGCGATGAAAGTTGACGCACAGCGCGGCGCGTTCATCAGCCAGGTCATGCCGAAGTCTGCGGCAGAAAAAGCGGGCATCAAAGCCGGTGACGTGATCCTGAGCATGAACGGTAAACCGATCAGCAGCTTTGCGTCGTTCCGTGCGGATATCGGCACGATGCCAATCGGCACCAAAGTGACCCTCGGCCTGCTGCGCGACGGTAAACCGGTGAACGTCGATGTGACCATTGAGCAAAGCACGCAGACCGCGAAAGTCGAATCCGGCAATATCTATACCGGTATTGAAGGCGCTGAGCTGAGTAACAATGCCGCTGCCGATAAGAAAGGCGTGAAAGTGGACGAAGTGAAAGCCGGTTCCACCGCGGCGCGTATCGGCCTGAAAAAAGGCGATGTGATCCTCGGTGTTAACCAGCAGAAAGTCGCTAATCTGGGCGAACTGCGTAAAATCCTCGACACCAAACCTTCGGTGCTGGCGCTGGATATCTTACGTGGTGACACCTCAATTTACCTGTTAGCCCAATAATCCTTCCTCCGTGAAATGATAAGGCACGCTCCGGCGTGCCTTTTTTATTCCTGCTTTGCCCCCGCTTCTCATCTTCGTTCCTGCGCGTCTCTGTGCAGGTGCATAAAACTGTGACTTTCCCCGCAACTTCAACGGGTTCTCCTGCTCTTTGGGCATTTGCATAATGTCTGGCTGACGGCGACTGAGTATGCTGGTCAAACTAACAAGAACAGCCAAGGCAGGAACCCCATGTCGGCGTATCATCTCGATGCAAAACTGGCGCAGCAAATTGTTGCCCGCACGATGCAAATTATTGATAGTAATGTGAATGTCATGGATGGCCGTGGAAAAATCATTGGCAGCGGCGACGATCAGCGTCTTGGCGAATTGCACGAAGGTGCTTTGCTGGCCATTTCACAGGAACGCATTGTCGATATTGATGAAGGCGTCGCACGGCATTTGCACGGAGTGCGTCCGGGCATCAACTTACCCCTGCGCATCGACGGCCAGATTGTCGGTGTGATCGGCCTGACCGGTAACCCGTTACAGCTGCGTCAGTACGGTGAACTGGTGTGCATGACTGCCGAAATGATGCTCGAACAGGCGCGTTTGCTGCACATGCTGGCGCAGGACAGCCGCTTGCGCGAAGAGCTGGTGCTTAATCTTATCCGGGTGGACGAACTTTCTCCGGCATTGAAAGAGTGGGCACAGCGTCTTGGTATTGATTTGAACCGTCCGCGCGTGGCGGCGGTGGTTGAAGTGGACAGCGGACAGCTGGGCGTGGATTCGGCGATGGCCGAACTGCAACAGCTGCAAACCTTGCTGACCACGCCGGAGCGCGACAACCTGATTGCGATCGTGTCCCTGACCGAAATGGTGGTGCTGAAACCGGCGCTCAACAGCTATGATCGCTGGGATCCGGACGGTCATCGCCAGCGCATCGATCACCTGTTGTCCCGCATGACCGAAACCGGGCGCCTGCGTGTGCGTATTTCTCTCGGCAACTTCTTCACCGGCCCCGGCAGCATCGCGCGTTCATACCGCACAGCGCGCACCACCATGACGGTCGGCAAACAGCGGATGCCGGAACAGCGTTGTTACTTCTATCAGGATCTGATCTTACCCGTGCTGCTCGACAGCCTGCGCGGCGGCTGGCAGGCCGACGAACTGGTGCGTCCGCTGGCGCGTTTAAAAGCCACCGACAGCAACGGTTTACTCCGGCGCACCCTGGCGTCGTGGTTCCATAATAACGTCCAGCCGACAGCCACGTCGAAAGCGTTATATATTCACCGTAATACACTGGAATATCGCCTCAACCGCATCTCGGAATTAACCGGATTAGATTTAGGAAATTTCGACGACCGTCTCCTGCTGTATGTGGCGCTGCAATTAGATAATGATCAGATTTGAATATTATTCCGTTCTGAAAGTATTCTCCCTGAGGGTATTTTCAGGATGGTGTATATTTTCGCTTTTTTTATCGGTGTGATGCTCATCACAGCCGTTTCATTTTTTGTGAAACAACTCGCATGGCTCTGGGCATTCGCCTCAAGATAAATGCAAATATGCGCTGATGCCTGGCATTTTGCCTAATGAGTTGGTCACGGGTTGTTCTTATACTGGCAACGTTCCTTCCTCTCTGAACCCTACAGTTCTGTCGTGCGGAGGAATGGCTTGCCCTTCGGGTCGAGGCATTGTCATTAATTCCGGAGAACACCATGGAAACAATCGTTTCATCAGCCAGTGCCGTAAAAAAAAGAACGAATGCGCGCTACTGGATAGTGGTGATGTTATTTATTGTCACCTCATTTAATTACGGCGACCGTGCGACATTATCTATTGCCGGTTCGGCAATGGCGAAAGATATTGGCCTGGATTCCGTCGGCATGGGCTATATTTTCTCTGCATTTTCCTGGGCCTATGTTATTGGGCAAATACCCGGCGGATGGTTGCTGGATAAATTTGGTTCCAAGAAAGTTTATTTCTACAGTATTTTTATTTGGTCTTTATTTACCTTACTGCAGGGCTTTGTCGATGTATTCAGCGGCTTTGGCATTGTGGTTTCCCTGTTCGCTTTACGTTTCCTGGTAGGGCTGGCAGAAGCGCCGTCTTTTCCAGGCAACAGCCGCATCGTTGCCGCCTGGTTTCCGGCGCAGGAACGCGGCACTGCCGTCTCGATTTTTAACTCCGCACAGTATTTTGCCACCGTCATTTTCGCGCCAATCATGGGCTGGCTGACCCACGAAGTGGGCTGGTCACACGTGTTCTTCTTTATGGGTGGGCTTGGGATCATCCTGAGTTTTATCTGGCTGAAAGTGATCCACGATCCGAAAGATCATCCGGGCGTCAACCAGGCCGAGCTCGATTACATGGAAGCCGGTGGCGCGCTGATCAACATGGATCAGAAAACCACTAAAAAAGCCGCCGTCAAAGGCGAAAAACTCTTCCAGATTAAGCAATTAATGAAGTCGCGCATGATGATTGGCATCTACATCGGCCAGTATTGCATCAACGCGCTGACCTACTTCTTCATCACCTGGTTCCCGGTATATCTGGTGCAGGCGCGCGGCATGTCGATCCTCAAAGCCGGCATGGTGGCGTCGGTTCCGGCGATCTGTGGTTTCCTCGGCGGAGTGCTCGGCGGGATCATTTCCGACTGGCTGATGCGCAGAACCAGCAACCTGACGCTGTCGCGCAAAGTGCCGATTGTGGTTGGCATGCTGCTGTCGATGTCGATGATTGCCTGTAACTACGTCGATACCGAGTGGATGGTGGTTGGCATTATGGCCTTCGCCTTCTTCGGCAAAGGTCTGGGTGCACTGGGCTGGGCGGTAATGGCTGACACCGCACCGAAAGAGATCAGCGGGCTGAGCGGCGGGCTGTTCAACATGTTCGGCAACGTTTCCGGCATCGTGACGCCAATCGCTATCGGTTACATCATCGGCACGACAGGATCCTTCAACGGCGCCTTGATTTACGTCGGGATCCACGCACTGCTGGCGGTGGTGAGCTATGTATTTATTGTCGGCAAAATCGAACGCATCCAGCTACGCCCGTTCTGATCCCCGGCACAGATAAGGAGACACATGATGAATACGCAATCCTCGCCGATCATCACTGACATGCAGGTGATCCCTGTGGCAGGGCACGACAGTATGTTGATGAATATCGGTGGCGCACATGGCGCTTACTTCACCCGCAATATCGTGATCCTCAAAGACAGCGCCGGGAACACCGGCGTGGGGGAAGCGCCGGGCGGCGAAGTGATTTACAACACGCTGATGGAGGCGGTTTCCCAGGTCAAAGGCCAGGAAGTGGCGCGGATGAACCGCCTGGTGCATCAGATTCACACCGGCAATCAGTCGTCGGATTTTGATTCTTTCGGAAAAGGTGCCTGGACGTTTGAGCTGCGGGTCAACGCCGTTGCCGCGCTGGAAGCGGCCCTGCTGGATCTGATGGGCAAGTTTCTCGGCGTGCCGGTGTGCGAACTCCTCGGGCCGGGCAAACAGCGTGATGAAGTGACGGTGCTCGGTTACCTGTTCTATATCGGCGACCGTCAGAAAACCGATTTGCCGTATCAGGAAGGAGAACGCGGCAGCCACGACTGGTATCACCTGCGCCATCAGGAAGCGATGAGCAGCGGGGCGGTGGTGCGGCTGGCCGAGGCGGCGCAGGATCGTTATGGCTTTAAGGATTTCAAACTCAAAGGCGGCGTGCTGCCGGGCGAGCAGGAGATCGACGCGGTTAAAGCGCTGGCAAAACGTTTTCCGGATGCACGTATCACCGTTGATCCCAACGGGGCGTGGCTGCTGGATGAAGCCATTGATTTATGCAAAGACCTGCACGGGATCCTCAGCTATGCGGAAGATCCGTGCGGCGCGGAGCAAGGCTTCTCGGGGCGCGAAGTGATGGCGGAGTTCCGCCGCGCCACCGGTTTGCCGGTCGCCACCAATATGATCGCCACCAACTGGCGTGAGATGCAGCACGCGGTGATGTTGCAGTCGGTGGATATTCCGCTGGCGGATCCGCATTTCTGGACCATGCACGGTGCGGTGCGCGTCGCCCAGCTGTGTGACGACTGGGGCCTGACCTGGGGCTGCCATTCCAACAATCATTTCGACATTTCTCTGGCGATGTTTACCCACGTCGGTGCTGCTGCACCGGGTAAACCTACGGCCATCGATACGCACTGGATCTGGCAGGAAGGCAATCAGCGCCTGACCAAAGAGCCGCTGCAGATCGTCAACGGAAAAATCAAAGTGCCGGAAAAACCGGGGCTGGGCGTGGAGATCGACATGGATCAGATCCATCGCGCCCACGCGTTGCACAAGACGCTGCCGACCGGGGCGCGCAACGATGCTGCCGCGATGCAGTATCTGATCCCCGGCTGGACATTCGATCGTAAGCGCCCGGCAATGGGGCGCGGTTAACGGAATCTGAATTCACTAAGGAGTAAGCATGACCTCTTCATCTGCACCTAAAATTGTCTCCATGCAGGTCATCCCGGTGGCCGGGCACGACAGCATGTTGCTTAACCTCAGCGGTGCGCACGCGCCGTTTTTCACCCGTAACATCCTGATCCTCAAAGACAGCAGCGGCAACACCGGCGTCGGAGAAGTGCCGGGCGGCGAGAAAATCCGCCAGACGCTGGACGATGCCGCGCTGCTGGTGATCGGCAAAACGCTGGGCGAATACAAAAACGTGATGACTGCGGTGCGGGAGAAATTCGCCGATCGCGATGCCTCCGGTCGTGGACTACAGACTTTTGATTTGCGTACCACTATCCACGTGGTCACCGCCATTGAAGCGGCGATGCTGGACCTGCTCGGCAAGCATCTGGGCGTGACCGTGGCGTCGTTGCTCGGCGACGGTCAGCAGCGTGATGAAGTCGAGATGCTCGGTTATCTGTTCTACGTCGGTGACCGCAATAAAACGTCGCTGGGCTATCAGAGCCAGCCGGGCGACAGCTGCGACTGGTATCGCCTGCGCCACGAAGAAGCGCTGACACCCGCAGCGGTAGTGCGGCTGGCGGAAGCCGCGTACGAAAAATATGGCTTCAATGATTTCAAACTCAAAGGCGGCGTGCTGGCGGGCAGCGAAGAAGCGGAAGCCGTGACGGCGCTGGCGCAACGCTTCCCGCAGGCGCGGATCACGCTCGATCCGAACGGTGCCTGGTCGCTGAATGAAGCCATCGCGCTCGGTAAACAACTGCGCGGTGTGCTGGCGTATGCCGAAGATCCGTGCGGCGCAGAGCAGGGCTTCTCCGGGCGTGAAGTGATGGCGGAATTCCGTCAGGCGACCGGCCTGCCGACGGCGACGAATATGATCGCCACCGACTGGCGTCAGATGGGGCATACCATTCAGCTGAAATCGGTGGATATCCCGCTGGCGGATCCGCATTTCTGGACCATGCAGGGGTCAGTGCGCGTGGCACAAATGTGTCACGAATGGGGTCTGACCTGGGGCTCGCATTCCAACAATCATTTTGATATCTCGCTGGCGATGTTTACCCAGGTGGCGGCTGCGGCACCGGGCAAGATCACGGCCATCGACACGCACTGGATCTGGCAGGAAGGCAATCAGCGCCTGACCAAAGAGCCGTTGCAGATCAAAGGCGGCAAAGTGCGGGTGCCGGAACAACCGGGTCTGGGCGTTGAGCTGGATATGGATCAGGTGATGAAGGCCCACGAACTCTACAAAGGCATGGGCCTCGGTGCGCGTGATGATGCGCAGGGCATGCAGTTCCTGGTGCCGGACTGGAAGTTTGATCCGAAAAGGCCGTGTCTGGTGCGTTGATCGCCGGGTGGATCCACGCCATTAAAAAAGCCTCTCGTCTGAGAGGCTTTTTGTATTTATCACGCGGGGTTAACTGCGCGCATGTACCGCTGCCGCTTCAATCTGTTCATCTGACGGGCGCACGCCGGTGTACAGGACGAATTGCTCGACGGCCTGTAATGTCGCGACTTCCGCGCCGGTGATCACTTTCTTACCGTGATCGCGACCATAACGGATCAGCGGCGTTTCTGCCGGTAAGGCAACAACGTCAAAGACGATGCTGGCGCGGTCGATCACCGCCGGTTCGAAGGCCAGTGAATCCACTTCCGGGCCACCGGCCATGCCGATTGGCGTGACGTTCACCACCATATCGACGGCCAAATCGCCGACTTCTGCTTTCCATTCGTAACCGTATTCTTCTGCCAGGGCGCGGCCATTGGCTTCATTGCGGGCAATAATGTAGCCCTTTTTGAAACCGGCATCACGGATGGCGGCAACCACCGCTTTGCCCATGCCGCCGCTGCCGCGCAGTGCGAAAACGGCATCGCGCGGGACTTTGTGGCTGTCGAGCAGTTTAGCGACCGCGATGTAATCGGTGTTGTAAGCGCGCAGGAAGCCGTCATCATTGACGATGGTATTCACCGACTGAATGGCGGTGGCGGAAGGATCCAGTTCATCGAGGAAAGGAATGCAGGCTTCTTTAAACGGCATCGATACCGCGCAGCCGCGGATGCCCAGCGCACGCACGCCTTTGACAGCGGCTTCAATGTCTTTGGTGGAAAAGGCTTTATAGACGAAGTTCAGGTCTAACGCCTGATACAGGCTGTTATGAAAACGGGTACCGAAATTTCCCGGACGACCGGAAAGGGACATACACAACTGCGTGTCTTTATTGATTTCCCGACTCATTATGTTCTCCTGATAGGGTATTTAAATCTTCTCGAACCATAGCTGAAACGATACAACCCTACAATAATCCTCTTCCCCGTACGGCTGAATAATGGCGGCGCTAAGCGTGGATGATTACGTTAAAACCTTCTTCCGGTTGCGGCGCAACAAAGTGACGGGATATCAGCTCAAACTGCTCATCGGTGACGCTAAACGGGTGCGTTCCGGCCTGATTGCGTGCCCGCAGCCGGGCTTTACACTCGTCTTCCGGCACGTTCAGATAATGCAGGCGGTGGTCTGCGCCTGACGCCGTGATGAGGCTCATCATCCACTCGCGGTTCGCCACCGTATTGGCCGGGAAATCCAGCACGACTGAGACACCGGCTTTGAGCAGGGAAATGGCATGAGGCGCAATGGCTTGCCTGAGTCTGGCGGCACAGCGCAGATAATCCGCCACGGTGTGCATCTCATCCTGATAAAGATGAGCAAGCCAGGTGTCTTCACTCAGCACCACCGTGCCGGGCGGGCTTGCCAGATTGCGGGACAGGGTGGATTTCCCGGAGGCTATTTTCCCGCATAAAATATGCAGAACTGCCTGATTTTCTGGCATGACATTGTCGGGGCGGGCTGTGGAATTCATGTTACCTCTCATGTTCAGTCGTGGTCTGCGTCGTTAAAACATCGCATTAATTTCTGAATAAGGCGCGGCTTTTTCCAGCATCGGCATCATTTTATCGTGTTGTAAAAATCCGCTGACTAACTGCGCATGGTGCGCCCATAAGGTTTGCGGCAACCAGGAACCGGCGCTCAGGCGGCGTACGCCAAGGGCTGCGAGATCGCTGACCGGCGGCAGTCCCGGCCAGACCGCCACGTTGAGCAGCAGAGTTGTGCCCTCAGCAATGGCGCGCATTTCTCCTGCCTCCGTCAGCCCGAGCACGAAAAGCCCGTCGGCACCGGCACTGCGGTAACTCTGCGCCCGCGCCATCACTTCATCCGCTTTATCCGCGGCGCAAACCAGGTGACGGGCGTACACATCTGTGCGCACGTTGATATACAGATCTACGCCGCAGCGGATACTGGCGGCTCTGATGGCTTCGATTTTCCGGCACAACGCATGCGGATCGCCTGCGCCGTCCTCAATATTGATGCCCACCACGCCCGTATCCATAAACCGTGAGACGGTTAACGCCACCGTGGCCGGAATATCGCTGTAGCCACCCTCAATATCCGCCGAAAGCGGCACCGAAATCACCCTGGCGATAGACGCCGCGCGGGCGACATAGTCTTCCACCGGCAACTGATTGCCGTCGCGATACCCCAAAGACCATGCGACGCCCGCGCTGGTGGTGGCAATTGCCGTGGCACCCAGACTTTCTGTCTGGCGTGCGCTGCCCGCATCCCAGACGTTGGGCAATTTCAGCGGGGCTGCTTGCAGATGAAGTTCGCGAAAGACGCGGGCAGACGTGGTTTTCATAAAATGTTCCTCAAAAAAGAAACATTCTAATCATGCTGAATTTTCTTGATAATAGCCGGAAATAACATTCATTCATTCCGTGAGAGCATCAATGAACGCGCCGTCGCTGCACTTAGTTCAAACGTTTGTTGCGGTTGTTGAACACCATAGTTTTGCCCGTGCGGCCCACGCGCTCGGCATTACGCCGTCGTCGGTTAGCCGTTTTATCAAGACGCTTGAACGGCAACTGGGCGCGACGTTACTCAACCGCACCACGCGGGCGATGTCGCTGACCGAAAGCGGAAAACGGTATTTTGCCGAATGCCATCAGGCACTTTCGCAACTCACTCAGGCAGCTGACATGGTGCGTGACGAGCAGACGTTACCCTATGGCGCACTGGTGGTCAGTGCGCCGGTGGCGTTCGGTCATACCCATCTGGTGCCTTATCTGAGTGAGTTTCTGGCGGCGTACCCGCAGGTGCAACTGGATCTGCATCTGACCGATGACTACGTGGATTTGGTGAGTGAAGGCATCATGCTGGCATTTCGCATCGGGCGTATGAAGGATTCGTCTCTGATCGCCCATAAATTGCTGGAGAACCGGCGGATCCTGGTGGCCGCGCCCGCTTACCTGAAAAAGCGTGGCGTGCCTGAGGTGCCGGAAGATCTTTATCAGCACGAGTGCATCGTCTCTTCGGCCAGTCAGGACGGTGTGCTGTGGCGGTTATTTTCTGCCGGTGAGGAGCGCACGCTGGCGCCGAAAGGATCGGTCAAGGTCGATAATGCCGATGCGGCACGCAGGCTGTGTATGGATGCGCACGGCATCGCTTTTCACTCGGCGGTCACCATGGCAGCGGCCATAGACGCAGGGGAATTGGTGCAGATATTGCCACAATGGACCGGACGTGAAACCGGCGTTTACTGTGTGCGGCCCAACCGGCGTATCGGCCCGGCAGCACAGGGGCTTCTCGATTTTTTAACCGCCCGCTGGCAGCAAAAATGACGATCTGGCGACATCCGTTATACTTAACGGACAGGCAAACGCGGAGGCTGACATGAATTTAGATCTTTTTGATCACCCCGATTTCCACCCCAACTGGCGCGAAGATCTGTGCCCCGGCGCGGTGGTGCTGCGCGGTGCAGCGCTGGCAGATGATGTGGCGTTGCTGGCGGAGATCGACCGCATCGCCGGGCTGGTGCCTTTTCAGTATCGCGCGACGCCGGGCGGTTACGCGATGTCGGTGGCGATGACCAACTGTGGCGATGTCGGCTGGGTGACGGATAAAGCCGGTTACCGTTATCAGGCCATGTCGCCGGAAAGTCATCAGCAATGGCCGCCGATGCCGGAGCTGTTTCGTGCTGTTGCGGTGAAGGCGGCGGAGCAGGCAGGGTTTACGGGGTTTGACCCGGACGCGTGCCTTATCAACCGCTATCAGCCGGGGGCGAAAATGAGCCTGCATCAGGACAAAGACGAGCACGATTTCGGCCAGCCGATTGTCTCTGTCTCGCTGGGTTTACCGGCCGTTTTTCAGTTTGGCGGCATGGAGCGCAGCGATAAAACCCAGCGCGTGCCGCTGCTGCATGGCGATATTGTGGTGTGGGGCGGGCCGTCGCGGCTGCGTTATCACGGCGTGTTGCCGCTCAAAGCAGGCGAACATCCGCTGACCGGATCCTACCGGTTTAACCTCACGTTCCGTAAAGCGACGTAATTCCGCAGGCATCAGGCTGTAAAGCACAGGACTTTGTTCTCATTCTGCTTTACACTGCCGCCCTGCAAAAACTGACATGTTGAATAAATAATTACTTAGGCGGTAAGCGATGAACGGCGTAATCACAACCTGGTTTGAAGATAAAGGTTTCGGTTTTATCAAAGATGAAAACGGCGATAACCGTTATTTCCACGTGATTAAAGTTGCAAACCCTGAACTGATTAAAAAAGATGCAGTGGTCACCTTCGAGCCGACCACCAACAACAAAGGCCTTTCTGCCTTTGCGGTGAAAGTCGAGCCGGAGAGCAAATACATCTTTATCGCCGGTGAGCGCATCAAAATCACCAGCATCAAATCTTTCCTGGCGTTTAACGAAGAAGTGCCGGGAGAAGCGAAGATCGACAAAGAAAACGCGGTGCTTTCTGTTGGCCTGCTGATGAACCGCATCCGCCCGCAGGAAGAAGAGAAAAAAGCGGAGATGCGCACCATGAAAAAGCTGCTCATCACCACCTTCCAGAACAGCACTTATGTGTTCACGGAAGATGAAATTGATGTGGATGCCACCATCAAAACGCTGAAAGCGCTGTAAAAACGGCGTCTGAAACCGGTGCACACTCGCTGCACCGGTTCTGTTTTCCCCTTTATATCCTAATAAGTCACCGTGACCGTCACCGTATCGCTATACGCGCCTGCGGGCTGATTGCTTTGTGCCAGATTCACCGACGCGGTATACGGGAACGACTGTGATGTGCCGGAGCCGGTCGCGCTGCTGTTGGTTGACGCGCTCCACACCGTGCTGTCGCTTTTAAATATCTGATATTGCAAATAACTGGTGGTGCCGTTGACCGTTGAGGCCATCTGCCGGTACTGGCCGGACCCCGTTACGCTGCTGGTCAGGTTGACGGAATAGCTGGCGTTGAGCGTACAGCGCACGCTGAGGGTATTGGCGACCACCGTCGTCAGGCCGGAAGGCAGGGCGGCGCTGCCAAAACCCACGTTCGGCGCG
This sequence comes from Rahnella rivi, assembly GCF_019049655.1. Taxonomy (GTDB): domain Bacteria; phylum Pseudomonadota; class Gammaproteobacteria; order Enterobacterales; family Enterobacteriaceae; genus Rahnella; species Rahnella rivi. The sequence goes on from NZ_JAFMOX010000044.1 coordinate 45,174, forward strand.
CTGTCGATATAGCAAAAGTTGGTGATGTTGAGCGTCAGGTTGACGGTACCGTTCACGTTGCCGCTGTCGGCAATGCACAATAATGTCCCGATGGCGACCGAACAGATGTTCCACGTCCAGGCGATGGGGACAGTGTCGGTATACGTCCCGGCGGCCAGATTGGACAACGTTTTTGGCATCACATAAATCGGCAGTGTGCTGTTCGGGCCGGTAAACAGCCCGAGCAGGCCGAGTGCGGTGGTGCTGTTCCAGGTAATCACGTCACCCTGGTTATAGACGGTGCCACAACTGCCGTCCTTGCACAGGCTGTACGGCAAATACTGATTGGTGGCTGCACTGTAAAGCCGTGGCTGCGTGCCGCTCGGATGTAGCGTGGCGCCAATTGTTGCCGTCACGATATTGGTGCCGCCAATACTGAGCAAGGGACCGTTACAGCTCAGTCCGCTGCTGCCTTGCGTAATCAGCGGAGAAGTGCTGACCGCAAAGGAGTTCTGTGTGCCGAGCGTAATGGTGCTTGCCGCCGTGGTACAGGCCGCCATCACCTGCCACGATGCGCCCAGCAGCAACATCAGCAATACGCCATGACGTATCCACGGCCTGAAAATTTTCATGATTTATCTCCTGGCGTTGCGCCACCCGGACATGCCAGCGGGCCAACCTGCTCAATGCTGTGACGTTTAGGATCTAAAGTGAAACTGATCCGGCATACCGAACGGTCTTCCTGCCTGATATTCAGCACGTTGTTTTCCTGTAAGTGCGAGAAGTACACCAGCCCGTCGTAACCGGTGACGGTGGTTTGCTGCGTATTCTGTTCGGTGACCAGCGTGCCGGGCTTCAGCGGTTGTCCGGCGGCGTCGTGCAGCCTGATATTCGCCGACAGCACTTTCTCGACGTTGAATTTCACCACCACGCCGCTGCCTTGTTTCACTGCGATGCGGTCATTGACGTTATTAGCGACCACATCGGCGGGCAGCGGCAGGGTGTCGATTTCCACTTTGGCCGGATAATACGAACTGACGGTCGGGATCAGCAGGTGACCATTTTTATCGGTTTCGCCCATTTTCTGATTCTCGAACAGGACGGGCACACCGGCGTAATGATCGGTATCGACCACGATAAAGGCGTCGTTGATCTTGTCGGAAAGGAACCAGTCATTGGCCATAAACACCACGGATCCGCTCAGATCTGCCCAGTTGGTGTAATCGCCCTGATTGCCGTAGAACCCGCCCTGAATCGTCGCGACGCGGGATTTCCAGGTGGCATCGGCCTGCTGATACGGATTATTGCCGCCGCTGTAGGCCAGATTCCAGCCGAGGCCGCCGTCGGTTGGCGTGGCTTTGCTGGCGCCAATCTGCTCCTGATAATTGCCCGCACTGTCACGCTGCACGCCAGCGTTCATGTTGATATTGGTGCCAAGCGGAATGATGAATTGCAGCTGCGCGCTGTAACCGTTATCGCCCAGCTTTTTATTGAGCGATAAAAACATGCTGCTTTGCCCCCACAGCGAGCGGCTGTAGGAGAAATTCACCAGACGGGTATGCGAATTGTCATAGGCTTCGACGTCGTAATAGCCGATGCCCATGGTGCCGTTGGCCGGGCCGAACGGCGAGGTGCTGAACGTCACCTGATCCGACTGACGGCTTAAGCGCGTGTCGCTGGTGTAAGAGGTGATGTCCTGATAACCCACCGTGCGTTTTGAGCGCAGCGCCGAGAGGCTGAACACCGTCGAATAGTAGGAATAACCCAGCGTGTACTGGCTGCCGTCTTTTTTATCCGTCACGCTTTCGCCTGTCGGATTGAGGATCTGACCGCCTGAATTCGGGATGCCCGGCATCTGGCCGTTGTTATCGTAATCCGGCGTGTTGAGCGGAGTATCGCCGCTGACCGGCGGGTGATCGGCTTTACTCTGGCTGCCGGAAACGCTCAGTGTGCCCCAGGTGCCGACCGCGATATCTGCGCCGGCACCGCCCAGCGTCAAACCCTGAACCATTTCGGTATGGCCGGAGAGCGTCAGGTAATTGGTCAGCCCGTAACGATAAATACCGCTGAAGGCCGCATCTGAATAATCGCCGTTGGTGACGCCATAATTGTTGCGCACCGCCCCGAGGGACAAATCGAAATCGCTGAGGTTTTTACGCAGCAGCGTGTTGGAGACGTAAAACGGGACGCTGGTGGACACCTGACGCCCGACTGCGTCGGTGGTCACAATGGTCGCTTCACCGGCACCGTTGATATAAGGCACGTTAGTCAGGGTAAACGGCCCGGAGTTCAGGTTGTTACTGCTGGCCTTGTAGCCATTAAGGAACAAATCCACCGTGGTTGGCACCGCCGCCGACCCGCTGTATTGCAGTAACGGATAGGTCACCAGATCCGGGCGCACGCCAAAGTTACGGCTGATCCGCACACCACCCATGCGCGCCGAATTACTCCACGTCAGGGAATCGCTGACGAAATCCCCGACCTGATAGCTGATCAGGTTTTTCTCGTCGGTAAACCGCCAGAAGGTGTCGTAACGCAGATAGCCGTCCTGCGCGGTGCTGCCGCCCGTGTTGCCGTTGCCCGCACTGTCGATGTTATAGCGGTAAGTGCCGGTATTGGTGAGCAGCCCGAGGCTGCTGAATAACCGCTGTTCCATCCAGGTGGCGACGGATTTCGGGCCGCCGGGCGGATCGGTGTAGTACGAATCATAGTTAAACAACAGGCCGGTGCTGCTTTGCGACGGCGTGTAGTTCATCAGCGGATCGCCGCTGACAGTCTGATTGGGCAGCCAGACATCCGGCACCGTTAACACCAGTTGCTGGCTGGCTGAATCGTATTTCGCTTTCACGTCCGGCAGTTCACCGACGTTAATCAGCCCCTGCTGGCCGTTAATGTGGATGTGATTTTTTGCCAGCACCCCGGCTTCGACGAAATAGGCGTTATTGCGATAGGTCACCGGCACCACCTGATTATCCGTCTGGCCGTTGACCACAATCGACAGATAAAACATGGCGTCCGTGACCACCGGTGCCGCCCGCGGGGCATCGGGCAGGGAACCGTATTCCTGTGCCTGCGCGCTGAACGCACTCAGGCAGATCAGGCACAGGCTTCCCCGGAAACAGAGCGGTCGCTGCTGACCTTCACGGGGAAGACGTCTGATTGGCATGCGTTGCGGCTCCTGCTGTTATTCGCCGCGCGCAATGACAATCGGTTGGGTGTTGTCGGCAATCTGCGCATTCAGCTGCGCCCCCGGCGTCACACCCGCCGGCACCGGCCAGCGCATCTGCTGCCCCGGCAACACGTACCCCATAAAGCCGCCGACCATGGTTTTTACACCCTGTTTCTGGTTGCCGCTGGCTGACCAGAACACGTTGCTCAGACGTGCGTGAACGATGCCGGTATTGCGCACCTGCAGATAGTTTTTGCCGCCTTCCGAGACGGTGCGCCAGGTGAGGACAGGGCGCGTGGCGGTGGAGGCATCGCGCTTCACATCCGCGCGGTCGTTGGTCCACAAACCGCCGCCATCCATAAACAGCGGCAGCAGATAACGCATCTGCAATTGCAGCCCGACCACCGCTTTGTCCTGACCTTCACCGGCGCTGTTTAGCGGAGAAGGGATCTCGTCAATGATAATGCGGTACGCCTGCTCGGTATTGGCGGGCACCGGCGTGTTGCGGATCAAACGGATCAGCTGGCGCTGGCCCGGCGGCACTGTGGCAAAAGGCGGGCTGGCCACCACGTTGCTCTGATCGGCATACTTCTCGTTAAAATTCTCCTGCTTCCAGGCCAGCACGCGCACCTGCAACGACACCGGTTCCGCGCCCCGGTTTTCCAGCCACAGGGCGGATCCGTTCTGATCGGATTCAATAATCTGGTACACCGGCCAGACGAGCACCGAACTGGCGGCGTGCACCGCCGTACCGGAAAACAGCGCCACCGTCAGGGCCGTGGTGGCAATCATGCGTGAGAACATCGTCGTCATAGCTCATATCCTGATGATTAATAAGTGAGAGTCACGGTCACCGTGTCGGTGTAAGTTCCCGCAGTGGGTGACGTCGTGAAAGAAAACAACCGGCCATACACCGGATACGTTTGGGTGGTGGAGGGAAAGCTGCTGATGGTCATTGCCTGCGCGCCGGTTCCCCAAACCACGGTGCGCGCAGCATTCTGATAAAGCTGATAGGCCAGCGTTGCCGTCGCCCCGCTGTTGGCCATATAACGCCGGGCGGCAGATCCGCCGTGGATGCCGTAATCCATGCCAATCGCCACCGTGGTGCCGGGGGTACAGGTCACCACAACGGAGCCTGCGCCCGACGTACTGACCACATCGACATTGGTGGGAACGGAAGGAAACGAGCCGAAATTGAGGGTGCCCAGATTGGTGGTCGGGCTGGAAAGCGAGCTGCCGAAAACGCAGCCATTGGTCAGCGTTGCCGTCACGGTAAAGGTGGTGGTGGCCGTGGCGGCCAGCGCTGAGCCGCACAGCATCAGCAGCGGCAACAGCAGCAGACGGCCAGGCATGAACACCTCTACCAGGATACGGTGACATTCACCGTATCCTGATAAACCCCGGCAGCGGGCGTGACCTGCCCCGGAACGCGGCCATACACCGTGCTCCACTGGTCCGCGCCGTTGCCGGTTCCGCTCACGCCGGTGACGTTATCCCACACCGTCGTGCGTGCCGCCGTGGTGTAAAGGTTGTACTGCAGGGTCGCTGCGCTGTTGGTGGTGTTGACCATTCTGCGGGCAGTGACCACGCCGCTGCTGCCGCCATCCATCACGATTTTGTAGGTCAGCCCGTTCACGCAGTTCACGCGGATCGACCCCGCCAGCTGGGCGCTGGTGGCATTGATGGCGCTGGTGAGCGACGCATAATTACCAAAGTTCAGCGTACCAAAGCTGGTGCTGCCGGACGTCGTGGTGCCCGCGCTGCAGGCGGGCAGCAACGTGGCACTGATGCCTATCGTGGCTGCCGGACTGAACGGGATGCGCAGCTGCATCGACACCAGCAGGGCAGCTGGCAGGAGCAGCAGTACCTTGATGTCCATGATCTTTCCTTCCTTGAATCAAAAGCCAGTCAGAGGCGCAACCGACTCTGATGGAAAACGCTTACCAGGAAAGAGTGGCAACAACGGTATCGTTATAGGTGCCCGCAGCCGGTGTGGTGCTGGTCTGGTCAGCAGGCAGCACGCGGCCATAAATCGGGATATTTTGTGCAGCGGTGCCCGTACCGAGCGTGATCGGCGTATTGATGGCGATCTCGGTGGTGCGTGCGGTATCGGAATAGAGGCGGTAAGGAATGCTGTTGCCGCTGGAGGTCATGGTGCGCAGCCCGCCGGTTGCCGCCAGTCCGCCGTTGAGTGACAGCGTCGGGGTCAGCCCGGTGCTGCAGGTGATGGTGACCGCGCCGGTGCCGTCCGCACCAAACACCGTACCGTTGATGACGCTGGTCAAATCGGCGTAATTACCGAAGTTCAGCGTACCCCACTGGTTGGTGCCGCCGGTGGCCGTGCCATTACCGACGGTACACCCGGTACTGATGGTTAACTGAACGCCCACTTGCCCTGTTAAAGTACCGGCCGCCTGTGCGCCTGCGGACAGCGCTAAGGTTGCCGCGGCCAGAATAGCCGGAAATAAAGAATGTTTATCGCCCATGATGACTCCCAATAACTGCTTATACACTGGTGTGCATGCATGCAATCGCGTTGCGGCTGCATGTGGAAATCCTCTGGTGGTCAATTTAAAAGCATAAAAAAAATAAAAAGCATCAGTCATTCAGCCGGGATTTGCGTTTTACACTCAAGCAAAAGGGATCCCTGACCGCAGGCGCGTGGTGTCCCACGTCGCTACAGTTAAATATAAGTTAATAAATTTACCTTAAGAGGATCTTTACGCCATTTCGATGAATAAGGATAAAAAGACTAAGAAAACAAAATTAATGGTTTTTTATTCCGGTTTAATGGCTTTTTTTATGTTTAATGATGGGTGCCACGCCGCGTAACCGTGAGTTTTTTTAACCATTTTTTGAGCGGTGTTATAGGTTTATGATGGCTGCCCTTATCCGACGGAGGCTGCAATGTTTTCTGACGCTGTGATTAACGATATAAACCGGCTGGCGCGTTTTCTCTCTTTTGATCAGACCGGGGGAAAAGGGCCAGCGGGAACCCCTTCGCTGCTGATCCTGCTGGGTAACGCGATTTTACCGACCGCCGAAGCGGCGTTTGAGGCGCTGGCTCAGGGCCGGGTTTCACGTTTGCTGATTGCCGGAGGCGTCGGCCATTCCACGCAATTACTCTGTCAGACGGTGCAGGCGCATCCGCGTTACCGGCACATTTCCACTGACGGGCGCAGCGAGGCGGACATTCTTAATGACATCGGCGTGCAGTGTTTTGGCCTGTCGGCGGACCAGATATTGCTGGAAACCGCGTCAACCAATTGCGGCGACAATGCCGTGCAGGCGCGCCGCGTGCTGCAAGCCGCGGGCGATACCCACACCCGGATTACCCTGACGCAGGATCCGCTCATGCAGCTGCGTACCGACGCCAGTTTCCGCCACGTCTGGCGCGACAGGCCGGACATCACCTTCACCAGCTGGCCGACGCTGATCCCTCAGCTTGAGCGGGCAGGCGACGGGCTGCGGTTTGCCGGCGGTCATCAGCAGGGGATGTGGTCGCTGCCGCGATTCGCGTCGCTGCTGCTGGGGGAAATCCCCCGTCTGCGCAATGCGCCGGGCGGTTATGGCCCGCGCGGTGCGGGCTTTATCGCTGAGGTCGACATCCCCGCCGACATCGAAGAAACCTATGCCCGGCTGCGGCCGGTACTGGAAGCCGATTACGGCGACAGATCTTTCTGACCGGCGGCGGTGACCTGGTCGCTTTCCTGATGATTGCCTTTCAGCGCCAGCAACACCACCAGCGCCGAAAACAACGTGATCGCCATCAGGCACAGCAGTAACGGATGCAGAGAGGCGGCATAAAGCTGCTGAAGCTGCGCGGTGCTGGCTTCAGGGATCAGCTGTTGCGTCACCGCCAGATTACCGGTCGCCAGCCGCTGCGCCGCCTGACTGAGTTCGCCGGAGCTGAAATGTGCCGCCAGCGCGCGGTGGCTCATGGCCGCCAGGATCGCCCCGACGATCGCCAGCGAAATGCCTTCTCCCGCCACGCGTGTGGTGCTGAAAATACCGGTCGCCATCCCCGCGCGCTCTTTCGGCACCACGCTGACCGACAATCCATCCATCAGCCCCCACGGCAGGCCGGTGCCGATGCCGATAAGCAGCATCGGGGCGATCATCGCCGTGACGTTTTGCGCCAGCACCGCCTGGCTCAGCCAGCCTAAACCGGCGGCGGCAATCACCAGCCCGGCGGTGCACAGCACGCCGGCCGAAATCCAGCGCGTCAGCCACGCCGCCAGCAACGGCACAATCAGCATCGGTACGGAAAGCGCCATCATCATCAGTCCGGCGCGCTCTTCGCTCAGGCCTCTCACGCCGATGAACAGCATCGGTAAAATCACCAGCAACACCACAAAACAGAAACCGGTCGCCAGCGGCAGCGCCTGCACGCCGATGAAGCGGATATAGCGAAAAAGAGAGAGATCCAGCATCGGCTGTTTGACCCGCAATTCCACCCCGACAAATATCACCAGCAACAGCGCCGCACCCGCCAGCAGCGCAACAACCTGTGTGCTTTGCACGCCGTATTGCGGGATCGCCATCAGCGCCCAGGTGAGCAGCGCCAGCATCGCGGTAAAGGTGACGGTGCCCGGCCAGTCGATGCCGGACGCCTGCGGATTGCGGGTTTCCCGCATTTTTGATGCGCCGGTCAGCAGGGCGATCAGCGCAATCACCGTGGCGGAGAAAAACACCGCGCGCCAGCCGAAATGAGCAATCAGCAGGCCCGCGAGAAACGGCCCGAAAGCCAGACCGACGCCAAAACTGCTGCCCATCAGGCTGAACGCGCGGGTGCGCGCCGCGCCGTCGAACTCCTGCGCCAGTGCCGCCGCGCCGCCCGCCAGCGCACCGGCGGCGGCGATGCCTTGTGCGCCACGCAGCACATCCATCCACAGCAAACTGTTGCTGAACGCCTGCAATAACGACAACAGCGCAAACAGCGAAACACCGCTGATGAACACTTTTTTACGGCCAATTTCATCGGCCAGCGCCCCGGCGGCCATCAGAAAACAGCCGAAGGTCAGCATAAAGGAATTGGTTATCCAGCTCAGCGCCTGCGCGCTGCCGCCGAGTTCGCGGGCAATCGCCGGGGTGGCTACCGCGCCGCTGACAAAATTGAGCGGCAGGATCACAGCGGCGATGCACACCGTTACCAGCACCCTGAGGCTGCCAGCCGGATGGGACGAGGATGTATTCATGATTTCTCCAGAAAGTGGTGTATAACGATGATGATAAAATGTCGGCAATCTGGCGGAAACAGGCTGGAAGTCCGATGATTCAGGACGAAAACGCTCGAATATACGGGAGTGGGAAAATGGAAAACCTGAACGGCCTGCTGGCCTTTGTGCGGGCGGCGCAGAGCCAGAGTTTTGCGGCGGCGGCGGAGCGCATGGGCATATCGGCGTCGGCGGTCGGCAAAAGTGTGGCGCGGCTGGAGGAAAAACTCAGTGTGCGGCTGTTCAACCGCAGCACGCGACGCATCAGCCTGACGGATGAAGGCCAGCTGTTTTTCGAGCGCTGCCAGAATATTGTCGCGCAACTGGAAGACGCCGAGCAGGAGCTGGTGCGGATTTCCGCCGTGCCGCGCGGCAAGTTACGCATCACCGCGCCGGCCATCGGTTACCGCATGTTGTTGCCGCACCTGCCGGAGTTCCGTCAGCGCTACCCGGAGGTCGAACTGGATCTGGATTTCAGCGACCGGATGGTGAATGTCATCGACGAAGGGTTTGATATCGCCATCCGCAGCGGGGAACTGAACAGTTCGCAGATGATGTCACGCCGCCTCGGGCCGTTCCGTTTTGTGATTGTCGGCGCTGCCGGTTATTTTGCCGAACATCCTGTACCGCTTACCCCTGACGATCTTTATCAGCACGCCTGCCTGCGCTACCGGTTTCCGGGCAACGGCCAGTGGCAGGAATGGGAGATGACCAGCGCGATGCCGCCGGAGCTGCCGCTGGCGCTGAGCAGCAACAATCTGGAATCGATTTTACAGGCGACGGTGCAGGGCCTCGGGCTGGCGTACGTGCCGGAATTTATCGTGCGGCCTTATCTGGCCTCGGGCGAGCTGATCCCGGTGTTGTCACCCTATCTGAAAGAGGGCGGCAAATTCTCGGTGGTGTGGCCGAGCAGCCGCCATATGCTGCCAAAAGTGCGGGTGTTCATTGATTTTCTGACCGAAAAGCAGGTGCTGGACTGAGCCGTTTCCCCCTACTGTTTATCCAGCCATTTGCCCATTTCGCCCAGCGCATCGTCGAGATTCTCCCGCCCGAAACCGATGCGCAGGAAATCTTCAGACACGGCGTTGAGCGCTGAACCGTAGGCCACGGAAGGGATCACCATCACTCCGGCTTCTTCCACCAGCCGCGTGGCGAACGCTTGCGCCCCTTCTGCGCCGGTGTAACGGGGGAAGGCGAGCACACCGGCTTTCGGCACGCTGAGCGTAAACAAGTGCGGGTATTTCGCCAGAAACGTCGTGAGCGTCGCCAGCTGACGGCGTGAACGTTCCATGACCCGTTCCAGAATGGGCGCGCGGGCGTTCAGCGCGAGGGCCGTCAGGAACTCACCGGGCATGGAATTACAGATCGACAAATACTGCTTCATGCGCTCCAGCTCCAGCATCCAGGCTTTATCCTGACAGGCGACCCAGCCGATACGCAGCCCCGGCAATCCGTAAGCTTTCGAGGTCACGTTCAGCGAAATGCCGCGTTCGTAAAGATCAGCGAGCTGCGGCAGCCGGTCAGCAGGGTCAAATTCGGTCAGCCGGTAGACTTCGTCAGAGAAAATCCAGATCCCCCGCTCGCGGCACATTGCGACCAGTTCGTCGAGTTGCGCGCGGCTTATCAGCGCACCGGTCGGGTTGTGCGGGAAATTTATCACCAGCACTTTGGTGTTGGCGCGCAACGCTGCCCGCACAAGACCGGTATCCAGTGCCCAGTGGTTATTTTCATCCAGCGCCACGCCGGTCACTTCGCAGCGCGACATCGGTACGCTTTCCAGCGACTGATAATTCGGTGTGATGACCACCGCGTGATCGTCCGCGTTCAGCAGCATCTGGAAACTGGCGTAAATCGCTTCATCGGCCCCGGCAAAACTGATCACCTGCTGCGGCGTGATATGCCGGTACGTGGCGGCGATCGCTTCGAGCAGTTCCGGCGTACCGCGCAGGGGCGGGTAATCCAGCTGGGTTTGCATAAACGCCGCGCGATGCTCTTTCCCCGCCAGTTCAAACAACGTATCGATGCTCATCGATTCGGGATAGGAGGAGGACAGCGGGAAACGGACGGCGTGTTCGAGGCGCGAGAGATAGCTGATTAAACGAAAATCTTCAGGAAAAGACATGGCGTATCCGTGATGAAAAAGGGCGAAATTAGCGGCGATGGCCTTGGGCAAAACGGCGCTCGAGGCGGCTTTGCAGCAGTTCTAACACAATCGACATGATCCAGTATATCGCGGCGGCGGTGGCCAGCATTTCCATATACCGGTAGGTGCTGCGGCCATAAGACTGCGCCAAAAAGTTAAGTTCCCACAGCCCCATCAGCGACACCAGCGAGGAATCTTTCAGCATCGAGATAAACATCGACCCGGCGGGCGGAATAATGATGCGCAGCGCCTGTGGCGCGGTGACGTGCACGGCCACCGTCCAGCGCGAGACGCCGAGCGCCAGTGCGGCTTCCTGCTGACCGCGCGGCACCGAGAGCACGCCGCTGCGGATAGTTTCCGCCAGATACGCGCCGTAGTTCATTGACAGCGCGATAATGCCGGAACTGAGTGCGCCGAGCACAATCCCCACCTGCGGTAACGCCAGATAGATAATCAGTACCTGCACCAGCAGCGGTGTGCCGCGAAACAGCGAGGCGTAAAACGTCGCGCAGCCAAACGCCAGCGCGTTATCGGACATCCTGCCCAGCGCGGTGATAAGGCCAATCAGCAGACAGAAAAACATCGAGCAGGCGGTGATCATAATGGTCAGCGCCGCGCCCTGAATAAAGCCGTCCGGCGACAGGCGCAGGCCGAGCAGGAACGGCAGTTTCTGGCTAATCAGGCTCCAGTCCAGCCCCATTTTGCTGAACGTGCCGAGCAGCAGACTGAGCAAAATCAGCCACGTCAGCCCGGTTTTGAATTTAAACGCGTGTGCGTGGTGCCAGCGTTCGGGCGTTACCACTTTCGGCTGGCTGTCCGGGATTTGTGGCATCAGGGTACCTCGTGGGTGATATCTTCACCCAGCCAGTGCTGGGAGATTTTAGCCAGCGTGCCGTCGTCGCGCAGCGATTTGATGGTGTCCGCCACTTTCTTATCCCACTCGGCGTCGCCTTTGTCGGTCGCTACCCAGTTCGGTTCCGCATACAGTTCGGTGACGATTTTGAACATCGGCGCGCGTTTGATGCGTGCGTTAGCGGTGGCTAAATCGGACACCACGCCGTCAAGGCGCACACCCGGCCCGAGCGCCAGATTCTGGAACGCCACTTCTTCATCACTTGGAATGACATGAACGTTATCAAACGGGAAGTTGATGGGCTTGCTGCCGGGGATCACCAGCGTTTTTTGCAGATACGTTTCGTAGGTCGAGCCGATGCCGACACCAATCTTTTTATTGCTCAGGTCGGCCGCCGATTTTATGCGGTCGTCTTTCTTATTGACCACTAACACTGCCGGAGAGTTGTAGTACGGCGTCGGGAAATCCAGCACTTTGGCGCGCTCGCTGTTTGGCGTCATCGAGCAGATACAGGTATCCCAGCGCCCCTGCCATTTACCGCCGACAATGGTTTCCCAGCCCGGCGCGATGATCTCAAGTTTCACGCCCATGCGCTGTGCCACGGCTTTCGCCACATCAACGTCAAAACCGGCCAGCTGGTTATTGTCATCAATAAAGCCGAACGGCGGATAGTCATTCACGATGGCATTGCGCAGCACACCGGTTTTCGTGACGCGATCCAGCGTGGTGCCTGCCTGCGTGGTGGCGGAAAACAGCGTGGTGGCAAGGAGTGTCAGAGCAACAAACGAAGTGCGCATAAGCAGATCTTTCCTTAAATGTAACCAAACCAGGAGAATATTGTAAAAACCTACACTAAGTTTTAGACGTATAGAAGTCTGAATGCACGGTTTTCCGGCTTATAGTGATCTCTGCCGGAAATTTACCTGATGGCAGTGAATTGCTTTGCTCGGCTAGTTTAACAACCCCGCGCCCACGTTAATCGACAGCCCCAGGATCGCCAGATTAAAGACGAAAGAAATCACCGACTGCAACAGGGCAATCTGCCGCATGTCAGTGGTGCCCGTCTCCACGTCGGCAGTCTGTGAGGCCACGGCAATGGTGAAAGAGAAATAGAGAAAATCCCAGTAGCCGGGCAGTTCGGGCTTCTCCGGGAAAATCATCGGCGTCACCTCTTTGCTGCGGCGCAAATAATGATGATGGGCGTAGTGCAAGGCGAAAGAGGTCGGCAACAGTGCCCACGACGCGATAAGCGTGGTCGCGGTGAGCAAAATGTGCAGCACGCGCGGCGTGCCGGTCAGATCTTTCAGCGTACCGAGCTCCATCAGGATCGCCAGAATACTCACCAGACAGGTGAGGGTCACCATGCTCAGCACCAGCGTGGCGCTCTCATCCTGCGTTTTGGCGATGTGCGCAATATCCTTCGCCTCGGTGCGCAACATGCGAAACCACAGGAAAAACAGATACAGCCACGCCAGCACGTTCCAGCCAATCAACAGCCGCTGCAACAGCCCGAGCTGGGCAGGAAGAATAAAAAAACAGACCAGCCCGGCCAGAATCGAGAACAGCAGCCGGGTACGCACCTGAAGGTAATGTTTGAGAGAAAAGCTCATGGTGTTAAGCGCTTAGCAAGGAGGAACCTGTGCTTCAACTGTAGTCGCAGATTGCGGTGTTGTAATGCCACCGGGTGACACTTCCTGACGTCTGCGCAATTTCTTCCAATACCCGCTGTGATGACAGTGATGTAGTGAACTACCTCTCACGCGTACACAGGATTGTAAATCATGTTTACTACGTCATTCTGGCCAGCTGCGGCGGCCTATCAGGTTTCAATGATGGATCTGGATGTTCCGCATCATATCAATCCTAAAGCGGTGCAAACGATCCACTATTGTCTGCGCCTGACCGAGGCCATCAATCAGCTGGAGGTCACCTGCGAAAGTCGTTTGCTGGATGCTTTGCGTGAGGAAATGGCTATCCAGTGTTTCCGCCTCGCGCCGCTGTTTGACGATCCGGATACCCGGCGGGGGCTGTTTCTGCGCGCCGAAATCCTGGCGGACGAATCAAGTGGCAAAACGTTGCTGCCGCAAATTGCCGGTCTGAATGAACAGCAACTGGTGCTGGGCATTGGCAAAACTTCAACGTGGATCGGAAAATCGAAGCAAAGTTATTACTCGTCGTGGTTCGGCGAGCCCGCGCCGGTGTTGCAGGAAATCTCTGACGTGATGGACAGTCTGTTTCCGGAAAGCCTGCTGTTTCTGCAAAAAGAGATCGCCGCCGATTTACTGGCGCTGCCGGGCTGCGCCTACAAAATCATTACTCTTTTCGGCATTGCCGGAGAAGCCAATACCTATCCGAAACACTTCGCCTATTTCTTCCCGGAGGATGAAGGGCTGAAGCATTCCCCGGTCAAACGCACCGTGGTGTTTGCCAATACCTACCTGCAACTGTTCGAAATGTTTTCCCGTACCGAAGCCGTGCGCCTTGGCTGGGCGGAAGAGGATTTGCCGGAAAGCCACGTCTGCCAGCGTTATCTGATCGCCTGGTTCCGTGGGCATGATCTGGGGCATTCGCTGGTGCGTAACGAAAACGTCTTCCCGATGCTCAGCAAGATTGATCGCTGGGGATCAATGATGGTGCAGGAAGCGCTGGCGGATCAGTTTGGATTGCTGATGTGCCTGACGCCACAGGTGGCAGACGGATTACAGCTCGACAGAAATGTGCTGGCGCGGATCTACTTCCTGGAAATTCTGCGCTATTTGCGTCGCGGGCCGTCGAGCTACCCGGATGCCGGGGCGGCGTGGATCCAGTTCAACTATTTACGTGAGCACGGTTGTATCGAACTCTCGGCGGAGACGATCGGTTTCCACCCTGAGCTGTTCTTTACCCAGATGGCAAACCTGACCCGCATGATGAGCGAAGAACTGCTGGGCGGCGACGCCGCGCGCGCAAAAGAGTTTATGCAGCAGTATTGCCCGCACAACAATCCGGAAGATGTGGAGATCCTGATGGCGCGTCTGGGGACCACTAACGACATGATTGAATACAACCAGATGATCAAGAGAGTCCCGCTATGATGCCGTTTTCCAATGGCTTTTTACTCAGCCTGTCGCTGTGTCTGGACATCGGCATCGCCAATATCGCCATGATCACGCTGGCAATGCAGCGCGGCTATTTTCACGGTTTCTGGCTGGGGATCGGCACCTGCATTGGTGATCTGATTTACGCGGTGCTGGCGCTGGCGGGCATGACGATTTTGCTGCAATACCAGAGCGTGCGCTGGGTGCTGTGGGTGGGCGGCTCGATGATGCTGATGTGGTTCACCTATAAAATGATCCGCGCGGCGATGGCGCCTGCGGAGGATATGTCCGCCGGGGATAACGGCCAGCCGCGGTCGGTGATGCGTAATTTCGGGCGCGGCGTGGTGCTGGCGATGTCATCACCGACGGCGATCCTGTGGTTTGCGGCGGTAGGCGGCGCGCTTATCTCGCGCATGGGGCAGGGCGGCACAGCGGAAGCGTCCTGGTTCCTGACCGGTTTCTTTATTGCCGGTGTGTTCTGGACCATCGTGCTGTGCTGCGTCGGCAGCTGGGGCGGGAAAATGCTCGGCACGAAAATGCTCAAATACTCTTACGTGGCCTCGGCGATCATCTTCTCGTATTTCGCGATCTACGTGGTGATTTCCGGCTATCGCGAATTTATTCTGGTGTGATCAGCCGCGCGCGGCAGAGCCATTGAGCGACTGCGAATACAGGTGGGGAGTGATCCCCATCATTTTTCGGAACGTGTTGATGAAATGGCTTTGATCGTAAAAACCCAGGCTGATGGCGACATCCAGCGCATTGTTATTTTTACGCAACTGATTACGGGCTTCGAGTAAACGCAGCTGCATATGGTATTGCAGCGGCGGCATGCCGATGTGCTGGCGGAACAGCCGCACAAAATGGAACTTACTCAGCCCGCTGACCTGCGCCAGCGTATCGAGATGGATCTTGCGGGTCAGGTGGTCGCGCATGAAATCGAGCGCCAGCGTGACCGGCCGCAACGACTGCTCCTGCTCTTTCGCCGGTTCTTCCAGCAATGCGCCCAGCAACCACAATAAATTTTGCTCCTGATCGTCGTCGTTCAGCGTGCGTTTGTAATGGCGCAGCGCGGAAAACAGCGCCGGATTACTCAGCACGCCTTCGGTCAGTACCGGCGCGCAGTGATCGGATCGCAGATTGTGATCGACGGATATCTGCCGCAGCAAAGACTGGGGAATGTGCACGCTGAGAAATTCCACTTTCTCATCGCCAAACAGCGATGACTGAACGGTGGACGGATTGTAGATGGTGATTTCGCCGGCACGGACCAGCTCGGTTTTGCCGTGCAGCCAGATCTCTTCCGTTCCCGTCAGATTGGCGCTGATCACGTATTCGTCGTGAGTGTGGCGCGGGAATGAGGAATTGCTCGCCGTCAGATGCGAGCACTCGATATCGTTTGCCATCGTCCATTCAGAAATAGAAAGAGACACGTTACGCTCCACGAAAGATTGCTGTGCTAAAAAGACGACTCAGACATGGCATGGGTTTTTCTTATGCGAAATTTATAGCACAAACTTTTAACAACAAAAGTGAGGAACATTCATCAGGGCCGCCTTACGCCTGCAAACGGATGTCTTCGGTGCCCAGCATCACGCCATTCTTTCCGTGATGTTTTATCGCGTACATGGCACGGTCAGCGAGCAGCAGCGCCTCGCTGAAATCACTCTCGTCGGACACTTCATCAATCCCAATCGATGCGCCAATGTGTGCGTTGCCGTTATCAAGTTCAAACGGGATGGTGGCGGCATCCAGACAGGACTGCGCTACCCGTTTGACCAGCGGATGGTTCAGCCCGTAGGGCATCAGCAACACAAATTCATCGCCGCCAAGCCGCCCCGGAATAATGCCCGGCGGGCAGGCTTCTCTGAACCGCTGACTCAGCCGCATCAGCACCTCGTCACCGCTGCGATGCCCGAGGGTGTCGTTCACATGCTTAAAATTGTCCAGATCGATAAACGCCACACACAGCGGGCCGCTGTTTTTTAACGCCGTAAATTGCTGGTGTAACGCGTGGCGGTTGGCCAGACCAGTGAGCGGATCGTGATTGGCCAGCGTCGCCAGTTGCTGTTCGTAATGCTTCTCTTTGGTCATGTCGATGTGCGTGCCGGTCACTTTCAGCGGACGCCCCAGATCATCCCACTCAGTCACCCGGCCACGATCCAGCACCCAGGTCACGGTGCCATTTTTGGCCTGCATCCGGTGCAGCGCTTCGTAAAACGGCGTCTTCCCTTCCAGATGATTGTAAAAAGCCGCCAGCACATCGTCTTTATCCTCAGGGTGTAAATGTTCGCGCCAGACTTCAAAGCGTGCGCTCAGTTCTTTTGGCTGATAGCCCAGCATGGCGCCCCAGCGGCGGTTAAAGATCACCAGTTTCCCGCTGGGCACGTCGAGCTGCCACAGGCAGAGCCCGGTGCCGTCCAGCGCCGCACTGAGCTTATTTTTGGCATCGTGCGCAATCCGTTTCAGCCGGGCGTTATGCTTTTTCAGGTTCTGGAGTTGAAGCTTCAGTGAGGATTCAGACATTTCTTACTTTTAGAGCAAATAATTTTCATTCTTGCCACATGTCTGTCTTTTGTAAACCGGGAAGCCCAAAAAGAGCGTGTCGCGCCAGATTTTCAGATTTTGCCCATACCCTGGTCTGACGTGGCTGAAGGCGCGGGGGCACAGATGCAATGTTAAATAATGCGTGCGGAGGTTATTTTTTAATGTCCAATGCTGCCGCTTTATAAAAGCAATAACCGGACAATTCTTTTTGTTTTACATATTAAAAACAATTAATAAACCCGCAGGGAAAGGTATTTGGCAATACGTGCCAGATTTGGCTGAGTATTTTATTTAATCCCGCTGTGAGGCCTTCTTCATCTTGTCATTTCCCTGGTTATTAGGGCAAAATATGCGCCCCGCGAATCGGGGATGACCCGTTTAAAAACTTCATTCAAGTACACATTCTTCTTACAAGAAAACATTCAAAAACCAGAGGCCGGGCTTCGTACCGGATAGATATTTACTTTCAAATACCGACAGTCATGTCGCAAGGAAACATAAATGGTGCATCACTCTTTTTATGTGGCGTTCTCCGTCATGGGAATTAAACATCATGTCAGATAACGTCGTCACAGGCAGCACTTCCCGCGTGGAACTGCGTAAAACGCTTACGCTGATCCCGGTTGTGATGATAGGCCTGGCCTACATGCAGCCCATGACCCTGTTTGATACGTTCGGTATTGTCTCTGGCCTGACCGACGGCCATGTGCCTACGGCTTACGCCTTCGCGTTAATCGCCGTGCTGTTTACCGCTCTGAGCTACGGCAAACTGGTGCGCCGCTACCCTTCGGCGGGGTCGGCGTACACCTACGCACAAAAAGCCATTCATCCGGTGATCGGCTTTATGGTCGGCTGGTCGTCATTGCTGGATTATTTATTTGCCCCGATGATCAATATCCTGCTGGCAAAAATCTATTTTGAAGCGCTGGTGCCTTCCGTACCTTCGTGGATATTTGTGATCGTGCTGGTCGGGTTTATGACGATATCGAATTTACGCAGTATTAAAACCGTCGCCAATATTAATACGCTGGTGGTGGTATTGCAGATCATTCTTATTACGGTCATTACCGGCATGGTTATTTACGGCGTGAATCATGGCACCGGCTATGGCACGCTGGCCAGCACCAAACCTTTCTGGGGCGAGCACGCGCATACCGTACCGATGATTACCGGCGCGACCATTCTGTGTTTCTCGTTTACCGGTTTTGACGGTATCAGTAATTTATCCGAAGAGACGAAAGACGCCGAGCGGGTTATCCCGAAAGCGATATTCCTGACGGCGCTGATCGGTGGCGTGATTTTCATCGGCGCGACCTATTTCCTGCAACTCTATTTCCCGGACATTTCCAGCTTCAAAAACCCGGACGCCTCTCAGCCTGAAATCATGTTGCAGGTGGCGGGCCGTGCGTTCCAGTTCGGCGCGCTGATTTTTTCCAGCATCACCGTGCTGGCTTCCGGCATGGCGGCGCACGCGGGGGTTTCCCGCCTGATGTACGTGATGGGGCGCGATGGCGTATTCCCGAACCGCTTCTTCGGTTATGTCCATCCGAAATGGCGCACGCCGTCATTCAACGTGATTCTGGTGGGCGCGATTGCTCTGCTGGCGATCAACTTTGACCTGGTGACCGCCACGGCGCTGATTAACTTCGGTGCGCTGGTGGCGTTTACCTTCGTGAATCTGTCGGTGATTTCCCAGTTCTGGATCCGTGAAAAGCGCAACAAAACGTTGATGGATCACCTCCAGTATCTGTTCCTGCCAATGTGTGGCGCACTGACGGTCGGCGCGCTGTGGCTGAATCTGGAACAAGGTTCGATGATCCTCGGTCTGATCTGGGGCGCTATCGGATTCATCTATCTGGCCTGTGTCACCAAAAGTTTCCGCAATCCGGTGCCGCAGTATGAGGATGTGGCGTAACTTTGCTGCTTTAGAAAATGGCTCCTGAAACGGAGCCATTTTTGTTTCTGCTATTCCACACCGAGCCAGCGCATCAGCGCCGTGACCACCGCCGCCGCGAGAATAATCACGATAAGCGGTGCCTTCCGCCATGCTAAAAACAGCGCCACGCCGACTCCCGTGATGCGGGCGAAACCGGCAAAATGTGCCCCTTCAAACAGCGCCGACGTGGCGGCAACGGCCAGTAATAAAATGGTCGCGGAATCCGATAACATTGTCTGCGTCGCGGGCGACAGCGTCAGGCGCGAACCGAGTCGGTAACCGGCCACGCGCAGGATAAAAGTGCCGGCTGCCAGCAAAGCGATACCGGCCATCCAGAGCGAATGCTGCGTCATTTTTTATGCCTCCAGGCCAGTAATCCGAGCAGGGAAAACAGCACCGGCATGCCCGCTGCCACAAAAGGGACGGCCATCACCGAGATCAGCGCGCCGCAGGACGCCGGGATCAGCGTTCTGCGTTGCCTGAGTGCCGGAAAAATCAGTGCCAGCAGGATGGCCGGGAAAACCGCATCAAGGCCGATCGCCCTGATATCGGGAATAAACTGCCCGATGAAAGCGCCGGCAATCACGCTCAGCGGCCAGAACAGGGCGATCCCCAGCCCGCACAGCCAGTAAGCCATTTTACGTTTTTCATGCGAGGGCTGAGATATGCCGAACACGACGCTTTCGTCATTCATGAGGTGGCACCCCAGCCAGCTGACGTGTTCGCGGCCAACCAGATCTTTCACGGCAATACCGAAAGGCAAATGCCGGGCGTTAACCAGTAATCCGGCCGCCGCTGCGGCAAACGGGCTGCCGCCACCGCCGACGATGGCGATAAACAAAAATTCCGAAGCGCCGGCGAGCACCAGCAAAGAGAGCGCCAGAGGCACCCACAGCGGGAAGCCACCGGCCACCGCCAGAGAACCATAAGAAATACCGACCAGACCGTCGGCCAGGCAAACCAGAAAGATGGCTTTTACCACATCATTGCCGAGAGGCGCAAAGAGCTGCTTACGCATGATTAAATCCCATAACGAACGAATATCCATTATAATGAACGTATCTGAATCGTTCTTCAAGTCGAACGATCGTTCGTTATGTAAATCAGGGTGTCGCAATGTCTCAACCTATCAGCGTTATTTCTAAAGGTCTGGTGCGCGAACGTCAGCGTACCGGGTTATCACTGGCAGAAGTGGCCCGCCGCGCCGGGATTGCCAAATCGACGTTGTCGCAGCTGGAAGCCGGGAACGGCAATCCGAGTCTGGAAACCCTGTGGGCGCTGTGCGTCGCACTGGATATTCCTTTTGCGCGGCTGATGGAGCCGGAACTGAGTAAAATGCAGGTGATCCGTCGTGGCGAAGGCCCGACGGTGATCGCAGAAATGGCCGATTACAAAGCGGTATTGCTGGCAACGTGCCCGCCGGGCGCACGCCGGGATATCTATCTGCTGACCACTCAGCCGGGCGCGGACCGCATTTCCAGCCCGCATCCGTCGGGCTCGGTGGAGCACATCATTATCACCCAGGGCCGCGCGCTGGTCGGGCTGGTGGGATCGCCGGTCGAGCTCAATGCCGGCGACTATATTTCCTATCCGGCAGACGTGGCGCACATCTTCAGGGCGCTGGAGCCGGAGACGATGGCGGTGCTGGTGTCGGAGCAGAACTGAAGGCCGGGCTTTTAAATAGTTCGTGATGCTCCTCGCAAAAAGTCATTTTCGCTGTTGCTGACCTGACAAGGGTATGGCGATACTTCAGGCGCAACGGGTTATCACCGGTTGCCAACGCATTTTTATTGAGGCGTGTTACTGCTCAGGCAGGCAAGACCAAAATAAGAATGCACTTCTCCTTAGGGGAGGTGCATTTTCATTTTGGTCTTTTTTTTTGCTTTTTTTCACCGGGGAAAACCTATGGATTACACACAGCTGGGCAGTGAAATTTTAACGCACGTCGGCGGCAGGCAGAACGTCAGTAAACTGACGCATTGCGCCACGCGGTTACGGATGGAATTCAATGATGACGCGAAGGTGAATGCGCAAGCGATCGAAGCGTTGCCGGGGGTGATCAGCGTGGTTCAGCGCGGCGGTCAGTTCCAGATTGTGGTGGGTAACAACGTGCAGCAAACGTTTCGCGCAATGCAAAAAGAGATCGGGGATCTCAGCGGGCAGGCGGGCGGACAGCAAAAACAGAAAGCCAAAGGCGGGATCATTTCGCAGATCATCAGCGTGATTTCCACCACCTTTACGCCGGTTATTCCGGCCATCACCGGTGCGGGGATGATCAAGGCGCTGCTGGCTATTTTGAAACTCACCGGCGTCATGAGCGCCGCCAGCCCGACCTATCATCTGCTCGACACCATCTCTGACGCGGCGTTTTTCTTCCTGCCGGTGCTGCTGGCCTACGGCGCGTCGATCAAATTTGAATGTAACCCGATCCTCGCCATGACCATCGCCGGGGCGCTGTTACATCCCAATCTGGCGCAGATGATGGCCGCGGGAACGGCGATCGATTTCATCGGCATTCCGGTACGTCTCGCCGATTATGCCGGTTCAGTATTGCCGATTATTTTCACCGTCTGGCTGATGTCGTATATCGAACGCTTCGCCGAGAAAGTCTCGCCAACCATGATTAAATTCTTCACCAAGCCGATGATCATTTTACTGGTGACGGCACCGCTGGCGCTGGTGGTGGTCGGGCCGTTCGGCATTTTCCTCAACGACGTGGTTGCCAGCGGCGCGGCCATGATTGATGGCAAAGCCAGCTGGCTTATCCCGATGCTGATGGGCGGGTTGCAGCCATTCCTGGTGATCACCGGCACGGCATGGGCCATGACGCCGATTGCGACCGGCCAGCTCAGCAAGAATGGTTTTGAGATGATCAACGGCCCCGGCATGCTGGCTTCCAACATCGCTCAGGGCGCGGCAACGCTGTGTGTGGCGTTTCGCACGAAAAACAAAAACCTGCGCCAGTTAGCTTCTTCGGCCGGGTTTACCGCACTGCTAGGGATCACCGAACCCTCTTTATACGGCGTGACGTTAAAACTGCGCAGGCCGCTTATCGCCGCGATGATCGGCGGCGGATGTGCCGGTATTTATGCCGGGCTGAGCGGGCTGGTGCGCTACGCGTTCGTGTCTCCGGGCCTTGCCGCGTTACCGGCATTTATCGGTGAAAACCCGATGAACATCGTTCATGCCCTGATTACCTGTGCCATCGCCATCGTGGTGACCTTTGCGCTGACCTGGATTTTAGGCTTCGATGATCCGGTGGAAGAGGTGACTGAACCGCAGGATACGGCACGCCTTTCCGGCGATCCGCAGCAGATCCTCAGCCCGCTGGCCGGTGAAGCCGTGGCGCTGGATCAGGTCAGTGATGATGTGTTCTCACAAGGGCTTCTGGGGCAGGGCATCGCGATTATCCCGCGTGAAGGGCTTTTGCGCGCGCCGGTTGATGGCGAAGTGGTGACCTTCCTTCCCTCCCGCCATGCGGTCGGTATTCGTGGTGATAACGGCGTCGAGATCCTGATGCACATCGGTATTGATACCGTCAGTCTGGGCGGTAAGCATTTTACTTCCGCCCTTCAGGTCGGGGATCGGGTGAAAACGGGCGATGAGCTGGTGCGCTTTGATATTCCTGCTATCACCGCGCTGGGATACGAGATCATCACGCCGGTTCTGGTGGTGAACAGTGAAGCCTATCCGCAACTGATGTGTCGCCAGCCGGGTGACGTCAGTTTCGGAGAAACCATCATCACGCTGAATACTGCCAAGGAGAACGTATGATTTATCAGAAGCTGCAGGGGTTTCCGGAAGATTTTCTGTGGGGCGCATCAACGTCGGCTTATCAGGTGGAAGGCGCATGGAACGAGGACGGCAAAAGTCCGTCGGTGGTCGATATGCTGGTGCATCCGGCTGACACGGCAGATTTCACCGTCGCCAGCGATCATTACCATCGTTTTCGTGAAGACGTTGCACTGTTCGCTGAGCTTGGGCTGAAGGCCTATCGCTTCTCGGTGGCCTGGACGCGCATTTTGCCGCAGGGCACCGGCGAAGTTAATCAGGCCGGGCTGGCGTTTTATCAGCAACTGATCGACGAGTTACGCCATCACGGCATTGAACCGGTGGTCACGCTCTATCACTTTGACCTTCCGTATGTGCTCGAACAGCAGGGCGGATGGGCGAACCGGGCGACGATTGAAGCCTTTGTGCAATATGCCGACGTGCTGTTCACCGCGTTTGGCAGCAAAATAAAATACTGGCTGACCATTAATGAACAAAATACGCTGATTCTGCATCCGGGCGCGATCGGGTTGCCCGAGGGCGGGGAGTTACCCACGAAGCAGGTGTTGTACCAGCAAAATCATCACATGATGGTGGCGCAGGCCAGAGTCATGGCGCTGTGCCATCAGCGGTGCCCCGCCGCGAAAATCGGCCCGGCGATCAACACCACCTCGATGTATCAGGAAACCTGCCACCCGCTGGATGCCATCGCCGCCCATAACTGGGAAACCCTGCGCGGCTGGAGTTTTCTGGATGTCGCGGTGCATGGCCGTTACAACGCGCTGGCGTGGCGTTATCTTGAAGATCGCGGCCTGACGCCGGTGATGGCGCCGGAAGATGCCGCCATTCTGTTGCAGGGGAAACCGGATTACGTCGCCATCAATTACTATTCCACCGCGACCATTGCCGCCAGCCGTGGCGATGCGTCTGATATCACCGCGCGGGCGGGCGACCAGCAAATTATGCTCGGTGAGCCGGGCGTTTATCGCGCGGCTGACAATCCGTTTGTGGATAAAACGCCGTACGGCTGGGTGATTGACCCGGTGGGCCTGCGGCTGACCTTACGCAAGGTCTGCGAACGCTACCATCTGCCCATTCTGATCACGGAGAATGGCATTGGCGCACCGGACACTTTGTTGCCGGACGGATCCGTGAATGATGATTACCGCATGACGTTTATGCGCCAGCACATTGAGCAGATGCAGCTGGCGATTAACGACGGCGTTGAGCTTATCGGGTATTGTCCGTGGGCGGCCATCGATGTGGTCAGCACCCATCAGGGTTACGCCAAACGCTACGGGTTTATCTACGTTAACCGGGGTGAAAAAGACCTGATGGATCTGCGGCGTATCAGAAAAAACAGCTTTGGCTGGTATCAGCGAGTCATTGCCTCAAACGGCGTGCAGCGCGATTAACACAGAGGATTTTGGCTGAGAAGATGAAGGTCATTAAGGTACTCAATAATAGCCTGGTGCTATCAACGGATCACGATAACAACGAAGTTATCGTTATGGGCAAGGGTATTGGCTTTGGCAGCAAAGTGGGTGACGTTCTCGACCCGGCCAGCATCGAGAAAATCTATGCAGTACAAGATAATCAGAAAGGCCGTGAATATCTTCGTCTGATTGAAGATACGCCGGAAGCGCATATTGAGATTGTGCAGACGATCTTAAGCCTGGCAAACGCCGGGCTGAAGGGGCGGATCAACGAGCAGATTTTTTTCACGCTGGTCGATCACATCAGTTTTGCCATTGAGCGTTATCACAAGGGCATCACGATCCAGAACCGGCTGCTGTTCGAGGTAAAACGCTTCTATCCGCATGAGTTTAGCGTGGCCACACAGGCGCTGGTGTACATCAACCAGCGCCTGAATATCCAGCTCCCGCAGGAAGAGGCGGGGAATATTGCCTTTCATCTGGTTAACGGTCAGACCGATGTGCAAAACATGGAGCACACCCTGCTGGCGGTGAAAATGCTGAAGGATATTTTCAATATTATCCAATATCACTTTCGTCTCACGCTCGACACGGAGTCGCTCAATTACGCCCGTTTTCTGGTTCATATGCAGTTCTTTATTCAAAGAATGGTGGAGAAACAGCAGGTTGTCTCAAAGGATGATTTTATCTTTTCACAGGTCATCAAAGAGTATCCGCACGTTTACCGCTGCGCTCTGCTGATCCGCGATTACATTAAAAATCTGCTGGAGATGGAGATGTCCAACGATGAGCTGCTGTATCTGGTCATCCACCTGACGCGTATTACGCAAAGTGACGTCTGAACCCTCTCTCATTGCGGCAGTAACGCCGGCGTCAATGAGTCAATAACGTGACCAGGCTGCTGACCACGTTATTGACTGTCAGCAGGATGGCTCAGGCCAATTTCCCCCGCCCGGTAATCTCTCTTTCCCCTTCAATAATCCGCCACCCTGGTTTTATCTCTGTGAGAATATTCATTTGATTATAAAATCCTGAAAATTCTAATAAACAGCAGAACCCCCCTCCCTAAATGAATTTTTATCTTAAGAATGCTCTGAGTATTTCACTGCCAGATGAAATGACTTATTACGCCTGATGCCATGAAATAATGGCGAAAATAGCTGATCTCTGCTTAATAAGAATGCTCTTATAAAACAGCCGCTGTTTCAAAATGTCACATCTGTGCTCATAAACAGCATTAAAAGGCTAATGAATTTTGATTCTAAATACTTTTTTAAGAATGTTACCCAGTATCGATAATTTTGTGATTAATTTGCGTAAAAACTTAAACTAAAATTCCGACTAAAAAAGTTCATTATCCTGTACTAATCAAAAAATACAGTCCAAATCGCGTGTTAATAAAATTATTCTGACCCTGTGAATTGCGCTTAAGAAAGGTCTTAGATTTCAAGCCTTATTAATGCTAAAAGCGTTACATGGCTCACAATTCGAGTGAGAATACGAATGATTACTAGGACAACGCCTAGTGTTGAGTGGGGTAAATAACGATAAGAAAGCGTAAATCGATCGGTGAAACCTATTGTTGGGTGTAATAGTGAGCGAGATAAACGATTTGAAGAGTTTTGGCTGCGTATTACTCTACTGGAAGTCACTGGGAAGGAATAAATATGATGTGAGCAATGATGAATAATTTCGTTTTTTTAAGCGTTATGAAAGTGCTCTATTCTTCCCGCTCTGTTAGAGAAGTGTCTGAGCGTTTTTAAAAACCACACTATTAGGCGGCCCAATGCCTCGGGTAATAATCTGGAGTGAGTGCCAGTTTACTAAATTGGCGATAAAAGAAATAATCTCCAAGAAACTGCCTTACGTTAACGGTGTCATTTTTTTTAACCGTGACGATGAGGTGAACTTGTATACAAAAGATTATCTGATTATTGATCCATCGGGAGGCGGCTTTCACAAGTGTTATGAGTTTTTAAACGAAAATATCAATGTGCTGGATCCGGAACGAATACTTATCATTTCTTCAGAAGTAGACATGCTGATGCTGGGGTTACTACTTAAAAAACAATTCAAATTTCTTAAAAAGAAAAAAGGGCTGTCAGAGATAGTCAGTGCAATACAGCAGTTTATTCAGCTTCAGAACATGACCAGTAACAAGGAGTCGTTTGATTATAAAATCACAAAAATGGAAGAAAAGGTTTTAGTCATGATGATGACCGGTCTTTCTGTGACCAGTATTTCAAACATACTAAAACTGAGCGTTAAAACGGTCAGCGTACATAAGTGTAATTCTCTGAGAAAGATAGGTGTTGATGCCAGCAGCAGTTCGGCTTTGTTCTTTCTGCATAAGCATGCTGTAGGTAACAGAATAACCTGATTGAATTTTAACAGACCAGGCACCTATTGCTGGTTTGGATAATGTCTCTTTGTATTATTTTTGCCATGGGGTAAGGGATGCGTACGGTCAAAAGAAGTGATTCCAGTTATCTCTTTGAACCGATAGTGACAGTATCTGGCGGGATACTGGGTTTTGAACTGGTAAAAAAGTCAGCGCATCAGGCTGCCAATAAACAACATCCGCACGACGCGGGGAGCCAGACATTTCATTTATCTGCCGAAGAAAGAATCAAAAACTTCTTCGACGAGGTGACGCTGGCCTGTATTAATGCCGATATCTTTACCCACAATAATTTTTTACTTTCAATACGTATCGACTACGAGATTGCCAGCCATATCGTGAATAACGCAGCGATGCGCAACGTGTTACAGCAGCACAACTATATAAGACTCACGCTGGATGCGTTTTTCCCCGAGTTCAGTGCCGAACAGGACCGCCCGGTTCTGCACGCGCTGTCAGAGCATGGCCCCTTATGGCTTGACCATTTTGGGGAAGGCAATACCAGCCTGACACTGGTCATGAATGAGAAGTTTGAACATATAAAAATAAGTCAGCATTTTTTTTGGCAACACCAGGGAACCTTATCTTTTCGACAAATTATTGAGCACCTTCAGCCATACAGTCAGGGCGTTATTATTGGCGGCATTGAAAGCGCCCGCCACCTGGAATATTTGAAAGGCAGTCAGATCCAGGGGATGCAAGGCATATTATGGTCGGCCTACAGTCAGGAGGAATTCATCCAGTCTTTTTTCTGACACTGTAAATATCAATAGGCATCAATTTTTTAATTCATTAAAGCAAGAATCGCCATCATCTGAATGCCCAAGGTGAGGGGATCCTGCTGCCCGGATAATTGCACTCTTTTTTTGGCAAATTGGTGGCCGTAAACCAGGGGCGGTAGCGTAGCTGAAAATAACGGCACAATCAAAAAACATGATTATAAAAAAATCCATGCTGACGCCCTGAATCTCAGCATCTTATTCACCATCATATCGTCTCTTTTCGGCTCACTGAAAAGGGAGGTTGATTATTTATTGTGGGGGGTATATGAAATTTCTCACCAGAAATGTTTGCGCCAGTTTATTTCTCGCTTTATCTGACTTCCTCAGTTTCACCCTTTCGCTTTATATAGCGAAGGGCATCCTAAATAATGTCATGACTCACTTTGAGCAACGTATTCCTGATGCTCAGACCGCCGGCTGGATTGTCCTGCATGGCGTACTGGCATTCTGCTGCGTTGCGTGGTTTCACCTGCGCCTCAGGCACTATTATTATCGCAAAACATTTTGGTTCGAGCTGAAGGAGATCCTTCGTACATTGCTGATTTTTGCTCTGATCGAAATCGCGGTGATCGCCTTCGCCAAATGGTATTTCTCGCGCTATCTGTGGGTCCTGACATGGATACTTGTTTTGATTGCGGTCCCTGTGGCGAGAATGCTGACCAAACAGGCGCTGCATGCCTTTGGCTTCTGGCAACGCGATGCCATCATTATTGGCAGCGGCAACAATGCCCGCGAAGCGTATAGCGCCATCAAAAGTGACAGGAATCTGGGTTTACGCGTCACCCAGTTTATTTCCAGTGAAGGTACTGATCAGCCGGGAGATATGATTGAAGGCATACGTATCATGCCCTCTGACGAGAACTGGGTACGGACGCATGTCGATAAAAAAACGCAGTTTATTGTCGCGGTGGAGTCGCATCAGAGCGGCATCCGTAATGCATGGCTGCGGGTATTTATGATCCACGGTTACAGTTCGGTGTCCGTTATCCCGACGTTACGCGGTATGCCGCTGGATAACACCGATATGTCGTTTATTTTCAGCAAGGAAGTGATGATCTTCCGCGTGCATCAGAATCTGGCAAAATTTTCTTCGCGCGTCACCAAACGGCTGTTCGACATCGTCACATCTCTGAGCATCATCATCCTGTTATCGCCTCTGCTTATCTACATTACCCGTAAGGTCCGCAAAGATGGTGGCCCGGCCATCTATGGTCATGAACGCATTGGGCAGTCAGGCAAACCCTTCAAGTGCCTGAAATTTCGCTCGATGGTGATTAATTCCAAAGAGGTTTTGGAAGAGTTGCTGGCAGGTGACGCAGAAGCCCGGGCGGAATGGGACATGACCTTCAAACTCAAAAACGATCCGCGCATAACGTCGATCGGTCATTTCCTGCGAAAAACCAGTCTCGATGAGTTACCGCAACTGTTTAACGTACTTAAAGGTGAGATGAGCCTGGTCGGTCCGCGGCCCATTATTACTGCGGAGCTGGTGCGTTATTACGATGAGGTCGAGTATTACCTGCTGAGCAAGCCGGGAATGACCGGATTGTGGCAGGTCAGTGGTCGCAGTGAGGTGGATTATTCCACGCGGGTTTATCTGGATGCCTGGTATGTTAAAAACTGGTCCATGTGGAATGATATTGCCATTCTGTTCAAAACCATCGGCGTTGTATTGAAAAAAGAAGGGGCCTATTAATTATCCTGTGATCATGGCAAGCATTGAATAACGCATTACCATAATGAGATCTGCAAAATAAATAATCTGACTTTTATTTCATGTCAGCAGAGCTTCTCTGTCGTAGACATGAATTTTTTGATTGTTTTTTAATATCTTCACACAGGAATGATGATTCGCGACTGCCGGAAGGGAATACGGAATTACTCTGGAAGGCAGATTTAACACTAAATAGCAGATGATGTGAGATAATGAAAAATAGCTTTTTTAATATTTCTTTAGTGATATTAACGTCCGGTGTATTGAGTGCGTGCACCGTCATACCCGGACAAAGTTTAAATACAGGGGACAAGCACGTAGTTGAACAACCGGACAGCAATTTTGATATTGATAAACTGGTCAATGTATATCCGTTAACGCCACGACTGGTTGACGGATTACGGCCAGATGCTGTCACGGCGCGCCCCAATCCGGAATTAGATCAGCAGCTTAAAGCGTATCAGTATCGTATTGGTGTGGGCGATGTGCTGATGGTCACGGTATGGGATCACCCGGAACTGACCACCCCTGCCGGGCAATATCGCAGTGCCAGTGATACCGGCAACTGGGTGAATGCCGATGGTACGATTTTCTATCCCTATATCGGCAAATTAAAAGTCACGGGTAAAACGGTCAGTCAGATCCGGGAAGATATCAGCACCCGCCTGGCGACCTATATAGAGAGCCCGCAGGTGGACGTCAGTATTGCGGCTTTCCGCTCACAGAAAATTTACACCACCGGTGAAGTCATAAAATCCGGTCAGCAGCCCATCACTAACATTCCTCTCACGGTGATTGATGCGATTAACGCGGCGGGCGGATTAGCGCCGGACGCTGACTGGCGCAATGTGGTGCTAAACCACAACGGTAAAGACACGCAGATTTCGCTGCATGCGCTGATGCAAAAGGGTGACCTGACCCAGAACCGCCTGCTTTATCCCGGCGATATTTTATTTGTGCCGCGTAATGATGATCTGAAAGTGTTCGTGATGGGCGAAGTTGTCAAACAAAGCACGCTCAAAATGGATCGCAGCGGCATGACGCTGGCGGAAGCGCTGGGCAGTTCAGACGGTATTTCACAGAGCATGGCTGATGCCTCGGGGATCTTTGTTATCAGGCCGCTGAAAGGCAGCAATCAGGGCAAGATCGCTAACATTTACCAGCTTAACGCCAAAGATGCGGCGTCGATGGTAATGAGTACCGAATTCCAGCTGCAACCCTACGATATTGTCTATGTCACCACCGCGCCGATCGTGCGCTGGAACCGCGTGATTTCCCAGATTGTCCCGACCATTACAGGCGTGCATGACATGATTGAGGCCGGTCGTTTCGTGCGGCAGTGGAATCCATAATGTTTGATGCCATTTTGATTGTCTGCACGGGCAACATCTGCCGCTCACCGATAGCTGAAAGGCTGCTGAGGCAGATGTTACCCGATAAGAAAATAGACTCTGCCGGAACTGTTGCAATGGTAGACAAGCCTGCAGACCCATATGCGGTTAAGGTTGCCCAAAAGTATCAATTGCAGCTTGATGGTCATCATGCGACTCAATTTACGTCAGCCTTAGGCCGGCAGTACGATCTTATTTTAGTCATGGAGAAATCCCATCAGGAACAGATAAGCCGCGTTGCACCAGAAGCGCGCGGTAAAATCATGCTGCTTGGGCACTGGAATGGTCGTAGAGAAATTTCAGATCCTTATCGCAAGAGTCAGGAGGCCTTTGAATCTGTTTATCGAATAATTGAACAGTCCTGCCAAGCCTGGCTACAAAAGCTGAATGGATAATTGATCAGGGAAAATATATATGTCTCAAGATATTTTAAACAAGAAAAATAGAACAGAATCAGATGAAATTACAATGCGTCGTATCATAGGTGAAGTGATTGACCATCGAAAGTTAATCATCACACTTACTGCTTTTATTACTATTCTCACTGTTATTTATGCTTTATTTGCAACCCCGGTATTTCAGGCTGACTCGCTAGTTCAAGTAGAACAGAAAGCTGGGAATGCAATACTTGAAAGTTTGAATCAAGTATTACCAGATGCAGTTCCTCAGTCTGCTCCTGAAATAACGCTATTGCAGTCAAGAATGATACTGGGAAAAACAGTAAGTGACTTAAACCTACAAACCGTTGTTAAACAGGAATACTTCCCCATTTTTGGCAGGGGATGGGCAAGGCTAACGGGGCAAAAATCAGGACACCTTGAGATAAGTCGGCTTTATTTACCGCGAGATGGAGACAAGGATCCTAAGGTGACATTAACCGTAATAGATGCAAATAATTACGTTATCACTGGGAAAGACTTCGAAATCAAAGGTGAGGTAGGAAAACTATTAGATGGCCATGGGATTTCGATTAAAGTTAATAGTATTGTTGGCAAGGTAAATGATGAGTTCGAACTGAAATCGGTCACAAATCTGGAAGCAATTAATAATTTGCAAGATAACTACACCGTTTCTGAGCAAGGAAAGGATAGTGGCATGCTTGCGTTAACTGTCACGGGCACAAACCCAGTATTGATAAAGGACATATTAAATAGTATTACTCAGAATTATCTTTCGCAAAATATTGACAGGCAGGCTGCACAGGATGAGAAAAGTTTAGACTTCTTAAAGTTACAACTACCAAAAGTAAGAAGTGAATTAGACTTGGCTGAGGATAAACTCAACAATTATAGGCAGGAAAAAAATACTATCGATTTACCGATGGAGGCTAAGGCTGTACTAGAACAAATTGTCAATGTAGATAATCAGTTAAATGAATTAACATTCCGTGAGGCTGAAATATCTCAGCTATATACAAAAGATCATCCTATCTATAAATCATTACTTGAAAAGAGACAGACACTCAAACAAGAGAAAGATCGTCTAAGTGAAAATGTTTCAAGTATGCCAACCACACAGCAAGAAGTTCTTCGTTTAAGCCGAGATGTCGAGTCAGGAAGAGCAGTATATATGCAACTACTGAATAGGCAGCAAGAGTTAAATATTGCAAAGTCGAGTGCAATTGGCAATGTTAGAATAATTGATGATGCAGTTACTGAACCTAAGCCGGTAAAACCAAGGAAAATATTGGTAATAGTAATGGGGTTGATCTTAGGTGGTTTTTTATCTCTTAGTGTCGTTTTCGGGATATTTATGCTTCGGAGAGGATTATATTCCCCAGAACAGCTTGAAGAGTTAGGGATAACTGTATATGCAAGTGTTCCTGTTTCAGAATGGTCACTTAAGAGAAGTAATATAAAAGATAATAACAGAACTGCTAATGTCCCAGGATTGTTAGCGTGCGAAAATCCAGCAGACCTTGCTATTGAAGCCATAAGAAGCCTTAGAACAAGTCTCCATTTTGCGATGCTGGATGCAAAAAACAATCTTCTTATGATATCGGGTGCCAGCCCTGAAGCGGGTAAAACGTTTATTAGTAGTAATTTAGCTGAAGTAATATCGAAAATTGGTAAGAAAGTGATTTTCATTGATGCAGATATGAGGCGGGGAGATTCGCATAGGGCTTTAGGCGTAGATAATGATATTGGACTTTCGGAAATACTGTCAGGTTCATCATCAATTATTGGGGCCGTAAAGAAAATATCTGGAATAAGTTTTGATTATGTTTCAAGAGGGAAGGTTCCTCCAAATCCTGCGGAGTTACTAACTAACTCAAGGTTTGAAAATCTTTTAACCTGGGCTTCTGAAAATTATGATCTAGTTATTATTGATACACCTCCTATTTTAGCCGTAACAGAGGCTGCTATCATTGGGCGTTATGTAGGCACTACGTTGCTGGTTGTTGGTTTCGAGAGTAATACAGCTAAAGAGGTAGAGGTTAGTATTAATCGATTAGCACTGAGTGGAATAATAGTCAAAGGTTGCATTCTGAATCGCGTTGTAAAAAAATCCGCAAACTACCATGAATATGGTTACCATAACTATGGTTATAAGTATTCATCAGATAATAATAATTAATAATATTCACAAATAAACATGGAATCATTTAATTCGTGATGGATGTAAATTCTAATTAAGTGCCAAGCCTTAATTAGGCTTAAATTCAAGTGAGTAATCTATGTCTTAAGTATATAAAGATAATATTGTAAACATTAGATAGGGAAATGAGACAGATGATTATCATGAACGGTGAGAGAATTGCAAATGCCTGAATTATCATATTTCATTTTGATATCGTTAAATATAATATTATTTATATTCTTGATCTTAAGAAATAAAGCAGGCCTATTTATCTCGCAATGGGTTATATTTTTAGTTTGGTTTTTTGTATTTCCTTCATACTTACAATATGTGAATAATGTTTTTCCATGGAGTAATTATCCATTGCATAAGGAAATATCTTTCGTTAATTATATTACATGTCTATTTAGCGTATTTTTATTTGTGGGGTATTCTCTTTCATATAAATATGTTAGTACAAATAACCTTGATGAAACTTTCATTCTGAAGGTAGATTTAAAAACTAATATCGTTGCATTTATATTAATGATCCCAGCTGTGTTATTTATAAGTATGGTCGGTATTTCTTCATTTTTTATGGGGAGGTC
>NZ_JAFMOX010000043.1 GCF_019049655.1 Rahnella rivi
TGGCCATATCAGTAAAGCGGTCGGGCAAATTCGGCAAGTCGGTCACCGTCTTACCCGCACGGCGAAGCGCGATAAAATCTTCGCAGGTATTTACCTCTTTCAAAGAATTATCACTTAATTTCAGCGATATAGGTTGACTATCTTCTTGTAAAGGTTCACTAAAAACACTACCGGAAACGCATGCAAGCAACACACCCACGATAATTTTATTAATCATAATCCCTCTTTAAACACGAAATGTAAGGTGCAAAGACACAATATACTTTACATCGAATTCTGATACCCGCTACCACCCGCTTACGTCCGGTGAGCTCACCCTTGACGCATTTTTTGAACATCGGCCACCTGCATGTGGCGACCAGCTCATCAGATGTCCGGTTTGTCGACGATCTGCTTGCGGGAAAACGCCTAAGACGTAACATTGCCGTGACCATACCGCACTGGCTGACTCTGCCCTTTGTGCTGGCCAGAACCGATCTGATTTCGGTGGTATCTGAGAAAATGGCAAGCCCCCACATTTTTCGGGCCTGGTGATCAAAGCGCTGCCCTTTGACGCGCCCCTTTTTAGCTGGAATCTTTACTGGCATAAGCGCGATTCCAGTAACGTAGCGCACCTCTGGTTACGTGAGCAGATCTTTCGCGTCTGCCACATGCTCTGAGCGTCACAGCCCGACAGAATCGAGCCAGACTGAAACAGATCGGGCTAATTGGCCGGGTTGGGGTCAGTTTGGAGATCGGGAATTATTGTACGTTTAGCGCAATATTTAACCACTCAGCCGTAATGGCTTGATTTTGCGCCCGTGGCTATCACTTTTAAATTATCGCGTATTCAGTATCGCATTTAGATTATCCTATTAGACAAAATCCACGGTAAACGGCGTATAGCAGTGGACTACACCCTACTGTCATAGGTACGTCTGTTCAAAAAACAGGCTTACCGTACAATAATATCCGATCTCCAAACTGACCCCAACCTGACCGATGACGTTTTCGAACGTATGGAGCAGTCCGCCGCCGTCAACGAACGCTCCCTCGAGGGCGAAGCGCGCTTTGCCCTGCGGCGGCACTACTTCCCCGACGCGGCACTCCCGGAAACGAGCATGCGCGATCGTTGGCGGCAGGAAACCGGTGCGCGACTGGCGTGGCTGTTTGACCGTCTGCGCGACGACGAGGTCCTGGGCTACCGTGAACCGGTGGACACGGCGCGCATCGCACGCCTGAGCGGGGAGGCGTCGCCGGCCACGCTGCTGGAGTGCCTGGACGGCCGCGACGATCTCAGCTTCGCGCTCGCGGACCGCCTCGCGGCCGCGTTTGATGCCGACGCGGGCTGGATGCTCTCCGGCCGGGGCACACCTTTTCCGGTGGAGAATATCGGGAATGCCTATCACGCGTTCTTTCAGCCGGAGGAGACGACGGGACGGTTTGAGGTGGAGCTGATGCGCATTGCCACCGGCCGCAGCGCTGGCACGCTGTTCTGCCTGCGACGCGAAGTTGAAACCGGGCCCAGCACAAAGGCGCCGTCACCGGAGCCTTTGTGCTGGGCCCGGGCATGGGCGGCGGCGGCCACGGAAATTTGAAAAATTTCCTGCTGTTTCTCAAAACCCGCTGCGGGGATATGCCGCTGCCCGCGTTTGACTGGACGCCGGCGGAGGACGAGGAGGATTTTTGGGGCACCTTCGGGCAGCATCACCCGCAGTATTTTAGGCAGATGACCCGCCGAGATCCGGCGCGCTGGCTGACTCAGCTGCTGCAGGGGGAGGATCCCGCGGGCTGGTTTAAGGGCTGGACATCAGACTTAGAGGAGATAGCAACCGCATGACAATATCCAATGTATTCTTCAAATCTTTCGGAAAAGCAGTGAAGTTCTTATACGGACGTCAACACGAGAAACTCTGGTACCAGGAATCGCCGGTGTTTAAAGACAGCATGATCCTGCGCCGCATTTACATAGCTGGTGGAAATGAGGTCGCATGCTGTGAAATCGCTGATGAAAGAACCCGAGATTGGCGGGTGTTTCCAGCGCCGATTATACGCGCAAACGCCTACTACCCTCACAACGCTCTTAAGGATGCCATCGTTATCGATGATGCCTTCATGCTTTTGGTGAAGAGGTCAGATCCGCGCGAGTTGTGGAAACCGGTTTACGAAGCGCACAAGGAAAGAAATGTGATACATGAAACGCTTTTAGGCTCATCAATGGTTCCTGAAAGCCCTAAAAAACGTCGGACACTTTAAGAGATCACCAATGACAACCCATTTTTCGCCGCCAGCACTGGCGGGCACCTTCAGGACGGTAATCGCCGCGCAGGCGGCGGCGTTTGACTACCCTGCGGCGCATGGCGAAGGATCACGGAGACATGCCGCTGTACCTGCTGGGCGTTGAGGTCACTGCGCTGCTGCACTATTTGCCAGACCTGTACCAACAGACGCTGGTAGCCACTCTGTGGAACACCGGCGCGAGGATCAACGAGGCGGTGGCACTCACCCGGGAAGACTTTCATCTGGACGACCACTATCCCTACGTCTCTCTGTCCACCCTGAAGCAGCGTCAGGAAAAAGCGGAACGCGGGTCGGGCGCTCCGGCTAAAAACGCCGTCACCCGCAGGCAGGTCACTCTGTCCGATGACCAGTTCCTTAGCCGCTTTAACAGCATGGTGGCCACGCTGCGTATTCCCAAGGAACGGCGCAATCCCGCCACGGACCGCATGGAGCCCGTACGCATATGGGGCGTGACCGACCGCACGGTGCGCACCTGGCTCAACGACGCGGTCGCACGCGCGGCAGCCGATGGCGTCACCTTTTCAATACCGGTGACGCCGCACACGCTGCGGCACAGCTACGCCATGCACATGCTGTACTCGGGCGTGCCGCTGAAGGTTCTCCAGGCGCTGATGGGCCACAAAAGCATGAAATCGACCGAGGTCTACACCAAAATATTTGCCCTCGACGTGGCCGCCCGCTATCGCGTTCAGTTTTCGATGCCGGAGGCCGACGCCCTAGCCATAATCAAACACGATCAGGGACGGTAAATATTTCAGGTAGACCGGCGACTCACTGAGGGTGCCATATATCAATCATCGACGGGCAAACGAATTTCACAGTGTCTTGTTTATCTTTTAAATTCCTTTGGTTATCTTTTAGGGGGAGCATCTCCAGACGCTTAGCCCTGTTGCCAGGAAGTACAGAATAAGACGTTTATCACACTCATACCCACTTACCCTCAGCAATCTAAAATCGGAGTTCTCATGAAAAGTAATGGCATCGAATTTGACCCTGATATTGAAAATGCCCTGGCATGGCTGTGCTCCTTAGTGCCCGGGAATAACGATTTTACTTCACGCCTCGTAAAATCGCAGAGAGATTACATCCTTGAATCACAGAAAAAAGAGAACTTTGGCAAAGATTTTCCTGTGGGCACTTATGGCTCTGATTTAGTCGCATGCTTTTTCTCGCAAGCTAAATCCTTACTTGATAATCGGAGAGCTTATGAAATTACAACCGCGTCTCATATCATCCCGTGGGTTAAACAACTGGGTTTAATAATCTCATTCCTGAATAATATCCCCGGAGCCAAAGACCGTGCAAAGAGGATGCTTGAGTCGCACACAGTGCATCCGGCTTCGGCGCTATTTGAATTAATCATCGCCGGTAATTATGCAACCCAGGGTTTTGATGTAGAGTTTATTCCTGAGGAAAAAGGACGGGCAAAAACGCCAGACTTTAAAATGCGTAAAGAGGGTAGAGAATTTTTTTATGTGGAATGTAAACGACTGAGCAAAGGCCAGTATGCCATCGCAGAACAAGATTCACACCGGCAGCACATTGATAAGGTGATTGAGGAAATATATATATCAAAGCTAAATTTTTGGATAAACATAATCTATAAAAATGAAATCAAAAATATACCTGAAGATTATCTGTTAAATCATTTAGAAAAATTCCGTGATAATTTATACGAATGGGATGATGAGCACGGAAGCGGGTTTATAAAACCAGTGAATATAAAAACCATTAAAGCAGATATATTAAATCATGGTTCACTTCTGTTCAACACAAAGCTCGCACGTCTTATCAAAGGTTCCCCTTTGTCAGATGAAAACTATAATATTTATGGGAAAGGTACTCCAGATGAACGAGATCCGCGTTTTGTAAAGAGAATTGAACACGCATCGCTTATAACTTGGAAATGCGTATCTGAAGAATCCTTTACAGCGCGTTCACGCCATGTGACTTCCGTTTTGAAAGATATCGACGATCAGCTTGAGAAATTTGGTAAAGGGGCAGCTCATATTGCGATCGATGTTGATGTTCAGGTTGATGTTGCCGATTTAAGAAGGGATAAAAACAACCAGGCAATTAATGAATTTAAATGCAAATCACAACTTATTCGTGTTAACACACACTACTTAGTGCCGCGCGTCGACGAAAATTCTTCGTGGATGATAGACGAAACAGTTGTTGAACTATTGCGCTATCATCCAAGGCACAACCTTATCCCTCTCGTACAGATCTTACCTAATGCAACGTTGTTTGATAACGGCCTTCCAGGTTGGAAGCAAAAGCAATAAACAGATAAGAAGAGGGGTCTGACGCTCAGTGGAACGAAAACTCACGTTAAGCAACGTTTTCTGCCTCTGACGCCACTTTTAATGGTCTCAGATGTCCTTTGGTCACCAGTTCTGCCAGCGTGAAAGAATAATGGCCGAGCATATTGATATGTCCGTGGCAAAGCGGGGAGAGGCGTGCGATATCTTCATCATTCAGTGTTTCACCCTGCGCCCGGAGATGATCCAGGGCTGCCTGCATATAAATAGTGTTCCATAACACGACGGCGTTAGTGACCAGCCCCAGTGCTCCCAACTGATCTTCCTGACCGTCGGTATATCGTTTTCTTATCTCACCTTTTTGACCATGACAGATGGCTCTGGCAACTGCATGGCGGCTTTCTCCCCGATTAAGCTGGGTCAGAATGCGCCGGCGGTAATCTTCATCATCAATATAATTAAGCAGGTACAGCGTTTTGTTGATGCGCCCCACTTCAATGATTGCCTGAGTCAGTCCGGAGGGGCGTTCACTTTTCAGCAATGAACGGACCAGCACTGAAGCCTGTACTTTGCCCAGCTTCAGGGAGCCTGCGGTCCGGATCATTTCGTCCCACTGAAGGACTATTTTTCGGGGATCTGATTGGCCTCTGGCAATATCATTCAGCACGCCATAGTCGGCATCATGGTCCATTCGCCAGAAAACCGAAGCACCGGCGTCAGCCAGGCGCGGAGAAAACTGGTATCCCAGCAGCCAGAAAAGGCCAAAGACAAGATCGCTGGCACCTGCTGTATCGGTCATAATTTCGGTTGGATTCAGCCCGGTCTCCTGTTCCAGAAGGCCTTCCAGCACAAAGATAGAGTCCCTCAGCGTCCCCGATATAACGATGCCATGAAAACCGGAATACTGATCGGACACAAAGTTGTACCAGGTGATCCCTCTGTTATTACCAAAATATTTGCGGTTCGGTCCGGCATTGATTGTTCTGACTGGTGTAACAAAGCGCATTCCATCTGCAGATGCCACTTCTCCTCCACCCCATATCTGTGCCAGCGGTAGTGTTGCCTGAAAATCAACCAGTCTGGCATTAGCGCTGGTGATAGTTTCAGCCCGCAGATAGTTCGCTTTTGTCCAGTTCAGCCGAAGTCGGGTCAGTGCAGGAAAATATTGCTTAACGTGAGTTTTCGTACCACTGAGCGTCAGACCCCGTATAGTAAAGAAGAGGCTCACCGAGAATGGCAGTGATAGCCGGCAAGAATAAATGTCAAAATAGTGATTTCATTTTTAAACAACAAGTTAAGTTCACACAATTCTACTTATGTTAAATTGCCCCATCAGATGCCGCTATGTAAAAGATATCTGCTTACTACCTCCTCATAGCCTGGCTTATGACGTAGCTCATTTGTCTCTTTTACACTGACTTCTAAACCAGTGGCTCAGGCTATGCTGAAAAGCGGTTCGGACTGGGCCTATGTTATGAAGATGACTGGTCTCACTGAACAAGACCGGCAATATATTAAGCACTGACCCCTCCTCTTTCCTTGCCTCACGATAGATAGATAAAGACATCCACTGCTCAGCCAGTAATGTCTTCATTATTGTCAAAAGAACACCCCCACCCCGATTCGGTTTAAACGTATCTTAGTTGCAGAGAGGGGCATTGATCAGCGGGTGCGCTACATATGAGTTCCCAGAACCGGCAAGCTACCCAGAGCATCAAGCACCGGAAGGCGTTTACTGCGGATATATTCAATATCGCCAACCAGATAAACGGCATCGCGTGCGCGTGAGATGGCGACATTTATGCGCCGGTCGTCAGCGTAGAACGTCGCAGGGCCTGTATTGCGCACGAACGAGAAAAACACAATATCAGCCTGTCGTCCCTGGAAGGCATCCACGGTATCGACTTCTACGGCGAGAAACTCGCTGAACGCCAAGGCGCTCAGGGTCTCACGCAAGGCTTTGCATTGCGCGCGATAGGGTGTGATCAGAGCAACACTGATTTTTTTCCTGCTGCCGGAGCGTTTGAGGGTTTCAAATATGTCGGTGAGCCGGCTCATAATGATGCTGATCTCCGCTTCATTAATAAGAATCTTCCTTTCTTTGCCCTGCTGGGCCGGGACACGAAGCCCGCGCGACTTATAGGTGTACCAGCCAAAGTCCTGAAACTCGTGGTCTGTAGTGGTGCGATAGTGCTGCAACTCACCCTTATAGAAGTGATGAGAGATGAACTGACCGATATGGGGAAGCATACGGAACTGCCTGTTGAGCATCCCTTTCATCTTCGGGGGCAGGTTTTCGAACAACCGTTCGAGCACACCATTGCGGATCAACTGCTCTTTATGTTCATCCATCTGAGTCAATACTTCGGATTCTTCGGCGCAGAACGTGGGGGGCAGCTGCTTATGATCGCCAACCAGAATGCACTTGCGGGCAACGCTCATCGCCATCAGCCATTCGGGCATCGTTGCTTTGGAACACTCATCGACGATAACGAGATCGAACATCTCAGTTTCATCATCGAATAAATGGTCAATCTGATTACAGGTCACACCGATGAGCTGATGCATTTCAGCCAGATTGCGCGCCTGCCAGCGCGGCAGGCTCATCCTGCCGTTCTCATCCATTGTCCCCTGCTTTAACGTTTCCCAAAGGTCCATGGTCAGCTGAGGGGCCGCACGGTACGCGTTATGCCACAGTGCATCGGCCCGATTCATCGCATCCGTTTGTCTTGTCTCGGGACACTCGAATTCGGTGATGGAATACCGTGGGTAGCGCAGTATTGAGTTCAGCAGCTCCGGTGCGCATTGCTGAGCGAGGCGGTCCAGGGCGTTATCTACAGCGACGTGGGTCTCGGAGCTAATCAGGATCCGTGCGCCGGGCTTGGCTTTAACCGTTTGCAAGATGATCTCCACAATAGCCGTCGTCTTGCCGGTGCCGGGCGGCCCCTGTATGCAGAAGAAATCTTCAGCGGCCAGTGCATTGCCGATTAAGGTAAAAGCAGGATCGCCAGCCTGATAGCTGGATTGAATGGGAGCCTGTGGCGTTATCGCCATGGTGCTTCCGCCTTCCCTGGTATGGAACTCCTCTAGGAAAGTCTGAACCTTGTCGCTGTTTTCTGCCCCGGCCCTCAGGTTCCCGGCGTTACATCGTTCCCCTGGCAGAGAGAGATCATCACCGTTAACCTTGGCCGGGTGAGTATAATAATACTGCAACAACCGGTTTTGGTTGATATTACAGTTAGCTCCATCCCGAAACCTGAGCAGATAGGTGATCTGACGTCGGAGCTTAGGCAGCGTGCGATCGTCTGCGGTCAGCGTCAGTTCAGACAGGTATTCCAGCCAGTGATCAATGTGACCGATAAAATCGTTAACCGCACCCGGCTCCGGAAACAGGTTCAGCGCGTGATCGTCCATTTATGCCTCTTCAATCTTCAGGTGAAGGAGCGATTCGACGCCCGCCGGATTGCTGCAACCGAGCCTGTTGATAATCATGCGACGCGTCGTGGCATCCATCTGTTGTGCCGGTACAGGCAATACGAATGTTGATGCAACCAGTTCAAAGACAATATTCATGTCCGGATGAATGGTTAACACACCAAAATTATTCTCAGCCATATCCGCGGTGATTAGTGCATCAATGGCTAACGCAATTCGGTAAAGCGAGAATTGAGGCAGGGATGAAACCAGCTTTTCTCTGGTATTGAAGCCCGCATTGACGGCCTTCGTGACGGCAATAAGGCTCTCCTTTTTCGAGGATCGCCGCCAGATAAATGACATTTCAAGTTGTGATTCCATTTTCTGCCTTCTTTTTCTCCCAATGGGAGCGTTTCTGTTTCTTCGTATTAAACCCGAAGGCAAAAAACGCATTAAAATCACGGTCTGCGCTGAGCATTTCACAAACGCTTTCGATCGCTGAATCAGGATGCAGCGGTTTAATTTTTTCAACAAAACCTTTAAGTTCTTCGCGACGGGCAAACAGAATGGCACGCGCAGTAATCAGTTCCTTTTTGTCCTTAAACGCTGCCGTCACCATGGGCGCCAGCCGCTTTTTTTCTGCCTTATCATTGGGGAATGACGCGGGATAGTTTTTAGTATCATGCGCAGCCTGCACCCGCCTTTTATAAGGCTGGTACTGCTCATTCAGGTTGCTCAATACTTCGCTGGCACAATTGATGATCTCTGTTGCTGTGCCGATGACTTTAATGATCTCAGGTAGTGAACCACCCTCGTTAAGCCCCCTAAGCCAGTGGTCCGCATAGGTGTTATGGGTTAATTCATAGGCGTAATAATTTTCAAACCGCTTGCTCAGGATATTCCATGACGCAATGCACAATGTATATTCTTCGGCTAACGCGCTCTTGTTTGCATCATGCAATGCTTCAACAGACCGCCTTTCCTCGTAAAGCGTATTTAGCTGCACCCGGAGTGAAGCCAGGCTTTTTGATAGTTCGGAGCGATGGCTTTTGAGGCGGTTTAACTCAAAATTAAAATCATCGTTGCTGATTTTGGCAGAGCGTTCTATGGAAGTGAGGGTTTTAGTGATGAAGTCGCCGGTGACAGTGAGCGGCCGCTGAGCCGTGAATTCTCTCCACGTCTGCCGACTTTGTCGCTGAGCCTGATTATTCAACTCCTCCCGCCAAGCATCCATTAATGAGATCGTGGAATGAATAGCCTTTATTTTATCATTGATAATGATGATATTTTGCTTACAAAGGTCAACGTTCATCCATGACTCAATGCATGGCATGATGAGATTCTGGAAGTTGTTAAGAATAGCAACATAGGCGCCTGCACTCTCCAACTGACTATTCAGGAACGCGAGATATTGCCCAAGCTCAGTGTTGCGCTTGTCCTGGTGAGCAATAAGCTGGCGGGCGTATTCTTCCTTTTTGGAATTGATACGCTGGCTCGCTTCCGCCTGCTCATTTTCCAGGCGTCGGACCAGGGCCTGCGTCACCGCAGTTTCCTCCTGCAGTTTTGACCCGGCCCACCATTTAGAAAATGCTTTCAATAGCATACGTTGTCAATCCTCAGTGCAGCTCAAGGAAATCACAGGCCTGATCCCAGCCCGTCTTGTCAGGAATAATCATGCTCATCCGGTCGAGGATGATATTTTGCATTTCCTTTTTGAGTGCGACGCCAGCAGGCGCGGTGATATCAATGGTGTTCAGTTTGTCCTGCAACAGGCACAGCTCAGTGGCAAAGGATTGCAGACGCGTGTTTTTTTCCTGCTGTTTTCGTTGTTCGGTATCCAGAAGCTCGGCGTGCGCTAAATAGTTCCTGCGCACCGGTGTGAACATCAGATACTGGCGTTGCAGATGGGTGTTCAGCTCGTCGCTAAACGCGTCAATTCGGGCGAACGCCTGGTCGGTGAGGCTTCTCCTCGCCGCTTCATACTGAGCATCAATATGATTGATTTCCTGGGCGTACGCGGCTGCCAGCTCCTGCATGAGCTGTCGTTCCTGCTCAGGTAATGCATCGATTTGCGCATAAATATCGCGCTGGACGGCTTTGAGATGATTTTTGCGGGTGCTGTATTCAGAGATGACCGAAATCACGCCGCTGAAAGGCAACAAATCTGTCCAGGAGAACGCCTGTTCAGACATGGTGCCTACTTTACCCGCATACTGAGAAAGGTCTATAGCACTGCCGTGGAGCTTCTCTAGCGCGGATTTGAGATCGTCATTGGCAATTTTCAGTCCTCGCGCGGAAAAGTAATTCACATACGCGCCTGCTGCCAGCGAAAAACCGATCGCAAATACGGCACCACTGGCCATAACGCCCAGCGCGCCCAGCGTGGTTCCGCCGATGGCATAACCGGAGATCGACGCGCTGACAAACGTCCCTAGATAGGTCCCCACGCCCGCACCCAGACTGAATGCCAGGCTTCCCCCGACAACCTGCACTGTCCCGCCAATCGTAGAAGAGGCAAACTCGATACTGTCAATTTCCCCCCGGGAAAATTTGAACAGGTCATGAGCAAGATTGACGGTGATCTGGGCGACGGCGGCAGCGACATTACCTTTGATAAGGTGTTTGCCTAACGTGCCTCCAAGGGTTTTTCCTGTCTGCGCGACGGTTGCGTCAAGCAATGACTGGCCTGCGTGTTGAATGCCCGTAATCAGCAGGGCATTACCCGCCCCTTTCGCGGAACTCAGTACCACGCGCTGGGCGGCTTCAAAACACATATCCATATCCAGCGGTTCGTCGCTGCGCATATATTCCAGCATAATGGACACCGACTCCGAAGCCGCGCCAGCAATC
The DNA here is from genome assembly GCF_019049655.1 of Rahnella rivi. Classification (GTDB taxonomy): domain Bacteria; phylum Pseudomonadota; class Gammaproteobacteria; order Enterobacterales; family Enterobacteriaceae; genus Rahnella; species Rahnella rivi. Next base: position 10,809 of record NZ_JAFMOX010000043.1, read on the forward strand.
GCTCCCGCCCGTGCCGCATTGCGGTACTGCATACCATTGAATTCCTGCCTGACGCGCGCCTTTTCCTTATATTCAGGCCCGTTTTGGTTGTTTTTCGCCTCGCTGACTAACTCCTCTGCACTTCCCTCGCCTTTGCGATTTAACCCGGTGCTGGAAATAGCTCCGTCGGCGGAGGTGAGCTTGTCAGTCGCATTATTTGCGGTGTCCTGATTGCTTTGTGAAACATTCGGGCGCGTATCCTGGTTACGCTGCGCTTGCTTATGCGCCGCGGCCTTAACGAATTCCACCTGATCAGAGGGAACAATCTTCCCCACGCCATCGTATTTTTCGGGTGACAGCGCGTCAGCGGTACTTTTGCCGTCTTTGTAAAATTTAACCTGATGGCGGGTGGTGCCATCCGGCGTATTCACATGGATATCCGCAACCGGATCATTAACCTGCCCAACATCCAGCGTCGCCCGATGATTATTCTTTCCTTTGGCAGCCGCCTCAATATTGAAAGAACCGACGTGATGCGCTTCTGCGGCGAAGCCCTGCTGCACGTCGATTGACTGGCCATTAATGCCGTTGCCATTTTTCAGCGAAATAGATTTGCGAATGCCCTTGCCATAATCGCTAAGCGCTTTATTTAACGCATCACCCTGGACCTGATTCCATATTCCCTGGAACTGAAAGGTTCCCTGATCAAGCGCGTCTTTGATTTTTGTCGTTTTGCTCATGAAATAGCGGGCCCTGTATGCAGACCTTCGCGCTGAGATGAGGCATCAGTGGCTGATTCAATGTTCCCGATGGCGCGATTAATGAGATCTTCGAGCTTGCTGATTTGCTGTTGTGTGGCTTGCAGTTGTTTATTCAACTCGTAAGCCACATCAGCAGGACGGCCATTACCGTTGAACTGTTCGGCACAGGCCTCATGCACCTGGCGGCGTTGAACGGGATCATCACTGTAAAGAACCAGTTGTTGCGAGAATGACTGACAGGCGTTGAGTTCATGCAGATAGCTGGACTCCTGCTGGCGATATTGCGCCACGTCTTTCAGTAAGGGGCCGACAACCTGGATCAACCTCTCACGTTTTGCCGAGACGCGCTGGATGCTGCTTAGTAACATTTCTTCCCGGCATTCATAGGTTCTGAGCATGGCGCGCAGCTGGTATTCATCAAGCGAATAGTATTTTTCGATGCGTTCCTGACCGGCTTTGATGGTCAAATCCAGGCTGGATATCTCTGAGGACAATCTCGCCTTATTGCGCCTATGTTCATCTTCGACTTTTTCCTTCTGAATTTTGTAAGAACCAGCCAGATCAAAAATCCGATCAAAGAACCCCTGCGGCGGGAGATTGATGGGCTGGACTTGCAGGTAATTAAATGCCTCTTTCTTTTTTCTGAGCAACTCTGCGAAACCCATATTTTCTTTAAGCGCCACAGGCTCATCGAAATTTTCAAAGAAAACAATGTCGGCCCTGACGTGCTCAGCTTCGCGACGGTTTTTCTCAAGTTCGTTGTTAAGTTGAATAAGTTCAGCATCGAATCTGTTAACACCCACTCTCATCTACCCCCTAAGCTACGGCCAAACTTATTCAATTGACGCAGCATTCTTATAGCGAATGCGACCGCCCCCAGCGGCGAATGAACCTGCATGAGCTATGAATATGTTAAAGTGATAGCCTGACAAATTAAACCATCAATATTTCAAATAGATAGCATTTTAATGGTCAACTAAAACCGGACACGGATTTAGGCACATTGTTGTAATCGGCGTTCATATTCATTCGGCCATATATTGCCCAGCCGTTAATGCCGACGCTTCAGATTATAAAAACTGTCGATATAATCGATAACGTCCGCAATGCCCTGACTTCGGGTTTCATAGCGACGGTAGTTAACTCTCTCTGCTTTCAGGCTGCGGAAGAACCTCTCCGTAACGGCGTTATTTAGACAGTTACCCTTGCGGCTCATACTGCCCATCACACCCAGTTCCTGTTGGCAGGACTGGTACTGGGCGCTGGTATACTGAGCACCTTGATCGCTATGGAATACGACTGGGCCTGTTGGCCGTCGTTTATTAACCGCCAGTCGTAATGCCCGGATAGTCAGGGCGCTGTCCGGTTTGTCCGAGAAGGCCCAACTCACTATTTTTCTTGAACATAAGTCCATGACAATAGCCAGATATAACCAGCCCTGAGCGGTACGAAGATAGGCGGTATCACCTGACCACCAGTTATTTAATGTCTCTGGATTAAACTGTCGATTCAACAGATTAGCCGCCACTACAGCCGGTTTACCACCACGTGGATAGCGATGACGTCCGGGACGCTTCGCAACCAGCATCAGGGTCTTCATTATCTGACGGACACGGTATTGGCCAACATTAAAACCTTGTGCACGCAGCTCAATACACATGCGCCGACTACCATACGTTGCATCCATTTCAGCATGAAAATGCTTGGCCGCCGCATGAAGCATCAGAACGTCTGCTCTGAGAGCTGGCCGCCGGCTCCGGGCGTAAAATACACTGCGCGTGAGTGACAGGCATCGACATACTTGCTGGATGTTTGCCCCGGCCTTCTTCAGCTTCACCGCGACTTTTTGTCGTTGTTCATTTCTGTGGTGGTTCACCTGGCGCGCCCGCTGAGAAAAATAGTGATTCCAACGCTGCCAATCAGGCGTCGAACCAATAGGGGTTGCCCACTCATACCCGGTATCGGATATTCCCAGCTGTCGGGCAACAAACCACAGTACGCTGGTCGGGATCGCTGACAAGTCATAAGGCCATGTGCCTTTATCAACGGGAAGAGTAAAGAAAAACCTCTTTTCTTTACTCGCCCATTCTGCTCATAAAACACACTTAGCGTACAGTTGGGCTTCAGACCCCCAAAATTATTGTTCAGTAATTTCGCAATGCTCACTTGCAGACGGGATGTACGTCATATCCTTATCAGCTGAAACAAATCCGCGTTTGAAGCTGAGAATTGTGGTGTTGTTAGGCAGTGTCTGGAAGATGATATTTCGCGCGACTCGATACTCATTATTTCCATTATCTTTGCGAATATATAGTGTCTGCTTTTTATCAGTAAAGCAGATAATCTGGAAGTCTTTACTGTCTGAACCTTTCACTAATTGCCACTGATTTGTAGTCTGTTCAGCATTTGCAAATGTGCTGATAAGCAACATTGGAAACGCACATATAGCCATTTTCTTAATCATCATAAAATCTCCTTAAAAAAGATATATCGGCCATCTCTGGTTAGACTTTACCTTTTTATGCGCGTACGCGCATGAAGGCGACAACCAATATGTCATATGACCCTTCAGTCAATCGTCGCCGGTGACGCGGCGTAGCCGCCCAGGTTTGATAGATTCCACCGATGTCCATTCCTCGCCCTGCAAGAACCATCCCGCTTACAACAATAAGTTGCTTATGTACGCGGTCGGAGTTGTCCTGGCGAAGCCAGGGCGTATCTCCGCGTTAGCGCCTTTGGCGCTTACGGGCGTGTTCCCCAATCCCAACAGCCACACCTCTCAAAGCGACACTAATCTCAGTAGTTACAACATTCACTTCTAAAGCCAATCTGTTCCGGGCCTTTGGCCCGGGGCGGGGAGGCTTTTCAGGTGTGCGGAGGGGGTGCGTGCTGCCTCGGTGCTGGGGGTTGATGTGGTTAACGTCTAGTGAATGTTGTAACTAATATGAAGCATGTTATGCCCCGGCTTGTCCGAGGAGCTACTTCTTCTTTGCCTTTGCCGATGATGCTGTTGATCAGGTGTCGTTGCCCTGAGCATAGCGAAGGGACCTACTCCAATGCCATGCCGTAGGCTGGCTCAGGAGTACTCTTTCTTTAGAAAGCTTGTTTTGTTCAGAAGTAACGTTCGAAATTAATGATATCTAAGGAGGGGCTTTCGAAGTTAATGGGATGCCTCGACTGGGAGAATTATCTCTTCGAATTTAAACGATTATTTATTAATCACACGTTGGCTAGCGACGCGCGGAGATAACGCTTCGACCGTAGCCGGCGCGCATTTGGACTGGTAACAGACGTGGGGAAGCCTGCCAGGCATCCGGGACAGGAAAAAATGCCAGCATCAGGCCCGCGAGAATCGCAGGAAGGGGGAAGGTTTATTTAGATAGGTGTGGTTAAGACAGAGGAACGCCGGCGCGTTCAAGTAACATCTGATAGAACTTCTCGGCATTGGTGGCCAGCAGCGTCGGGAACTCGACTTTGAGAGCGCTTTCCAGTGAAATTTGCGCGACCATCGTCAGTTGGCCGGCGGCAGTATAGCGACGCCAGGCATTCTGGTAACGGCTTGTCTCTTTGGCCGGACGCAGCTGTCGCACTTTACGCGCCTGTTCGTCAAGAACGGCGCCAATATCCGCCTCAGTGCGCGCTTTTTCATCGCGCAGCTCCGGGCTGACAACCCAGCGTTTTATCCGTCTCAGCCGGTTTTTGAGTGAATGGTGGCGGTCAATACTGATGCCCAGCCGTGCCATTTTCAGCAGGTGACGCTGGTATTTCTGCTGCATCGACTCCGCCAGTCCGCTGGCTACCGCCCACCGGCGATATTTATGCAACCACTCCCGGATGCTTTCAACGGCGATGCCGCGTGAAGTAAAGCATTTGTCGGTGAGAAAAATACGCATGGGCTTGTTCTGGCCAGAATCGGCGTCGCGGTCACGGTGTATCACCACATAGTCCAGCTGCTCCATCACCCGCAGGGCATGGAGCAGAACGTCATAGGCTTTGCGACCGTTCTCATAAACGTGCAGCGCATTCATGCGGCGGGCAATCTCTTCCACCGGCAGCATCATTTCGAAAAGGTAATCGCCGTCCGGGCTGTAGTCACAATTTGCGGCAAGAACCAGGGACAGAGAAGTCAGCGCCTCATGGCTCTCAGAGCGTGGGGTAATACGTATGGGTTTAGGGATAAAGGAAGGGTCAGACGCCCGGGAGTAAGGCGTGTAACCAGTACGGCGAAGCGCGATCAAATCGGCATTTCGCCGCCAGTCATGCTGACGGAAGCAAGCCACCACTTTTGCAGCCATGCCGCGCGGCGTTTTGCCCGTGTAGGCCGGCTGGTTGTTGCGGTGCGTCTTCGACTGGCCTTTGCGCAGACGGTTAGCTTCACCCCGGCGCGAAGGACGATAAACACTGGCAGAAACACTGTTTGCTACCGGTGAGAATGGAAATATTTGCTCAGACACGGCTCCCAACGCTTATGTTGCGCAGGAGGAGTTGACCTTTAAAAGGCATAAATCTATACTCCCTGCATAGAGCAACAACTCTATACAGTTTTAGTAGGCCCCGATTATCTTCTCCTTAGTCGCCAAACCTAGGAAGATTTTCGGGGTTTTTGCTTTTATGGGCCTGTAAGTATCTCAATCAGCACCCATTCCCTGCCACCTTATGGCGTGGCCAGCCAGAAATCATCTACTCGATCAGTAATCTAGCACTCAACGTGCCAGCTATCAAGAATGTGAAGTCTTTACATCTAAAACACCACGTTCAAGCAATTCCCGCTCGAGCAAACCTTCAATAAACTGCGCCTGTGTAAGCCCTTCTTCTTCGCAGATTTCAATCATGCGATCTTTAAGGGGGTTTCTTACAAAGACCTTAACTTCTTTATGCGTTTCACGCTTACGTGCAATAGCGGCCAGCTGTCTTTGGCTGGCAGACATTGGTTTACCTTTTCGATATGCGCGTTTTGAATCCGATGAGGAAGTTTTTACATTGTCAGCTTCTGGCATCTCCGCCTCCTCATGTTTTATAAGAGAATATGCAGAGAATACTACAGACTTTTAAATCGGTGACCTAACTTTATGTCAGGCATGAGCAACGTTGGCGCGCTGCCCACATTATTGAAGTGATGGCTGAGTTTCGTTAAACGCTAATAAGCAGAATGCCAGTCGTTACCTAACTGCCAGCGGGACTGCCAGTGAGCAAGGTAGGTTTGTGCCAGGTCAGGCACATCATGCAGTACCAGTGCGTTCTCCGAATTCGAACGCGCGGCAGACAGGGTATAGTTATATGATCCGGTTTCGACCGTCTGGCCATCAACGATAATCACCTTGTCATGCATTATTTTAAACTGGCTGACGGTGCGCACCGGGATCCCCGCATTCACCAATAAATTCATCGCGGCCACACTGGCTTTCCCGCGATTGCCGCCCTCATCCAGTACCACCTGGACATCGACGCCCCGTTTCTTTGCTTCGACAAGGGCCCCGGCAATGTCGGGCGAGGTAAACGAGTACCCCATCAGGCGAATGCTTTGCCGGACATCATTCACCGTTTGCAGTACCAGCTGCTGCGCGCTGCCTTCCGGTGAGAATCCCACCTGTACCGACGGGGCCGCGCTGGCGGTGCAAACGCCCACATTCAATAATATGGCCAGTAAGGCCACCCGCAATCTGTTGTTCTTCATCAGTCTGTTTCCTCCTGGTAGGGCAATGCATAAATCCCTGATGACACACTGGCGGTCAGCAGGCAAAAGGAACCTTCGCCACAGGACGCGTCCCAGGTCAGGTTTTCCGGCACGCACTTAGTCAGACAGGTAATGGCCACCTTCAGTGCCTCGTGGTGCAATCCCGGATGGGTTCTGAAACACACCCGCTGATGCTCGATATCATCATCGCTGAACATAAAGCCATGCAGGTCAAAAAAGTGGATCGACAGTGCTTTTTCACCCTTCATCGTTTTTCTCCCAACACCGCGCAAAGCCACCTCAAACCCGGTGGCCTGCACGACCTCGCCTTATTTCATCGCATTATCGATGGCCTGCTGCATCACCTGAGCGGACACGACGCCCGGAATGACCGTCGTGTTGTCAGCGGTCGCGTTCTCTGCCGGCATCACGATGATCCCCGGCGTCCCGGTTAATCCCAATAGCTCGGCCAGCGCACTGTTACCCGCGATCAGGGCATCTGCCGTTGCGCGGTTCGCGACGTCTTCTTCTCCTGCGCCCGCTGCCGTGGCCACTTTTTCAATATCGTCTGACGTCAGTTTCCCTTCGTTATGGCCGGTGCCGTAAATCCCGTTGTGGTAGGCCATATAGGCATCAGCCCCCTTCTGTTTCCAGATGGCCAGACCCCGGCGTGACGCCTGCGTAGACTCGGGGTAATGCCCGGCAAAAATCGTCCAGTCACGAAAAGCAAACCGCACGCCTGGATTACTGGCCATGACCTGCTCCATTACCGGGGCCATCATGCTGCAGGCGATACATTCGTAATCAAAAAACTCCGTCATAATCACTTTCGAATTTTGCGGGCCTTTCACTGGCACGCCGTCGAGCTGCATCAGCAGCCGGTGTCCCTTCAGCACCGACTGTGCCATCAGCTGTGCCTTGATGGCTGCCTGCTGCGCCTGCAGCTTTTTGCTCACCTCGATGAGCACTTGCGGATGGGCCACTAGGTAATCGGCGGCAATCTCGCCGATGCGTGACTGCTGCGCCGGTGTGAAGTCTTCAGGCTCTGCGGCGCCGGCGTGGATTGAACCGAAAGTAAAACTCAGGGCGAGCGAAAGCGCCGCCGCGTTAAAACGGTTTGTCATGATGATGTCTCTCAAAGAAGGATCCCGGTGTCACCGGTGAATAAAAGGTTGTGCCGCTGCCAGCGGTATGTCGCGGTGTTGATTAACGTTCTTTCTGAATATGTCGGGCGGCTTCGTGGGTAATTTCTTCCCGCTCCGGTTCCCGGCCCCGGCTTTCGGGCGGTAACGTCAGTTGCCCCTGTTTTTCCAGTTCACGCGCCGCGCTGGCCAGCGCCCGCTCTGACAGGTCATTTTGTGGGTTTTTAGCGGTGCCGTGCGCTTTATCCTGCTCGGCCTGCACGTAGCGGAGTGCTTCTGCCGACACCAGGCTTCCCTGTGCGTTTTCAGCCGGCAATACTGCACTGGCAAACTGACCCGCCCCGGCAAGGGTGGCCAGCACGGCCCGAATGGCACCGTTGTTGTCCTGCAGGGCTTCGTTTTGGGCAATCAGGCCGGATGCCTGACGGATAAGCGCGGCGTAGTCCGGCAGTTTCTCACCCGGTAGCACCGGTATTTCCTGCCGCATGTTCTGAACGACACGCTCTACCAATTGTGCTGACAAAGCTGACACATCCTGCCCTTTAGTCTCGGGAAGCTGAATTTCAGACGGGGGATGCCGCGTCTCTTCAATAGCCCAGAGTGCCTGGCGAAGCAGGGCAGACTCATCCGCCGGCCGTTCTTCTGCCGGCAGATACCGCAGGATCTCCTGCAACTCAGACTGGACCAGCCTGAGCAACGTGGCATCCGGCCTGACTGTCCGGTCAGTCCCCCCGCCCGCCACTTTCAGCAGCTGCGCGGACGGCATCTGCCGACCGGTGAGCAGCAATACGCCTGCCGCCGGGTTGCCTCGCGCCGCCGCCAGCGCCTGCGTCATATCGCTGACTACAATCGTGTCACCGTTACGGCTTTTTTGTACCACCGCCGCCTGGGCGCCCTCGGTCGTCAGCTGGCGTACCGGCCCGGTCTGTATCTGGCCGGTGTCTGACTGAAGAGGAAACATCGTCAGACCCGCCGTTTTGCCGTTGCCGTCATAAACCGGTAACGCCAGATGCGGCATCGGATATTTCCTGGTCGGCGGAATAATCCGCGCCGTTACGGGGTTCTCTTTTAACCCCTGTTCCCGCAGGTAGGTTCGCCCAATTGCCGTTTTGCCCACCGGCTGCCCCATTGCCCAGATACTCCGGGCCTGTGTCCGCTCGGACTCGGGTGTCAGGGCGTCATGTGCAGTCGTCGGGCCGTTATCCTTTTGCCGCAGCGTATCCATCCAGTCACGCAGGCCGTCAGTGTAAATCTGCACATGGTCGCGGGCGCGGGAGGCGTTGATGTAAAAGGCCCGCATGCCGCTCATTCTCTTACGCGCACCGTCCGTCCCCTCCAGGGCAATCACATAGTCCGTACTGGCCCCTTGTGCGCCGTAGCCCGTCACCGCCCAGGCATAATCAATGTGCTGGTCTGCCAGCGTCCTGCCCGGCGTAATGACCTTTTCACCCCCGGCATTTTTGAGCACCACCTCGCCGTTGTCCCGCAGCGTTTCAATCCGGTACTGTTCATGAGCATCATGCCCCGCCTGCTTCTGCGTTTTGCTCATGCGCACGCTGTCACCTCCCCGCAGCTCAATCTCACGCCGTTCAAACACCTCAATCTCGGTCACATTCAGCTCCGCCGGGGAGTAATAGTGCATACGGTCATTCTCATCGCGCAAAAACACCCGATCCGTGCCCTTGTCCACGCCCGTCACGCTCAGATAACGCTCGTTGGCCAGCACCACCTGCCCCGCCTTCCAGTCATTGATTCGGTTAAAATCGTGGCGCCCCCCGGTAATGCGATCCAGTATCGGGACGGTTATCGCCTTATCCCCCAACACTTTCTCATCCACCATTGCCTGATGAATGCCGGTGTTGATCCCCTGCCGGTCTTCATGCAGCTGTACCACAATCATGGTGCGCTCACGGGCGTCCGGCGTCCGGCTCATGTAGTCCCGGATAATGGCGGACACCGGCGAATCCGTTTCAATAACCGAGCCGGCAGGGGAGACGGTGTTACCCATACGCGGCACCGTCGTCGGTGACACCTGCTCAATTTTCTCGAGGGCTGCACCGGCTTTGTTCTCAATAACGCTGTAAACGGCAGATTTCAGGTCATGATTACGCTGGCGAACGATTTCGTTCATGACGGCAACGTCGATGGCACTGCGCTCCTGCATCAGCGTGAACGGTGCCCCGCTTTCCGGTGACTGCAACTGACCGGTATCGCCCACCGGCACGGCACGCCCTTCCCCGCGCGATATCGCCTGATAGGCGGCAGCGGTGTCCTGATTCCCCAGCATCGAGGACTCATCAATCAGAAAAATCGTCTTGGTATAACGCACGTCTTCACCTGCCGCCGTGCGCTGTTGCCAGTCCACCACGAAGGATTTAAGGGTCTGCGCCTCGATGCCAACATCACGCATTTCCTTCACCGCACGGTGCGTCGGTGCCAGACCAATCACGAGCGGTCGTTCACTTTCCGGCAGGGTGTCAATCGCGGCTTTCACCGCACGAAACTGGGTGGTTTTCCCGACACCGGCATAGCCCTGTACGGCGGTAAAACGATCGGGACTTTGCAGGATAAGCGTCGTGGCTGCCTTCTGCCCGGCGGTCAGCCCATTAAGCAAGACCGGGTCAATCGTGGCCATCAGCGGCGTCTGGGTATTTTTACCCGTTTCAATTTCCCGGATAATGGTCTTTTCCATCTCCCAGGTTGCCCGCCCCACAAATCCGCCTCCGCCGCCGCCGCCGACTTTCACCGGGATAAGATCACCCTCTTTAACCTGCCGTGCCACTTCGGCCCGTAATGCCCCCAGATGATTGAAGAACGTGCCCGCCTGCTCCAGCAGCTTCACCTCGGAAAATGCCACCTCCTTCATCTGAGCAACCGCCCGCGACACGGCTTTTTGCGCATCCGTGAGTAATCCTGCGTTTAACGCTGCCAGCGCTTCCCCGGCGTCTTCCTTGCCACTGGCCTGGCGGACTAACGCCAGCGGTGAGCGGGTGGTGCGCATACGGCCGAGTTTCTCTTCCGCCTTGTTTTGTGCTTCCCCGGTAAAGATTTCAGCCTCATGGCCCGACTGGGCCAGGGCGTTCATGATGTTGCCCGACAGGTCACGGGCGTTGAGGCTGGCCAGCACGATACCGTGCTCATTGTCCCGGCTCCCCGGTGCACTGACGTAACCATGCGTCAGATACAGCGGACGGTCGGTCGCGACCTGCAGCGGTTTTTTCTGTCCATCGCGTTGCACCGTTAATGTTCCCTCACTCACGGCAGTGACCGTCAGCCGGTCGCGGGCTTTCAGCCCATTGGCTTTGTCAGCGGCCAGGGCAAACAGCTGCTCTCCCTGAGCAACGTGCAACTGTTCACGGGTAAACAGCCGCCAGTCGCCGGTCAGGTCGCTCAGTTTTACGCGGCTCAGAACGCCGTCGCTGTCGATAAGTGACAACATGCGCGTCTCCTCATGCACCCGGTCAAGGGTGTAGTGGCGGGTCTCATTTTTGTCTGACCGGTCTTCCAGCACCATCCCCGCCCGGTACGTGGCCGGGAGCAGCCGCTCCTTCACGCTGGCATAGACCGGCGTGCGGGCTTCGACGGTCACGCCGTCCCGTTCAAGCTTGCCGGCGTTTTGCAGGGCGTCACGGATAATGCCGGTCAGATGCTGCTGTTCGCGTGCGCCGGTGACCACAGCGGTGACGGTGGCGTCCGGTGAACTCAGGTCAGCATAGCGCTCAGCCAGTGCCCGGTAACGGTCACGCTTATCGCCGATACTGATCACCCGCGCTTCCAGCCCCGCCACCGGTTCGGTCAGACCGTGACGAGGCACGCCGGCGGATGACAGCACCGACAGGGCGTTGGCGTTGGACTGCCGCCCGGCGCTGTCCAGGAAAATAAGCTGGGCGTCTTTTTCCTTCGCTTCGCCGCTCAGGACCAGCATCTCCTTGAGTCCAAGGCGCTCCGCACTTTCCACGATGAGCGTGCTGTGCGGTGAGAGACTGAACCCTTTATCTAAAACGCGGCTGCGGTAGAGGATGTCGTCTTTGAGCAGCGGTGATTTGCCAAAGCTCAGGCCCCGTTCGGCAGAACTGGCCAATATTTTCACCTCGCGGCCATGCTCACGTGACATTGTCACCAGTTCTTCCGTCACCTCCCGCAGACGGCCTATCGACGCCGGCGCGTTCAGGATCGCCACCGGCGCAAATTCCACCGCTTTGAGCCGCTCAGGCGTTTCGATGTCTGTCTGCCGGAAACTGACCACTTTCCCTTCCTTCACGATATCGCCCGCCAGGGCCTGCACCGACAGTTCATCCAGCAGATGAATATGCGAGGTAAATACCCCTTTGTCCCCGTCCAGCGGGGCCAGCAGGTTTTCAACGATGGCCCGGTCGATTGCCTTGCGCAGATTAGGGATCGACTGTTGCCCTTCCCCCGCCTCATGCGCCGTCATCAGCAGGTCACCGTAGGTAAAGCGGGTGCGGGTGTCACTGAGCACCGAAATCGCAGTACGCACCGCCTGCATGACGCTTGGCGGCATCGGGCGTTCTTCCTCCTGTTCAGGCGTCACGGCCCGTGTTTGCGCGGCATCCATCACGTCTTGTATGTTGAAATTCAAACCGGCCATCTGCTGATCCCACCGTGCCTGCAGGCGGTTTCGGCCAGCCTGCGTCTCTGGTTTGGCGATTGGCGGTTCCGCCGGTGCGTCCTTCGCATCCGTACTTTTTTCCGGCGTTACCTGTCCGGGTTCGGTCAGACTGACCGTCTCAGCGGTCGTGCGGACAAGGGCGTTCCCCTCTCCGCCCACCTCGATTGCAGGTTCTGAGGGGAAATCCACGCTCGCAGGGGATGATGATGGCACGCTGGCCGTGTCAGTTGGCGTCAGTGACGGGCCAGCTGGCGTGCGTGCGCCCTGCGCATCGGCTTCATCGAGTCCGTAACGGCTGATATCGACCTTTTTCTGCCGGGTGTCTAACGCCGCGACGTCGCGGCTTTTAAGAGACGCTTCATCCCCAACCTGGGCGGCGATTTCGCGGTGGCGGGACGAAAACTCCTCCAGCACCGCCTCCGGAAACCCTTTGATTTCCCACAGTTCATGCTTGCCGCCGGTGAGTTCTGTCTCATACCCCATCGCCTCGGTTTTCGCCTTCAGGCTGTTGCGGTAGATTTTGCCGAAGCTGACCTGATGGCGGTACATCGTCTCAATAAACCCGGCACCGTAAATGGCATCGGTGGCCAGCGCCTTCCACTTCCCGTCCAACTCGGTCACGTTGGCAACCACCGCATGGGTGTGAATAGCCGGATCGAGATTGCGAGACGTATCGTGGGTAAAGAGCGCCGCCACCATCTTGCCGGTGGGGACGATAGAGGTGATGCCTTCCTTCGTGTCACGGGCTGAAATCGTCTGCTCCATGATGGCCAGCGTTTCTTTGACCGACTCAATATGGGCCTGCAGCAGGCGCTTATCGCCGCCGGCCAGGATAAGCATTGAGATACTTTTCGGTGCAGAAAAGGTGAAGTCGTGTCCGGGCCGGTGTACATGATTACCTGACACCTCCTTCCCCAGCTCCACGCCATTCGGCAACCGCCCGTGCAGGACATTGGTGAACGCCTCAAGGTCAACGTTCCCTTCCAGACCCAGCTCACGGGCGCCTTCCCCCAGCCACTGGCTTTGCAGATCATCGAGAAAATAGTAGTTATCTTTGCTGCTGTAATAGCCCGCCGCGCCTGCAGCAGACGCAACGGAGGCAACGGTCATCATCGTTCAAAACCTCCGGGTTCGTGGTGTTCATCCATATGCTGGTACGCGTCATAATCATCGTGGTGTCGCAGAATGTTCTGTTCCTCCTCGGCCATCGCGCGGTTTGCCGTGCCGTACTCCTTCGCCTGGGCCTCCTCAAGGCTTTCCGGTGCCGCTTTCCGGGCACCCAACGTGCGCAGAACAAGCTCGCCCTTTTCATCCACTTCCACGTCCATTTGCAGATCCGGTGCTTCCCCCTGTACGTCGGCGGCGCCCTCGCTCTGTGCCCCGTCGGCCTGTGAAGCAGGTTTAAGGCGTTTTAGCGCGAGCAGCTCCAGGGCGCTGAGTCCGGCCAACGGTTTCATGTTGTTGGCAGCAACAGACAAAAATGGTGGGTTTTTCAGCGCGGCAGAGGTGCATGCTTGAGGGGGTGTGTAGGGTTGCGGTACTACAGGTTCAGGTTCAGGTTTAGTCTGTGTGTTGGCCTCTATCTCGGGTGCCACGCTCTTTCTCACCGTTTCCGCCGGCGGAGGATCCTGTCGGATACGCGGGGTGAACGGGCGAACATTCGCCGGCAGTATCGGCACATCAGAGGGTTCGGGTGCTTCTGAACCCACGCCGTCAAGTGCGGTTTCGGTTTTTTCAGGGTGGCGTTGTGCCGGTTTTGCCACAACCCTGGCAGGCAAGGTGGTGTTCTGACTGACGGCGGACGTGGGTGGTTTATCGGCCTGTTTTTCGCTTTGAGCGTTAATTTGCCGACCGGCTTGCGGTGTCACCGACGGGCTGGGTGGTTGACCGGCGCGCTGCGGTTCCGGTTTCGCCGCCGCTTTCTGTCCTTCCAGAATTTCGTCGCCGGTCGGGAAGATAAGGCCCACCGTCTTCGCCACCTGTTCATTCTGGCTGATGATGCGTTCCAGCTGGGGACTGAGCACATCCTTAAAATCGCGTTCAATCAGCGCCTTGTGATACTTCTTCTGCGGACGGTACTTCAGATCCAGTTTTACCACCGGGTATTCCCCCGGCAGACGGGCATAGAAACGCAGGTTTGGCATCGACATGATCTGGTCATAATCGACCACTGGCTCGTTGACCTTGTCACGGCTGATGGAGATACCGTCACGGATTTGGTCAAGACCGTAGCTGTTCTGCTCCCGCGCCTCACGGCGGCGCTGATGCCCCAGCTCTTCCTCAACGATTTTCGCCACCTCGGCGCTCGGCGACCGGCCATAAAAACGGGTGTTGAGCAGGTCGAAAATAGACTTGGCTACCTCACGTCCGTACACGTTGATAAGCTGTGGCATGTTCTGGATGCCAATAACAAAACAACCGCCAAATTTGCGCCCTTCAGCCAGCGTCTCGGAAAACTCTGGGATTTTTTGCAAACCGGTTTTTTCATCGATGACAAACCACACTCGCCGGTCAGGATCTTCCCCCATGCTTTGCAGATAGATCGTGGTCATCGACAGCCACATCGACATCAGCGGACGAACCGACTTGCGATGACGGGCCGTGGTGGAGATAAACAGCCAGCTTTTGTCGTATTTCGCGTCGGTCATCCACTCCCGGATGCTGAAATCGGGTTTACCTTCCTGATCGAGCCCCTGCAGGTAGCGCAGGGCTTTGGCGTAGTTGGTGACCACCGAGCGGATCGAGATGGCCGTCTTCTCAATTTTTTCCTCCACCAGGTTGGCGGAAGGCGTGTTTTTGAGAAATTCGCGCAGGGTTTTCAGATCGATAGACAGAAGTGCTGTGAGAAACTTCTCAATACTGCGATCGCTATGTGAGGCAAACTGCATCGCCGTATCGCTGAAAATGGTGCGCGATGAGGACACCCAGAACGGGTCGGACTCGCCCTCCACCGGAATAAGCGAGGCCGTCAGGTTCTCGTAGTCCACCACCTCCCGCGCTTCCCGCCACAGCACCCAGTTCTCACAGCGCTTGTCGTGTGCGTTGAGGATTTTGTCGATACGTTCGTCATAGTGCGTTTCAATAAAGGTGCCGCCGGAGTCATAGACAATCGCCCGGTCCCCACGTTTACGTATAAAGTCGAGCAACCAGCGGATAAGGGTGGATTTACCGACGCCGATGGTGCCGTGGATCAGATAATTCATCACCTCGGCATGCCTGACCATATGCAGGCCACCAATCTGCAGATCAGACATCTGTCCGGCCTTTTTCAACTGACGGTTCACACTGACCAGGTCATCCGTCAGCGTCATGCCGGAGAGATAGGTATCTTCACTCTCTTTTTTGCCAATGCGCCCCACGTACCAAGCAATCACGCTGAACAACAGCAAACACACCGTGCCGCAGCCTGCGGCACTCAGTTTTAAGTTGTTCACCAGCTGGCCGCCCATCGACTGCATCCAGGGGTCAGCCAGCAGCTGTCCCAGCGTCAGTTTGGTGGTGCACAACTGTACGCCGCTATTGCAGTGCCAGCTGATATCCCAAGTCGCCGGGCTTTTCGGGTTCATCAGCGGCACAAAACTGGAAAACAGCCTGCCGGTCCAGTACCAGAAACCGTTATTCAGCACATCGGCGGAGGTGACCGCCCAAAATACGCCGCCGGTGGATAACAAAAACAAGAGGAACAGCCAGTTAAAGATCCACTGGTTGACCTGGGCAAACATACGCAGCCGGTAGGCCGTCATCTGGCCCCCCTGCGTGAGGTATTTCGGTGTAAAACTCATGGTTCAGCTCCGGCGAACGCACAGGATTAAACCGCCCTGATAGGCAGTTCGGGATGGTCAATGAAAAAACGGGGATGAAAGGGACGAAAAAGCAGTAAAGAACTTAATGGAATGACGATGTATTGCGGCGTGCGTGAGTTTGACTGAACTGCGCCTGGATCAGTGCACCGGCAGTTCTGAACAGGAAAGCCACCGCGTTTATCATGGCAACCGTGACAGACGACAAAAATGCACCAACCGCCAACACCAACATCATCAGCAGTACGACCGGCAACGCATCAGGCAGCATATCGCTGCGGGTCTGGCGTAAGGCCAGCGAGAAGGCGTATAAGTTACTGTCATGCATGATGAGTTGCAGCAGGGCGACGCCGTGATACCAGAGAACAAACGCACTCCAGATGAAAAACAGGGTAAACCAGGCCATCAGGCCACGGGCACTTTTGTATTGCATGAGCAATTCCTTCAGTTAGGGCGTTTAACGGCAACGCTCGCCGCAGCCCGGACGCGGGGATTTGCGTCTGGACGAGGAAGCGGAATATCACAGGTGGAAAAGCAGGCACTGTCACTGGGGAGTTAACAGGCAGAGCGCTGAATTATTACGTCATTGGAGTGGGCGAACATGGCACACGGGCGTGTGCCATCAAGACAATAAATAACAGAGATAAAACTTTCAGGTCAGTTCATGATCCCGGCGACGGATTTTGCCAGCTGGGCTTCCAGAACCGGTTTTGCCTCTTCCAACTTGAGGTTCACCTTGTTGGCGTTAGAAACCACGCGCGTCTGGTATTTCATGCGGTTGCCTTCTTCACTGCTGGTCTGCACCTTCACACCGGAGTAACCCTGACGTAATGCGGCGATGTTATCTGTTGTCACGGTCGCTTTGCTGCGTTCAGAGATCTGCAGATCGGTCACCATCGTGTAATTGACGTCTTCGACCATTGCATCAGCCGCCATACTGGCAAGACCTGCAGCCAGTCCTACACCCAGAATTGCCCCACCGGATGTACTATTGTATGCGGTGATACCCGCGCCCAGAGCCGCGCCTGCGGCAGCACCTTCATAGCCCGTTGAGAGCAGCCCCTGCGCCTGACGCAGGTCCATTTTCTCGGCCTTCAGGACGTTGGCCTGGATCCAGTAATAGGCAGAGTCCGGTGACGACGTGACGTTATAGCTTTAGCACGCAAATCCTGTGCTAACAGCGTTTGCAGGTCGCTCATGTCTTTGTCAGAGGTGTTTCGGATCTGGATATAGACCGTTTTTTCGCTGGATGGCTCCAGCCACACGGTCTGGCTCATCTGTGTTTTTACATCAAGGTTACGTTTTTTGATGGCGGTGCCCATCGCGCTACAGCCGGAAAGTACCAGACATGAGACGACCACAGCCGCCACAAGAGAATTGCGGTTTTTCATTTACTGTTTCCTTGTCAAAAAAGCGGGGCAGGCTCGCCCCGAAACATTGGCTATTTGGATATAAATCTGGAGGGTGAAACCCTTCCGTTAGAATTACAGAAGGGTTATGGGCAGTAGGGGATATTGCTTAAATCTTTTTGATCAAGTTACTGATTTTTTCGAGGGCCAGACCCGCACCCAAGCGATTGATTTCAGAACCAACAACCAAACTTATGGCAAACAACAAAGCGAAAAGAAGTGCTGGGATTGCAAAAGCGAGCCAGGGAATTAGGCCAGACAGCAATGCTGAAGAAACCATCAAAATTAAAAACAATGCCACTGTTCGTTTCACTAACTTCCTAAGGTGACTGAGAATAACTGATTTGCGACGGATATCCTCGGGCACGGCCATATACATTATTAGATTGTTAAAGGTCATAAAAGCGAACAACACACCAACAATTAGTGTAGGAACGAGTACAACCCAGCCCTCTGATGTTAGAAAATTGATATACCCATCGGAATAGGCATATTTATATTTTATTGAGCTAACAAAGTAGAATACCAATGTGCTGACACAACTAAGAAAAAACGCTATGAGTGGTATAAAAAGACTTTTTTTAAATAAGTCTGAATTAGAGGGGATAATCCTAATTCCTGATGAAAACTTGTCCGTGAGCATAGCAATATCGGCGTCAACTTCTGCTCTTGTGAAATTACTCATATTCCCTCTCTAATTAAATGCTTATGAGGCCTTTTTCTGCTGTTCTCTAAGCTTTTGAAGCTTAGCTTTAAAGTTATCCGTTTCGGTGCCATCAACAATAGGTTTAGTCTGCCTAATGTCCTCTTCAGTGCGGCCAATCTGCTGACTTTTCACCGCACCCTGATGCTCATTTCTGAGTATATCACTGGATGCCTGAACAGGGGTTTCGTTTTGATCGATTTTCCCGCCATTTTCTCTGATGACATTAGAATTCGCAGATCTTTGTGCTGCAACCTGCCCCGCCACGTTATTAGGGATACCTGCCCCCTCCGCGTGCGCCCTCACTTTCTCCGCAGCCGAGTTATAATTTTCAGTCATTGACCCTGAAGGCGGACCACCCTGCACGTTAAGATCCCTCTCCCGATTAGGCAGGTTTACATCTTCCGCCTGAACAGGTTTGGCTCCCGTAATCCGGTTGTGTTGTCCGTGGTGCATTTCATCCTGTGTTGATTGATGATTTTCGGACACCGGCGCTGACTGCTGGCCACTTTGAACGTTGCGATCACCGTTGTGCAAATTGACTTCATCAGAAGTCACAGACGCCGCTCCTGTACCCCGGCCTTGAGAAGTGTTGTGGCTATCCGGCGCACTTACAAACGGGGCAGTCCGTTGTGGGGCCGTTTCAATGACGCCTGCAGATGTCGTCCCATCGACGTTTTCCGGGCTGCCTTCTGCCGCACTGGCTCCATAAGGTATCGGGATTGGATCGCCAGACGCGGTATGTTGCGCAGTGACTGCACCATATTCTAACGAGTTTGAGGGTGTTAAAGGTTGTGTGTTTGTCTGGTCCGTTCGTGCGCCGTAGTTTTGCATGATTTCCGGCTCCAGACGCTCTTTCATAAACTCCGTGGCCGTTTCACGCGCGGAATTAACGTTGGTCAGAATACCCTGGGCATTATTACCAAATTTAGCGGTCGTCCAGTCCACGAATTCCTGATTGTAGTTGGCATCCAGGCTGGCACTTTCGTTCTGAGCCAATGTGGCCATCCGGCTGAACTCCTGACTTTTGGTGCTGCTGTCGGTGTACTGATGATACTGACTTTTCGCATCGTTCAGCGTCGCGGCATACTGCTCAACCTGAGAGTTAGACTGGTTATCCGCCCTGTTGCCAGACTCACTTACGCGTGCTGACGTCACCATATCCATACCCTGGCGGAAGTCCTTGACCGTCTGGCTGTTCTCATCGTGGCGGAAATCCTTACTCTCAGCATTACTGTTCTGCGTACCGTGCGCGCTGCCAGAGGTGTGCTGCCACTCTGTATTGATATGAGCCTCACCACCCGCACTGAGTCCCGTCGCCCATTTGCCCATCTTCCCGGCGATCTGATCGCCAGTATCAAACTTCACGTTCGTTGATGCGCCGGCGCCCCCAGAGCCTCGGTTGGTGATGTCCATCAGCTGGTTATAGGCCTCCTGTGTAGAGATGTTATGCGCTTTACCATAGCTTTCGGCGGCCGACATCATCTTACTGGCCCCCACTGTCGCATTGGTCGCCTGGGTATTTTCACTGCCCTGCGTCATGGAGGCGCTGTTACCGCTTTGGCTGGTTAACTGGTTCAGTTGCTGGAAGCCGCTGGTGACACTGTGGTTATACCCATCGAGCGCCGTTTGTGCCTCCTGCTGCGCCTGCCGCGACTGCTCCTGGAAACCGCTGCTCGCCAGTGAACTGAGTCGCATGTTAACCGGCAGGTTAGAGATGGCCTGAGACGTGTCATAGACGTTATGACCGTCAGCCGTCAGGGTGCGCATCCCGCCATTTTCCATCTGGTGGCTTTGCTGACCCATACGTTGCGACAGGTTGGTGTCAAACTTGTTGGCGTTAACGTTGTCCATCGACATGTTGTTAAACGACCAGTTGCCGTCAGCGGTGGTTGATGCCTGCCCGCCCGCCGAGAACGCCGCTGAACTCATCACGCCGCCCACCACCTGCGACGCCACCGAGGCCGCCCCTTTCGTCAGGAAAAAGGACAGTACCGGTATCGACATACTGAGATAGCCCGCGATATTGGCCACGTCAGAATGCTGCAGGGCAATGCGATCCTGATTCGCCAGCACCAACGCCGTTGAACCGGTTTTTGACTGGAGGTAGAAGTTGGCCAGGGAATTCAAAATCGCAAACATCACCGGCCACATCTGGAAATACAAGAACCCGCCGGCGTACAGCTTGAGGGTATTCAGCCCGAAGATGGTGTGGTTGACCAGGGCCAGCGCAATCACCAGCGGGAAAAGGCCAATCAGAATCAGCATCATCAGGGACTGGAACATCGGTAAGGTTTGTGAGGCAATTGCCCCGCCCGCCGCCCAGCTCAGACGCTGTTTGGTCAGGGTCGATTCGGTGGCCAGATTCACCAGGTTTGCCGTATCTGAGGAACGGGCGGCAAACCCTTTCCAGCCGTCGCGGATGGCAGCATTGGTCACGTTGTTACGCATAATCTGTGAGGCACTCAGTCCGCCCGCATAGAAAAACCCGTAGCTGTCGTTCATAGCATTGCTCAGCAACGCATCCGCATTCACTTTACTGCCAAACACGCGGGTCGCCATATCGTGCCAACTGACGCCGCCCACCGAGATATCACTCCCCATCAGCGTTCTGATGGTTCCGGCGGCCTGCTGGCAGGTCACAAACTGCCTTACCCCGCTCACCGTCTGATAGATCCCCCGCAACGGACTCGGGTTATTGGTGATCAGCGTCAGCGGGTCGGTGCTGTTCAGCAGCTGATTGATGGTGTATTTGTTGTTAAGCAAAATGTCGCCAATCACGCAGTTTTCGACATAATCCGTCAGCATCTGTGCCAGCTGCGGGTTTTGCGTCCGAAAATTGGAGGTCTGCGCCACGATTTGAGAACCAAACAGCATGCCGCTCTTGGTATAGGTCAGCGAGTCCGGGCGCGATAAGGTGTAATCGTACAACTGCGCTACCCCAAATCCCGCACTGGTGGTCAGCCCCGCGATCATGGCCAGCCCCAACGGGACATTGTCCACCTCGTACACAGCGGCCGGGTCGGTGATATCGAGGATTTGTACCG
The DNA here is from genome assembly GCF_019049655.1 of Rahnella rivi. Lineage (GTDB taxonomy): Bacteria > Pseudomonadota > Gammaproteobacteria > Enterobacterales > Enterobacteriaceae > Rahnella > Rahnella rivi. The sequence continues at coordinate 31,954 of NZ_JAFMOX010000043.1, forward strand.
ACCGTTTTGGCACCAGTAACACAGACGTAATAAACATAAATACGGCCAGCCAGTGCATAAACACGCGTGGATCACGGGTTTTGATAAAGGACACCATCACCCCCAGCACGCCGAACGTGCTGACGATACGGAGCAAGGTATCAAACGTATCGGCGCCCAGAATGGTCACGACACCGTTTAACACCTGCCGCCACATGTCCCCGCCGTATATCGTATACATTTCAGTCATTGCTGGTCCCCCAACGGTAGTTACCCTGATATGACGTTGAAATAATGGTCGAGACCTGCTGCTGTAGGTACTGCATGTTGCGGTCAATACCGTCCAGCGCGTTCTGATCGGCCGCCGACTGCAGCTTCATGTTGGCCAGCAACTGCTGAGCCTGGGCCACGTTCTGCCGCAGCTCCCCCGCCGCCTGTTCCGGGAAGTTTTTCCCGGCCAGCGACTGACTGGCCTGCTTCACCAGCTCCTGCAGGTACTGGATCATTAAATCCTGCGCGATGTAATCCGCCACCTGGATGAGGTAGGTCGGGCTTTGCCCCATACTCTGCGAGTTGGTCAGGTATTTCAGGACGGGGACAGAGGTGGTGTTGAGAAACCCTTTTTCCTGATCGGATAAGCCGGTGTCATCCGTCAGCTTCTGGTTCATGGACAACATGATGTTTTGGACCAGCGTGACCAGTGCGTTATTGCTGCTGATGGTGACGCTGGCCACCGTCGGCCCGAGGCAAAGGTCGGGTTTATCACAGCCGTAAATCTTGGCGGTCCCGCCGCGCATCAGTACGGTGATCACATCCCGGTTATCCACCATCGGCGTCAGGATAGTCACCTGCCCGGCGCTGTTGAAAATGATGGATCCGACGATACTCATCACCAGCTCTTTCAGCTGGCGGTTCCCGTCGAAAAGATGATTGCGCCCGAGCGCATCCCAGATGAGATTTTTGTTCTTCAGCACCTGGTCTTTTTCATTGGCGTTGGCCCGACTCGTGACGCTGTCACCCTGCCCGCCTACCGTGCACCCCTGCCGGGATGAGGCCCAGTCGGAGAAAATATTGTCGTCACCGGCAATGTCCTGGCAGATTTTCTGGTTGGAAAGCTGAGACACGGGCCAGAGGCCCCCGATGATCCCCTGCGCCGCCTGGCATGAACTCATGTTGGCGGAATTCACGTCGGAGGCGATTTTTTGCAGAAAGTCTTTGGCCTGTTTCAGTTCAGGCACCATCGTCTGCAACGCCAGGTCGAACGCGTAGCCCGCCGCATTACTCATGATTTGCTTGGCAAAGCGCTGAATTTCCTCACCACTGATAAATGAGAAGGCGCCCAGATAGGCATCAATGCCCCCGCAGCCGGAATTCAGGGAAGGCACCTGCATCGAGATAAGTTGTACCTGTTTTACCGGATTTCGCAGATACACCGAACCACCGGTGATGTAGCCTGCGGCCTGCCCCTGCCAGGCCTGTGCTTTGGAGACGTTGCCGTCATAGCCCAGACTGCCGAAAAAACCGTTCAGGTCGCCCTGTACATCGGCCAGCGCCGGCGCACTGAAGCACAGGGCAGCCAGCGTGCACATTACTATTTTCCGTAGCTTCATGAGGAGAGGCTCCCGTCGGTCAACTTACTGAGTGTCATGAGGTTAACTCCGTTAAATCTTTAAAATATTTCCGACTAAAACGGTTAAACACAGAAACATCCCGCGCAGCTAACGGCGTCAGAAAATTTACTGCGGGAAAATTGTCGGAAAGATGGGCAGTGTTTACTGTGCCGTGACGGCCTGACTGGAAGGCACCGGCCCCAGCGTATTGGAGGGCAGATTGTCGATATCCGCCTCAATCATCAGCGCGACGCGCTGGCTCAGGGTGCCCATGTCGGTATCCCCCTGATAAAGCGGAAAGGCCGCAATGGTATCGTCCGGGCGCGGCGTGGCAACGTTAACTAAAAACGTGGTCGGCGTGGCGATGGGCAAGCCATTGCCAAAAAACGTCATAATTTCCCCCGCCAGCGGTTCATTGGCGCCGCGTTTACGGGGAATAAGGGCCACCGGAAAGGACGTATCGCCATAGCCGTCAAGCGTATAGGGATAAACCTTGATTCCGACCTCATCTGACCACTGCTTTAACTTCGGGTCGAATTTCGCACTGTACGGACACCCCCGTTGCATAAACACCACGATGGCGTAGTTGTTCAGGTTCACCTCGCGTCCGTCGGTGAGCGTCATCATGTGCGGCGCACGGTCTGAGGGGGAGCGCGCCTGCGGTAATCCCAGGTCAGGCAGCGCCGGTGACCAGTTGGTTTGTGTCTTGGACTTTTCCAGCGCCGCTATCTGGTCGGCCACGGTTGCGTGCGCGGCCAGCGGAGCCATCAGGCAAAAGAAAGGCAACAGAAAGGTGAGTTTCACGATTTTGCCTCCCGGTTCTTCCTGCGCGCCTTACGGTGTGCGAGGACTTCTGACGCGATAAGCACAACCAGCGACAGGATAAGACAGGTGAAGGTTGAAAAAACCAACACCTGTCGCGTCAGCGTCGCCGAGTAGGCCAGCAACTCACTCAGGCAGTTAGCGATGATGCCAAGCAGAAATAACACGGCCACAACGGGCAAATTATTCATGTTTTTTCTCCTGTTTCCCGCCCTGAACAGCAATCCCAAAAGCCACAACGGGCGTCCGGCCTTTACGTCCCACCATCAGCCAGCGTGCGGCAAAATAGACACACGCGTAAAGCGTGGTGAGAAGCCCGTAGAGAGTCAACAGGTTGTGATTAAACCCCGTGATATAGGTTTCACGGCGCACCTGTTCGGGGACACATTGGTAAGGTGACGGCGTTACTGGTTGCGGTATAGCCCGTTCATTGACTGTCATGCCCGCCGGGAGAGCAGCACATCCCCATACGTTACCCGGCGCGGCCCCCTCCACCAGCCCTTCGGCCTGACGGATGACAAATGCTCCCGACGAAGGCCAGGCATTAACCACGATAAAGAGAAAGAAAATAAACACCGGCCCGATAACCATGATATCGAGCGCGAGCCTGACCGCAGCCCAGCCGGCTGCGGCGCCCGTTTTGAGCGCTGAAAGTTGCATGAGAAATCCTTGGTTCTGAAGAAGGGGTAAACGGGGGTTAGTCGGTGATGTCTGCCGCGTAAGGCACGATACGTTCACCGACACTCAGGAAGGAGCAGAGCAAGATGAAATCGCCTGTCCCCTGCTGTGGGCAATAGTCAAAGTTCAGCATGTCGTCCCTGAAGTGCGCCTGTATCGCACTTTCCAGCGCATGACCGTCCAATCCGGGGCGCGTTGAAAATGTCACAACGTCATACTCAATGCCGGTGAACGTTTCACCTTCCCTGATGCTTTCAATATTAAGGACAATGCTTTGCATAATGGGCCGCCCTTTAGAAGTTAGGTTTGAAACCCGTTGCCACGTTCAGAAAACGCCTGGCCAGGTCATCCTGTGTCATAAAGCCATAGGCCAGCGGACGAAAGTCGCGGGAGGCCGGGTTAACCAGGAATAAGGCGGGGAAATGACTGATGCCCATCCGAGCACTTTGCCCTTCGTCCTGGCGGCTGTCCGGCACCTGCGGGGAGATTTGGCCGTCCACGCTCACCGGAATTAACGAGATATGCCGCGTGCGGGCAAAGTCAGCCACCACCCCGGCCATCTGCGCATCAATCGGGTCACTGCCGCGATAGAAGTAAAACATCCCGTACTGGGCAGACAGTTCGCTGATGGCCTGTGCCTGTTTGGCCTGGTCGCTGGCCTGCTGCAGCGGTGCCGTACTGTTGTAGTGCGGGTGTTCGAGGTTGTAATCCAGATCGGGATGATCCAGCTGAGCCACCGCAAACGACTGGCTGAACATCGATGCCCTGTCCGTCCAGAACTTCTGCCAGCGCAGGAAGGTGGCGGTATTTTCGCTCGACGGGTTAAGAATGGCCCGGTCCAGCGCCTCCTTCGTGTAACGCTTGAGCACTGCCGCCTGCTCTGACGGTGACAGCTTGCTAAAATCCGGCACTTGCGGGTATGGAGCCGGTTTGGGTGCCGGCGTGTCCGCCGGCTTCTTCGGTTCGTTGTACCAGTGCCAGCCGGTGAACGGATCCGCCGGTGTTACCACCGCATCAGCCGGTGTATCTGTACCGTCCGCCCACGCCGGGAGCGCGAGACTGAGCAGGCAGGCAAACCACAGTGTTTTCATCATTTCCCTCCGCCCTGCGCGTTAACCTGCGCCGCAATCCGGTCTTTCACCTGCTGAACCATCACCGACGAGTTCGGGATTTTCTGGTTGGTCATCAGGTCGCTGTAGAAATCGGCAAAGTTAATCAGGTCGAAGTTGATGGCCTGCAGCTCAGGGACAGTGATCCCCCGGCAGTTCGGTGAATCACCGCTGCCAAAACTCACACCCAGCTGATCGCGCCGCCCCTGTTCCTGAATAATGCGGGCCAGCTTGCCCCCGAACACGCAGTACACCTGTTTTTTCTGAATACAGACGCCCAGCACGGCGCGGTTGCAGGCTTCACCGACGCTGACCACCACCTTTTTCGCCTTGGCCTTGCCGATAGCCATTTCATCACTGTTGCAGTTCGCCAGCCCGGCGTTGTTCCCCCAGCCGGAGTCCACGCAGCAGTTGGAGAATCCCGCCATTGCCTTGCGACAGGACATGGCCTGCCCGGTAAAGGCTTTGATGTTGATCTGGTCGTTGACCACGTCGTCACCGGCTGAAGCCAGTCCCGCGAGTTTGGCCACCGCCGTGTCAAAACCGCTGTCGCCGGCGCCGTTGGTATCGTCACAGTCCCCTGACATGCACAGGTAATTGCCCCCGCAGAGTTTGCCGGTTGAGGTATAGGTCTGCTGACACTGATACGTGACCTGTTGGTGTGAACATTGTCCGGCCGTTTGTTCGGTACAACTGCTCCCTGCGACGGTACAACTGGCATCAGACATTAAAGAGGCACAGTTACCGTTGCTGGCCGGCGTTGTGAGATAGGTATCGGTATACTGCCAGCAGTCGCTGTAAACGGTGTAAGTCTGCCCGTCCACAACGGTCGTTCTGTTGCCACCACCCACGGTGCACTGTGTGCTGATTAACTGGCCGCCAACACTCTGGTCATCACAGGCCTGCTGAACGTTTGTCTGAGGTTGATACGTTTGTACGGTAGTCACAGCCGTCATGCTGAGCGTCATCGAGTCGTCGCCAATGTTGAATTCATTGATAATACCGTCAAGAAATGTCGTTGCTCTGGAGGCATTACCGATGCTTATTACAACTGTGATCGTTTCTCCCTGATTGATGTGATAACCGGAGACTGAAAGATTTTGTGTCGTGGATCCCGACGTCCGGTTAGGCACCGTGACGCTATTGCCTAGAACGCTTACCGTGGCTTTTCTTGCCACATAACCCGTCCAGTTAAAAGAAGCCTGCTGTATATCCCCGGTAAACGGCGCAGTGAACGTGGCGTGAACCTCAAGATTAACGCGGGAATATGAAAAATCATGAGTATTGATCACCGCCGTCTGATTGGTCTGCGTCGTCACATACGTCCCGCCTATCGTGACGGCGCGGTTACAACTTTGGGTCACCGCCACATCTTTGTCGCAGGTGTAATTCTGGAAGGTGCTTTTACTGACGACTTTGTCCGTACACTGGTCATAGGTACCGTTGACGACCGTGCCGGCAGTGCTCTCAGCATCCTTGCCGGTGGTAATGAACGGTGCCTTGGGGTCAATGGTCACCGCCGGATTGGTCGTGCCGGAACTGATAATGGCCTGCCCGGCATTGTTCTGGCCGAGTTCGGTCTGTCCTTTGTCACTGATACCGCCGTCCCCACCCTGCACGCCCCCGTAATACCCGCTCTGTGACGGACTGGCGGTGTACCCCGGAATGACGGTCGAGGGTGAGGTGTTTTTCATCCCCGAGGTGCCCTGACTGCTGTTAGATTTTCCATAGCTGGAACCGGCATTAAAAGCATCGCTGACGGCATCGGCCTGTGCCCCCTGGGCACACAGCAACAACAGTGACAAAACCAATCGCTTCATTATTTCCCCTCCGCCGTTTTCAGCAGCTGTGTCGCCATCGCCGCACAGTCTCCCCGGCGCACGACTTCTTCGAGTGCCTGCTTAACCGGCAGGCTGCCGTAAAGCACGTCAAATTTGCCCTGACAGGTGACCACCAGCGCGGGCACAGCCTTGATGCCGTATTGCTGATACAGCGTCGGGTCAATTTGCACTCCCGCCTCTTTGTCCTTCTTGGACAGCTCAAACATCACCGAGGCCGTTTTGCGAAAATCGTTATCCAGCAGGCCGCGCAGCGTCGCCGGTATACCAAAGCGGCGGGCATCGGCGAGCATGGGCAGTAACCCTTCTTCCGGAATGCCCAGACTCACAAAATAGAGCGCCTGCGGCGTGGGCCGGTCGGCGCTGTTCTGGTCAGCCTGGGACGCGGCGATTTCGTTTTGCAGCTGAGACACCTTATTTTGCTGTGCCGGTTGCAGGGTAATGTTCATGCCCTTCAGCTGCGCCTGAAACTGCTCAAGCTCAGTTTGCTTTTGCTTCATGTACGCCATATCGCCGGCGGACACGGTGGGTTGCTCGGCTGCCTGCACGGATTGCGCGCAGAACAGCGCGGCGCTGAGCGTCAGCGCCGTCATCAGGGGTCTGTTCATGGAAGGTCCTTACAGATAAGCGCAGTTACGCTTTCGCCACAGAAGGTAGCCGAAGTTCTTTTTGGATGTCGGAGCGTTATGTATCGAGCCCCACAGCTGGGTGGTCGTGCCAAAGGGGTGGCAGTCGCTGGCTTCGGGGTACATGTTGACCATCTGATATCGCCAGCGAGATTTCGGGATAATCGGGGACGGATACTCGTAGCACACCGCCACGTCCGCCCCGACCGTCTCCATCACGAGTCCCTCCCTGTGCAGTTTGAACGCCATCCGTTCGCTGACCAGAACCGATGCCTCAAGCGGCGAAAACTCGTTGCTGGTGTAGCCCGTGAAGGGGTACATCGACCCCTGCGCACCGGCGCACCAGAACAGCGGATCCAGCGGTACACCGGCTGTGGAGGCAATCGAGTCGGCGGCGCAGGCCCCCTGTGCCAGCAGGTTAGAGAACAGGCTCACTTCGGGGTTGATGATCATCGACAGCGTGCTGTCATTCCACAGTGGATCAACCTCGGAAAGGTAAGCAATATCCATGTCGCCGGTCTGCATGCAGCCGGTGCTGGTGATGATATTCAGCCAGTAAATCAGCGGATATTTGTACCAGTGCACATGGTAGAACGCGCCGGGTGAAGGCTTGTCGCTCTGCCCACCAGTGCCGGTGCCTGTCCGTCCAAGGTCAATTTTAAACCCACCCATATTGACCATCACGCCAGGTTCGCGCGTCACGTCCGTCAGGGCAACGGGTTCCCAGAAACCGATGGCCAGCCCCAAGCGGTAAAAAATGCCGTAAGGGCACAGCTGTATAGGTGATGCCGGATTGGGGGTATCAGGGTGTGAACCGGAAGCAAGCTGAATGCTGCCGAGCGTCATGGGAAACAGGCATTTCCAGCAGACATCGCTGATAGGGTTCACCCAGCGGCCGTCTCCGGCGTTCGTACTGGCCGCCTGTACAGGCGCGCACAGAAAGGCCGTCCAGATTAAGGTAAGGCAGAGAATGAGTTTGCGCATTCTTCCTCCGGTGCCCGGATAGCCGGAACAATCTTCCAGCCCAGCCGTTCACAGCTGTCGACAAGCTGGATCAAAAACTTCGGCGACCGCCCGGACTGCATCTGATAGGCGATATCGTATTCAATGTCCGTGCCCAGCACGGTCAGAAACTCTTGTCGCGCCCTTTCGACTTCTTTGGCCAACGCGTCGAGGGTGCCGCCCGGCAACAGCGGAGCCGGTGCTACTTCACGGTCAGACAACGTGTAGCCAGCCCGTAGCAGTCCCCGAACAAAACCGGAGAAAATGGCGTCAAAATACGCCTCATTCATCTGCAAATGTAAGGCTTTACCTGTGATGACGGCCGGATATCTGAACACCATCGAGGTGTTGCCCTCAGCGTCCGGCGCCTCCAGCGGGTGTTCTTCGGTTTCCGCTTTATCACGCAACCTGAAGTAGATTTTGATGACTACTGCGAGGAGAATAAAAATGAAGACTTCCAGTAAAAATAACTTTTGATAAGTGGTCAGTGATGCGAAAAGATCAAGAATGCTCATGCTTATTCAACCTTCTGATAAGGTGTGAAAGAGGCCACGTATAATCCGCGCTGACGCAATCGCCTGAGCATCCGGTGCACCTTCTGTGCACTTTCACCGGCAGCGATCTCCCTCCGGATTTGGGCTATTTTCTCTTCGGGTTTGATGTGGGCTGGCAGTGTGCCAACCCAGGTGTCAAGCAGCAGGTTAGCCAGCTGTGTGAGTACGATTTCAGGCACAGAAACTTCGTATAAAGGATTGGTACTCAGAAAAAGCCCGTGGTCTTTAAGCAGGTGCTCCAAATCGAGGGCCACCGCCAGGTAAAGCGCCTCTTCCTGCCCGCCGATATCCGCCCTACCCTCATGCCGACCGATAACGCACGTCAGCAACGGCTTTAGCCATGATTTAATCGGGTTCACAGTGTTGGACTTTCCATTCACACACTCCTTTCTTTAGACAGCGGTCCGTGACGCTGAAGTACCGTGCGAATATCGTGCTCATTCAGTGACGCCAGGATGAGCGAGGTGCGAAGCTCGGCGCTCAGGGCCAGCAGCGTCTGCAGTGCCGCGCGGATAACCACCGATTCGGTGTAAAGCGGGTGTTCTTCTGTCATGGCCCGCAGGCCGTTTTTATCGGTGTCGCCCAGCCGCACGGTGGTGGCAAAGCGTTTGATGTTATCCGCGTCGTGATTGTCTTTAACGCAGTGATTCATTTCAGTGCCACCTCCTCGACCTTGAGCGTCCTGTCGTCGCGGCTGATACGTACCGGCGTATGCTCGAAGCCAAATTTTGTTGTCAGTATGCCGTACTGGTCGAAGTACACCGGTTCATCCAGCGCATTGCTGCTGTCCCGGATATTGCCGTTCACCAGAATGACTTTGAAATTAACCTGCCCGGCCAGCTGCTGTTTCACCCACTTCATCTGCGCGGGGTTGTCGCCGTCAATGAAGTACAGGGTTTCGCTAAACGGCACTTTATCCAGCGGATTGATCTGGTCACCGGCACGGGCGATCACGTTACCGCGCATATCGCGGATAGTTTCACGCACGGTAAACGTCGGATCATAGTGCAGCGTGCGGTCGGCTTTCGCCGGGGTCAGGCCCGCCACCGGATCGGGGCGAACGGCGTGGGCTTTCACCCTGGCTTCGGCTTCGCGCTGGATCCTGTCCATCTCACCGCTGTCTTTCATGCCCTGCAGGCGCTGGCCGATAAAATCCAGCAGATCAGGCTCGGCTATCGGAAACAAATGACCAATAGCGCCCAGATCCTTTGCCCCTGCTGACAGGCTGAATAAGCTTGCCAGCAGGCAGATAACCCAGCGTGATGTCATGGTACCTCCTGCATGCGGTGGGCAATGTCCGCCTGGATCTGAGGCGTGATGTCCAGTACGGGCATCACCACCGCTGGCGGCACCAGGATCAGGTCACCGTGCGCCTGCTGCCAGTCATTCAGGCTGGCTTTAAGCGCCTGATCAAACCGGGTGGTCAGCACCCGTGCGCTGTTCTCATCCAGCTGCTTTTTAGCCGACTGCTGCATAAACAGAGCGATAGTGCCCTTCATGTCAAAGACCACCGTCCGGCGCTGAAATTGTTGAGCGACCAGTGCACTGATACCGGCACACACCGTGACCAGCAGTGCCAGCAACAGTGCCACCGCCACAGGCCGCACGAATTTCTTGTTAAAAAAACCGGCCTTACTGGCCGGTGTGATGCTGATGCCCTGCCTGATGTTTTGCGCATCGATATCGGTTTCATTCACGGTTGATTTCCTCGGTTTCTTTCACACTCAACCCTGCCCAAATTTCCAGCTCGCGGATCTCGTCCTGATACATGTAGGGTTCACAGGCCAGCAGGTAGGCCGCCTCTTCACTCGTTGCCCCCGCATCCTGCGCCTCGCTCATGTACTGGAAATCCTGCCCGCGCGTACTGAACATCGCCCGCGTGACCGGATCGACGAAAACGCGATGGAAGGAACTGTTTTCCCCGGTCGAAATCATCACCGAACTGAAGCCCGTTTCTTTCGCTGGCTGGAAGCCGCGAATGACCTGCGTTTCCAGCTCGGTAAATTGGTCAGGGTTGGCATTGAGGTAGGTTTTAAAGGCTTTGGCATCCTGCAACAGCGTCACCTTCGTCCCGCTACAATCCCAGGCTGCGGCCGCCGCCGGCGGTGCGGCCTGGTCTTTGGTACCGGTGAAGTCCTTAATCCCCTGCGTGATGGTGATGAAGGCCCCACGGTGACGACGCACCGTCCGGTAGCCGGTTTCGATAAAGCGTGCGGCATGCGGGTTAGAGCCGCTGAACAGACGCCAGGCTTCGTCGATAATGGCCACTTTTTTCAGGTCACGCGGCGAGTGGTACATTTTTTCCTGTATGGCCAGAATGAGCGAATACAGGATGGCGGACAGCAGGTGTGGCTGATTTTCCAGGCTCAGCAGCTCCAGCACGGCAAAGCGTGTTTCGCCATCGAGCGTCGGATTGTCGGAGTTGAAGTATTCGCCGTTCGCCCCCCAGGTACACCAGCGGTCGAGCAGCAGAACCAGCTCGTTAATACGGTCACGGATGGTCGGCTGGGATTCGTAAGTGGTCGTGACTTCTTGCGAAATCATGTACGCCACCACGTCATCAATACGGGCTTTGTTGGCTTTCTCTTCCCAGGCCGCGACCACGCCTTTGAGCAGAATGGTTTCGCTGACCTTATCCAGCGGCTCGTTAGGGCTGGCCAGTACGGTCAGCAGGCCGGTGATGCCTTCTGCCGACTCTTTAATGTCCACCACGTTCGCAAAGGGATTAAAGCGTAGGGTGGCACCGTCCAGGTATTTCCCGCCGGCTTGTTTACAGAAGTTTTTGTAGCTCGCCCCCATGTCGATCACCCAGGCGAAGCCGTGGGAGTTCAGCACCTGCCGCAGGATTTCCTGAATAAAGAAGCTTTTGCCCGCGCCGGTGGTCCCCGTCACCGCAATGTTGTAGTTGGTGCTGCCACTGGTTTCGCTGAACATATCGAAAAATGCCAGCTGGTTGCGGTAGGTCGGCAACGGGCTGCCTATCGGTGACATTTGCCGCTCAGCCACAACCGGCATCAGGTTGACGGCGTTAAAGCTTTTACAGCGCAGTGTCGAACCCATCACCACCATGTCTTCCCACAACCCCTCCTGCATCATGAAGGGGAAGGAGCTGATCCAGTTTCGCAACTGCTGAAAGCGCGGGGCGGAGATTTCCAGGTCATTTTTGCGAAAGACGTTAATGGCCGCCAGTTCACACGACTGTTGTTCGCTGGCGTCATCCGGCGTGAACAGGGTCAGATTCAGCGAGAAATTGCACATGGCAATTTCGTTACTGGCCAGCCCCTGCCGCAGGTCACGCCACTCTTCATACGCCCGCTGGGTGCCGGGGAACAGCTTGGCGTAGGATGTGCCGGCTTTCTTACCCAGATCCTGCTCTTTACGAAACGCGTCGTTCTGGCTTTTTACCTGATCTTCCACGGATACCGTCCAACTGAGGATGAACGGACAGGGAATGCCCAGGTCAGGAAAGCGCATGTTCTGCAGGTTATCTGACGCCTGCCAGAGCGCAAACCGCGCCGGGGCTTTAGTCAGCTGCATATTCACAATACGGGTGCTAGCGACGACGGTATCGCGGCTGTCCCCGAGGATACGGTCCTCCGGCTGACGCGCGGTAGTAAGCCGCAGATAGCCCGGATGCACTTCCATTTCGGTACTGTGGTCGACGCACTGGCGGTGCAGTTCCTGGTCGGTGTTCCAGTGATCGGGACTGCGGGTCACCTGTCCCGGCCGGTAGTTAAGCTGTTCCCGCATGACCGACAGGAATTCAGGAGCACCGACGCGGCGGGTTTCCATATGGGCTGCCATCAATGAGACTCGCAGCGTCTCCCGCAGTTGCACAACGGCGTCCATCGCCCGGATCCCCCCTCGCCCTGAACGGGCATACACCAGAAACGCGCGGTAGTTACGCAGATAAAGCGGGTATTCCCGGTCGTTACTGAGTCCCTTCAGGGCCGCCCGCTCCCAGTAGGCTTTGGTGATGGCGTTAAGCGGTTTCGCCATGCTGCCTTTCCACATGTCCTTACTCAGGCCATTGTCGAGCATCTCACCCACGCACTTACTGGCCACCATCAGCACGGTAATTGGCGTTTTTCGGGGCATTTTTTTGCGCAACAGGTCATCGAGGGCCTGTACAACTTGCTGATTGGCCCCGGCCAGCGGAGCCACTTCCATGATGAAACCGATGGAGCGGCTGTTGATAAACAGTTCGGTTTTTTCATCATACATTCGGTAGGGCAACAGGCTGGTGATGGACGGATAGCTCAGGCTTTGCTGCAACATGTCGGCCGCCGTCTTTGCCCCGCCCTCATCTTTACTGCCGGCAAAAATGTTGGCCAGCTGGTCTAACCAGGAATCGCTCATGACATCCAGCCTTTTTCTATGTGTTGCAGAGAATAAAAACAATACGGGACCGCGTTGCAGAATATTCCCCCGGCGTCGTTGGGGATATCGCTTCGGCGCGGTTCTGCCTGCGTAATACGGTTCAGCGCGGACGGCATGTCGAATGTCTTACCGCTTCCCGTCGTCCCAGCACCCATAACGCACCAGGAACAGGCATCACGAGACTGATAAAACAGGTCTATGCCTGCCAGTCGATACTGCAGGCAGCGCAGGGATGACGCCGGCACCGGCTGCGCGTTAATAAATTCGGTCGTTAATTTTCGTTTCATTGGCCTCATTCCCCTTCACTGATCACGCGAAAATCGGCATCCCAGCGGGATTTATTCTTCACGAACTCGACCACGGCAGGCTGATGAAAGCTGTCTTGTTCATCCACCCAGGGGGCGATCCACAGGCGCTGCGTGGCATCGGGAATACGACGGGCGTCCACCTGCCCCGGACCGGCATAGTCTGCCGGGGTGACGGGGCGTATTGCCGATAGCCCGCTTGAGCTACTGCCGGTCACAGGGATCGTTGACGCCCGCAGCATGGCGTCGTTATTCGATACTGGCGTGCCAGCTATAGGGCGCGGTGCCAGACCCGCGACGCTGATGGGACGGTCAGGCGACACGTTGGGTTTGATGTTTGCCGTGGTTGCCAGTGACTCAGCGGCAGGCTTTGGGGCGGTCTGCGCCGCCGCCGTCAAGTCATCAAGGCTTTTGCCTTTAGCCGCCAGGTGACTGGCGTCAGACATGGACAGACACTGGTCGGTGGCCGTCTTGTTGCAGTCAAAATCTGAGTTCATACCGGCGCAGCCGGTGAGCGCGGCGCACAGCAAAGCCGCACCTAAAAGTTTACAAGGCATAGAAACTCCGGAATAAAGTGAGGTAACGGTGTAAATAAGGGAAACGCGAGGGTAAACGTCAGGCTAAGGGATTTTTTTCACTGATGTCTTATCGGCAAGATCCGTCGTTAAAGTTCAGCAAAGAAGCATCCTAAGACCACCGCGACCATCTCCCCCAGCAAAACATATGAAAAATTGATGTCCGGATAACCGGGGACACGCCACATGATGAAAAGGAAACCAGCCCACCACAACAACCCAGCCACCCAGGAAACGAAAATCGTCCCGAGGACAGTCCAGATGGAAAATGTCTCATTCCTGGCAACCTGACTGATAATAAACAGGAAAACTACGACAACAAGCAGACCAAGACGCCAGTAGGTCCACTGCTGAACGATGACCCCCTCTCGTAGCAGGTAAGCCCAATACAACAAATACCCCACCACCAATAGGGTGAGCAGGACCAGCGGCACACGGTTGTTTTTGCTAATAAACGTCATTCCCAATACCTCGTAAAAATTGAAGACTCGAAGATAAGGGGAATGGCGGCCAGAAAATAAGACGCGCCCCCCAGATAATAAAACGCATCCGGGTTCACAAACGCTACCCAGGGATGCCAGAGTGCAATACTGCCCAGTCCGAATACAACGCCATACAAAACCCAGGGAACCACTATTAAGATGTTCGCGACGATGAGATTTTCCGAGCAATCAATAGGAATAAACCACGCCAGCCCTAAAAATAAGCAGGCGATCATGGCAAAAATTCGCCACGCCATCCATTCTGCCGGCATGAACGCGACGTCCATCAGTTTTGCCCAGCCACCCAGCAGGGTAATCAACAACAGCACGAAGAGAAAAAACGACGGCCGGTACAACGCCTTAACCGCTCTCATTACACTTTCCTCAGTTGATGGTGTCGCCCACATGCAGCGCCCTGGCCTGACGCAGAGCGTCGTCCTGGTTCACGTTGCCCCCTACCGGGTGGCGTCGCGTTCCCTATTTGGTCACTGGTTTGGGTACACTCTAGCCTTTCAATGTCGCTGAGCAGCGCCGCCAGTTCGCAGGAGGACGCTTTACATTTCCAGGCCTGGCGGTAACGCACTTTTAATGCGCCGAGCCTGATACTTTGCTCCCGATTTTTCACCACGCCCCCTTTTATGCCGCCGCCGCCCGCCCCAACACCCGGACACGCAGCGCGTCAGGTGCTCTGCGCCCCATAATTTCAAGCTTCATTTCACGGTTCATCACCGTGAGCAGTAGCATGGCGCGCTTCGTTCCGTTGGGCTCATGCCACACCCCCTCCAGACCTTCAAACACACCGTTTAACACCTCAACCCGGTCGCCATGTGCAGGCCCCGTAGGGGCAGGCGAAAGACAGTCATGATTTTTTAACTTCTCTATATCTTCATCAGGGATGACGGAAGGCAGGCCACCAAAGCTTATTAACGACGCAATGCCGCGTGTGCTTTTTATGGTGGTGGTGTGGATCACCTCCGGATCAAAGCGAACGAAGATATAACCGGGGAAAAGCGCCTGCGGCGCCGCAGCCCTGGTGTGGCTGGATTTCACAATTTGCTCGGTGTACAGCGGCAGGAAACACGTCACACCCTGATTACCCAAATGCTGCTGGGCACGTTTTTCCTGTGCATACTGCGTCTGTGCAACGTACCAGTATTCCATATCCCTTCCCCCTGTCAGTTAATGGTATCGCCCAGCTTCAGCTGGCTCGCCTGACGCAACACTTCATCAGGATTGAGGACGGCGGCACGGGTGACGTTATTCACCTGCGTGGAGGCATTACCGGCCACCTGCTGCACGTTGTTCTGTGCATCACCTTTTTTGTCTTTATCAGCTTCAATGTCTTCAATGGTTTCCAGCCGGAAACCCTGCTGGAAGACCACGGTCACGCTGTTGCCCGCGCCGATATCAATCACCGGGTGATACTGCTCAGCCCGTTTTATCCAGTACTGGCTGAGCGTGTCAGCCGCCTTGCTGGCACCGCCGCCAATCCCCTGCTTAAACACATCGCCGGCACCTACTGATGCCGTGGCACCCAGTCCGACTGACGGCGTTGCGGCTGACTTGATGCCCTCCCCGAAGCCAGAGAGCAGCCCTGCCATACCGGCGTAGCCGATAATCTGACCGTTACGCATCACCGGCTTGCCGCGAATACCCTGCTTGCCCTGATAGGCCACGTGGCCGTCAAACGGCATGTCGATATGCTTGCCGTTTTTCAGGATACAACTGATGTTTTTGGTTCTGACCTCACCGCGTTCGCTGGAGATGTCGCCCCAGATTTCGCCGGTGACGCGACACTGGTCCATGTTGTAGGTTTTGCCGTTGGGCATGGAGACATCCCCAATCAGGGTGATGACCACGGGAGAGGTGTTCTGCTGACCGGTCACGCTGGCGTTGGCATCGGCCCCTTCAATCATTACCGCTTCCGAGAAGGAGCCGGACGGTATCCACGGCAGTTTGGTTTTCCTGGCCTGCAGTGAGGTATAGCTGAAGGTTTTACTGGTCATGCCCCCCAGATGGCCCGAGCCGGTGCCGGGGTAAAAACCGGTACCCTGTCCCTGACCTTGCCCCGGATAAAACTGACTGCCCTGCCCGCCCCCCGGCCCACGGCTGGGGTCGGTAACGTTCCACTGCACTGGCCCGGATGGCGGTGCGCTGGGCACGGGCGCAGAAGGCGGCTGACTTTGCAGCTTACTCATGGCGTCCATGATTTTAGAAAGCTGTTGCTTGAGGGCTTCGTTTTGCTGCTGCTGGTCGGTTTTGAGCTGGTTCACGCTGCTTTCCAGCGCCGAGGTTTTATTTTGCTGCTGGGCCAGCGCCGCCGTGGCCAGGTTGTCGGTAAAGGAGCTGGTGACCACGCTGCCGGTCATGTCCACCACTTTTGGCTTGGTCGCGTTCTTCAGCGACGCCTGATGGTGGGTGTAGGCCCATATCCCGCCCCCGACGCCGAGTGCCACCGCGACGCACACGCCGGTCATCACCCACTGTTTGCGGCGGGTGGCGGTGTTGATGTTGCTCATACCCCGCCCTCCGTCGCCGTGGAGAAGATAACCCACACGTACCCTTCGCCGCTGGCGTAGAGGTTATGGGTGGACAACATCACGGCCCGGACGCCCTTCTGCCAGAACTGTTTCTCTGAAAGCGATCGCGTAATGTAGCCGGTGTTCTTCATGCGGTAACGCATGACCAGCAGGTGCGAGCCGACCAGTTGGCGTTCCGGGGTCAGCAGGACACCCGGCATCGGATTGTAGGCGGGTCCGCGTGCCGCTTTGGCTTCGATATAGCTGTCAGGTACGCCGCCGTTCACCACCGTGCGGGCCACGCTCACCAGCGTTTTCTCCCACGGCTGGCTTTCCTCCCAGGCTTTCGCATCCGGGTTGGCCTTCAGCGGCACCGACGCGGGGATAAGGTGCAGCGTATGTCCGCTGCCCGGTTTTGGCGTCACGTCCAGAGAAGCGCCGATACCGTTGGCCGTTTCCAGAAAGAGCGTGAAGTTCTGACCGGTCAGCGGCGTGATAAGCAATGCCCCGTCTTCGGTGTTTTCCTGGGTAAAGGCACCGTCGGGGCCGGTTACGCGGGTGATAAGTTCACCCTCGATGACAATTTTGTTCGGGCTGGTGTTGCTCAACTGCGCTTTCAGGTGCGCATCATTTTCAAATACGGTGCCGGCCGGACCACTGACGTCGGCCATCGCCGCAGGTGCGAGGCAAAGGCCGGCGACGAACGCGGCAAGAAATCGTGCTTTCATGCGGTTATCCCTGATGCTGTTTTGACACGGGTTGAGGGGGCTGCACTTCGGGGAAGGCGGTCAGACGGATGATGCCGTCCACATATTTCACGTTGAGCCGGTAGGCTTTATGCACATCGGGGATGTCTAGCTTCAGGCTGCCGTTAGAGGTGCTGGCAGAGAGCGTACCGCTGACGATGATGTCTCCGGTCGCCGAGTCGAACGCCTCATCCTCGATGCGAAACACCGTGGAAATGCCGTTCTTCTTGATGTAATCCGCCTCGACGGCCAGCGCTTTTTTCAGCTCAGAACGGGCTTCGGGCGGTACCCAGCGCAACAGGGCGGCGTGCTGGCTGTCAACGGTGTCAGGCGTCACGCTCAGACGTAAGTTAACAAACGAGCGCACCAGCATGTTGTTCAGGTTGGCATCCCCCTGCGACGCGTCGGAGGTGAATGACCGGTCAAATAACATCGGAGTGGTGATGGTTTTTTGCGTGGACGCAAAATGCCAGGCCATTGCACCGGTGATGCAGGTGCCCACCAGGCTCAGAGCAAGGAGCGAACCGAGTGACGCCAGAGCCAGCATCGTCACCCGGTTTCGCGTTTCTTTCACTTGGTACTTCATCGTTTCTTCCTTCGGGCAGGGAAAGGGCGCCACCCGAAAGTGGCGCATACGCTACTGCATCCAGTGACGGTTGCCTGAATCAGGCACCCGCCTGAACTGCACCCGGAAAAGTACCGTTGGCAGATACCAGTAAAGAAGGTTTAAGAGCCACCATGAGCCCTGACCTTTTTTAAGATGTCGGATAAGCAGCCAAAGGACGGCACCCACGCACAGCATCACGATAAAAATGTCGCAGAAGAACCCCGTCACCCCGCAGGCTAAAAGCACAAAGGCTTCCTCGGGTGGCAGTCCGGCAACGCGTTTTTGCTGATTGAGAGTTTCCGGGAATCGATACTTCAACGAGTCCTGGTCCATAGAAGGAATTAAGCGATGAGGGCGAAGAAAGCGCGGGTGATAAGAATAAGCATAATAAGACCGGCAAATACCATCGGGTTACGGGTTTTAATAAAACCGGTCACCGACACGATAATTTCCGCAACATATAACACCCACTCCACCGTCGAGCCGTGACCAAAAGTATCATTGGCATCCGCTTTTTGCGTAGCCATTAAATCCACAGCGTGAGCCAGGTGGGGAGAAATAACCACCGCGAGGGCCAGTGCAAAGAAAATAAGATTTCGCCGGGCGGCGGGAGACTGCGAAATAACAGGTTTAATACGGTGAGAATAAAAAGCACTAAAGTAAAACTGGAGGTTGCCGATAAGCCCCTTCTGAAGATTTTGTTCCCCATCAGGCAAAGCTACCGCTACCCCCTCCGTCATTCCGGAATTGGTTATCACTGATTTCATTATGAAAAACCTCGATTTGAGTAATAAACATGTCAGCGTGCGTAAACAGACGTAACGCCCGCCTATCTTACATTGAGTCAAAAAAAAAAAAACTGTGACACATATCACAGTTTTTTCACTTTCTAAGATTTTTCTTACCCTTCACCGGTAGTAGGCTCACACTCTCATTTCCTGTGTTATTTCAATCAGGCACAAAAATATGAAAGTGAAAGAGAAGATATACGAACGGCGCGGCCGTCCGAGAAAATATACGATGGGCGAAGTGCGTTACCGCGTACTCTGGGCGCCTGAAAATTTATTGCTGGAGTTGCGCATTGCCGCCCGCGTTCGCGGGGTAAGCATGAACGATGAGGTGGTGGGCCGGCTGATTCAGTCGTTGGATTTCACCCCAAAAAAACCCATTATTAAAACGGAGGAGGGAGAACGATTATTGGCCCTGGCCCGCTTGTTTGATGGGTTTATTCAGGCGCACCTGGATATGCTGAGGGAAAAATATGCCCAGGAAGCAACGGTGGTGGATGACAAGCGGCAGTTTGTGGCCGGTAAAATGCGAAGATTCAGCAGCAGTTTTCCGGTGAATTTAAAAAAGGACATGGAAATCAGCGCGCGGTTTAATCAGCGCAGTATGAATCAGGAAATCGTTCAGCGCCTGTTGGGGTCACTCAATTACTTCACTGAGCAGCAGTTGCCAGAAAATGAGGAAATAAAACGACTGCGTTCGCTGGCGATGCTGTTCGATGAATTCATTGTGTCGAAGGTGGCGGTGGCTGAGAACCCGTTAACGGATAGGGAAAATAACGTATTGGGATCTTAGTTATCCTGAAAAGATATGCCGGGTAGTCAGCCCGGCATAAACTTCACTCTTCTGCGATAAAATGTTTTGATTCTGACCTGTCTTCTGTGGCACTCATGCCGGAGAGGTTTCGGTCGAGCAGTTCCTCCAGTTTTTCATTCACGCTCTCGCCGCGCAGCTGCAAATACATTTCTGACATCATGGCCATCATAATGCTGATACCTTCACGGCTGCCGGAAACTTTTCGTATTAAGTCGCGGTTAAATCCTTCCATGTCAAAGCTATTTCCTTCGCCCTGGTGTTTTTTTACCATCAGCCCGATGTTAACCAGTTCATTGACCACGGAGGAGAAGTTCACCTCGCCGTGCGTGGCCCCGTTTTGCAACTCAATCTGCACCAACTCCAGCACATCCCTTTCGGTCTTTTCTTTGAAATAAATATTGCGTCTGGCCATTTATTTTTCCTGTGTGTCCGGCAGGGGTTTATTGCCGGTGATGTTCGCGTTATTTCCCGACGTATTAGGCAATCGCACGGGTGAGATAAAGCGAAAGGTGTTATTCTGTTGGTGGCGATTATTCTGCCGAAACTTAGTGTGTGTCAATACGGCAATGCAAATTAACATCTTCCGTTTTGGTTTGGGTGTGTCAATCAGGCACTGTGGAAGAATTTCATGTGTGTCAATCAGGCACTGTATGCCAATTTTCGGTATGTTAATCCAACACTACACAGTATTTTGATGTGTGTTAATCAGGCATCATGCCGTAAATAATGGTGTGTTGATTAAGCACCATACCCCATTTTTAGCTATTTAATTTATTGATTTAAAACAAAACACATCATTACCACACCATACAGTGCTGGTTAGAGTGCCGAATTAACACACTATCAGGCACTGCAAGCACACACAATACGGCACCCTAATAACACACCTTTCAGCACTGCAAAGTGTGCTAATTAGCACACACTTTTCGGGATGCTTGCAAATTTACATCAAAAATCACGGTTAAACGTATGAATTAAAACAACAAAACCGCAAGATGGAATCTTGCGTGGGGTGTGATGTAAGTAGTAAGTAAAAGCGGCCTGGTGAAATATCCCTATTCTGTTTATTTATTTAATTACGTGGTGAAGTTAGAAGGCGTTCGCAGAGCGCCATGTGCGCGTCTGTAACTAATTATCTTGCATCAGGTAAGGTGAAAGCGTATTTTCGCCAGAAATCACGCCGCGCTTATCCGGCGCATTCCTGGGGGATATAAAATAATGAAATGGTTTACTCTGCTCACGCTGGCGGCGGTGTTTTCTGCCCAGGCCAGCCCGGAAATGTGTTTTAACAAAGCGGGCCGCGATTACGGTATTGATCCCCTTTTGCTGACCGCTATTTCAATAAAAGAGTCGCGACTGAGAATGGACGCCATCAATGACCGTAACCGGAATAAAACAGAAGATGTCTGCGGCATGCAGGTTAACAGTTCACATTATGCGGCGCTGCGAAAATTTGATATTACCCGTGAACGGTTACTGAAAGAACCCTGTACCTGTATTTACACCGGCGCCTGGGTGCTCGCGCACAATTTCCGGGCTTACGGTAAAAACTGGGACAGCGTCGGAATGTATAACACCGGTCCGTCACCGAAGCTCATCGTGCAGCGACGCGCCTACGCAACCGCTATTAAAAATATATATCGCATCCTGCTGGCCACACAAATGATTCAAAATAAACAAACCGCCCTGCGTGACGAAAAACCGCTTCTGGCCAGGTCAACGGCATCAGCCAATACAGACGCAAAAAGAAACGTTCAATAATGAAAGTGTGAGGCGTGCGTATACGTTTTCTGATTTGAAGGCGCGGGAAGGGAAAATAAGAAGGAAGGATTATCGGGTAATGATGTCAAATATCCGGCGCTTTTCGATAACGCCGGACAGATAAACCGCTACCATTCAAAAACATCGTACCCGTCAAGAGTATCAGCGTCCGGGTCAAAACAGATCATCCCGATTTGATGTTGTTTCCGCATACAAAACACTAACTTCCTGACGGGCTTTGAAATCCCGATTTATTTTAATTTCAATACTGGATATCGGTATTCACGCAGCATTAAAAGATAGCCATAGCCTGTATCAAATACCCAGGGGAATTTTTCCCAAACGTATTGCGATAAAATTTCTCCATCGCCCGGCGTTATATGTGCCGTGCTGCATGTCATGCCGTGAATCTTTTCCATGCTGTTGACCTTATACACAGGGAGAGCGAACACTCCCCCTCATTTAAATGCAAAATGTTACGCCTTCATTTTTTTAAACTGCTCGGCAATCATCCACAGCGCCCGGTTTAATTTCACGTCGCCGTCAATACCGTTAATCGCGCGCGTCGTGGTGCGCTTTCCTTTTTCGTTGCGACCGATTAATCCCCCCCGGATCATATTTTCCTGCACCCGCTGAAAAGTCACCCACAAATCATTTTGGCGGTCTTCGGTGCGGCGCGGCATTAATACACTCGCCGGGGTAACGGGGATTTTTTTATCCTCTTCCCCGTAGCGATACATGAGCGCCGCCTGGGCAAACAGGTCTTGTTCATCCCGGTTGAGGGGGATGTCTTTCATGATATTCATGTGCTCATCGACCTTGTCAAAGATGCCGAGCACCTCATACGCCCCCTCAATAACCTGCCCGGTCACATCGCCTTTGTGGGGGACACGCACCTCGCCAAAGTCCTCACCGCACACCATGCCGTTCGAACAAACAAAGCGGAAAATTCCCGGCAGCATCTGATAACTGCTGCTGCCGTCGTGTGAATTGAGCAGGATTATTTCCGGCACTTCGCTGCCGGTAATTTGGCGCTCGCGGCGCAGCCGCAGCATGTGTTTGGTATGGCCTTTACGGGCTTCATCCCGCACGCGGGTCTGACAGGCAAAGAACGGCTGGAAGCCTTCTTTGCGCAGGCTGTCGAGCAGCTGAATGGTCGGAATATAGGTATAACGGTCACTGCGGGAGCCGTGTTTTTCTTCAGAAAACACGCTCGGGACGACGCTGGCCAGCTCGTCATTGGTCAACGGACGGTCGCGGCGGATCTGATTTTTGGAACCAAAACGGGAAGCTAAACGCATAATGATATCCTCGATGTTTGTGATGATGCTAAGTCAGTGATGGCGTGATACAGGAAACACCGGGCGGTAAGTTTCGCCGCCCGATGACAATGGCTAGTCCTCTTCAAACAGTTCATTTCGCAGGTCGCAGTAGGCGTTTGCACTGCGTACCAGCGCCGCGTCCGTCAGCGTCAGCCCCTGTTTTTCCGCCGCCTGTACAAAGGCCGGATGGTCTTTTTCCGGCAGACGTTTGAGGTACGCCATTGCGCTGACAATCAGGTTGTATTCATAGATTTCGGCGTGCAGGCCGCAGCCCTGATGGGCTTTTTCACTCAGGCGGGAAATGACCGCATCGGCGCGGATCACATCGAAGGGATGCGTTGACGAAATATCAGTGAAATAGCCGTCCATGCGCAGCGTCGTGGTTTTCGCCCCCCATCTTTCGGAAGATTCAGGAGCGGCGGTCTTGACGTTTTGTGTGTGCATTCTTCAGGTCCCCTTCAGGTTAAATGTCATCTCTCGGTGAGTTCTTTCGCGGCAAAGGGCGAAGTAGCGACGACGCACGGGGGAACGCAAGGGCGCCGCAGGCGTGCATTTCACCCTTGCGTTAACCTGGGCGGCGGTGCTACACCCAGCCCTCCGCGTAAGGGCTTGCCGCGAGATGGATAACCGCACCCGGCAGAATGCACACACCCGACGGCGAGGAACGAGGCGGCGACCTTAGCGGCCGGTTTACCGGCCAGTGTCCGTGCGGCGGCGCAGCCGCCTGCGGGGGTTGACCCTTGCCGTTGCCATCGGACCGTAGCCGATAGGCCGGAAACCCGCAGGGGTTCCGCGAAGCTTACCGGCTTGCCGGTTAGCGAAGTCGGGCAGACGATTGACCAGCCTGCTGGTCATGAGCCGAAGGGGGCCATGTTCTGGCCGTGGTGATTTGTTGTGAAAAAGAAAGCCCGGCCATCGATGACCAGGAAGAGAAAGAAGAGTAAAAGCCCGGAGAGAAAGAGAAGGACTGGAAAGCAGAAGACACTCCCCCGGAACAGAACGGAGAGAAAGGGCGGCGCAGCCGCCCCGTCACTCTGCATTGGGCGGGCGACGCCCGCCGGGGCATTTGACAGGGCGGAACAAAAATCCAGGGGCAGAGCGTGATCCGCCCCGCCCCTCTCATCAGCACACCCTGATTTCGGGGTTATAAATGACTTTGTAATCGGTGTGTCTGTCGCCTTTATGGAAGACGTCCAGCCGGACAACATTGTTCGCCGCGTGGTTCATGACCATCACCTGTTCAACGGCAACATGCAGCACCTGCCCCTCAGTCAGCGGAAACCAAAGATTGGCATCAGCACCCGACAGCGTCGGATGTGAGACAAAATGAAAGCCGGTGCCGGTGTCAAGCTCGGCTACGATCAGCATAACGTGGGGACGCACGGACGTCCTACACTCGATATCGCAGAAGCTGTCAGTCATGGCGTGCCCCTTCATGGCTTGATGCGTGTCGCCATACTCGCGCGCACAAACAGTATGTTTACTCATGATGTTTTACCCGTTTCACACACCGCCGCCATCAGGGAAAATTCACCGCCATCAATGCTCACCGCCAGATCGGCGACACGGGTAGTCAGCAGTTCCAGCATCTCAGGTTCAACGTTCAGAACTTCCAACATTGCCCCCTCAATGCCTGTCGCTTCATCCATTGCGACAAATAGCTCCCCGATATCATCCCAATGCTCGAGATCAAACCCTTCGGCATAGGCAATAGTGCGTTTTGCCCCCACGTAAGACGGTTTTTCAGCGGTCAGAAAAATGCCTTCCTCGCCGACCAACAACAACGCGCCGCCGTTCGTTTTCAGATCCATCATGACCGGCTTCAGCGTTTCCGCTCTTAACATCAGTTGCTTACTCATCCTATCCCCCAAAAAACCATTGAATTGCCGCCCCGCAGGGCGGCAAGGTCATCAGGCATAAGCCCGTTTCAGTTCCAGTGTGCGCAGCACTTGCCCGAGTTCACTGGCACGCATTGCGGGCACCCTGACGGACTGGCGTTTGCGCTGACATTTTGCGATGTGACGCCCCAGGGCCTTAAACGGCACGGTGATGTCCTGACTTTTCAGCGGTTCGCGCACAAGGCGCGGGTGTTTTTTTGCCGTCTCAGACTTTACAAACGGCACTGACGATGCAATTATCTGTGCTTCAGTATTCATGGCATGAACTCCAATCGAGTATTGATAGCCGGTCTGGCTTTCCAAGGGACAAATCGGCATGACAAGGCAGACGAAAGTCTGCTTTTTTCATTTCTGCACTACGGTTTCTTTGCTTAACACCTCCTTAATACGTCCCACAATGTCGGCATGGCTCAGGGTGCATTCATCGCATAGCTGGAAATAGCGGCCTTCAACTTTCGCGTAAATGTCCGTCACGCTGCCGCACATCATTTCGGCAAACTTGAATGATTCGCTGTCCCGCCCGCCCTGCCAGTCCATCGGCGGTAACGTCCCCAGCACGTCCATATATCTGTGCAGGTCGATTTCCACCGGCGGGGTCACATAGGATTTTGCGCGCGCCTCCCAGTAGGCGGCCTCCGCGCCTGCGTTCCATTCGAACCGGTTTTTACTCGCTTCGCCGGTGGTAATATCAGGTGTGTACATGTTGTCTCTCCTCGGTGTTGACGGCGGGACAATCCCGCCGCCGTCTGTTATTCCTGCTCTGCCGCAATCTCTGCCATCACTTCACGGTAAGCCCTCTGTATACGCTCCACTTCTGCCCACGTAAACGTGATGCCTCTGAGCCCTATCGCGCCGATAAAGACATCACGATCTCTCAACGGCAGTTGAGAGAGATGTTCCAATAAACTGCGGATTAGGAGGGATTCGAAAATTTCCCAATGCAGCCCACAACCCGCCTGTGCTTTCCTTTCGAGCGAAGAAATCACCACGTCGGCGCGGATCACATCGAAGGGATGCGCTGACGAAATATCAGTGAAAAAGCCGTCCATGCGCAGCGTCGTGGTTTTCGCCCCCCATCTTTCGGAAGATTCAGGAGCGGCGGTCTTGACGTTTTGTGTGTGCATTCTTCAGGTCCCCTTCAGGTTAAATGTCATCTCTCGGTGAGTTCTTTCGCGGCAAAGGGCGAAGTAGCGACGACGCACGGGGGAACGCAAGGGCGCCGCAGGCGTGCATTTCACCCTTGCGTTAACCTGGGCGGCGGTGCTACACCCAGCCCTCCGCGTAAGGGCTTTCCGCGAGAGGGATAACCGCACCCGGCAGGATACACACACCCGACGGCGAGGAACGAGGCGGCGACCTTAGCGGCCGGTTTACCGGCCAGTGTCCGTGCGGCGGCGCAGCCGCCTGCGGGGGTTGACGTGGCCATTGCCATCGGACCGTAGCCGATAGGCCGGAAACCCGCAGGGGTTCCGCGAAGCTTACCGGCTTGCCGGTTAGCGAAGTCGGGCAGACGACTGACCAGCCTGCTGGTCATGAGCCGAAGGGGGCCATGTTCTGTCCGTGGTGGTTTGTGGGAATGAGAAATCACCGGCCATCAATGACCAGGAGGAGAAAGACGAGTAAAAGCCCGGAGAGGAAGAGACGGAAAGGAATGAGAGAGACAAGTCCCCGACACATACCGGAGAAGAGGGGCGGCGCAGCCGCCCCCTGTCTCAGGGACTGGCGGGCATAGCCCGTTGGGTGTGTTTTAAGCGCGGCAAAAGTCAGGGAGCGAACCCCCTGCCCACTTATGCCTGTTTGCGCACTTCATCCAATAACTCGGGATGGTGATCGAGTACGCGCAGGAGTTTGATGATCGAAGGGTGTGGCTGTGCCTTACCCTTTTCATAACGCGAAAAGGCATTCACGCCCCCGCCAAAAATTTCGCTGGCCTCTTTCTGCGTGAGTTCAAGTTTTTTACGCACCTGAATGATGTACTCAGGTTCGATGGTTTCCGCGATGACTTTGGCCTTAAATGACTTCACCTTTGCCATGTAGGCGATCGACTGCTCACGATCCATCACGACTTCACCACACGCCGGACAGTGGTCACCTTCTGCCTCGATAACTGTTTTACGGCCACGGAATGAGTAAGGGACTTTTTTGATTCCAAACTCAAGTTCTGCACCGCCACAAACGGAACATTTCATATTACTTCTCCTTGAATGAGACGATCAAAACACCGTTACTGACCGTTAGTTTTAGATATACGTCACCACACGACAACTTCGGGCGGTATACGTCCTGCCAGACAGTATGATCATTATAGGTGGTCATACTTTAAAAAAAATCAGCTGCCGTTAATCCCAGGATCGCACTGCACATATCATCAAATGTCAGCCCTAAATCATCCGCGCCGTTGAGCGCCGTATTGGTGGCTTTCACCTTCCCTGCTGCAACAAGTCCCTGAACGATATGAAGATGCGTATGTGGAGTTCTCTTTTCCATGTTCACTCGGATTATTGGTTTTTGAGAGGTAATTATAACCTCAAAGGTTAGTTTAGACCACAAATATAACCTTTGAGGTTAGTTTTAGGTGGCACTATTCCCAGCGTGGTTCGACGTGGTTCGCCTTCATTGCATTTATACGCCGCACGGCTAACAAAGCCATCATCTCGCATTCTGCGAGTGATTCGGCATCATGCAGTGGCTGCACGCCCGCAAAATCTGACGACTCGGCAACGCGGGAATATAGCGAAAATGCATGCACACGGTCAGGTTCTGATACGCTGTTTTCAAACGTGAATGTTTCTACATACTCGCCGTCATCGTAGATGGGGGCGATTTCCAGCTCGATGGCGTGAATATGGTCATTCCCTAACGCCCCGCCTGTCTGGCAGTTCCAGTCAACAGCAGGATCGGCGGCCAAATCATCGATAACCTCCTGTAAAAATGGCAATTTCTCAACGGTTTTAAGCAGGTTTTGCAGGTACTGTGCCGCATGATTGCTGTAATACGCCACGTCCACGACGCCAATAGGTTCAACATTCGTCGCGTTCACTGTCCGGCCTCCGGTAACAACATGCGGTCGAGGACATAGGTAAAATGGTCAAAATAATCACAGGCTATCACCGGTCGTCCGTTAACAAACCAGACCAGAATCCACGAAAGAGATTCTTCGCACCTGTACATCTCGGCCTGTGCGCCCGCCGGTAAAAGTCTCGGCTCGAATTTTTGTAAGAATGCCCCGTAGCAGAGGATGTAATTAGCCAGATCGCCAAGCTGCGCGGGAGTAAAGGTTGCGGCCCCCGCAGCGGGGGCCTTAGCGCTGATATTTTGGTCAGAATTTACCGGTGTATTCATGATTAATTCCCCGCCGTCTGGTTTTTCACGCCGTAGTTTTTGATATAACGGTTAAGCCAAATTCGTGCACCAGCCTCGAAATTCCACCCACGCCACACCATCTCACCGTCCTTACGCACGACGAGACGAAATGCCTTCCCGTTATCGTCTTCAATCGCCACGTTGCTGTACTGAGACGCGACGGCAGTTGCCTGTTCGCGGGTAAACTCACCCTCCTCCGGTAATACACATTCCTGATCGCACATAAGCCTTTCCTTTTCGTTTGGGTTACACACATCACCCGTTGAGTTTCTCTTGTCGCGGTTTTAACGTTTGCGGGAACCTGCTGTTTGGTCCCTTCTGGTATGCCATCACCCGTTTGAGCCCGCTCGCCGCAAGGGCGTAAACGACACCGGCTGACGAAGATGACCAGGGCGAGCGGATAATTTTTGGAGGACTAACGTAGTGGCCGAGAAAAATTCTCAGTGAGTGTATTTACCCTGGACAGCGAGGAGGACTGTGTCGGTATCAGCCCAGGCGAAGGGACTTAAACGGAAAGAGGGTGCCGGAGTCCCAATGAGCGGGGATCCGCCGCAACGCCGGAGCGCGACAGCGAAACGGGGGTGCGCCGAAAAGTGCCGGCGGAACTCTCGCCGGTACGGTTAGCGCGCTGGCGTGAGCCAGCTGCAGGTGTTGACGTGCTCCATCAGACACTAGCCGTCAGGCCCGAAACCGCCCAGCGGGTTCGGCGGAGACGGGCCGGTGCGCAGCAGCTGCCGGGCGGAGTGTGGCTCGACGATTGACCAGCCCGCTGGTCATGAGCCGAAGGTGGCCGGGGTAGGATTTTGAATCATGTCTTTCATCCGCATCGAGAAAATCGGAAAACGAAAAACAAGCACCGAAACCGCATGCAAGATATTGGCGTTCACTGAATGATTTGACCAGCCGACGGCAGGACTTTGTTTTTCTGCCAATCGATTATAGCGATAGCGGAGACGCGCGGCGCCGAAGGCGCAGAGCGGTCTGCTATCGCCAGGCGAAGCCTGAAAGGGGTTTTCGCGCGATAACAGGCGGCTCCCCGCCCGTTTCTTACCGCTTACTTATCGAGTTTTTTGATCCCAGCCTGCTGAATAAAGGCACCGCCGAGATAGACCGCGTTCTGACATTTCAGATAAAACAAATATCGTCCAGAATCTATGTCGTATTGAGCGAAGACAATCCGGCTTCGCTGCGGCTCGCGTTAATCAACAATTTATAGTGCTGCAGCGTTTCACGTGTTTCAGACGTCAGTTTCATTTTTATCCTTACGACAGGGTTCCCCCTGCCGGTAAGTGTGTCATTCAGAAAATACGTAGCCGTTCACTAAAACCAGCCCGTTCATGAACATGTCGCGCCCATACGCTTCATAATCGAAATAACTCTGCAATGAGTCCGGCATATCACTGAGTAAGCCGGTTTCATCGACAAAATTGCGCGCGTAGTCTTCCTCACTTTCTGCCTTCCCCTGATACGCTTCCTGAAACGCATCATAATCACAGGCGTTAAAATATTCCGCCCATTCCACAAATCCCTCCCCCTGCCCCTCCTCCTTCGCCTGCCGGTAGGCATCTATAAACGCCCAGTTCACATGACTTTCGGACGCCAGTCCGGACGGGATCCCTTCCCAGTCCTGAAACATCATCTCCGGGTCTTCTTCATCGGCGTGCAGCTTGCTGCATGCCGCCAAAAAGTCTTGCTCGTCGTCAAACTCGGTCAGATCGAGCCATTTCCCGGCGATGCTGCCGCAGTTGTATTTATGGTACGTACCGACGTACACGGCTGGTGTGGTTGTGCTCATGTGCCTTTCTCCGCTGATTGTGGGATCACAGTTCCGGCTTACGCCGTGCCGACACGACAGACGGGCGGAAAGCGGAGGATGCAGGGGCGCTACCGGAGACCGCAGCGCAAACGAAGGAAGGAGGTGGGCTGAACGGCGGGCGAGTGAATATTGAACGAGCACGCGACGGGAAGACCGCCGAGTGTATGAGTGCGAACGGGTGAGGATAGCGGCGAAGCGAACCCTTATATCTTGAAGATGGCATAAACTGAATTTGTTGGTCTGGCAAAGCTCATGCAGCACGTGCGAACCCCAGGGCGTTAAGCCCGCATGCAAGCGTCCCGCGCATGAGCTGAGTCACTCATCATTAGCCCGTACAGTTGAATGAAAACAAATTCGTATCGTAAGGAGGGGCACCATGAGTCAGCCAAACCAACACTGCATCGGTATCGATATTGCTAAATTGTCGTTGGATATTGCGGGTACCGAAGAGTTTCCCCCTTTTTCTACCAGTAACGATGAGGACGGGTTCATAGCGATCCTGAAAGCGCTGAAAGAAAGGAGGATCGCGCTGATACTCATGGAAGCGACCGGGGGACTGGAGGCATCGATAGCCTGTTGCTTACAGGCCGCAGGATATGAGGTTGTTGTTATCAATCCGCGTCAGGCCAGAGATTTTGCCCGCTCAATGGGATATTTGGCCAAAACGGATAAGCTTGACGCGGCCATGCTGGCACAGCTCGCTCAGGTCATCGATCGCCATCCTGAACGCAGCCGGTATATCCGTGCGCTGCCGGACGAAGCGCGCGGCGTACTCACCGCCATGGTCGTCCGCCGTCGACAACTAAATAACATGCTGGTCGCCGAGCGTAATCGACGCTATCCCTCTCATCCACAGAGTCGTAAGAGCATCGATAACATCATTGATGCGCTTGAAAGCGAGCTTGGCCGCATCAATGAAGAGATGAAGCAGCACGTAAAAGTATTTTTCAAGGAACAGGCCGAGTTGATTGGGAGCGTAAAGGGCGTGGGTGAAGTCACGGTCGCGTCCCTGATTGCTGAACTGCCGGAGTTGGGGAAACTCAATCGACGGGAAATTAGCGCACTTACTGGCGTTGCCCCCCTGAACCGAGACTCAGGAAAAATGCGGGGTAGACGAACCACGTTTGGCGGAAGGGCCGGTGTCCGGGCAACGCTTTACATGGCGGCTCTTGTAGCCACGCAGTTTAACCCCGCCATTAAAATGTTCTATCAGCGACTGCTTGCCGCGGGTAAACCCAAAAAGCTCGCACTGGTAGCGTGCATGCGCAAACTCATCACCATTTTAAACACCATGGTCAGGAAGGGAGAAAAATGGGATGCCTCGTTCAAATAAAAAATCTGTTTATTACAATATTCTATACCCGGATTAAACCTCATGTTCACTGTAAGTATGCTTGTCGAGTACTCTATCGAATAATAGATGGGTGAAGTTAATAAAGTCCGTTATGTGCTAAATGCAAACATTGATCAGACGATTCACTATCAATGGGTAACTATTTGTTTTAACTGAGCACAAGAACTGATGTTATTTTGTTAAGCCCGCAACCTACAAAATATCGGGAGAGCACGTGCGCCCAGCAATGAAGGAAAAAATCATCAGAACGTGCGAGGCAAAAATTGCGTCTAAGGGCTGCAATGTAGGGCTTTCGTTCTATGCCTTTTTTGCCAATAAAAACAATGTTCCTGAACTGCTGATGGAGGTTGCACATTGGTGGATTATGGAGATGAAACTTGATCACTTTGAAAAGGCTGAAAAGATAAAAGGCCTCATGTTAGCCATATAACGCACTCTGAGATGATAACGTATTCTGAACAGCTACACGATGTATTCCATGAGTGTCCGCAGATCGCTCAAAGCTGTCCCGGAGCCTTTCCTACGGCAGCTGCGTGCCAACAGCGTACCTTAATAATCTTAATCTACCTTAATAGTGGGGTTTGAAGCCCAATGGAACGGAAACGTACGCTAAGAACGTAACCTTATGAATTTAAGTCTATAAAGTCGTGGCATTGTAGGTCAGGTATACGTTGATTTTATTAACACCAGGAATGCCGAAAACCGCGTGGATATTGGCATTAATGGCAAAAGTAAATAAAACCCTCGTTTTCTTTACTCGCCCAACCTGCTTAAAAAATATACTTAGCGTACGATCTCGTACGGTTGGGCTTCAGACCCCGTGAAGTGCCGGCACGCCATCGTGCACCGTGATGGTAAGAATACGGAGGGAAATCTATTATCTATTGATCAACAAACAGTTGATGCACTGGCTATGGCGGTTATGAAGTTCACCCAGGTAAATGATAAGCAGAACCTTGACGGTCAGCTTCAGGAGCATGAAGCTGATGAAAACTGATATTGGTCTTTGAGTACATGAAGGTTTTTGAGGGCCAACAGACGGAAAACTCAAAAAGTGTGTGGAACTAAAACGGGTGTGCTTACAATAATGTCACCTGTTTTGACTATGAGGCGATAATATCACCTGTATTCAGGTGGCTAAATTCACTATGCCACTAATATACCGTCAGTCCTTCTATCATGGCGTCCAGATCGATTCCTTTTTCTTCACTGATAAAGATATAATGACTGTTCAGTGCGTAGAACCCCAAACGTATATACTGTATGGGATTCTACGCAGATTTAAAGGTTTAATTACCAGTGGCACTGTCCGTTAACACTGTTAGAATTAGAATCACCACCGAATGCGCCGCGATTATTATTATTATTATTATTATAGCAATTGCTATAATATGAATGTACTCCAGATATGACCGCACCGGTCACTGCACCTTTTACCGCACCGGCCGCAGCACCAATAGCGACACCTTCAGGGCCGCCAGGCCATCCTTGCATGGCTCCTCTAATCGCGCCGGCGTAAGCCGTATTAGCTGCTCCATGCATTGCATCGTGAGATACACGTGAAGCAGAGCAACCCCCTTCATAGTTCGAATTTGCATTCCCACCAGAAACGAGTAAAACCTCACTGACTGTTAACTCTCTCATTCATTAACTCCTTGCTGTGATATAATTGTAAGCGAAAGGAATAGCTGACATTGAAATAAAAAGATATGTGACAATAATCCCACTCATTGTGTCATTGGAAACATTTAAATAGACACATAAAATTCCAATCGGAATACATGCGGCCAATGAAATTAGTTCAAGAAAAATAAAAGTCAGTATTTTTTTCTTGTTAAATCTCAATAAATCAATCTTTTTCATAAGGATTCCAAAATCAAGACAACGAATGTAAAGAATACTATTCCCGTGAAAGGTCCATAAGATTTATACGCCCAAAAGTAAGCATTTTGTTTGTTTTTTTTCATTTTGTTACACTATTTTTCACTTACTTAACCTTTAATCAGTGGATATTATTTTTTCACCCTATTTCCTTGTCATTTCATGATATGAAAGTGCCAAGGAAATAAATTTAAGTCATTGTAATTTATTGCAATTTATTTTTTACATCATTTCCCCCTTAATCTTTAAAATATTTTCTTTGTAGTATGCTTGTTGAGTAAAGTTATCAAACAAAACAAGAGTACAATCCTGGTTTGGATACAGCCTGCATTAACCTAAACTCGATGGTTGGCTTTCTTTTACGACCATGTGACATAAACCGGCAATCTTTAGATGAATATCTGTAGTCTCATGTGATTGATAGACTGAATGCTATTGGCTATATTTGCAGAGTTTTAAAGAGGTAAGGCTCCTAAGCGCAATCGACAAGACTTTTTCGATATGTAGGTATAATAAAATTGCGGATAAGACGACCAAAAGCACTGATGAACAAACACTTGTCGGATCAATTTAAGGTCATAACATAGTGAACGTGACGCATCACATCTCAACTCGCTAAGGAAGGGCAGACCGTGTTCCGCCAGGAAGCGATTAATAATCAGAAAATGAAATGGCGCGGCCGAGCGCTACTCCTCCCCGGTATTCCCTTTTGGGTTACCACATTATTATGCCTTTTATTTATTACCACCTTCCTGACCTTTGTCATTGCCGTAAACTATACCCGCAGAGTCAACGTGACCGGTGAGATCAGCACCTACCCACGTATGGCTAACGTCTATTCCGGGGTTCAGGGCGTGGTAGTCAAAGAATTTGTTACTGAAGGGCAGGTCATCAAAACGGGCACGCCTATTTACCAGATTGATGTGAGCAAAAGCACCCGCAGCGGCGTTGTCAGCGACAACCAATGCCGGGATATCGATGACCAGCTTGATCGCATTACACAAATCATCAGCCGGCTGGAAAGCAGCAAAAAAGACACTGTCGGGATGCTGGAGAAACAAAAGGCACAATATACCGTGGCTTTCCAGCGCTCCACCGACATACTCCGACGCGCCGAGGAAGGGCTTCGTATTATGAAAGAGAATATGGAGAACTACCGGCAATACCAGACCAAGGGGCTTATCAATAAGGATCAACTCACCAATCAGGTGGCGTTATATTACCAGCAGCAAAACAATCTGTTGGGTCTTACCGGCCAAAACGAGCAAAACTCTCTGCAGATCACCGCCCTGGAAAGTCAAATCCACACACAGGCCTCAGAATTTGATAACCAGATTTATCAAATGGAACTCCAGCGCTACGAACTACAAAAAGAACGGCTGAATATCGATGCCGGCGGAACCATCATCGTCCGTGCACTGGTTGATGGTCGCATCGACTCCCTTAGCGTCACGGTAGGGCAAATGGTCAACGTCGGCGACAGTTTGCTGCAGGTTATCCCACCCTGCATTGATCATTACTCTCTGGTACTTTGGGTACCCAATGATGCTATTCCCTATATTTCCTCAGGGGACCGGGTCAACATTCGCTATGAAGCCTTCCCTTCTCAGAAGTTTGGGCAGTTCGCCGGCACGGTGTCAGTGATTTCCAGAGCACCCGCGTCACCGCAGGAAATGCTGACCTATCAGGGTGCCCCTAAACCCGCGCTGACCTCTGCAGTCCCTTACTACAAGGTGATTGTTAGACCAGAGAAGCAGACCATTATGTATAACGGTAAACGCCTGAACCTTGAAAACGGTATGAAAGCGGAGAGCACACTATTTTTGGAAAAAAGAAAGATATATCAATGGATGCTATCACCGTTCTACGATATGAAGCACAGCGCGTCGGGACCGTTCAATGAGTAGGCTCTTTGTCAAAAAACTGCTCGGCCAGCTCGACATCCGGCTACGACAACACGTCCCGCTAGTTCATCAAACTGAATCCTCTGAATGTGGTCTCGCTTGTCTGGCGATGATCTGCGGCCATTATGGCAAGAACGTCGATCTGATTGCGCTACGCCAGCAGTTCAACCTCTCAGCGCGTGGCACCACGTTGTCCGGATTAACCGGTATCGCCGAACAACTCGGTTTGTCCTCACGTCCCCTGTCACTGGATATTGAAGATCTCAGTGCGATAAAAGTGCCGTGCATACTGCACTGGGAGTTTAACCATTTTGTCGTTCTGGTGAGCGTCAGGCGTAATCACGTGGTCATACATGACCCGGCCAGAGGCCGAAGGACCATCAACATGGCGGAGGTGTCGCACAGTTTCACCGGCGTGGCACTCGAAGCCTGGCCAGGCGCTGCATTCAAAGTAGACACTGTGCAAAACCGGCTCAGTCTTAGCACGCTTATGGGAAGCGTACACGGCCTCAAAGGGACGCTAGGCAAGATTTTTTGTCTGTCAGTGGTGATTGAAACCATTAACCTTGTGATGCCGGTGGGTACACAACTGGTTATGGATCATGCGATCCCTGCCGGCGATCGCGGTTTGCTGACCTTAATTTGCATGGGGTTGTTGTTCTTTATTCTGCTGCGGGCGGCAGTCAGCATGGTGCGTTCCTGGTCCTCATTGGTCATGGCTACCCTCATCAACGTCCAGTGGCAATCCGGGTTGTTCAATCATTTGTTGCGACTGCCCTTGGGGTATTTTGAACGCCGTAAACTGGGGGATATCCAGTCGCGCTTCGGCTCGCTGGATACATTGCGCAGCACCTTCACGGCCAGTATTGTCGGTGCCATCATGGACATTATCATGGTGGTCTGCGTGTTCGTGATGATGATTTTGTACGGAGGCTGGTTAACCTGGATAGTTATGGCCTTCACAGCACTATATGTACTCCTCAGGCTACTGACATACGGTTATTACAGGCAACTGTCAGAGGAGTCTTTAGTAAGAAATGCCCGCGCCGGTTCCTATTTTATGGAAACCCTGTACGGGATCGCCACAGTCAAAATGCAGGGGATAGCAGAAAGACGCAGTGCCCACTGGCTCAACCTCGAAATCGATACCATCAATACCGGGATCCGGGTGACTAAGATGGACATGCTATTTGGCGGCATCAACACCCTTGTCTCAGCGTTTGACCAGGTGGTGATCCTATGGTTGGGTACCAGCCTGGTAATAGACAACCAGATGACTATCGGTATGTTCGTTGCGTTCGGTGCTTTTCGCGGACAGTTCTCCGACAGAATTGGTTCATTGACCAACTTCCTGCTGCAATTGCGCATGATGAGTCTGCACAACGAACGTATTGCCGATATCGCCCTGCATCCGCAGGAAAACCGTAAGCCGGATCTCCCTTATGAGGCGCGTTTACAGCCGGTGTCGCTGGCAACCTATGCGTTGAGTTACCGTTATGACAGCCAGTCTCCGGCCATTTTCAACGGTTTGGACATCACTATCTCGCCAGGAGAAAGTGTGGCTATTGTTGGGCCATCCGGCTCAGGAAAGACCACCTTGATGAAGGTATTGTGTGGGCTGTTTTATCCTGATAATGGCAGGATTGAGGTGAACGGTATTGATATTCAGCAACTGGGTATCAATAACTACCACAAAATGATCGCCTGCGTGATGCAGGATGACAAGCTGTTCTCCGGCTCCATCAGGGAGAATATTTGCGGCTTTGCAGACGAAGTGGATGAAACCTGGTTGCAGGAATGTGCCCGGGCCAGTTACCTGCATGAGGTCATCAAGCAAATGCCCATGGGGTATGAAACCCTGATCGGTGAATTGGGAGAAGGGTTGTCTGGGGGGCAAAAACAGCGACTGTTCCTAGCACGTGCGATTTACAAGAAACCTGCAGTCTTGTTCTTAGATGAGGCTACCAGCGCCCTGGACAAGGAAAGTGAAACTATGGTGAATCTCGCGATCAAAGCACTAGACATCACAAGGGTTATCATTGCTCACCGAGAGACGACTATAGCTTCAGCAGACAGGATAATAGTTCTTAACAAATAACTCTGTAAATGGTTTTATAAAAACAGTCAGGTATAATGTATTGCTTTTCACACTAATGGGTATCCGTTGTGAATCCCCATTTAACTAAGAAACTCAAAAAAATGAAAAAAATATTAATAGCATTCATTGCGGTTATTGCTTCTACTGGTGTCAAGGCAAATGTCGTTTCTATCCGGGGTGATACGGTAACAAACGGTGAGGTCAACGAGGTAGGGGTTTACTTTAACGGCTCAATAAATAATCAAACGGTGACTTGGCTGATATCCTCTCTGGCGGATATCCAATCAAACTATCGCAACGTAAAGAACATTGACCTTTATCTTAACAGCGACGGTGGAGATATGGATGCAGGATACGTGGCATACGAGGCACTCCAAAAAACTTCACAAAAGCTGAATATTATCAACACTTCTATGACAGGGTCAGCAGCCACGCTGATTTACTGCGCATCGAATGAGCGCTATACCATGCCCATGGCGAGATTTATGATGCATCCCGCCGCATCGGGTTATGAAAAAGTAGACTATATGAAACCTGATCAGGCACGAAGGATCTTGGAGGAAGATGACAGTTACAACGCATTGTTCCGTAAGGTCTACACATCTTGCACAAACCTTACCCCTGTTGAATTGAAAAAAATAACAGATTCCGAGTCTGGGCGCGTTATTTATAGCGCAGAGCAGGCTCAGAAAAATGGTTTAGCCAATAAAGGAATAAAGGATAGCCAAAGTTACCCATTGACATATTTCATTACGGACTCACAGAGTTAATTATTCACTACCTGAACTGTCTCTTTATAACGGGTTATAGCTAAGTCGTCGATTCGATTTATCGCGAACTTTGCCCTGGAACACGGTTGTACACGCCTCGACTGGACTGCGGAGAAATCCAATCCCAAAGCCGGGGCATTTTACTTGTCCCTTGGTGCTGCTCTGATTTATGAAAAACAGTACTTCCGGCTGGAGGGGAAGGATCTCGAGACGTTTTCTTCACGCGTTGAGTAAGCATCAAAATGGGGCAGACAAATCCCCTTGCTTATATCTGTCCCAGATAATCGCTTTCTGTTCTGGCGTGTAGTTAATTCTAGTTCTTCGTTTTATGGCAACGCCCCCCCCCCTTGATTAAGGATAGCGTTGCATCGACCAGTTGAACTCACAGCTCATAGCGGACTGTCCTGGTTTATATCCATCACTAATTTCGATCTCATCGCCACGCACAAGACAGTTGCTTGCATACGCAGCGGCCCGTCTACAGTGAAGGCACGGCGTTAGCCGTCGGAGCTCAGGCTGTCAGAGTGCGTTTTTAGTCGGGTTGGTGCGCGGCAGCGTGGCAACCCTGAAAAAGCGGAGTTTCACGACATCCTTTGAATAATAAATGGGTGCAGTCCGCTATGTGCTGTGAGTTCAGCGTAGCCCGATTTACGCCTAGCTACTTGGATTTAGTGGCGCGGAGAAAAGATAAACTGGTAGCAACTGGGCTGCAAATCTCGTCACCGATGCGCAAGTTCAAGTTGAGGCTTTTGTAGATCAAATATTTGCTTTATCACTCCCAGCTAAAATGATCGACCCTCCTTATGTCTGAATGATAGAGCCAAGAATAATAGAACACCTTTAAGAGCAACAGACATTGGACTCACTGAACTGACCGCTTATCAGTTTCAGACATGGATAAGTTCAATGAGCGTTGGGATGGATATGCATGGAATAGTGGCATAAACGTCTATCCTCTTAGGCGTGCCGTGATAAGAAAACACGATTAACATTTTAACGAACTTGAGCCCTCGGATTTATTCTACTGTTATTGTTACAATTTTTATTATTCGGTGTTTATACATAAGGATAACAATGAACAAAATAGATTGTTTAGTAAGTTCCATTAAGGAGCAGTCCGACAGTGTCGATTTAATTGCTAAAATATTTGAAGCTGAATTAATGGCATTGCCGTTCGATAAATTTAATGTTGGCCATTGGGGTTTGAAAATTATTCATGACAGTTTAGTAAAGATTTTACATATTGTAGAAAAAGAACTAGATTTTACTGAAACTTTAAACTTGGTTTCTGTTGCTCGATATATATGTGAGCTTAACATTCAACTTAATTTAATTAATAATAACTCTCGTTATAGTTTGGTGTATTACGGCGAGTTGATTAAAAATCAGAGGGAGTATTGGAGCAGGCTTAAGGATCAGTTGGAGCGAGAGATAATCGCTTTCAACAGCTTAAAAAAAACAATAAAATGAACTGCATAATCAAAAGCTTGCGGAAATCTTACAGATACCAAAGGGGCCTAAGCAGACAGAAGCAGCGAGATCTTTATCTCATTATGTTTCCAAAGCCATTGATGAAAAAGCTGATAGAATATTTTCTATACATGCAGAACAAGCGAAGACCAATGGATATGATTTCCAGGCTATACTTATTGCCAAGAAACAATTACCACAAGTCATAAAATCAATCAAAGACATTGATATGGAAGATGCGATTTACAAATCAAATGTATCTAGTGATATAATCAAAATCATAAATTTAAGAACATCTTGGGCAAAAAAATCCAAAATTACAAATCTTTCTGATGATTATCATTTCATATATTCATTTTCTAGTAAATTACTTCATGCCTTGCCTGCAAGCATCACTACTAGTGACTTAGGGTTATCTAATGATGAAAAAATAATATTCTTAAAGTTCATAAAAGTTCGGATATCCGATATTCTGAAATTAAGTCAAGACCATTTAAAAAACAAGTACCATTCCAATTAAAGAAACCACATTTGATGGAGAGGATTATTTTCCTTTCCACTTAGAACACAGCCTTTATATTTCCACTGCGCGAATTTTCTCCATAGTTGATTTAGTGCCAGATATCTTTCCTTTCAAAGCAGCCGCAGCAGCTCGTTTACAGTGAAGGTACAGCTTTAACCGTCACAGCTCAGGACTAACAGAAAACGTTATTCAGTGGGTGACAGTCCTGCAGGGCTGTAACCCCGAAAAAGCGGAGTTACACGACATCCTAACTCTATGAAATCGTGATAAGTTACACATTCCCTTGTCGTAATGTTCTGAAGAGACTTCTGAATTCCTCCGCTGTATCGTCTCATTCAAAATCTATTTTCCAAACGAAAAATAAGGCTCTGTATTTTGCCGAAAAATAAACAGATTTCTAGCCGAAATGCCGGCTACCCGCAGAGCCTTTGAAGTTATTGGCGGTTAGCTTTTCAGATGGTTGTAGTTGCACCAGGCTGTAAACGGTCCAACAGTTTTAATCGCCCATGAAAAGCGATGCATTCCAATGTAGTTTTCTCCCCTATCCATCATCGCTTTCTGATGTGCAGCTAGTGCGGTTGGTTGCGCAATCTCTGTCACAACATTTTCCATAGACTGCTTAATTTGTGGAGATGCACTGCGGTATTCAGTGGAAGAAGTGACTGTTGCACTTACTTTTTTCTTTGCTTCTTCTGGAGAAATGTTTCCCTGCAAGCCCACATACTGAGACGCTGCGGCATAGAGAGGAACGCTCAGTTGTTGACAATAGTTCATTACCTGCACTTGCTCTGCGTTAGTATCAGCAAAGGCCGGGGCACATGATAAAACTCCAATAAGAACTGAAGTGCATTTTAGTTTCATAGATAATCCTTTATAAATTTGTATTAGAAGAAAGATTTCATTCCTTCCAAATTATATAAGAAAGCCACCCTATAATATTAACCCGCATCTATAGAAATACTGCATCCCTATATTAAGAAATTTAGACGATATTTCCATCATTTAGGTTGTATAAAGACGTTACTCGTACGCAGTACTGCTGCGGGTTCGAACCAGTTATCACCCAACAGTACAGAAGTTACCCCTGAAACTGTGGATAACTTTATCCTCAGGGAAAGCAGGTCATAACCACAGCCAATTCTATAAGCCGGCATTAGATTATCAAAAAGGTACCAATAAAATAATTCCTACAAAGACTCGTAACGCTCGCCGCAGGAACGGTTGAGGCGTACCGCAGCAAAGCGAGGAACGAACAGCCGCGACGAGGGAGCGTCATATCGTCTGCAGCCAATGTGAAAACCGCACACTCCCGGCCTGATGTCGCCATAAAAAAAACCGGCGCATAGGCCGGCGGAAAGTGATGATCGGTATTACTTACGGTTTTTCTTCCAGGTTTCAGAGGCCAGAAACGCCGCGCGTACCACCACAATGGCCCAGCACAGCTGCAGGAGTATCTTCACGGGCACACTGAATCCGTCAAATATCAACAGCGGCACGATAAACAGGCAACTGATGAGAAAACACCACTCCGCCGCGCTTTTGCGCGCCCTGCCCGTCAGCGTCTCCAGTCCGATGATCCCTTTGCATAACTGCATCAATGACATGGTTCTCTCCACAAATCATCCGGCACGCCGGAGGGCTTCAGTCTTTTTTCAGCATGCGTTTGAAATTAGTTCGGGCCTGCCCTTCCCCTTACGTACTGCCGGTAGGTTCCGGGAGCACTGAGGGGGCAGATACCTGGCCAGCGCAGGCGGCAATGACGTCCTGAATGCTGGCCGTCGTGGGCTGCCATCCCGTCGTTTGCTGAAAAATTCCCACCAGCTGGTCGGCGGTCAGCTGGCCATCGAACAGCATGGACAACAGATAAGGCAGACGCTTATCCAGCTGGTATAACGCGCTTCCGCCCACGATCGCCGCCCGGAAGAATTCACCTCGTGTTCGCAGAGGTACTGACTCGATAATATCCATCGCTCTGGCATCCTGACTATCATCTTCTGGATGCAAATAGACAGTCAGTCTCTTACGTTTGTCGGTCACGGATAGCGCTTCCTTGGAATTAAAGTAAAACAAGTTCGCGAACCAACGCCGTTTGGGGGGCATTGACCACCACAATACGGTCGAGGGCCAGTTTCCAGGCACGGCGTACGGCAGCCTCAATCAGCGACGCCCCGCCACCTACCAACCAAACCCGATTCACCTGGCGGTACGCCGACAGCTCATTGACCACCCGTTCCCCGAGACGCTCGATGGACGAACTTATCATGTCCAGCACATAGTCCACTTTTGACTCATCGTTGACAACCGTGGCGGCAAACTCGCGGTCATGTCGTCGCTGTATCAGTTGATCAGCCACAAAGGCGTTGGTGTCGCTGTTGGCCATACGCAGTGCAGTGAGTGTGGCCTGTGTCACCATCGATACGCCGATCGTTGAATTGCCCTGAATGGCACTGACTGTAATGGTCTAATCATTTCGGACACTTTGTTAGAGATATAATGAGCAACGCTAACGCGGTGAGAATGCGAAGAAAAACGTTTACCCATGAGTTCAAGCAGGAATGTGTCAATTTGGTTCTGCAGCATAAGTACCCGGTGACCCAGGCTGCTGAAACGATGAATATAGGCCTTTCAACATTACAACGCTGGTTACGCCAATATCGCGGAGAAGTGAGGGTAGATACTCCCATCGCCACCGCGATCACGTCTGAACAACGACGAATACAGGAACTTGAAAAGCAGGTACGTCAGTTGCAAAGCGACAATGACCTGTTAAAAAAGGCTTCAGCCTTCTTCGCCATGGAAATGAACAACGACAAAAAGTCGCGGTGAAACTGAAGAAGGCCGGGGCAAACATCCAGCAAGTATGTCGATGCCTGTCGCTCACGCGCAGCGTATTTTACGCTCGGAGCCGGCGGCAAGCCCTCAGAGCAAATGTTATGATCCTTCATGCTGCGGCTAAGCATGTTCATGCTGAAATGGATGCGACGTATGGCAGTCGGCGCATGTGTATTGAGCTGCGTGAACAGGGTTTTAACGTTGGCCGATACCGTGTCCGTCAGATAATGAAGACCCTGATGCTGGTTGCGAAGCGTCCCGGACGTCATCGCTATCCACGTGGTGGTAAACCGGCTGTAGTGGCGGCTAATCTGTTGAATCGACAGTTTAATCCAGAGACATTAAATACCTGGTGGTCAGGTGATATCACCTATCTTCGTACCGCTCAGGGCTGGTTATATCTGGCTATTGTCATGGACTTATGTTCAAGAAAAATAGTGAGTTGGGCCTTCTCGGACAAAACGGACAGCGCCCTGACTATCCGGGCATTACGACTGGCGGTTAATAAACGACGGCCAACAGGCCCAGTCGTATTCCATAGCGATCAAGGTGCTCAGTATACCAGCGCCCA
This sequence comes from Rahnella rivi, assembly GCF_019049655.1. Taxonomy (GTDB): domain Bacteria; phylum Pseudomonadota; class Gammaproteobacteria; order Enterobacterales; family Enterobacteriaceae; genus Rahnella; species Rahnella rivi. The sequence continues at coordinate 74,951 of NZ_JAFMOX010000043.1, forward strand.
GTACCAGTCCTGCCAACAGGAACTGGGTGTGATGGGCAGTATGAGCCGCAAGGGTAACTGTCTAAATAACGCCGTTACGGAGAGGTTCTTCCGCAGCCTGAAAGCAGAGAGAGTTAACTACCGTCGCTATGAAACCCGAAGTCAGGGCATTGCGGACGTTATCGATTATATCGACAGTTTTTATAATCTGAAGCGTCGGCATTAACGGCTGGGCAATATATGGCCGAATGAATATGAACGCCGATTACAACAATGTGCCTAAATCCGTGTCCGGTTTTAGTTGACCATTACAATCCCGCCCAACTTATCCTCTAATTTAATTGTCTATCCTACAGCCACCTTATCTTTTCAATGCAGGATTTACACCTGAATTCTACGGGTTAGGAGTTAGGAGTTAGGAGTTAGGAGTTAGGAGTTAGGAGTTAGGAGTTAGGAGTTAGGAGTTAGGAGTTAGGAGTTAGGAGTTAGGAGTTAGGAGTTAGGAGTTAGGAGTTAGGAGTTAGGAGTTAGGAG
>NZ_JAFMOX010000042.1 GCF_019049655.1 Rahnella rivi
GGCGGCATATCGCCGCCGCCCCCCAAGACCCCCCGGGCTCTTTTACTGCGCGCTATCGCAGGAACGACGGACATGTTCCGCAGCTATCGTGAGTGGCGCAAATCCAGGTGCTTCGCACTGCCTTCACTCGGTCTTCGAGCCATAGGTCTCGAAGCCGCTCCGTTCAGCTGGATTTTGAGCACGCCAGTTAACTTTTTGAAAAGATGGGAATCATTCTGCTTTTGAATTTAAGATCGTGCGGGCGATTCAGAAATCTCGCTGAGTGAGAGGTTGCTGACCAGAGTTTTGAAAAGATGGGAATCATTCTGCTTTTGAATTTAAGATCGTGCGGGCGATTCAGAAATCTTGCTGAGTGAGAGGTTGCAGACCAGAGTCTGCAATCCCGAAACGAAGGTACCGCGCAGCGGCAAGATTTCCAGCCTTACGCCGTGGTAACTGAAACATAGCCAGCAAGCGGTAGCGCGCAGTAAAAGAGCCGGAGATTCTTAAGAGGCGCGGCGATAGGCGCCTCTTAAGGCCCGTGTGGGTGGCAACCCACGGTTTTGACCTTAAGGCCCGTGTGGGTGGCAACCCACGACTTTGACCTTAAGGCCAGTTTGGGCGGCCAACCCAAAATCAAAGCTTCGGGATTTCCCGATAAAACCCCACGCCAATCAGGCGCCCAAACAAGAACGGGATAAATTTGCGCCCGCGCAGCCACGCCTCCATCCGGGAGGGAGGTTTGGTGCGTTTTTTTTGCCCCGCACGGCTGATCATAATTTGTAGCGACTGCGTCGCCCATGTCGGAAACGCGCGGCGGCGCTGGATGCGCTTTAAATGCCTGAGCGTCAGGCGTCCGGCTTTCAAAGGTTCAGTGATGATATTTGCGGTCGCCACCGCATCCTGAATCGCCAGATTCACGCCGACGCCGCCGATAGGCGACATGGCATGAGCCGCATCGCCGATGCACAGCAGCCCCGGTTTCGCCCACGCCTTGAGACGGTCAATGCGGATCACCAGCAGACGCACGTCGTCCCAGCTGAGAATATCCTCGGCCAGGCGTGCGCGTTCGAACGGCGATACCGCGGCCAGCAGATCGAGGAACGGCGGGATCCCTTGCGCTTTGAGCGCGTCGAGGCTGTCTTTCGGGATGGAATAGCCACACTGCCAGTAATCACCCCGGTCGATCATGATGAAGTTTTTCTTCGGACCGCGGTGGCCCATTGACCACTGCGGATCGTCCGGGCGCTTGTTGATTTTAAGCCACAGCACGTCGCGCGGCGCGCCAAAACGGCGAATTTCCATACCGGCCTTTTCACGCACAATTGAATTGCGCCCGTCGCAGCCCACCACCAGATCGGCGTTGAAGGTCTGTGTTTCGCCCGCCACGTTGGCAATCACGCCCGTTACCTGGCCATTCTCTTCCTGCAACGACAACACCTGTGCATGATGAATCAACCGGAAATTCGGCAGCAGGGCGGCTTTACCGGCGATGAAATTAAGGAAATCCCACTGCGGCATAAACGCGATGAATTTGCATTGTGTCGGCAGATGGCTGAAATCCGCCAGCGTGGTTTCCTTGCCGTCGATCTCGCCGTAAAGTTTTTCTGCCCGCTGATGCGGAAGTTTCAGAAACTCGTCGAGAAAGCCGAGCTGCCAGATAATGTCGAGGGTGGAAGGATGGATGGTGTCGCCGCGAAAATCGCGAAGAAAATCACGGTGTTTTTCCAGCACCGTCACATCGATGCCCTTGCGCGCCAGCAAATACCCCAGCATTAAGCCCGCGGGGCCGCCGCCGACAATGCAACATGTGGCGGCGGAATCCGTGTTCGGTGTCATACAAACCTGCCTGGCAAAGTGAATTTACATGATAACAATTATCATTTGCGCAAGTGCGCGTCAATTCTCAGATAACCGCATCAGTTTCACCCCAACTCCCAGGCCGGCTATCAGCATCAAACTGATGAACCCGGTGATCCCGTACCAGCCGTAGGCGTGCCAGAAGAATCCCCCAAGCGTACCGGCGACGCTTGACCCGGCGTAATAGCAGAACAGGTACAGTGAGGAAGCCTGGCCTTTGGCACGGCGCGCACGGCGTCCGATCCAGCCGCTGGCGACCGAGTGGGCGGCGAAGAACCCGCCGGTGACCAGGATCATGCCGATGAAAATCAGCCAGACCGGTGAAAACGCGGTGATCACAATGCCCAGCAGCATGATGCCGGTGGCACCGATAAGCACCGGCCCACGGCCATAAACACCGGTCAGCACGCCCGCTTTGGGAGAGCTGTAGGTGCCCATCAGGTACACCACCGATAAAATCCCGACAATGGCCTGACTCATGTTGTAAGGCGTGCCGAGCAGGCGATAACCGATATAGTTAAACATGGTCACGAAGCTGCCCATCAGCAGAAAACCTTCGATAAACAGCAACGGCAAACCGCTGTCGCGCCAGTGCAATTTAAAGTTGATCAGCAGCTTGCGCGGTTTCAGCGAACTGGCTCGAAAGTGCTTAGACGGCGGGAGAATTCGCCAGAACATGATTGCCGCCGCCAGCGCGAAGACACCGACCACCGCAATGGCGATGCGCCAGGAGAAGAAATCCGTCAGTACGCCGCTGACCAGACGCCCGCTCATGCCGCCAATGGAGTTCCCGCTGATGTATAACCCCATCGAGAACGCCACCACGCTCGGGTGAATTTCCTCGCTCAGATAGGTCATCGCCACCGCAGCCACGCCGCTGAGTGACAGGCCAATCAGGGCGCGCATCATCAGAATGCCGTCCCAGCTTTGCATCACCGAACAGACCAGCGTGCAGCCTGCCGCGAGCAGCAGCGCCACCACCATCACTGATTTCCGTCCGACGGCGTCAGAAACCGGCCCGGTGAACAGCAGGCCGATGGCCATCAGACCGGTAGACAACGACAGCGACAGGCTGCTGGTGGCCGGCGACACGCCGAAATCATGGGACAGCACCGGCAATATGGGCTGAACGCAGTAGAGCAGCGCAAAGGTCGCCAGACCCGCAGAAAACAGGGCGAGGGTGACGCGGATGAATTGCGGTGTACCACGTTTAATGAAAGGTGTTTTAAGGCCGGAGCGGACGACGGGCATGTCCGGATTGAGTTCGTCGTCATTCACTGAGTCGCGGGAAGGTGCAGCGGCATTCCGCCGGGTGGTTTTCACTGAGAGTCCTTAACCAGGGTGATGATAAAAACTATTTGAAAATGTATGAAAATTTTAACAGTCGGCTTTATATTGTCTAATATATTAATTTCGCTGAAACGATATGTTTAAAATATCAATCGGAGTCAGACCCGCGCCATGAGCCACATTGAACTGCGCCACCTGCGTTACTTTATTGCCGTCGCTGATGAGTTGCATTTCGGCCGCGCGGCGGAGCGTTTACACATTTCGCAGCCGCCGCTGAGCCAGCAAATTCAGGCACTGGAGGCCCATGTGGGCGCAGCGCTGTTTTATCGCAGCAACCGCACGGTGCGGCTGACACAGGCGGGTGCCGCATTCCTGCCGGAAGCGCGGCAGATTTTACAGCGTGTGGAAGAAGCCTCGGAACAGGCGGCGCGTATTCATCGCGGCGAGGCGGGCAATCTGACCCTCGGGCTGACCTCATCAGCGCCTTTTCTCCAGCGTGTTTCCCGTACCTTGCACCGTTTTCGCCTGACTTATCCCGCGGTGAATATCCGCATTGAGCAGCTCAACAGCAAACAGCAGATCGAACCGCTTCTGGAAGGAAAACTCGATCTGGGGATCATGCGCAACGGCGAATTGCCGCCGCAGCTGGCGCATCAGCAGGTGTGGTCGGAGCCGCTGATTGCCGTGGTGCACAAAGACCATCCGCTCAACGATCTTCCCGCAGGCGAACTGACGTTTCAGCATCTTGCCGATCAGCCCTTCGTGTTTTTCTCTAAAGACGTGGGGACGTCACTGTATGACGACATTCTGGTGCAGCTGAAAACGCAGGGGATCACGCCTTATATCACGCAGGAAGTCGGCGAACCGCTGACCATTATCGGGCTGGTGGCGGCGGGGCTGGGCGTCTCAATTTTACCGGCCTCCTACCTGCGTATTCAGGTCGAGGGCGTGCGCTATTTACGCTTTGGAAAAATGGAAGGCACCACGCAACTCTGGCTGGTGAATCACGCCGAACGGCCCATGACGGCGTCGGCGACGGCGTTTATGGCAATGATGATGGCCGAGGACGGGCTCTGACCTATGACAAAATCTGCTGTATTTCCAGTCAATTCCGAACGTGTTTTCACGCAATATGTGCACCGAATCACATAACGAATCAAATAGTTGACGACATATAGCAAAAACCCCACCATAGCCTCTAATCTTTATTTTGAAGCGCGAAAATAACAGGAGTTCCTTGAGTGATCCCCGATGGGCAGCCCGGCCATATTGATCAAATCAAACAAACCAACGTCGGTGCTGTGTATCGCCTGATCGATCAGTTTGGTCCTATTTCGCGCATTGAGCTTTCCAAAAAAGCCCAGCTGGCTCCCGCCAGTATTACCAAAATTGTCCGTGAACTGATTCAGGCGCATCTGGTGCTGGAAACGGAATTTCAGGATCCCGGCAGCCGCGGGCGTCCCGCCATCGGTTTAGCCCTGGATACTCAGGCCTGGCATTATCTTTCCGCTCGCATCAGTCTGGGGTCGATCACCCTGGGGCTGCGTGATCTGAGCAGTAAACTGGTGGTGGAAGAGGTGCTGCCGCTGCCCGAGCAGGCCCCGCAGCCGCTGATGCAGCGCATCATCGCCGAAATCGACCAGTTCTTCATCCGTCACCAGCGCAAACTCGAACGCCTTACCGCTATCGCCATCACCTTACCGGGCATGATTGATGCGCGGCGCGGCATTGTTCACCGTATGCCGTTTTACCATGACGTGTTCGATATGCCGCTGGGCGATACGCTCAGCACACACACCGGTTTGCCGGTTTTCGTACAACATGACATCAGCGCCTGGACGCTGGCGGAAGCGTTATACGGCGCATCGCGCGGGTGCAAAAACGTGGTGCAGATTGTTATCGATCACAACGTCGGCGCGGGGGTGATCACCAGCGGGCGCGTGCTGCATGCGGGCAGCAGCAGCGTGGTGGAAATCGGTCACACGCAGGTCGATCCTTACGGTAAACGTTGTTACTGCGGCAATCACGGGTGTCTGGAAACCGTGGCCAGCACCGACAGCATTCTCGAACTGGTGCGCCAGCGTCTGACGGCATCCGCACCCGCCAGCCTGCTGCACGGCGTGTCGCTGACCATTGAAGCCGTCTGCGACGCCGCCAACCGGGGCGATCAGCTGGCGCGCGATGTCATTATCGGCGTCGGCCAGAGCGTAGGCCGGATGCTGGCGATCATGGTCAATCTGTTCAATCCGGAAAAAGTGCTCATCGGCTCACCGCTTAATTTATCTCAGGATATTCTGCATCCGGCGATAATGTCCTGTATTCAGCAGCAATCACTTCCTGCATATAGCGAAAATATCAAACTTGAATCCACGCAATTTTATAATCAGGGAACAATGCCTGGCGCGGCATTAGTTAAAGACGCGCTCTACAGCGGATCATTACTGATTAAGCTTCTGCAAGGCTGAGTTTTTTTTATAACGTTACTGTCTGATTTAAAATAAATCAGAATAAGCTTTCGTTCGCTGGTCAACAAAACATTGCGCTAACGCAAACCGCTCGCATCTCGCATCGCCTAGACTTTCCGTCGTTACTTTGTCTCTGGCGGTGTTTTTTACCGGAGATTATCTTTCAATAAGACGGAGAGATCCCGGAGCCTGAATTCCATGTTAACGCACTTTTTCGTCACGGGTACGGATGCCCGTGTAGGTAAAACCATTGTCACACGTGCCTTGCTTCAGGCCTTAGCCGCGCAGGATCGCTGCGTTCTGGGCTATAAACCTATTGCAACAGGCAGCCAGGAGTTGGCCGACGGGGTTCGAAATAAAGATGCGGTAACTCTCCAGCAGTCATCTTCTATTGCTTATCCTTTCAAAAAAATAACGCCTCTGGCATTAACTGATGAAGATATTTATGCCAGTGAAATACCTGAGAATGTGTTTGAAATAATGACCAGCGGCCTCAATTTTATGCGGGAAGAGGCTGATTCGGTGATTGTTGAAGGATGTGATGGCTGGAGAACGTTGATTACTCCGCATCTTTTATATTCCGACTGGGTGCGCCAGCAAAATATGCCGGTGGTGTTAGTGGTCGGTATTCAGGAAGGCTGTGTCAGCCACGCGCTATTAACCGCGCAGGCTATTATTGCCGACGGTTTACCCTTGTTAGGGTGGGTGGCGAATCGAATTAACCCATGCCTTGCACATTATCAGCAGACTATCGATGCGCTGACCGCCAATATTTCAGCACCGCTGCTGGGTGAAATTCCCTATTTACCCCGCGCAGAAAGCCGCGATATGGCGAAGTTTATCGACCTCTCAAGCTTTGATCTGAAAACCCTGACCCGCGCCTGACGTCAGCGTTGTAAAATCTGCTCATCAATTAAACGGCTCCGTCTCTCTGACCCGGAGCCGTTTTTTTGTCTATAATTCGGGATTAGCATTAACGCATCAATCTGAAGAAAAAAGAGAACATGGCCGTCACTCACACCTCAGAAACACAATCTGCGCACGATCCTGTCGTTAAAAATGCCCACCGACCGTTGATCCTCATCGCCTGTATGTTGTCGATGTTTATGGCGGCGGTGGAAGTGACGATTGTCGCGACCGCGATGCCGACCATCATTGGCGATCTGGGCGGTTTCTCCCTGCTTGGCTGGGTGTTTGCCGTCTATCTGCTGACCCAGGCGATCACCGTGCCGGTGTACGGCAGGCTGGCCGATTTGTACGGCTGCCGGAAAATGTTTTTCATCGGCACCACGCTGTTTTTAATCGGCTCCGTTCTCTGTGGCTTCGCGCCATCCCTTGGCTGGATGATCGGTTTTCGAGCGTTGCAGGGGCTGGGCGCCGGGGCGATCACGCCGATTGCGACCACGCTTATCGCCAACGTCTATGGCCCGCAGGAAAGGGCGAAAGCGCAGGGGTATCTCTCCAGCGTGTGGGGTGTTTCGGCCATCGTCGGGCCGCTGATGGGCGCGTTTATTGTGTCGCATTTCCACTGGGCAGTGGTGTTTTGGGTCAACGTACCGATCGGTCTGGTGGCGATGGGGATTCTAATCAAATACCTGCCGCCGGACGGTCAGCGTAAACAGCATCAGTTGGATCTGGCCGGTACCGGTTATCTGACCCTCTCAGTGGCGGCGTTGCTGCTGGCGCTGCTGCAGGCTGAAGTGCTGGGATACTGGGCGCTGGGGCTGATTGCGCTGGCCGTGTGCAGCGCGCTGTTGCTGATTCGTCAGGAGCGCAAAACGCCGGAGCCGCTGTTTCCGCTGGCGTTGTGGCAGAGCAAAGTGATCATCGCCGGTAACGTCGGCGGCCTGATTATCGGTGCGACCATGATGGGGATCAGCGCGTTTCTGCCGACTTACGTGCAGGGCGTGCTTGGCGGCACGCCGTTACAGGCGGGCACCACGCTGGCGCTGATGTCGATTGGCTGGCCGCTGGCGAGTATGTTAAGTAGCCGGCTGATGCAGACGACGTCATACCGCGCCACGGCGGTCATCGGCGGGATTTTGCTGGTGGGCGGCAGTCTGGCGCTGTTGTTACTTTCACCGACGTCCGGCCTGTGGGTTGCGCGTCTGGCGGCGTTCTCCATCGGTGCGGGCATGGGATTGTGTAACACCACGTTTATCGTTTCGGTGCAAAACAGCGTCGGGCCAGAGATACGTGGAATTGCCACGGCATCCACATTGTTTACCCGCATGCTCGGGTCGGCCATCGGCACGGCGTTGCTGGGCGCGACGCTCAATCTTAATCTGCAATACCGTTTGCCTGAGGTGAGCGATCCGGTACAGCAACTGATGGAGAAAGCCACGCGTGTCGCGATGGAAGCCGGTCAGCTCAGTGCCATAACCGAAAGCGTTGCGGCCTCTTTGCACTGGGTGTTTGTGGTCTCGGCGGTGATTTCGGTACTGGCGGTCGCCGCCGGTTTACTGATCCCTTCCGGCGACCGCCCGCACCCGCAACCTCAGCGGGAAAGTTAAGCCGCCTGCCGTTGCTGTAGCCTGAACGCCGCTAACATCAGCGTCAGGCTCAGTAACACCGCCACGGAAGCCATCGCCATGCCGTCGCCCACCGAACCCTGCTCAAACTGCCGCCAGACAAACACCGATACCGTTTGTACGCCCGCCGGGGAGAGCAGCAGGGAGGTCACCAGTTCACGTGAAGCGACGGCAAACACCATCATCATCGCCGCCAGCAGGCTTGGAAACACCAGCGGCAGCAGGATCAGCCGTAAGGTCTGTGCCGCCGTGGCACCATGCACCCGCGCGGCTGCATCGAGATTTCCGCCAATCTGTTTCAGCGCTGCGCTGACGTAACGCACCGGATACGGCAGCAGCAAACAGCAATAGGCCAGCAGCAAAATCCCCCAGGTGTTGTAAGGCGTCACCGGCCAGAAACTGCGGTTCCACGCCAGAATCAACCCGACGCCGACCACAATGCCCGGCAGCGCAGCGGGCAGCAAAGAGAGCCCGTCGATCCACGCCGCACCGCGAATTTTCCGTACCACCACCAGCCAGGATGCCAGAAAGCCGGTCAGCCCGGCGATCAGCGCCGTGCCCGCCGCCAGACTGAGGCTGGTGGAGAGCGCCCCGATCGCGTCACCGTGCGCAGCAAACAGCGCGCTGAAATGCCGCAGGGTCAGATTCGAAAGCGCAAGGCCGCCTGAGAGCGTGCCGGAAAATGCGGTCGCCAGCATCGAAAGCAGCGGCAGCGCGACGGCAATCAGCGCCACCAGTGAAAACAAAATCATCACCGGGATCGTCCGGCCAGCCAGGGATTTTTGCGTCAGGTCTGCCGGTTTCCCGGTCATACTTTCCACATTTTTACCCGCCAGCACCGCGCGCTGGACGCTGTAAGCACACAGCGCCATCGCCACCAGCACCAGCGAAAGCACTGCCGCACCGGGCAAATCGATCGGCCAGTCAGCCAGGCGCTGCTCGATGCCGGTGGTCAGCATCAGAATGCCGCTGCGTGAACCGAGTGCGCCGGGCACGCCGTACTCTTCAATCGACAGCGTGAATGCCAGCAACAGGCTGGACGCCATCGCCGGTAAGGCCATCGGTAACGTGATCCGCCAGAATGCCCGCCACGGGCCCGCGCCGTGGATCCGCGCCACATCGGCCAGGCGACTGCCGCTGGCGGCCATACTGCGTGAGACGGCGAAATAGACCACCGGAAAGATATTCAGCGTCATCACCACGATCATCCCCGGCAGGGAAAACAGGAAATCATTGAGATGCAGCCACGGCAGCAGTTGCTGCACATAACCGTTGGTCTGCAACGCCAGCATCCACGACAGCGCGGCGATGTAAGGCGGCAGTAAAAAGGGCACCAGAAACAGCACATCCCACAGCCCGGCGCACGGCAGCCGGAACAACCCGCGCAGGGCGCCGAGCGGAATACCGACAAGCCCGCTGCATAACGCCACGCCGAGCCCGACCTGTAAGGTCGTACCGATAAGCCCTGAGAGCTGAGGTTCGGCGAAAACGCGGCGAAATGCGCTGAAAGGTGCATGATAGCTGCTGGTGTCCAGATGCGGAAAAACCGCCTGTAACACCACAAAACTCACCGGTATGGCGACCAGCAACAGCAGCGCAAGGCCGGTCACGCCCGGTAAAAAAGCGTTCTTATTCATGATTCGGTTCTCAGAAACGGGCTGCGCAACCTGCGGCAACGCAGCCCGGCGGGCGTTATGGCTGGGCGAACAGTTTTGCGAAACGATCGAGAACGTCTTTACGTGAGGCAGAAGCCTGCGGATCTTCCGGCAACAGCTTCAGGGATTTGAACAACGGACGTTTGGCGTCGATGTCCGTGCGCGCCGGCATCAGCCAGGCATCCGCCACCAGCTTCTGGCCTTCCGGCGAGAGGGCATAATCGATGAAAGCTTTGGCGTCTTTTTGTTGCTGGCTGGATTTGAGGATCATCATCGGGCGCGGGGCAATCACGGTGCCGCTGGCCGGGAAAATCACTTTGACCGATTCGCCGTCCTGCATGCTGGCGTAGGAAACGTAATCCACCGCGCCGAACACTGCCGCTTTCGCGCCCTGTAACACCGGCGTCAGCGCCTGCGCGTTCGGCCCGGCGATAATCATGCCGTTGGCTTTCAGGTCATCAAATAATTGCCATGCCTGCTGGGCGTGGGCATTTTGTAACCCGATCAGCAAATCCAGCGAGGCGCCGGAAAGAGAGGGGTCCGGCGTGGTGACTTTGTCTTTGAACTCCGGTTTGGTCAGGTCGCCCCAGTCTTTCGGTTCCGGGGTGCCGCTTTTGGTGTTCCACACAATGCCCAGCGCGGAAATGCCCTGCGCGACGTAATACGACGTTTTAAACTGCGCCGGCACCTGTTCTGCGTTCGGGCTCTGGTATTGCAGCAGCCAGCCGCGCTGTTCGAGATCGGTCGCGGTGTCCCACGAGGCGGAAATCAGGACGTCAGCGCGCGGATTGGCCTGTTCGGCTTCCAGTCGCGCCATCACTTTGCCGGTGGTTGCCTGAAAAACATCGACTTTCACGCCGGTCTGTTTTTCATAGCCTGCCGCCAGTTTTTTAGCCAGCGAACCCGGCCCGGCGGTATAGAGGGTCAGCGCCTGGGCGCTGCCTGCTGCCATTGCGAGAGAAAGAGTCATTGCGGTGATTACGCCTGTTTTGGTTCCGGAAAATCGTGTGCGATTCATGTGTGTAATTCCATCAGAGGTTAAGCAACAAAAGGGGAAACGACGGAGGTGTCATTCAGGTCAATGCTGGCGATAGCGCCCTGATCCATGCGTGCGATCCGGTGAGCCAGGGCGCGGGCTTCGTGATGATCGTGGGTGACATACACCGCCGTGGTGCCGAGCTGGCGCAGCAGCGTTGCCATCTCTTCGCACAGGCTTTCGCGCAGGTCGCGATCAAGATTGGACAGCGGTTCGTCGAACAGCAAAATGCGCGGCTCGGCGACAATCGCCCGCGCCAGTGCCACACGCTGTTGCTGCCCGCCGGAAAGCTCGGCAGGACGACGGGAGGCGAAATCGGCCAGGCCGACCCGATCCAGCGCGGCCATCACTTTCTCGTGGCGGGCTGCGCCGCGAATACCGCGCATTTGCAGCGGAAACGCGACGTTTTGCCCGACGCTCATGTGCGGCCACAGTGCGTAATCCTGAAAAGCCATGCCGAGATTGCGTTGTTCCGGCGGCAGACTGAACGTTCCGCTGGCAACGACGTTGCCGTCAAAACAGATCTGTCCTGAGGCGGGATGCAATAAACCGGCGAGCATTTTCAGCAGCGTGCTTTTGCCGCAACCCGAAGGGCCGAGGAGGGCGAGGATCGTGCCTGAAGGCACCGAAAGATTGACGTGATTGAGTACCCGGTTGCTCCCGAAAAAATGGGACACCTGATGGATGGCGATAGCGGGGGGAGAAGCAATGCGCGGTGGCGCATTCCCGCCGGTAAAAGCTGGAATGTTCATGACGGTACTATCCTCTTTGGGACTTTTTGGTGAGATGAGCCTAAAGAGATTATGTGACGGGGAAATGACAGCAGGCGCTGCGCGGGAAAACGGAGGGTGCAGGCCGGAAACCTGCACCGCAAAGGGTTAACGGTAGTGCGACTCTCCCCATGCCAGCATGCCCGCCAGCAGCGGTTTCAGCACGCCCTGAAGTTCGGTGGCTTTGTCTTCGGACCAGGCAAAGGGCTCGATTTCTTCCATGTAATTTACCTGTGCCAGCTCCAGCTGAACCGCGTGCTGGTCGGCCTGCGGCTGCCCGTACTCGCGGGTGATGTATCCGCCTTTAAAACGCCCGTTGAGCACGTGGCTAAACCGCGTTTGTTGCAGGCAACAGCCTTCCACCGCGTCGCTCAGCCCCGGCAGGCAGCTCGCGCCGTCGTTGGTGCCCAGATTGAGATCCGGCAGTTTACCCTCGAAAAGCCGCGGAATGCGCGAGGCGATGGAGTGCGCATCAAACAGCAACGCATAGCCAAATTCCTGTTTCATCCGCGCCAGTTCCGCCTGAAGGGTCTGATGATACGGCTGCCAGATTTGCGCCAGATACTGCTGACGCTGTGCGGCGGTTGGTTCCATGCCGGGTTTAAAGGTCGGGCGTCCGTCGAACAAGGTATCGGGGAACAGCCCGGTTGTGGCCGTGGCATAAAGCGGTGTGTCGTCCGCCGGGCGGTTGAGATCAATCACAAAGCGTGAATATTCACCCACCAGAATGCTGGCACCGAGCGCGCGCGCAAAATCGTACAGGCGGGGAATATGCCAGTCGGTATCAGACAACGGCAGCGCCGCATCCGTCAGACCACTGGCGACTTCCGGCGTCAGGTGCGTGCCTGCGTGAGGAATGCTGATCAGCAACGGCGCAGTTCCCCGGATAAAATGGTAAGGATTGGCGATAACGTGATTAGCTGAAAGGCTCATAAACGAACGTCTCCACGGGAGTGACCACGATAAACAACGGTGCAGGGCAGCTGACCACCCAGCCAGTAAACCAGCTCAGCCGGACGCGAAAGCGGCCAGTGAATAAAATCGGCGACTTTTCCCACCTCCAGCGTGCCGTGTGTGGCCTGCAAACCCAGCGCGCGTGCGCCGTGACAGGTCACGCCTGCCAGCGCTTCCTCCGGCGTGAGGCGAAACAGCGTGCAGCCCATATTCAGCATTAAACGCAGGGAAAGGGCGGGCGACGTGCCCGGATTGGCATCACTGGCCAGCGCCATCGGCACGCCGTGCTGGCGAAAGAGGGCGACGGGCGGGCACTGCGTTTCGCGCAGCAGGTAATACGCGCCCGGCAGCAACACCGCCACGGTACCGCTGGCCGCCATGGCGATAGCGTCGGCGTCGGTGGCGTATTCGAGATGATCGGCAGACAGCGCGTGATGACGTGCGGCCAGCGCGCTGCCGTGCAGGGAAGAGAGTTGTTCAGCATGAATTTTCACCGGCAGGCCGAGAGCCTGAGCGGCAGTGAAAACCCGCTCGACCTGTTCCGGCGAGAACGCCAGGTGTTCGCAAAAGGCATCCACGGCGTCCGCCAGGTGTTCTCTGGCAACCACCGGCAGCAGGGTGTCACAAATCAGCTGAATGTAATCATCAGCCCGGCCTTTGAACTCCGGCGGCAGAGCGTGCGCGGCAAGACAGGTGGATTTCACCTCCACCGGCAACATGTGCCCCAGCCTGCGGATCACCCGCAGCATTTTGATTTCGCTTTCCACGCTCAGGCCGTAACCCGATTTAATCTCCACGCAGGTTACGCCCTCGGCCAGCAGCGGTTGCAGGCGGAACAATGCCTGCGCCAGCAGTTCCTCCTCGCTGGCCGCGCGGGTAGCGTTCACCGTCGATAAAATTCCGCCGCCTGCCGCCGCAATGTCCGCGTAGCTCACGCCGTTCAGACGTTGCTCGAACTCTGCGCTGCGGTCACCGCCGAAAACCAGATGGGTATGGCAGTCAACCAGCCCCGGCGTGATGATCCCGCCTGAAAACGCATGTTCCACGGCGCCGGGAAAATCCGGGCAGTCAGCCTCGCTGCCGACCCAGAGAATGTGGCCGTCGCGCACGGCGATCACGCCGTTTTCGATCAGGTTATAGTGCCCGTCCTGCATGGTGACCAGCGTGGCACCACGCCATACGCTGTCACAATCGCGGGAGGGGGCAGAAGAGTGCGGGGACGTTGTTACCGGCATGGCAGGCTCCAGGTGGCGATCAATTGTCGGGATAATCATCTTGTATAGACAACTAAAGTCAACCTAGCGCATTCGCCGATAACCGGCAAGCGAAAAGCCGCTTAACCGTGACTGGTGAAACGTCCGAACAGCTGATAACGGGAACCGGGATAAATCAGACGTGCCGAGGTGACCACGCGGTTGCCGCTCCAGGTGCGGCGATGGATCAGCAAACAAGGCTCATGTTCACCCAGTTGCAACAGCTCCCGCTGTTCGTCGCTGGCACTGATGGCTTCAACGCGGTGCTCACCGGCGGTCAGCGGCGCAATGGTCATCAGATACGTGTACGGCGACTGTTTGTTCAGCACTTCCTGCAGATAGTCCGGCGCAGTCTCGGGGTTGACGAAACGTTCTTCAATCTGCACCGGCACCCGGTCTTCGTAATGGACAATTTGCGAATAGAACAGGATCGCGCCGGGGGCGATTTCCATTTGCTGCGCCTGAGCGGCATCGGCCAGCCGCGCTTCGCACACCAGAATTTTGCTGTCATGGCGATGGCCGCGCCGGGCGATTTCATCGGCAATGTTGTGCACTTCCAGCATCGGGGTGTAAGCCTTGGCTTCGGCAACGAACGTGCCGACACCCTGCATGCGGATCAGAAAACCTTCGCTGGTCAGTTCTCGCAGCGCCCGGTTGATGGTCATGCGGCTGACGCCCAGTTCGTTCACCAGTTCGCTTTCCGACGGCACACGCTGATGCGGTTTCCACACGCCTGCGCGGATCTGGCTGATGATCGCCTGTTTGACGCGCTGATAGATCGGGGCGGGGGTGTCGCTCATCGCGGCGGCCAGTTCGGACAATGTCTGCTGGGACACTCCCTGTTGCGCTGCACCGTACTGCAAAAGTGGCGTCGGCTCCGACATGTCTTTTACCTCGTTCATTGAGTTTTCAACGCTCTTCATTTCACACGCATTGTCAGATGTGCAATGGCTGAATGGGATCCCTGATACAGCCCCGTAGTGTCCACCACGGGCAGGCAAACGAAAAGAGGACGACGGAAACAAAAATCAAAAAAATTCCTGTTGCAAGTTTACAGCGCAATCAGGCATATGTATATGTATAGACAAGTTGCTCAAAACTTTCTCACATCGGGTTTTATTTCCCCATGTTTAATCAGGAACGATGTCATGGCTGCTTATTTTGCTTCACGCGCTTTACTCGCCGAAGGCTGGGCGCACGATGTACGTCTGGACGTGGATGCTGCCGGAATGCTGACGGCGGTCACCGCAGGCAGCGATTCGCAAGACTGCATCAGGCTGTCAGGGCCGGTTGTGCCGGGAATGCCTAACCTGCATTCGCATGCTTTCCAGCGGGTGATGGCCGGTCTGGCGGAAGTCGCCGGGGATCCGCAGGACAGTTTCTGGACATGGCGCGACCTGATGTATCGCATGGTGCAGCGCCTGACGCCGGAGCAAACCGGTATCATCGCCCGCCAGCTGTACATCGAAATGCTCAGGGGCGGTTATACCCAGGTCGCCGAATTCCACTAT
The DNA here is from genome assembly GCF_019049655.1 of Rahnella rivi. GTDB lineage: Bacteria > Pseudomonadota > Gammaproteobacteria > Enterobacterales > Enterobacteriaceae > Rahnella > Rahnella rivi. The sequence goes on from NZ_JAFMOX010000042.1 coordinate 15,305, forward strand.
CTGCACAATGATGTCAGCGGGCAGCCGTATGCCGATCGCGGTGAAATGACCGCGCAGTTAAGTGCCGCGGCGGAGCAGGCAGGCATCGGTCTGACGCTGCTGCCGGTGCTGTATCGCTACGCAGGATTTGGCGGGCAGCCTGCGCAGCCCGGCCAGAAACGCTTTATTCAGGATGTGGACGGCTATCTGCAACAGCAGGCGGTGGTTCGCCAGCAGCTCAGCGGCAAACCTCTGCAAAATAGCGGGCTGTGCTTTCACTCCCTGCGCGCGGTGACCCTCGGGCAAATGCGTGAGGTGCTGGCAGCGGGCGATGCGCACTCGCCGGTGCATATCCACATTGCCGAACAGCTGAAAGAAGTGAACGACTGCCTCGGCTGGAGCGGACAGCGTCCGATCACCTGGCTTTACGATAATCTCGATATTGACCGCCGCTGGTGTCTTATTCACGCCACCCATGCCGACCGTTTTGAGCTTGCCAGCATGGCGAAAAGCGGTGCTGTCGCCGGATTATGCCCGACGACGGAAGCCAATTTAGGCGACGGTATTTTCCCCGGTGTGGAGTACCTCGGGCACCAGGGCCGCTGGGGCATCGGCTCCGACAGCCACGTTTCGCTCAACGTCGTGGAAGAACTGCGCTGGTTTGAATACGGCCAGCGTCTGCGCGATCAGCGCCGTAACCGTCTGACGCTGGCACATCAACACTCGGTGGGTGATGTGCTGTATTCACAGGCTTTACAGGGCGGGGCGCAGGCGTGCGGCGTTAGTATTGGCAAACTCGCCAGCGGTTTTCGCGCCGACTGGCTGGTGCTGGACGGCAACGATCCTTATCTGGCGGCTGCTAAAAACAGTGAGCTGCTCAACCGCTGGCTGTTTGCCGGTCACGCCGGGCAAATCCGCGACGTTTATGTCGGGGGGATTGCCCGGATTATTGACGGACAACACGCGCAGCAACAGGCCGCCGCCGCAGATTTCCTGCGGGTGCTGAAGCAACTGGCGGAGGACGTCGCATGACCGGCTGGCAGCATTTCACCTTCGCCGGACTGCCGGTCACCCTCTGGCGTAACGGCGGTGGGGAAACCCGCGAAATCCTCAGCGCTGCGCAAGGAAACGCAGATTTTGACTGGCGCGCCAGCATCGCCACTATCGCGCAGGACGGCCCGTTTTCAGCTTTTCCCGGCATTGACCGCTCTATCACTTTGCTTTCCGGCGCAGGCGCACAGTTGCTCGCGCCACCGGACATCAGCCACTCCCTGACCCGCGCCGGTGAACCCTTTGCTTTCCCCGGCGAACTGGCGATCACCGCACGTCTCACCGCAGGCGTCACCACCGATTTCAACATCATGACGCGCCGCGCGGTGTGCCATGCGCAGGTGATTGCCGCACGGGAAACGCTGTCAGTTTCCACCGATCAGAGCGGTGTGATCTATGTTGTGAGCGGTGAATGGCAGATGCCGGACGGACGGCGCATCAGGCAGGGAGAAGGGTTTTGCCGGGCCACACCGGCTGCCCGCGCAGACACCGCCCGGATACATACAGAACACCCGGACAGCCTGCTGCTCTGGGCCGCGATCGTCTTTCACTAATCAGTAGCGTACAGCCACCCGACAGGCTCCGGTCTGGTTAGGGTGAACTCTTAGCTTCACTTGTCTATACAGGAATAGATTATGGCTTCTTCATCCACAGAATTGACCCTTTGCCACCTGCAACCGGGTCTGGTTGATTTACCGATGCTGCGCAACATTTATCAGGGCAACGTGCGTCTCGAACTGGCTGAGGAAGCACGGGCCGACGTGCAGGCTTCACAGGAAACGGTCACTCGCATTGTGGAGTCCGGCAAGGTGGTGTACGGCATCAATACCGGTTTTGGCAAACTGGCACAAACCCGTATTCCGGCGGACCGGCTGGCGGAACTGCAACGTAATCTGGTGCTGTCACACAGCGTCGGCATAGGCAAAGATCTGGCCGATAACGTGGTGCGGCTGGTGATGGCGACCAAAGTGCTGAGCCTGTCGCGCGGGCATTCCGGGATCCGGATGGCGGTGATCGACGCGCTGATCGAATTGTTTAACGCCGGGGTGTATCCCTGCATTCCGGAAAAAGGCTCGGTGGGGGCATCCGGCGATTTAGCGCCGCTGGCCCATCTTTCCCTGATGCTGATAGGCGAAGGGCAGGTGACGGTAAAAGGGCAGAAAGTGTCAGCCCGCGAAGGGTTAGCGGTCGTCGGGCTTGAGCCGTTTGAACTCGGGCCGAAAGAGGGGCTGGCGCTGCTTAACGGCACGCAGGTGTCCACCTCGCTGGCGCTCTCCGGGCTGTTTGAGGCCGAGCGGGTCTTCTCCGCCGGTCTGGTCGCCGGTGCGCTGTCGCTGGAGGCCATCAAAGGGTCCGTCAAACCGCTGGATCCGCGTATTCATCAGGCGCGCGGGCAGATCGGGCAAATCGCCGTGGCCGCGGCGGTGTCGGAACTGCTGGCGGGCAGTGACATTGTCACTTCCCATGCCGGGTGCAGCCGCGTGCAGGATCCCTATTCCATCCGCTGTGTGCCGCAGGTGATGGGCGCCTGCCTGGATAATTTGCATCACGCCGCACGTATTTTACGTATTGAGGCCAACGCGGCGTCTGATAATCCGCTGGTGTTTGCTGAGAACGGAGAGGTGATTTCCGGCGGGAATTTCCACGCCGAGCCGGTGGCCTTTGCGGCGGATATTCTGGCGCTGGCGATTGCTGAGATCGGCGCGATTTCAGAACGCCGCATGGCGCTGCTGCTTGATACCGGGTTGTCAGGCCTGCCGCCGTTCCTGGTCAACGACGGCGGAGTCAATTCCGGCTTTATGATTGCGCAGGTCACCGCCGCGGCGCTGGCATCCGAGAACAAATCTCTGGCGCACCCCGGCAGCGTGGACAGCCTGCCCACGTCGGCCAATCAGGAAGATCATGTGTCCATGGCGACCTACGCCGCGCGGCGTCTGGGCGACATGTGCTTTAACACCAGCGTGGTGGTCGGCATCGAAGCGATGGCCGCGGCGCAGGGCATCGATTTCCACCGTCCGTTGCAAAGTTCGGCCCTGCTGGAAAACGAGCTGAAAGCCATTCGCGCCGACGTGCCTTTCCTTGAACAAGACCGCCTGATGGCACCGGATGTCGAGATGATGCGTCTGTGGGCCACCCGTGAACACTGGCCGGTGGTCATTGAAGCGCTGTTGCCAAGTTTTGCCTGATTCTCCTGACCCGATAAAGGATACGAAAATGAACGCTCCACAAAAAACTGCCGTTGCCCGCGTAGTTCGTGCCCCGCACGGCACAGAACTCAGTTGCCAGAACTGGCTGATCGAAGCGGCTTACCGCATGTTGCAGAATAACCTCGACCCGGACGTGGCCGAGCGCCCGGACGATCTGGTGGTGTACGGCGGCATTGGCAAAGCGGCGCGTAACTGGCCGGCTTTCGAAGCCATTCTCGACAGCCTGCGCAAGTTGCGTGAAGACGAAACGCTGCTGGTGCAATCCGGTAAACCGGTGGGCGTGTTCCGTACGCACACCGATGCGCCCCGCGTGCTGATCGCCAACTCCAATCTGGTGCCGCACTGGGCAAACTGGGAGCACTTCCACCAGCTGGATAAAGCCGGGCTGATGATGTACGGCCAGATGACCGCCGGTTCGTGGATCTATATCGGTGCGCAGGGCATCGTCCAGGGCACTTACGAAACCTTCGCCGAAGCAGGGCGTCAGCATTACAACAGCGACCTGCGCGGCAAGTGGATTTTAACGGCCGGTCTGGGCGGTATGGGCGGCGCACAACCGCTGGCCGGTGTGCTGGCCGGCGCCTGCGTGCTGGCGATTGAATGTCAGGAATCGCGCATTGATTTCCGCCTGCGCACCCGCTATCTCGATTACAAGGCGCACAGCATTGATGAGGCGCTGGCGATGATCGAAAAAGCCTGTGCAGAGAAGAAAGCGATTTCCGTGGGATTACTGGGTAACGCGGCTCAGCTGATGCCGCAACTGGTGGCACGCGCCAAAGAAGGCGGCCTGCGTCCGGATATGGTCACCGACCAGACTTCCGCACACGACCCGCTGAACGGTTATCTGCCGGAAGGCTGGAGCCTGGAACAATGGCAGGCGGCGCGTCAGTCCGACCCGCAGTCAGTGATTAAGGCCGCGAAAGCCTCGATGGCGAAACACGTTCTGGCGATGCTGGATTTCCACGCGATGGGCATCCCGACCGTGGATTACGGCAACAACATCCGTCAGGTGGCAAAAGACGAAGGTGTGACTAATGCGTTTGATTTCCCGGGGTTTGTTCCGGCCTATATCCGCCCGCTGTTTTGCGAAGGCAAAGGGCCGTTCCGCTGGGTGGCGCTCTCCGGTGACCCGGAAGATATCTACAAAACGGATGCCAAACTGAAAGAGCTGTTCCCGGATAATGCCAATCTGATCAACTGGCTGGACATGGCGCGTGAACGCATTGCCTTCCAGGGACTCCCGGCGCGCATCTGCTGGCTGGGGCTGGGCGAGCGTCATATTGCCGGTCTGGCCTTCAACGAAATGGTGCGCAACGGCGAGCTGAAAGCGCCGGTGGTGATTGGCCGCGACCATCTGGACACTGGTTCAGTGGCATCGCCAAACCGTGAAACCGAGGCGATGAAAGATGGTTCGGATGCGGTGTCTGACTGGCCGTTGCTGAACGCCTTGCTCAATACCGCAGGCGGTGCGACCTGGGTCAGCCTGCACCACGGCGGCGGCGTCGGTATGGGCTTCTCGCAACATGCGGGCATGGTGATTGTGGCGGACGGCACACCCGAGGCGGATGCCCGGCTGGCGCGCGTACTGTGGAATGATCCGGCGACCGGCGTCATGCGTCATGCGGATGCTGGCTATGAACAGGCAGCCGAATGCGCAGCGCGGCATGACCTGAATTTACCGATGATCTGAGCCGTAACGTGAGGTGAAAACCGCCGCCCGCTTAACGTACTCCGATAAGCGGGCGGCGGTCGTTTTATCAACGCTGTGATGTAATCGGCTGAATTAACCGAAAAAAGCCCCTTTTATTGCCCGATCAAAAAGGGCGGGTGTCGTGTCTAATGGCTAGCATCAGACAGGTGTAAAGCCCAGCAGGCGGGACTCTGAGGGCTGAGGCCGTCCAAAAAAATACCCCTGGAACAGCGAACACCCTTCTTCTTTCAGACGCCGGAACTGCTCGTCGGTTTCCACGCCTTCGGCGGTGGTCTGAATATCCAGACTGCGGCTCATGCCGGTGATGGCGCGGATAATCGCCAGCGCTTCCGGACTGTCCTGCATATCATTAATGAATGACCGGTCGATTTTGATTTTGTCGAACGGGAATGACCGCAGATAGCTCAGTGACGAATACCCGGTGCCAAAATCGTCCAGCGCGATGCGGATGCCCAGCGCTTTCAGCTGGCGCAGCGTACCGACATTTCCGAGCGTGTTGTCCAGCAGCACGGACTCGGTGATTTCCACTTCCAGCCGTTCCGGCGCAAGCCCCGAGGCGGCCAGAGCCGATTCAACGACGGACACCAGACCGCTGTTTTTGAACTGGATCGGCGAGAGGTTCACCGCCACTGTCTGATTTCCCGCCCAGGTAGCGGCCTCGCGACAGGCTTCATGCAGCGCAAAAGATCCCAGGCTGTGTATCAGGCCCGTTTCTTCGGCAATCGGGATGAAATCGACCGGCATGATCAGCCCGTTTTGCGGATGGTGCCAGCGCATCAGCGCTTCATAGCCCATCACGGCATCGTGCCGCGCATCGGTGATCGGCTGGTAATAAAGACGCAGCTGATTGCAGGTTATGGCGTCGCGCAGATCCATTTCGACCACACGGCGTTTACGCGCGGCGGCGTCCATCTCAATGCGGAAATCTTCATAGCGGTTGCGGCCATTGCGTTTGGCTTCGTACAGCGCCATATCCGCGCAGCGCAGCAGCTGATCCGGGGAGTTATCCGTCGAATCTGCCAGCGCAATACCGATGCTCAGGCCGACCGACAACGAGTGACCGTCGATGATCACCGGCGGGCGCACCGATTCAATCAGGCGTTTTGAGATCTGATGCGCATCGGAGATATCTTTCAGCCCCGGCAGCACCACGGCAAACTCATCGCCGCCAATTCGCGCCAGCGTATCGTCGTCACGCAGGGTCATGCGCAGCCGTTTGGCAATGGCGCGCAGCAGTTCATCGCCGACCTGATGACCGAGTGCGTCGTTGACGTTTTTGAAATTATCGAGATCCAGACACAGCGTGGCCGTATGCGTGTGGCTGTAACTGTCGTGTTGCAGGGCTTCGTTGAGGCGCTGACTGAACAGGATGCGGTTGGGCAGGCTGGTCAGATTATCGTGGTGCGCCATGTGGTGGATACGCGCATGGGCGGCGTGCTGGTCAGTCACGTCGTCGGCGATCATCATGACGTAGCTGGTTTGCGGATCGTGCCCGCGGATCACCGAACTGGTGGTTTGCAGCGTGCGGTCACCCACGGCGGTCAGCAGTTGCTGCTCGCTTTTATGCACGCCTTCTGCCCGCAGACATTCATCTGACTGCTTATTGATAAAGGTGCTCAGGCCGACGCCCATGCAGTCTTGCGGACGTTTACCCAGCATCTCTTCGCGCGAAATGCCCAGCAGACGTTCAGCCTGACGATTCACCAGCAAAATTTCCCGTGAGACAGCGTTTTCGACAATCACAGACGAAGGAATATTGGCGATCACCGTGTTGAGAAACTGGGTGAGGGCGGAGAGTTGCTCGCTGTTGGATTCTGCCAGATCTTTGGCATACATCAGCGCCTGTTCATTTTCACGGCGTTCGGTGACGTCGCGGGTGATTTTGGCAAAACCGATGATGTTACCGGATTCACGCAGGGCTTCGATGATCACATGCGCCCAGAAGCGTGAACCGTCTTTGCGCTGTCGCCAGCCTTCGGATTCATAGCGGCCGGTTTCCCGTGCCGTCTCCAGCCCGTGCTGCGGCCAGCCACTTTTTTTATCTTCCTCGGTGTAAAAACACGAAAAATGCTTCCCGACCACTTCCTCAGGCGAATAGCCCTTAGCGCGCTGCGCACCGGCATTCCAGTTCGCCACGGTGCCATCGGGTTTCAGCATGTAAATAGCGTAATCTTCTACGCGTTGAACCAGCAACCGATACAGTACGTCAGAATCTTCGTTCATTATATTTTGCCTGCTAGCTGGCCGCCTCTGTGCGGGATCCTCCCAAATCAGAGTCCGGCTAAATAGTGCGCCTGTTCCCGACGCATTTCTGCTGTGATGTGCGGTGAAACGTTAGCATAAGATAATTCTCAGTTCGTCAAATTTTGCCTCTAACGTGCTTAAAATTAAGCCTTTTTAGCAAAAAGATCGGCCTTAAGTGAAATTTCACTTTTGGTCTGAAAGAGGCGTAAAAGTTATCGGCAGTAACCTGCCGGGCTTTAATGAAAGGGCACAAAAAGCTTAAGGGTTTGTAAGGCAATTGAGGGGGGCGGGTCAGGCAGAAATAAGAAAGCCGCAACAGGTTGCGGCTTGACATAAAAAGGGCATTTCGGGCAGGGCAAACGCCGCCTTATTTTAGTGCAGGTTCGCGGTCGGAGAGCGCCGTGGAATAATAGGGCCCGTCAATGACCGACTCGCGCAAAATAACGTCGGAGGTAAACTGATTCTGTTGTGATAAATACCCGCCATCGAGCATCGAAATAATCTGGTTAATCACTTCGCTGACCATATCGCTGACCGGATCTTTCACGCTGGAGAGCGCGGGAATTAAAAACGGCGCAGTAGGAATATTATCAAAGCCTATTACCGAGACCTGCGCAGGTACCGCGACGGCGGCGTGGCTGAGCTGTTTCATTGCGCCGATCGCCATGTCATCGTTGCTGGCAATCAGCGCGCTGAACGTGACGCCACGGGCGAGAAGGGTTTCGACCGCCGCTGCGCCGCTGGCCGGTGACCATTTCCCGGCCACGATCAGGTCTTCCTTCACCCCGATTCCGGCAGAGATTAAGGCGTCTTTATAACCCGACAGACGTTCAGTGGCGGTCGGGGAATCCATTGAACCAGTAATAAACGCAATATCGCGATGGCCGCGTTCAATCAATGTCCGGGTGGCCTGAAAACTCGACCCTTTATGATCACAATAAATACAGTGGCTCTGATGTTTTCTCAGCTTACGGTTTACCACCATCACCGGTTTTTTATATTTATCGATGATCACGTCCATTTCATCGACCGTTAAAAAGCGCGGATAAATAATGATGCCGTCGCAGCGTAAATCATGCAGGAAATCGATCGCCTCGCGCTCTTCGGCAGCGCTGTTTTTGCCGTCCACCAGGATCAGTTGCCGCCCGTTGGCGTCCAGTTTTTTGGCGGCCTGCGAGATCAGTTCGCTAAAATAATTGCCGTTATACAAGGTGTTGGTGACCACCAGGCCGATGCACATCGATTTGCTGGTCGCCAGATTACGGGCCAGTAAATTCGGGCGATAGCCGGTTTCTTCGATGGCTTTAAAAACCTGATCTTTTGTTTCCTGGGTCACATAGCCTTTCCCGGAAAGCACCCGCGAAACCGTGGCTTTTGAGACGCCTGCTCTTGACGCTACTTCCTGCATTGTCGACATCAGGCACACCTGAAAAATAAAAATGATTCGCTATTCTACACATTTCGTCAGTTTTTCGAGGATTTCGACGCGCGAAGCCACCGCATGGAGATCGTCATCACAAAAATGAAACAGCGTTGTTACTTTTTATTGAAGTCAGCATCAGAACTGAACATTCTCGTATGTAACCGGTTACCTATTGTTTCATCCACCGACTTAAAAAGCGCGAAAAACAGCATTTAACGCTCACAGCATCATTCATAACCCTATGAATTCGAGAGAGTTGTCACTCATGTCAAAGAATTTTGCAGCAATGTCACAGTCGATCGTCAGTGCCCTCGGCGGCGCGGATAACGTCGCGGCGGTTACGCACTGCATGACCCGTTTACGTTTTGTGCTTAATGACGCCTCGCGGGTTGATGGCGCAACCCTGAAAAACATCACCGGGGTGATGGGGGTCGTGCGTAATGAAAATCAGTGTCAGGTGATCATTGGCAACAACGTGTCGCAGGCCTATGCCGAAGTACAGAAACTGCTGCCGGAAGGCGTATCGGGAGCAAATCTTGCGCCGGTAAAACGGAAAATTACCTTAAAAAGCATTGGGTCGGGGATTCTTGACGCGCTGATTGGTACAATGTCGCCGCTGATCCCGGCGATCATCGGCGGCTCTATGGTAAAACTGCTGGCGATGATGCTCGAGATGACCGGCGTACTCGAGAAGGGCGCGTCTACCCTGGTGATTCTCAACACTATTGGTGACGGCGCGTTCTTCTTCCTACCGGTGATGGTCGCGGCTTCGGCAGCGGTAAAATTCAAAACCAATATGTCGCTGGCTATCGCCATTGCCGGTGTGCTGCTCCATCCGGCGTTTATCGATCTGATGGCGAAAGCGGCGGCCGGGCAAAAAGTCGAATTTATCGGCATCTCCATCACGGCGGTGAAATACACCTACACCGTCATTCCCGCGCTGTGCATGACCTGGATGCTGTCTTATATCGAAAGATGGGTTGACCGCATTACGCCGGTCGTGACCAAAAACTTCCTTAAACCGATGCTGATCATGCTGATTGCCGCACCGATCGCCATCGTCATTATCGGCCCGCTGGGGATCTGGATCGGCACCGGCATTTCTGCGGGCGTGTATACCGTTCATCACTATCTTGGCTGGCTTTCCGTCGCCATCATGGGGGCGGCCTGGCCGCTGCTGGTGATGACCGGGATGCACCGGGTGTTTACGCCGGGCATCATTCAGACCATCGCCCAGACCGGCAAAGAAGGCATGGTGATGCCGTCCGAAATTGGCGCCAACCTGTCCCTTGGCGGGTCTTCGCTGGCCGTGGCGTGGCGCACCAAAAATCCGGAATTACGTCAGACCGCGCTGGCCGCTGCCGCTTCGGCAATCATCGCCGGCATTTCTGAACCGGCACTCTACGGTGTCGCGCTGCGGCTGAAACGCCCGCTAATCGCCTGTCTTATCAGCGGATTTATCTGCGGCGGCGTGGCCGGGCTCGGCGGGCTCGCCAGCCACTCGATGGCCTCACCGGGGCTGTTCACCAGCGTCCAGTTCTTCGATCCGTCCAACCCGATGAGCATCGTCTGGGTATTTGGCGTGATGATTCTGGCGATTGTGATTTCCTTCGTCACCACGCTGTTGCTCGGCTTTGAAGATATTCCGGTGGAGACGGCGCAGCCTGACGTTCAGCAGCCGACGGACACCCCGCAATCCAGCCCCTTTGCCGCCGGGCAAAGTGCGCTAAAAACACATTAAAGACCCTACAGAAGAGGACTTTCTCATGGCAGCATCACCATTTCCTGACGGCTTTTTATGGGGCGGCGCGATAGCCGCCAATCAGGCCGAAGGTGCCAGTTTTGAAGGCGGAAAAGGCCTGACCACGGTGGATATGATCCCGCACGGCCAGCACCGGCTGGCGGTGAAAACCGGTCAGGAAAAACGTTTTTCGCTCAGAGACGATGAGTTTTATCCTGCCCATCAGGCGATTGATTTTTACCATCGTTACAAAGAAGACATCGCGCTGATGGCGGAGATGGGCTTTACGGTATTCAGAACCTCGATCGCCTGGAGCCGTCTTTATCCGAACGGTGACGAACTGACGCCAAACGCCGAAGGCATCGCGTTTTACCGTGACGTGTTTGCCGAGTGCAAAAAATACGGCATCGAACCGCTGGTGACGCTGTGCCACTTCGACGTGCCGATGCACCTGGTGATCGAATACGGCTCGTGGCGTAACCGTAAAATGGTGGAGTTTTTCGCCCGCTACGCGCGCACCTGCTTTGAAGCCTTTGACGGGCTGGTGAAATACTGGCTGACCTTTAACGAGATCAATATTCTGCTGCACAGCCCGTTCTCCGGCGCTGGTCTGGTGTTCGAAGAAGGGGAAGATCAGGAACAGGTGAAATATCAGGCCGCGCATCATGAGCTGGTTGCCAGCGCCCTGGCGACCAAAATTGCCCATGACGTGAACCCGCAAAATCAGGTCGGCTGCATGCTGGCGGGCGGTAATTTCTACCCGCGCACCTGCAAACCGGAAGACGTGTGGGCGGCGTTGCAAAAAGATCGCGAGAACCTGTTCTTTATCGACGTCCAGGCGCGTGGCGAATATCCTTCTTATACCCGCCGCGTCTTCGCGCAGAAGGGGATAACCATTGCGAAAGAGCCGGGGGATGACGACATTCTGAAAAATACCGTCGATTTTGTGTCGTTCAGTTATTACGCCTCCCGCTGCGCCTCGGCAGACATGAACGACAATAACAGCAGCGCAGCAAACATCGTTAAATCACTGAAAAACCCGCACATCGAGGTCAGCGAATGGGGGTGGGGCATCGACCCGCTCGGCCTGCGCATCACCATGAACATGATGTACGACCGCTATCAGAAACCGTTATTTTTGGTGGAAAACGGCCTGGGTGCGAAAGATGAAATTAACGAGCGTGGCGAAATCGATGACGATTACCGCATCAGCTATTTGCGTGAGCATATTCAGGCGATGGGCGAAGCCATTACCGACGGTATTCCGGTCATCGGTTACACCTCGTGGGGCTGTATCGATCTGGTGTCGGCATCCACCGGTGAAATGAGCAAACGCTACGGTTTCTTGTATGTCGATCGCGATGACAGCGGCAACGGCACGCTGGAGAGAAAACGTAAGAAATCGTTCTGGTGGTATAAAAAGGTGATCGCCAGTCACGGAACGGATTTGCAGTAATCTGACCGGGTAATAAATATTCAGGCCAGCGCCATGCTGGCCTTTATTTTGGCGCATCCTTTATGACACTCTGTGGTGTTTTAAATAGTGGTCATCCTCTTATACAATCACTTAATGAATGAGGGCTAACAGCTTTGCCCACTCCTCAACCTGTGAACGGTATATAAACTCAATAATATCGGTATCATAAAGTCTCATGCCTTTAATTTCTAATGCAATGCAGGGATAGTTTACAGGCATATGTCTGACCAGTTCATTTTCAATTTCAACGGCTTCAAGCATTGGCGGAAAACCGTCATCAATATATAAATAATCTTTCGTCATCCATTCTCTGTATTCGGATTCATTATTTAATAGTTTCATCGTGATTACTCATGTTTTCTGTAATGACAGACAGCGTTATGCTTTTCATTCTACACAGGCATAACCCTCAACGATATCTTGTGTGTTAGAGGAAATATGACCATCTGACAGGTAGGCATAGGCGTAGGCACTGACATCGAAACTGGAAATATCAGAAGACCAGAAGACAACGCCTGAATGCGGCATATCTTCCACACTTTCTCCCCATTCTTCCCACAAAGAGGTGCCGGGTGCATGACGGACATGTTGTCCTGCGGAGAGTTCATCCAGCTTAGGCAGACGCAGCCCCTGATTTTCACACGCTTTTTTGGCGTCCGGCCAATTTTTGCTGGAGGTACTTGCGGTGTAAAAACGCTCAGGGGAGAATATAATGGACGCTCTTTTCTCATTATGTCTGGCCATAATACGCACCGCGCCTTTTGTTTTAAATGTCACCAGTCCGCTGTTCGAGACTGTCGCGATGGCACTGTTACTGGTGGTCCAGTCTAACTGGTCAGCCAGGTTATCTGTTTCCATTTGTATTTGGGCACCCGCAAAGGCGGTGTGTAAACTGTTATCGCCACTCACTGTTAATCGCGCGGAGGGATTATTCGGTGCGACGATATATCCCACAATATTGATAGCGTGCGGGTTTACCGGTCCGTCAGGAATATTATCCGAATTGTCATAACTGCTGATATCGCCGATCTGAAGGGGAGTATTTTCCTGAGGAAAACCGGTAACCGTTTTCGGAGTAATGTTCACACCGATGACACAGCCCTTGTCGGCGGGCCTGATAACATAATTTGTCTTGCCTTGTGACAGCGTTCGCTTATTATTCGCCGCATCCAGACATATCCATTCGACAGAAGGGAGGGTCACATCATCATCACCTTCATCATCATTAAAACGCCAGGATAAAGAAATACTGTCATTGATTTCAAGTTCGTCATTATCGCCAATAATATCGTTATCCCGCGTGATATTTATCGTTTCGGGAAGGTCTTTATTATTGTAAATCACAGGCGCTGTACCGGCGACGATGCCCGCTGACCCCGTCATGACTTCTGCGGTTGCCATGAATGAGACGCCGAGAGAGGTTGCCACTAAAAAAGCGATCCCGGTGACGTTGGGTTTATTCGTTTTCATTTTTTACACCATAACAGCGGGAGTCTGGTTATTCAGTAAAGGGAAATAAACCGGGCGGTCGTCGCCCGGCTTATTCAACGCCGGGAAAGATTATTTTTGACGCTTACCGGACTTTAATGTGGCTTTCACTTTTGCGGTGTAATCCACTTTCAGCTGATAACCCTGAATACCGTCCGGACCGGCGCTGGCGAAGACGTTCTTCGCATCAGCGTTGGTTAATGGCAGTTTCAGATCCTTGTTATCGGTTGAGCTGACGGCCGCACCTCCTGCTGTACCCGCCGTTGCCGAGGTACCCTCGAAGGTCCACACGTAGCTGTAGTTAGAGGAAGCATCCACTTCACCGGCATCCATGACGTTGTTGTTGTTGGTGTCATACCAGATTTTGAACTGATAGCTGTGGCCAAGGATCAGCTGACTGTTCGCTTTGCCAATCAGGTTAGTGCCAGGATCGGCTGCATCCACAATCATGGTTGACACAGTTCCGCCAACGACCGGACCGTCAGGGATATTATCTGTGGTGTCATTTTTACTGACATCCTGAATGGTGAGGGTTTCTCCGACCGCTGGGATACCCGTCGAGGTGGTTTCAATGATCGTCACGCCAAGATAACGTCCGGCATCGGCCTGCGCGAGCGTATAGTCGGCTTTGCCGTCAGCAGCGGTGATATCCTTTTTGTCGCTCTGACCGTCTGACGTGGTGAACCATTTAATGGTTTTTTCACTGGCGTCCGTATCCCCTTCGGCGTCTTTTAAAACATAACTCAGGGTGACTTTATCTCCGACGGCCATTCCCGTGACAGAGCCACTTTCATGTCCGTTAGAAAATGAGACGCTGTGATCGACGGCACCCGCACCGGTCCCGGTGAGAACAGGTTTGGTACCCATTATCTGACCCGCGCTGGCGGTGGTATCCGCAACGGCAAACTGTGAACAGCTCGCAAATAACAGGGTGGCGAGTAATGTTTTATTGAAATTTTTCATAGGTAATAAAGACTCTTGTTAATGAGATAATCTTAAACTCTGAATGAAGCTGCCAGTTATTATCGGGTTCGTAATGACTCAACGGATTTCAACCCTTCCTGCGTCAGCTGATAATCCACTTTTAATTCATAACCCTGAATACCTTCTGCTCCGGCACCGGCGAAAACGCTCTTCGCCATAGCATTGGTGGCTGGCAGAATAAGGCTATGGTTGTCCGTCGCGGAAACGGCAAAGCCGCCCGGCGTTCCCGCCGGCGTAATCCCGGTAAATTGCCAGCGGTAATTCACAAGCGACGATAATGGTGTTGACGAGGTGTCAGAAATAGTTTCCCGGTCACTGGCATCCCACTGACCATTGTTATTACTGTCGTAGGCGACCCTGAATAAATATTCATGGCCTAACTGAAGGGTATTTCCCCGGGTAGCCGTCAGATTAATATCCGGGGCTGCTTTATCCACAATGGCGGTATAAAACATGGTTTCAGCCGGGGAGAAATTAATCAGCACCGCATTGGTCCGTTGAGTTTCTTTATTTTCTGGTGAAGCGACAATGCTATAAACGCCGCTCATGGTACTGCTGACCGCGGCTTTTCCATTATCCGGAGAACGGGTGTAGAAAAGACAAGATGTTGCTGCGTCGCATTTTTCTTTTGATGCGTGAATCACCACTTCGCTGCTATGACTTTTATCTTCCATTTTGTAAGCACGGAACGTCATATTCAGATCTTCTGCATTAATCGGTGTCGTTTCACCTGCCAGCCCGGCAATTTTGCTCCCGCTGGCTTCTAAATCGACCACACTTTTACCGTCAGACAGAACTTTGGTGGTTTTCTTCTCCTCACCGGCATCATTAATAACCAGCTGATAGGAAGAAGGGGCTTCTGAAACGATTATATCCACTGCGTTTGACTGCTTGCTGCGCCCTTTATCGTCGAGCAGCATCACCGAGAGCGTATATTTATTGGCATCAGGATCCGGAGAATCCACCCAGGCCGGGAACGTCAATGTCCAGTGGTTATTGGTGCCTGCGCTGATATTTTGCTCAGGGGATAACGCGGGTAAACCTAACTGTGTTTCCGGATTAAACGCGCCAGAGGGGATCCAGCGGGCTTCTTTAATCGCCAGATGTGAGGAAATGGAGGCATTTACGGTCCAGTGACATCCTTCATAGGCCTGTGCTTGCTCCGGGGTATCAGCAAGAATACATTGTGCTGCGGTGCCCGTCGGTTTGAGGTACAAACCGATATCCAGATCGTTTTTTTCGCGGTATTCGAGAACGATGTGATTATTACGATCGACGAAATCCATCCGGCTGCCGGCCAGCGTTCTCATTTGCGACACGGCGGAAGGATCCAGTTGTTTTGAAATGGGCACGCCGATGCGGTAATCCAGTGCGAGTTCGGCGGTCACTTCATCGCTATCAGAATTCCCTTTTTTATACCCCACGCCAAGGGTGACCATGGGAACCGGCGTATAATCTGCGCCCAGCGTGACCGCGGAAGGGTCTTTTTGCAGATCATCAGTGCCAAATAGCGCCACTTCGTCACCGTAATACTTTTCATAAACCAGTGACGAACCAAGCTGAGGGTAGGCAGGTAAATAAGCCTGCACACGCATATCCCAGCCCCTTGCCGGGCGTTCTTCATAATCTTCCAGATCGCGGGAATCTTTCCATGAAGATAAAGGCAGATAATAGTTACCGCTGAGCTTTAAAAAGTTTGTCCAGGCCTCACCACCAAAACCTATACGCCGGTGATGCCGGGTAATATCGTAATCATAGAAAGTATTGGCACCAATCATCCAGTCCTGGCTGAGATTATGACGAATACCGGCACCCAGGTTAGCTATTGTCCTGCCATCGGTATTATGAGCAGAAATTTGATTAAAAAAGAGATTATCCTTTCCCTCAATAATCGGGATGAGATAATCCAGTGACGAGCCGTCAAGGCTTCCGTCATCATCGAGAACGAATTGCGTACTGATATGCCCGTAGGGAGAAAGTAAAGATTCGGCTTGCGCCTGTGCTGCGCCGCTGGCCATTCCTTTTCCGTACTGGAATAACTGTGATTTCAATCCTTCAGGTGTCAAATTTTGAAAATTTTGTTGCGCTTCACTCGTCGCCATTTGCGCCGTCTTCGAGGCCCAAATATCATTCTCAGCCGGGTTATTTTTTGTCTCGCTTTGATCTGCGTCGTCAGATGATTCAGCACGGCTGCCGAGATCAGGCAACGGAATATTATCAGAGGCCTGTACTGTCTCTGCAGGAATTTGACAAAATAAAGATATTGCCAATGAATAAAAAATAAATTCTTTCATCATATTATTAACCGATAATACGGGGCAAGTTCTTAAAAAAAGAATGATTGAGTATTCGCAATCAGATATTACTCTGGCTTTGCGCGGGTAAATTGTATTCCATGTGGGTGGATGAAGCAGATCTTAACAACAATGGGTTTTTACAACAACGTCCGTTTTTGGACAGTTGACCGGACTAACCGAATGAGAGATAAGAATTTTTTTATCGAAGTGATCTCTCGCGCCCAAAGCGCAGGAGAGCGTGAATTTTTCAGTGTTGATGTTATTTTTATTTAAAATCAGTGAGTTAACTAATGATTTAAAACCAGGAATATCAGAGGCTTTTGCACAAAGATTTTGGGTGATTGACAACTATTCAGAACAAACAGAACCCGCAGTCAGAATGATTTTGGCAGTTTTCTTAATATGCTTATCAGCTTGCCACTTTCTATTTTTATATATTCACCTTGCCGCAGGTGAGATAATATTTTCATTATTCCGCTGCGTGCCAGATGACTACGCTCTAAAATAAATGTAGGGACATTGATTTTGGTTTTTATCTCAGAGGGAACCTTATCCAGTTCAAGTAACAGGGCGCGCACAATTTCATAAGATGTCTTATTGATGAGCATGTTTGTTCGGTACGCGTGGTAATCATTGAAATAGGACTGGCAGATGAGCAGTTCTTCAAGAAGTGAGTTTGCATTTATAATCCGGATAACAGAGGATAAAGGCAGTGTTTCTAATACACAGTCAGGGCGGGAAATGAACTTATAGATACTGTCGCGATAGGGTGAACCTTGCATCCCGAAAATAGCGGGGGCGCGGGCAGTGGCAAATAGCATATTATCCGCGTTGCGGTAAATATCCACTGTACCTTCAATCACAAGCACGACCTGAGAATCACCTTGTTCATTATGCAGTTTAACCTCTCCTCCGGCGCGGTCGGGCAGTAATGGAGAAGATATTTGTTTGAATAACCCGATTAATTTAATGATTGTTTTAACGGGCTTTTGCATAGGATGATGACCTGAAGTCGACATTTTTTCAGACAGGTGTTGAGTGTTCATTCCGCCTCTGATTTATTTAAAATTAACTTTCCCTGTTCAGGCGGAAGTCTACCACGGCAGAGGAGAATTGCTATGGACTTAACACGTCAGGCGTTGTTGATTAATCTTTATAACATCCGTTGTTGCTACGGATGTTATAAAAAAGCAGAAATCTGATTTCTGAAAAATAATGTCATCATCGGTTAATGTGCATTAAAAACGGAAACATTATCCTGCGGTGCTCGCACGCACCTTCAGTTTTCCTGCCATGCGTACGCACGTTGCTGCATCTTCTCCTGAACAAATATATTCCACCGCCTGACGGCCCAGTTCGACATAAGGCAACTGTACGCTGGTCAGTTTCGGGGTCATCTGATCGGCAATGCGTTGATCGTCGTATCCGGCAACCAGAATATCCTGCGGAATACGCAGATGCAGTTCGGTCAGCGCCTGATAACATCCGAGCGTCATCCAGTCGCTGGAGCAAAAAATGGCATCGGGCGGTTCCGGCAGTTTCATCAGTGCCAGCGTGGCCTGATAGGTTTCATTCAGCGACCAGTTGGTGGCCATCACCCGCCGTTCATCATAAGGAATACCCGCGTGCGACAACGCTTCGCGGTAACCTTCACGGCGCATTTCGCAGGCCTCCATCCAGTTATCCCCCATGATATGCGCAATGCGTGTCGCGCCCTGTTCGATGAGGTGGCGGGTGATCTGCAACGCGTTAGCACGGTCGTCGGGCAGGAAGGTGGGCAGCAGCGGGAAGGCGCGATCGTAGACATTAAGCAGCACAACGGGAAGCGAGGTCTGGTTGGCGAATACCGAAAAATCAATCGCCTGCGTAACGGGAGAGGCGATGATGATGCCCGCACAGCGGCGCTGATTCAGCTGCGCAATGATACGCACCGCCAGCCCGATATCATCGCCATAATCATAGACGGTCAGCAGCGTATCGTGCCGCCACGCGGCTTCACGGGCTTCGCTCAGCGCATCAACAAAGGGATCGTAACTTGGCATGGCGTTGAGCAGCAGGGCGATCTCTTCCTGTCCGTTATCCCGGTGCGGCGCAGGCATTTTTTTATAGCCGAGCGACAGGGCGGTATCGAACACCCGCTGACGGGTTTCTTCGCTGAGTTTTATGGCGCGTGAGTTGTTTAAAATAAGCGAAACCGTTGCCTGTGAAACTCCCGCCTCACGTGCGATATCACTCATTGTCACTTTGTTCTTTTTCTCCATCCGCCTTTCCCCGTCACCCTGTTTTATGCCCGGCGCACTATATCACAGCACGCATTTTTGCCAGACCACCCGCGAGCTTGCCTGAAAAGAGTGTGATCTCACTTGCAGAACCCGCCCCCCATATTTGCAGCCTGGCCGGTTTGATAATAACTATTAGCTAATATTATTAGCAATGGCATGTTACCGGCAACCGGACCAGGAGAACAGAATGAAAACGCAGTGGAGCGAACAACAGGCAGCAGAATGGGAAAAGCAGCAGGGGTGGATTTGCGGATTCAACTACCTGCCGCGCACGGCGATAAACTGGACAGAACTCTGGCAGCGCGAAACATTTGACGCGCCGACCATTGATCAGGAGCTGGGCTGGGCGCACCAGGCTGGTTATAACCAGTTGCGCATCAATCTGCCGTTCATCGTCTGGCAGGACGATCGCGACGGTTTGCTGGCGCGGATTGATCAGTTCCTGAGTATCGCCGCGCGCCATCAGATCAAGGTGATGCTGACGCTGATGGACGATTGCGGATTCTCCGGTGACGAGCCGTTCCTTGGCCCGCAAAAAGCGCCGGAGCCGGGCAAACATAACAGTCAGGCGGCGGCCAGTCCGGGGCGGGATGTAGTGTGCGATCGCGACAGGTGGCCGGAAATCGAGCGCTATGTGCGCGATATTATTCGTTATTTTCGCACCGACGCGCGCATCGCCCTCTGGGATTTATACAACGAGCCGGGCAACCGTGGCACCTTTGCCACCGGGCTTGAAGAAGTGCTGTATGACGAAAAACTTGAGGTTTTTGCGCTCGAACTGATGCAGCGGGCGTTTGTCTGGGCGCGGGAGGAGGATCCGGTTGCGCCGCTGACCGTCGGCGCATGGCATTTCCCACAGGACCCGGATCAGCCGGAAAGCGAGTTTTTCACCCATCCGGTCGATGTCGCCGCCGCGCAGCTCTCTGACGTCATCAGTTTCCATGCCTACGTCGCCACGCCAAAGCTTTTGCAGGCGCTGCGGTTCTGGCAAAAACTCAACCGCCCGATACTGTGTACCGAATGGCTGGCGCGCCACGTGGGCAGCGTGTTTGAAGAACAACTGCCGTTGTTCAGCGCCTTTAACGCGGGCTGTTATCACTGGGGGCTGGTGCGGGGTAAAACGCAGACCACACTGCCGTGGCCTTCGGTGCGCAAGGGGAATCAGGATTACGCCCATTTATGGTTCCACGATGTGCTCGATGAATACGGTATTCCGTTCCGCCGCGCCGAAATGGATCTGGTTCGCCGTTTAACACGCATGAAATAATCTTTCCAACAGCCGCACAGGGATGTGCGGCCGATTCACGAATCTTCAGCGCTTACCCCTTCCTTTCATCAGCAGCCATAAAAACCACGGCGCGCCGATCAGCGCGCACAACAGCCCGGCGGAAACCGGCCACGGCCAGGCGATGTTACGGCCCAGCCAGTCGGCGATCACCATCAGCAAAGCGCCAAACAGTGCCGCGACCAGACATTGCGCGCGGAAACGGATTGCGCCGCTGTAGCGGGCCAACTGCGGGGCGATCAGCCCGACAAAACTCAGCGGGCCGATCAGCAACGTGCCGCCTGCGGTCAGCGCCGCCGCCAGCAGCAGGATCAGCATATTGCTGCGCCGCAGCCCGATGCCGAGCGCCCGCGCGGTGGGATGCCCGAGGCTGAGCAACTGCACCCAGCGCTGCAACAGCAAGGCCAGCGGGATCAACACCAGCGCCTGACCCGCGCCCCAGACCGCACGTTCTGCGGTGATGCCTGCGGTGGATCCGGTGCTCCAGTTGAGCAACATCATCGCGCGCGGATCACCGCTCATCAGCAACAGCATACTCAGCGCCATGCTCAGGTGCGTCAGACACAGCCCGACCATGACCATCGATTGTGGCTGAAAGCGCGAGCGTAACCCGAACATAAACAGCAACAGTGTCGCCAGCAAACTGCCCGCCAGCGCAGCCGGAAACAGCGACGACAGCGGCTGATTAAACAGGATAACCATCAGTACCACCGTAAGCGATGCGCCGCTGCTGATGCCGAGCAGTTCCGGGCTGGCAAGAGGGTTGCCGCTCTGCCGCTGGATCAGCACCCCGGCGACCGCCAGCATCGCCCCTGCGCTGAGTGCGCCGAGCATACGCGGCCAGCGCCATTCCAGCAGCGCCCGGAACGCAGCGCCTTCCGGCGACCGGTTAACCAGCAACGAGACGACGATCCCGCCCAGCAACATCAGCAGCAAGATCTGCAGCCGGGCGCGGGTCAGCGTGCGTGCGGGCGGTGCGCTGAACGGCGACGGCGTGATCAGCGGATTGCGCTGGCGAAACAGCAACACCAGCATCAGCGGTGCGCTGAGTAATCCCGAGAGCGCACCGGTCGGCAGATCGCCGCCGGCAGGTGACAGAAACTGTGCCAGCTGATCAACCAGCGTCAGCAACAGCGCACCACACAGCGGCACCCACAGCATCTGATGCCGGAATGAACGCACGCCGGTCAGCCGCACCAGAGCCGGAGCGGCCAGTCCGACAAAACCGATAATGCCAAGCTGACTGGTGACCAGCGCACTGAGCGCCACGGCGACGGCAAGGGTGGCGATACGCACTTTCACCACCGAAACGCCGAGCGCACCGGCGCTTTGATCGGAAAGCCCGATCAGCGCCAGCGGCCTTGCCAGCAGGGCGCTCAGTGCCATCAGTGTCAGCAGCGGCAGCAATAAAAACTGCGTCGCCTGCCAGCCGCTCTGGCTGAGTGAACCGGCCTGCCAACTGAACAAATCGCTGAGATAATCATGGTTGAACAGCACCATCAGCGTGTTGAGGGCATTACCGTACAGGCTGATGACCATGCCGGTGAGGATCACTTTCAGCGGATCCAGCCCCTGACGGGCGATCAGCAGATAGAGCACCAGCGCGGTCAGCGCCGCACCCGCCAGCGCCAGATTGGTCAGGCCGACCACCAGCAGGCCGGGGAACACAATCATGCTGGCGGACATGGCCAGATTGGCACCGGCGGCAATGCCGAGCGTCGCGGGTTCGGCCAGCGGATTGCGCAATACCTGCTGAAAAAGCAGGCCCGCCATCGCCAGCGCCATTCCCGCCAGCACGCCGATCGCCAGACGCGGTAAAAAACTGTAATGCAGCAACAGGCTGGCGGTTGCCGGAGAAGGCGTATTGCCAGAACGTGAAAGATTACTGAACAGTAAAAATGCGCACAGCAGCGTCAGTAGCAGCGCGAACAGCCACGGGAGCAAAGCACGGTGTTGTTTATGCATCGCCCGTTGCCTCTCCCAGTGCCGCCGTGATGTGCTGCGCCAGACTCACCGCCGTCGCCAGACCGCCAAACGGGAAGAAGTGCGACAGTTCTCTGGCCCGGCCTGCGGCCACCAGCGGTAACTGCTGCCACATACCCTGCGGCTGACGCAGCCGCGAAACGCGCGTCAGCGTGGTCGGCAGTTCGGTATAAAACAGCCAGTCCGCCGGTAACGACACCAGTTTCTCAATGCCCACATTGGCGGTGCCCATCGCGCCGACCGGCTGCGTCCAGGCATTGCGTAACCCGAGCTGAGTGAGCAGCGCATCGGGCAGGCTGTTGCCGCCATACACCGTGGCGTATTTCCCGTCCTGACTGCGTACGGCGACCAGGATCCGTTGCCCGGCGGCATGCGCGATGCGCTGTTTGCAGCGTTCGATCGCCACCGCTGACGTCTCAGTCAGGCGGGCGGCGCGGGGGGAGATCGCCAGTTGTTGGCCGAGTTCCGCCGTGAAGTTCAGCAAAGCTGACCAGAGCGGCCCGGCAGAAGGATAGACCGACACCACCTGCAACGGCGCGATGCGTTGCAGGCTGTCGAGGAGGGCAGGCGCAAGCCTGTCGCTGAGAATAAGTCCGGGTTTCAGGGCGGCGATAAGTTCCAGATTCGGCTCCCAGTAGGGGCCGATATCCTGAACCTCTGCCGGTAACACCGGTGTGGCAATCCGGCGGCGGAAATAGCCGCCGTCAGATACCGCGAGCGGCGTCATACCGAGCGAAAGCAGGGTTTCCGCCGCCAGCCAGTTGATGGCAACGATACGGTGATCCGCAGGCGCCGCCAGCGCTGACGCTGCATCAAGCAGCGGCAGCGCCAGTAACGCCTTCAGACAGTCGCGCCGGCTGAGTAACAGGCCTGACATCAGAAGCTGTATTTCAGCGAGCCGATGAACGTGCGTTCCTGTCCCGGATAACAGCTGGTGTCGTCGTCGCAGGTGCCGACATAGTCATGATCCAGCAGATTCTGAATATTGAAACCGACAGAAACATGCTGATTAACCTGATATTTCGCCCCGGCGTCGATCAATGCAAAGTTCTTCACCGGCACGGTATTGGCGTTATCGCCGTACATGCTGCCGACATAGCGCACGCCGGTGCTCAGCAGCAAACCGTCAAGCACGCCCTGATGGAAGCCGTAATTCAGCCAGGTGGAAGCCATGTGTTTGGGCACGTTGGCCTGCTCGTTGCCGCGGTCGCCGTTGTTGCTGGCGGTGATTTCGGTTTCGGTGTAGGTGTACGACGCCAGGACATCGAGATTCTGCGTCAGCTTCACCGTGCTTTCCGCTTCAACGCCTCGCGAGCGAACTTCGCCGGAAGCCACCTGATAACCGGTGATCACGTTATTGACGATCTCGTTGGTCAGCACGTTACTTTTGGTGATATCAAACGCTGCCAGCGTCATCAGCAGGTCCGGGTCCGGCTGGTATTTCACGCCGACTTCGTACTGGTGCGCCTTGCTCGGATCGAAGGTGCGGTTCTGGCTGTCGGTCCCGCTGTTTGGCACGAAAGATTCGGCATAGCTGATGTACGGCGCAAGGCCGTTATCGGCCAGGTAAGTCAGCCCGGCGCGACCTGTCCAGGCGCCTTTATCCAGCCAGCTGGTGCTGTCGTTGAGATTATTTTGCGTGCGCATACTGATGTCATCATGGCGGCCACCTAAGGTCAGCAACCATTTTGGCGTCAGTGAAATCTGATCCTGCATATACAGGCCGAGCTGCGCGGTGGTCTGATCGTTATTGTTCAGGGCATAGGTCGGATCGGCGATATTCTGGCCATACACCGGATTGTAGATATTCAGCGCCGGGGCGGCAGCCCCGAAGCGTTTGGCATTGCCATCAAGGCGGCTGTAATCCAGACCGGTTAACAGACGGTGCGTGACGGAGGCGGTGGAGAAATCCGCCTGCAACTGGTTGTCGATATTGAACGCATTCATGTGCTCGTCAAAACGAATCGCATTGCGCGACACCGTACCGGCGTTGAAATTCACCGCGCCCGGCAGCAGGTTATTCAAAATCGTGTCAGTCTGGCCGTAACGCACGTTCTGACGTACCTGGAAAATATCGTTGAACTGATGGCTCAGCTCATACCCGACGGTGAACTGTTCCTGACGAAAACGGTTATAGCTGTAATCGCCGAGCAGGGTATCGGTGACCTTGCCGCCCGGCTTGGTCAGCACGGCGATGGTGCCGCCGGAGGTGTCACGCAGATAATCGGCGCGCACGGTCAGGCTGGTATCGGCGTCCGGCAGCCAGGTCAGAGAGGGGGCGAGATAGACGCGGTTATCTTCCACATCCGGGCCGTCGCGGTACTGAAACTGCGTGTCGCTGTCACGGGCCAGGCCGATCACGCGGTACAGATAATGGCTGTCATCATCGATTTTATCGCTCATATCAAACTGCGCCTGACGGCGGTTGAAATTGCCCAGTTCGACTTCCACGTCATGCACGCCCTGCGCCGACGGCAGCTTGCTGATACGGTTCACAATGCCGCCCGCGTCGCCCAGACCGAACAGCGTTGATGACGGCCCGCGCACAATATCAATCCGTTCCAGCGCGTAAGGCTCGGTGCGGAAATAACTGTAGCTGTTGTTGAGCTGGCGCAGGCCGTCGCGGTAATCATTGGTGGTCAGGGCGTTAAATCCGCGAATGTAGATCCAGTCATAGCCTTTAGGGTCCACACCGTAGGTTTCGGTTTTGACGCCTGGCACATAACGCAGCGCTTCGGTGACGCTTTGCACGTTCTGTCTGTCCATCCGTTCACGGGTAATGACTGACACGGACTGAGGCACTTCCAGCAGCGGCGTGTCGGTTTTGGTGGCGGAGTTGCTTTGCTGCGGAATGGCAGAATAGGGGCCGGTCTGCCCGGTGACCGTCAGCGTGTCGGCGGCGGCGGGCTGCGGCGCCACCACCACGGTGTCGTTGTCAAGGCTGTAACCCAGGCCGCTGCCGCCCAGCAGACGGCCAAGTGCTGCTTCCAGCGTCATGTTTCCCTGTACTGCGGGGGCATTTTTTTGTGCGACGGAGTCCGGTGCGGCAATCAGCTGTACGCCTGCCTGCTGTGCCAGCGCATTAAGCGAAGTGAGAAGCGGCTGGGCAGGCAGTGAAACCGGCAGCGTGGCTGCCGCCATAACCCCCGGTGAACAGACGGCGAGCGCGATCGCGGTCAGGCCAGTTTTGAAACGCGTACCCTGATAAAACGAAGAAATGGTCATGCGGATATCCCCAGAAATAAATCAAATAAGAATCATTATCCTTTCTGAAGACGAGACTGACGCCAAAACCCTGACGTCGTCTCAGGAATATTTTTACTTTATTTTTAATCGGGTCCTTCAGCGCCTGCGGATCTGCGTCTCGCCTGCCTGCAGATTGATTTTCACCGGCAACACTTTGGGCAGGGCGCGGGCAAAACTGTCCGGACGATAGACGTTAAAACTGCCGCTGATGCGCAGGGCGGCAACCTCCGCCGATCCCGCCACGTAAGGCATATCGCCGTAGCGTGCGAATTCCGCCAGCGCCAGACGCAGCGGCGTGTTATTGAAATTAATGCGCGACTGGCGCCAGTCTGCGATAGCGTCCGGCGCAACCGGTGGCTGACGGGTGAGATTTCCGCGGATATCGCTGGTGGCGCGCTGCGTGGCGCCCAGCACCATCAGATGACGGTCCTGCCCGGTCAGATGCAGTGCGGCCATCGCCCGCCAGCGCATATTTTGCAGCCATGCGCGCGGGCCGACGCGCACGGCGCCGCTGCTGACCGCGACATCCACACCGTCGCCGCTCATCGACTGCGGGATATAGCGCACGCTGAAACGGGTGCCAAGCACGGTGACGCGGGAAGGGCCGCTCAGCACCACAAAGGGTTTATCCTCAAGATGCTTCACGTCAAAAAAGGCCTGCCCCTGACGGAGCGTGACTTCACGCCGCTGCGGGTAATACGCCACGTCGAGCCGGGTTTGGGCATCGAGCGTCAGCACGGTGCCGTCAGGCAGGGTGATCTGTTGCGTTTCACCGCGTCCGGTATGCAGCTGGGTGGTCATCACCGGCGGCGACAGCCACTGCCAGGCAGGCCACATCAGCACCAGCAGCAGCGCACACGCCAGACCGGCCAGGTGCCAGACCGGGCGGCGCAAAGCCTGAGGCCGCGCGGTTGGAAGTGAAGCCCGCAGACGCGCCACGTTTTTCTGCGGCAATTCACCGACCTGCTGCCACACTTGCTGCATGGCGCGGTATCGCGCGGCGTTGTCGGCCTGCGTCAGCCAGCGTTCAAATTCAGCGCGTTCCCCGGCGGACAGCCCGGTCTGCTGTTGACTCAGCCAGCGGACGGCCTGCTCATCGGTCTGCATATGTGGATCCCTGGCGCTATTCATCAAGGCCATCCTTATTCTTGTCTCGGGCTTGCTGGCCGGAATGCTCCTGCTGCCAGATGTCGTTACTGTTCCGGCAGGCCAACATGGCGCGGATAATGTGTTTTTCCACCATATTGATGGAGATCCCCATCTGGCGCGCGACCTCTTTCTGCGACAGGCCGTCAAAGCGGTGCAGAATAAAGGCTTCACGGCAGCGCGGCGGCAGGCCTTCAATGGTGCGGGTCATCAGTTCAGTATACTGATTTTCTTCGATTAATTCGTAAGGTTGCAGATACGAAGGCGCCGCAAATTGCTCCGCGTCCGTCTCATCAGCGGCGTCGCCGGACGCTATGTCAGGGCGGCGATAGTGATCGACCAGCAAATTGCGGGCGATACGGTACAGCAGGCTGCGGTGCGACCGTATGGGCTGGGTGACCGTCAGCGCCCGGATAAACGTTTCCTGCGCCATGTCTTCTGCATGTTCACGGTCACGGAGTTTCCGGTTTATAAACCGATATAATTCAGTGTAATACTTCTCGAAAGCAGGCACTTGATTCTCTGGTGATGAAGGACAGGGGGGCTTCTGCGATGCCTATATTACGCATAAATCCCCGCGCCTGGCATACTTAAATGATAATCATTCTCGAAAATAATCTGCCCAACTGGTCTGAATCTCTGCGCAGGCCGCCCTCCGGCACGCTTCTTGCTTCACCGCTGTTATCCTCCGGCGATCAGGTTCAACCATGACACTTTCTGCTCTCGATTTTGTACTGGCTTCCAAGAGAAGTGAAATCACCGGCCTGCAACAGTTGCTGCAAATGGGCAAACTGGTGGGAGCGGTCAGCCAGCTTATTCACGTCTTACAACGCGAGCGCGGCACGGCAAATATCTACCTGGGTTCGCAGGGCAAAACCTGGGGTGACCGGCTGAGCGAGCGGGCGCTTCAGGTACAGCTTGCTGAGCAGGCGGTCAGCCAGCAACTTGCGGCGCTCGATCTCCACGGACAACCGATGGCTAACGCCTCGCGGCTGTTCAGCCGGATTGCCGGCGTGTTGCATAGCCTGAGCACGCTGCCGTCGCTGCGCGCGCAGGTTCAGGCGCTGAGTATCCAACAGCCGGACGCCATGAGCCGTTACAGCGAGGTGATCCGCATTCATCTGGCACTGGTGTTTGAAGCTGCGGATACCTCCGGTGATCCTTCTGTCTCACGGGCGTTGTTGGCGATGTTCAGCTTTATGCAGGGTAAGGAACTGGCCGCTCAGGAGCGCGCGCTGGGTGCGGCGGGTTTTACGGCGCGCCACTTTGACGAGCAGACGCACCAGCAGTTACTGGCGCTGATCGAAAGTCAGGAGCGCTGTTTCCAGACATTCACCGAGTTTGCCGATCCCCGCTGTCTGGCGCTGTGGCAGCAACAGCTGAGCGCCGACAGCAGCGAGTTCGAGCGTTTTCGCCGTATTGCCTGCACCCGCGCAACACCTTCCGGCGAAGCCAGCGACGTGGCGCTGCGCTGGTTTGACGTCACCACCGCCCGCATCGACGGCATGAAAATTGTCGAGGATTTACTGGAAGATGTGCTGACCGAATGCTGCCGTCAGCGGATCCGCGATGCAGAACGTGCCGGAGAATTGCAGCAGCAGGAAATCGGCCAGATACCGCGCCATGACCCGCACTACGCCGCGCTGATCCCGCCGCAGCTCAGCCGTTCCGTCCTCGAACTGGTGGAGCAGCAATCCCGCCAGCTACAGGCGCAGGATGCTGAACTGGCCGGACTGCGCACCACGCTTGCCGAACGCAAAGTAGTGGAACGCGCCAAAGGCTTACTGATGCAACACCACGGCATGAGCGAGCCGCAGGCGCACAAGACGCTGCGCGACATGGCGATGAACCAGAACAAAAAGCTGTCAGACATCGCCGACGCGATGCTCTCGGTGGCGGCGGTATTGGGCAAATCCGCGTCCTAATCCTAAAGGAGTATCTGCACAATCTATGTGCCATACGGGTGTGCACCGCGGGCAGTGGCGGTGCACCGGAAAGCGCTGAACGCGAAGGGCACCCGCTAACCGGCTGATTTACCAGTGATGTCACAAGTTGGCACACAAGCTGCATTGTTTATCATCACAGCACTAAACCAATGGCGGTTTAGTCAGCATTTCGGATAAAGGCGTCCGTTAGCGTTCAGGAAACTGAGCGCTAACCGGACGCTTTTTTTTTGCTCATTTTTCACCTTACAGGAAGCCGTAATGACGCAAGACGACAACAACACAGTGGGCACATTCTCCCGCCGCCGTTTTCTGGCCGGCAGTGCAGTGCTGGGCGGCAGCATGATGATGCCGGGCTTTATGAACAGCGTCTGGGCGGCGGGCTCTGATGCGCCCGAGAAAAAAGAGATCCGCGTTGGTTTCATTCCGCTCACTGACTGCGCGTCAGTGGTGATGGCGGCGGTGAAAAAGTTCGATGAGAAATACGGCATCAAAATCATCCCCAGCAAAGAATCGAGCTGGGCGTCGGTGCGCGACAAACTGGTGTCCGGCGAGCTCGATGCCGCCCACGTGCTTTATGGCCTGGTGTACGGATTACAGCTCGGGGCCTCCGGTCCGCAGCACGACATGGCGATGCTGATGACCCTCAACAATAACGGGCAGGCGATCACCCTCTCAAACCAGCTGAAACAGGCGGGCGTCACCGATGCGGCCTCGCTGAAAAAAGTGGTGGATGCCAGCGCCAAAGGCACCTACACCTTTGCGCAGACGTTCCCCACCGGCACCCATGCCATGTGGCTCTATTACTGGCTGGCGAATGCCGGGATCCACCCGTTTAACGATGTGCGTAACGTCGTCGTACCGCCGCCGCAAATGGTGGTGAACATGAAAATTGGCAACATGAGCGGTTACTGCGTCGGAGAACCCTGGAACCAGCGCGCCATTTTAGATGACGTCGGTTTTACCGCCGCCACCACCCAGGAAATCTGGGCCGATCATCCGGAAAAAATCCTCGGTACCACTTCCGCCTGGGTAGCCGCGAACCCTAACGCCGCCCGCGCACTGACCGCCGCGGTGCTCGACGCCTCACGCTGGATAGACACCTCCGATGCCAACCGCATTGAAACCGCGCAGGTGGTGGCGGCGCGCGCCTACATCAATACCCCGGCGCAAACCATTCAGGGACGCATGCTCGGCGAGTACGACAACGGGCTGGGCAAAAAGTGGAAAGATGCCCACAGCATGCGCTTCTTCAACGACGGCGCGGTCAACTATCCGTACCTCTCCGACGGCATGTGGTTCCTGACGCAGCACAAACGCTGGGGGCTGATTGACAGCGATCCGGATTACCTGGCCGTCGCCAAAAAGATCAACCGCACCGACATCTACAAACAGGCCGCCACGGCGGTGGGCGGCATCAACATGCCTGCGGGTGATATGCGCAGCAGCACCTTGTTTGACGGAAAAGTGTGGGATGGCAGCAACCCCGCGCAATACGCCAACAGTTTTGCCATGAAACGTTAAGTGAGGCCGAAATGTCCATGAACCCGAAAACCAATATTGTCGCCCTGACCGCAGAGCCGGAAAGCGCGGAAATTCTGCCGCTGAACGCCGCGAAAGCCGCGCCGCCGCCG
This sequence comes from Rahnella rivi, assembly GCF_019049655.1. Lineage (GTDB taxonomy): Bacteria > Pseudomonadota > Gammaproteobacteria > Enterobacterales > Enterobacteriaceae > Rahnella > Rahnella rivi. The sequence goes on from NZ_JAFMOX010000042.1 coordinate 45,425, forward strand.
GTGGCGAAAGCCGCGACCGGCAGCAAAGGGCGTGAAATCCTGCGTCGCATGATGCAAAAACTCGTGCCGGGGCTGCTCGGCGCGATAGTGCTGATTGCTATCTGGCAGATTGCCGCACTCAGCAGCAAAGGGTTTCCGACGCCGCTGAAAACCTGGGACGCGGCGAAAATCATCTTTGCTGACCCGTTTTACATCGACGGCCCGAACGACATGGGCATCGGCTGGAACGTGCTGGCGTCGCTCAAACGCGTGGCGATGGGCTTCGGGCTGGCGGCGCTGGTGGGGATCCCGGCCGGGTTCCTGATTGGCCGCTTCCGTTTTATCGCCAATATGCTCAACCCGATCATCTCTTTACTGCGACCGGTCAGCCCGCTGGCCTGGCTGCCAATCGGTCTGCTGCTGTTTCAGCGCGCCGAACCGGCATCCGCCTGGACCATCTTTATCTGCTCAATCTGGCCGATGATCCTCAACACCGCCGAGGGCGTGATGCGCATTCCGCAGGATTATCTCAACGTGGCGCGGGTGCTCAAACTCAGTGAATTCACGGTGATGCGCAAAATCCTGTTTCCTGCCGTGCTGCCGTACATCCTGACCGGCGTGCGTTTGTCCATCGGCATCGCCTGGCTGGTGATTGTTGCGGCAGAAATGCTCACCGGCGGCGTGGGGATCGGCTTCTGGATCTGGAACGAATGGAACAACCTCAACGTGGAAAACATCATCATCGCCATCCTGCTGATTGGCGTGGTGGGCATGCTGCTGGAGCAGGGGCTGATGGCCATTGCGCGGCGCTTCAGCTACGAAAACCGTTAGGAGCCTGACATGAAAAACGACAAAGCCATTATCCGCGTAGAAAACGTCACGCAAAGATTCCCGACCGCCAAAGGGCCATTTCTGGCGCTCGACAACGTCAGTTTTGACATCGCACAGGGTGAAACCGTCAGCCTGATCGGTCACTCCGGCTGCGGAAAATCCACGCTGCTGAACCTGATTGCCGGGCTGAGCCGCCCGACCGAAGGCGTCCTGCTGTGTGACAACCAGGAGATTAACGGCCCCGGCCCGGAGCGCGGCGTGGTGTTTCAGAACCATTCGCTGCTGCCCTGGCTGACCGCTTTTGAGAACGTCGCGCTGGCGGTACATCAGGTATTCAAAGGCCAGATGAGCAAAAGCGACATGCAGGCATGGATCGAACACAACCTTGAGCTGGTGCATATGTCACATGCCATGCACAAACGCCCCGGTGAAATCTCCGGCGGCATGAAACAGCGGGTCGGCATTGCGCGCGCGCTGGCGATGAAACCCAAAGTGCTGCTGATGGACGAACCTTTTGGCGCGCTGGATGCCCTGACCAGAGCGCATTTGCAGGACGCGGTGATGGAGATCCAGTCACGCCTGAACACCACCATTTTGCTGATCACTCATGACGTGGACGAAGCGGTGCTGCTGTCTGACCGCGTGATGATGATGACCAACGGACCGGCGGCGAAAGTCGGCGAAGTGATGCAGGTGGCGCTCGAACGGCCGCGTTCACGGCTGGCGCTGGCGAACGATCCGAGGTTCCACCAGTACCGCCAGCAGGTATTGCAGTTCCTGTACGAAAAACACCAGGCCGTGGCCTGAGTCAGTGGTGGAGTGAGCGCAATGGATAAACCTGTTCTGGTGGTGATCGGCAACGGCATGGCGGGCGTCCGGCTGGTGGAAACGCTGTGCGAACGCGCACCGTCGCGCTTCCGCATTCTGATCATCGGTGACGAAGCGCAGCCCGCTTACAACCGCATCATGCTCACGCCGGTACTGTCGGGCGAGAAATCCTTTGCCGATATCGTGACGCACGAACAGAGCTGGTATGAACGTCACAACGTCACGTTTTTGCGCGGTGCGCCGGTCACGGCCATTGACCGTGCCGCCAGACGGGTCAGCGTTGAGGGGCAAACGTTCTCTTACCATCATCTGGTGATCGCCACCGGTTCGCGGCCTTTTATGCCGCCGCTGCCGGGGGCGCAACTGGCGGGGATCCACGGATTCCGTACGCAGCGCGACGTCGAAAACATTCTGCACGGACAGGTGGCCGGACGACCGGCGGTGGTGATCGGCGGCGGCGTGTTAGGCGTGGAAGCCGCCGCGGCGCTGGCGATGCGCGGAATGGCGGTCACGCTGTTGCATCGCGGCCCGCATCTGATGGATCAGCAACTGGATGAACATGCTGCCGGGCTGCTGCGCATGAGCCTGCTGTCACGCGGTATCGAAACGGTATTGCAGGCGCAAACGGCGGCCTATGGCGCAGACGACAGCGGCAACGTCCGGCAGGTGACCTTGTGCGATGGCCGCGTTTTGGCGGCGCATCGTGTGGTGGTGGCCGCCGGTGTCCGCCCGGATATTGCGCTGGCGCAGGCTGCCGGTCTGGCCTGTGCGCGTGGCATTCTGGTGGATAGCGGGTTGCAGACTTCTGATCCGCATATTTCCGCCATCGGCGAATGTTGTCAGCTGGGCGAACTGACTTTCGGGCTGGTCGCTCCCTGCTGGCAGCAGGCAGAAAACCTGGCGGCCAGACTGGCGGGCGATGATGCAACGCCCTTTACCGTACAAAACGTCCCGCTGCGCCTGAAGGTGACTGGCATTGACCTGTTTTGCGCCGGTGAACTTGCCGCCGGTGATGACGCCCAGATCCACAGCACCTTTGACCCGATCGACGGCCACTACCGCCGCCTGTTACTGCGCCACAACCAGCTGCAAGGTGTGCTGCTGTGGGGCGACATCAGCGACGGGCCGGACTACTTCTCACGTCTTCGCCATCCATCCATTCAGCCATCGCAACTGAGCGTTTTCAATCCAGAAGAAACGCCTGCGGTGCCTGATCTCCCCCTGAACGAACCGTTATCCCATGAGATAGCGAGGAGCAATGTAATGTCAAAACCCGTTTTAGTGATGGCCGGACACGGCATGGTCGGACACCATTTCCTGCAACAACTGGTCGAGCGCGAACTGCATCTGCACTATCAGGTGATCGTGTTTGCCGAGGAAACGTCCCCGGCATATGACCGCGTCCATTTGTCAGAGTTTTTCTCCGGACGCAGCGCCGAATCGCTGTCGATGGTAGAGGACGGCTTCTTCGAATCCACCGGTATTGAGCTGCGTCTCGCGCACGGCGTGGAGCACATTGATACCAAACACCGTTTTGTGGTTGACCGGCAGGGGCGGCAGACGGCGTACGATTTGCTGGTGCTGGCGACCGGCTCTTACCCGTTTGTGCCGCCGATACCGGGGAATGACGCGCCGGGCTGCCTGGTGTACCGCACGCTCGACGATCTGGCGGCGATCCAGGCCTGCGCCGGTAAGGGCACCACCGGCGTGGTGGTGGGCGGCGGATTGCTCGGGCTGGAGGCGGCCAATGCGCTGAAACATCTCGGGTTGCAAACGCACGTGGTGGAGTTTGCGCCACGGCTGATGGGCGTTCAGCTCGATGAGGGCGGTGCGGCCATGCTGCGCCGCAAAATTGAAGCGCTGGATGTGCAGGTGCACACCGGCAAAGAAACCCGCGAAATCGTCGCAGGTGAAACCTGCAGTTACCGCATGGTGTTTGCCGACGGCAGCCATCTGGAAACCGATCTGGTGCTGTTCTCCGCCGGGATCCGCCCGCGTGACCAGCTGGCAAAAGAGTGCGGGCTGACGGTCGGCCCGCGTGGCGGCATTGTGATTGATGACCAGTGCCGCACCTCCGATCCGGCAATTTTTGCCATCGGTGAATGTGCGTTGTGGAACGGTCAGATCTTCGGGCTGGTCGCGCCCGGTTATCAGATGGCGCGCACACTGGCGGATACGCTGTCCGGTAGCGAAGTGGCGTTCAAGGGCGCGGGCATGAGCACCAAACTGAAACTGCTCGGCGTCGAAGTGGCGTCGGTCGGGGACGCGCACGGCCGTACCCCCGGCAGCCAGAGCTACAGCTGGGTGGACGGCCCGGCGGAAGTGTATAAAAAAATCGTGGTGTCGCAGGATGGCAAACGCCTGCTCGGCGCGGTGCTGGTCGGCGACAGCACCGAATACAGCACGTTGTTACAGATGATGCTCAACGACATGCCGCTGCCCGCGAATCCGGAAGGGCTGATCCTTCCCGCCAGCACCGGTGCTGCGCCGAAAAGCCTCGGCGTGGCGGCGCTGCCGGACGGCGCGCAGATCTGTTCCTGCCATAACGTCAGCAAGTCGGATATCTGTGACGCGGTGAAAGGCGGCTGCGGCGACATGGCGGCAGTCAAAGCCTGTACCAAAGCAGCCACCGGCTGCGGCGGCTGTGCGGCGCTGACCAAACAGGTGATGGAGTTCGCGCTGACGGAAATGGGCGTCGATGTTAAAAAAGACATCTGCGAGCATTTTGCCTATTCGCGGCAGGAGATTTATCACCTGGTCCGCATGGGCAATATCCGCAGTTTCGGTGAACTGATTCAGAAACACGGCCACGGCCACGGGTGTGAAATCTGTAAACCGCTGGTGGGATCGGTGCTGGCATCATGCTGGAACGATTACCTGCTCAAACCGCAACATCTGCCATTGCAGGACACCAACGACCGCTTCTTCGCCAACATCCAGAAAGACGGCACTTATTCCGTGGTACCGCGCGTCCCTGCGGGGGAAATCACCCCGGACGGCTTGATCGCCATCGGACTGGTCGCCAAGCGTTACAACCTTTACACCAAAATCACCGGCGGCCAGCGTGTCGATCTGTTCGGCGCACGGCTGGAGCAGTTGCCGGAAATCTGGCAGCAACTGGTGGATGCCGGGTTCGAAACCGGTCACGCCTATGGCAAATCCCTGCGTACGGTGAAATCCTGCGTCGGATCCAACTGGTGCCGCTACGGCGTGCAGGATTCCACCGGGCTGGCGCTGCAACTGGAGAGCCGCTACAAAGGGCTGCGCTCGCCGCACAAAATCAAAATGGCCGTGTCCGGCTGCACCCGGGAATGTGCCGAAGCACAAAGCAAAGACGTCGGTGTGATTGCTACGGAAAAAGGCTGGAACCTTTACGTCTGTGGCAACGGCGGCATGAAGCCGCGCCATGCCGATTTACTGGCGCAGGACATGAGCACCGAAGCGCTGATCCGCACCGTGGACCGCTTTCTGATGTTCTACATCCGCACCGCCGACCGCCTGCAACGCACCAGCACCTGGATGGACAATCTGGAAGGCGGGATGGCGTATCTGCGTCAGGTGGTGCTGGAAGACAGCCTGCATATCGGCGCGGAGCTGGAAAACGAGATGAACGCCGTGGTCGGCACCTATCAGTGCGAATGGCAGACCACGCTGGCTGACCCGGATCGTCTGGCGCTGTTCAGGCCGTTTGTGAACAGCGAACTGCCGGACGAAGCGGTAGTCATGGTGCAGGAGCGGCAGCAGATCCGCCCGGCAACTCCCACGGAGCGCGCCTCACTGCCACCGGTGGTGGTGAATCAGCCGGTGATGGCCGTTCATGGTTGGGTGGATTTGTGCGAACTGAACGCCATCCCGGCCAACGCAGGAATGGCGGCGCGGCTGGCAAACCGCCAGATTGCGCTGTTCCACCTGCCGGATCATCCGCAGAAGGTTTTTGCCCTCAGCAATCATGAGCCGGACAGCGACGCTAACGTGCTGGCGCGCGGCCTGCTGGGCGATGTGAAAGGGGAACCGGTGGTGATTTCGCCGTTGTACAAGCAGCGCTTTCGTTTGCTGGACGGGTGCAGCGTGGATGACGGGCACACCGCACTCAGCGTCTGGCCGGTCAAAGTGGACGGCGGGCGCGTCTGGGTGCAGGAAAACCCGGTGAGCCACGGGGTGCGTGCCGCAGAGCGGATTGAGACGGTCAGCCTATGAAAAAAGACGCGACGTTCACCACCTGCGCATACTGCGGCGTCGGCTGCGGCGTCAGGATGCAACCGCAGGTGCAGGGCTTCAGCGCCAGCGGCGACGATGCGCATCCGGCCAGTCTCGGGCGGCTGTGCGTTAAGGGCAGCGCGCTGGGAGAAACGCTGGATTTGCAGGGACGTTTACTTCAGCCGGAAATCCACGGCCAGCCGGTCAGCTGGGAGAAGGCGCTGGACGCCGTCGCCAGCGGATTGCAACAGGTGATCCGCGAACATGGCCCGCAGGCCGTGGCCTTCTACGGCTCAGGCCAGTTGCTGACGGAAGACTATTACGTTGCCAACAAACTGATGAAGGGTTTTATCGGCGCGGGAAATATGGATACCAACTCGCGCCTGTGCATGGCGTCGGCGGTGGTCGGCTACAAACGTGCGTTCGGCGCGGATGCCGTGCCGTGCAGCTATCAGGATCTGGAACGGGCAGACTGCGTGATCCTCACCGGTTCCAATACCGCCTGGGCGCATCCGGTAGTTTATCAGCGGCTGGCGCAGGCGAAAAAAGAGCGGCCCGCAATGCGCATTATTGTGATTGACCCGCGCCAGACCGCCACCTGTGATATCGCCGATTTGCATCTGGCGTTGCGCCCCGGCAGCGATGCGGCGCTGTTTTGTGGTGCGCTGAACGCCATGGCGGACAGCGGGAAACTCGACGCCGCTTTCCTGCAACAGCATACCCGGGGTGCGGAACAGACCTTGCAGGCGGCACAAACCTGGACGCCAGCCCGCACTGCCGATGCGTGCGCGCTGCCTCCGGCAAAGCTTATGGCCTTTTATCAGATGATTGCTGACAGTGACCGGCTGGTGACCCTGTATTCGATGGGCATCAATCAGTCCAGCTCCGGCGTTGATAAATGCAACGCCATCATCAACTTACATCTGGCGACCGGCAAGATTGGCCGCGAAGGCTGCGGGCCGTTTTCCATCACCGGCCAGCCCAATGCCATGGGCGGGCGCGAAGTGGGCGGTCTGGCAAACCAGCTGGCGTCGCACATGGGGTTCAGCGCGCAGGAGGTGGATCGGGTGGGGCGGTTCTGGGCGAGTGACAACGTCACGGAAACCGCCGGACTGAACGCCGTTGACTTGTTTCGTGCCGTGGAAACAGGCCAGATCAAAGCGGTATGGATCATGGGCACCAATCCGCTGGTGTCGCTGCCGGATGCCGACCGCGTGCGTGCCGGGCTGGCGCGCTGCCCGCTGGTGATTGTCTCCGACATCATGCGCGATACCGATACCACCCGTGCCGCCCACATTTGCCTGCCCGGACAGGGCTGGGGCGAGAAAAACGGCACGGTCACCAATTCCGAACGTTGCATTTCCCGTCAGCGGGCGTTTCTGCCAGCGCCGGGCGAGGCGAAACCGGACTGGTGGATCCTCTGTCAGGTGGCGCAGCGTCTGGGTTATGACGATGCCTTCGCCTATCAGCATCCGGCAGAGATTTTCCGCGAACATGCGGCGCTTTCCGGTTTTGAAAATCAGGGCTCGCGGGCGTTTGATATCAGCGGGATGGCGCAGCTTTCCAATGAACAGTGGGACGGGCTGCGTCCGGTGCAGTGGCCGGTCAACGCCGCAAATCCGCAGGGCACTGCGCGGCTGTTCACCGATAACCGGTTTTTCCATCCTGACGGCCATGCGCGGCTGATCCCCGTTACGCCAAGGCCGCCGGTGAACCCGCCGACGGCTGCCTGTCCGCTGATCATGAACACCGGCAGGGTGCGTGACCAATGGCACACGATGACACGCACCGGGAAATCTGCGCGCCTGATGCAGCACATCAGCGAACCTTTCTGTCAGTTTCATCCCGACGATGCCCCGCAGATCCAGCCCGGCGATCTGGTGCGCGTTGCCTCCTCGCACGGCTGGCTGTTGCTGCGCGCCCAGCCGGACAGGCTGCAACCGCGCGGCAGCGTCTTTGTGCCGATGCACTGGAACAGCCAGTTCAGCCAGCAGGCCAGGGTGGATGCGCTGATTGAGGCACATACCGATCCGCTGTCCGGGCAGCCGGAAAGCAAACATATGCCGGTCAGTCTGCGCCGCTGGAATGCCGCCTGGCAGGCCGAACTGTTTATGCGCGGCGACAGCGACCGGCATCCGGCACCGCCTGACACTGCTTACTGGAGCCGCATCGCGCAGCAGGGCGTGACGCATTACACGCTGGCCGATTCGTCTTTACCGCAGGACTGGACGGCCTGGCTCAGCGAACATTTCGGCACCGGCCAGTGGGTTTGCCAGGCGGCACATCTGGGCGATGACGGTTTTCATCTTCTGGCCTGGTCCGGCGGTGAGCTGCAACTGGCGTTTTACGCGCACCGCCGTCGCCCTGCGCCGGAACGTCAGGCGGTGGTGGCCGCATTTTCTCAGCCGCCGGTGACCGCGTCGCAGCGTCTGGCGCTGCTGGCAGGCACCGCCGGAAACGGTAAAGCCCCCACCGGCGCGATGATTTGCAGCTGCTTTGCCATCGGCGAAATCGCCATCGCAGACGCCGTGCGGCAGGGATGTCACAGCGTGCAGCAGCTCGGCGCGCAGCTGAAATGCGGCACTAACTGCGGTTCATGCATTCCCGAACTCAAAAAGATCATAGCCGGCCAGCTTACGTCGCTGACGGCAGGAGACGACCAATGAACATCCTCGAAAAGTCATTACAGATGCAGCAAATCTCTCAGCTTATGGCGTCGGGGAACCTGCGCCAGCCCGTGTGCCGGGGTGAAGTCTGGCTGGTGGGCGCCGGGCCGGGCGACGTTGAGCTGCTGACGGTGAAAGCGCTGCGGGTGATTGTGCAGGCCGACGTGGTGGTGTTTGACCGGCTGGTTTCAGACCCGGTGATGGCGCTGATCCCGGACGAGGTGCTGCGCATTGATGTCGGTAAATCGACACGCAATCACACGCTCGGACAGGGTGAGATCAACCAACTGCTGGTGACGCTGGCACAGGCCGGACACCGCGTGGTGCGCCTCAAGGGCGGCGATCCTTTCGTTTTTGGACGTGGCGGCGAAGAGATGGCGCACTGCCAGCAGCATGAGGTGATCTGCCACATCGTGCCGGGGATCACTGCGGCAATGGGCTGCGCGGCAGCCAGCGGTATCCCGCTGACACACCGGGATCTGGCTCAGTCGGTCCGGTTTGTCACCGGCCACGGCGCGCAGGGCGAGCCGGACATCGACTGGTCAGCACTGGCCACCACGCGCCAGACGCTGGTGTTTTATATGGGCATTGCCAACAGTGAAAACATCAGCCAGCAGCTGATAGCGCATGGTCTGGCGGCCTCCACACCGGTGGCCGTGATCGAACGCGGTACCCGCCCCGATCAGCGGGTACTGACCGGCACACTGACCGCGCTGGCAGAGCTTATCCGCACGGAGCAGGTGCAAACGCCCGCGCTGCTGATCGTCGGGGAGGTGGTGGAGATGCATCGGGGCTGGCAACGCAGTTGCGGGTATGGAGAAGGTCAAGATCGTGGGTTGCCACCCACACCGGGTTTGAGAGGTGCTTATCGGTGTGCCTCTTAATATTTCAGGCTTATTTACTGCGTGATGCTGTTTCAGGGGGTTCTGTGAATACGTTTTAACGTCAAGATCGTGGGTTGCCACCCACACCGGCCTTAAGGTCAACACCGTGGGTTGCCACCCACACCGGCCTTAGGGGTGGCTTATCGCCGCCACCCCTAAGAACCCCGGGCTCTTTTCACTGCGCGCTGCCGCTCGCTGGCTATGTTTCAGACACTCCGGCTATTGCCGCAAACGCCGCCGCTGCGCGGTCCTCTCATTTCAGGTTCGGACCCGCTCGGAAAAATACCCTCGCGGTTTCTCACCGTTCATTCGACGTCGTTTTGAGCGCGGCCAAAGGCTTCTTAAAGCACAACCTCACCGTTTTCGACTTTATAAATCAAAAAAAAACGAAAAATTAAGTCTCAATAATCATTTGAATTACATAGCCATTGGCCGCGCTCAAAAATCACGCCGTAGGGAGTGGTGGAAAACCGCGCGTCTGTTTGCGCGGGTTGTAACCCGAGCGGAGGGCACCGCGCAGCGGCGGGATTTTGCGGCAATAACGCAAGCCCCTGAAACATAGCCCGCGAGCGGTAGCGCGCTGTAAAAAGACGTGGGAGATCCAAGAGGGGCCCGTCCTGGCCCCTTTTGGGCGGTTTCGGCGGCAGCGGCTGAGCGATCACCGCAGGTGAGAAACCGAAACTGTCACCAGGCCCCCGCCTGCATCCCCGGCAGTGAATTGATCAGCTTCTGCGTCCACGGGTGGGCGGGCCGGTGGAAAACGTCATCGACGTGTCCGTGTTCTACCACGCTGCCGTCTTTCATCACCACCACGCGGTCGGCCAGATGGTGGATGACGCCTAAATCGTGCGAAATGAATAACAGTGCGGTGCGGTGTTCTGCCTGCATATCGGCCAGCAGATCCAGCACCTGCGCCTGAACCGAGACGTCGAGCGCGCTCACCGGTTCATCGGCCACCAGCAGCGCCGGATTGGGCGCGAACGCACGGGCGATCGCCACGCGCTGGCGCTGACCGCCGGATAAATCGCGCGGATAACGGCGCAGAAAACTCTCGCCCAGCTGTACTTCATCCAGCAACTGCCGGATGCGTTTCTTGCGTTCATCGCCAAAAATCCCGACGCTGTCCAGACTCTCACCGATGATTTTCTCAACGTTATATCGCGGATCAAACGAACTCAGCGGATCCTGTGCAATCAGCTGGATGCCTTTGCGTTGCAACCTGCGGTCGGATTCCGGGATCTGAGTCCAGCGCCGCCCCTGAATGGTGATGGTGCCGGAACCGGGCTCGGTCAGCCCGAGCACCATGCGCGCCACCGTGGTTTTGCCGGAACCGGATTCGCCGACAATTCCCAGCGTTTCACCCGCGGCAAGGCGCAAACTGACGTGATTCACCACCGTTTTTCCGGCGAACTGTTTGCACAAACCGCTGGCTTCCAGCACCGGGATTTCCGTGGAAATATGCCGGGCGGGCAACGCGACGCCTCGCGTGCCGGAAAGCCTCAGGCCACGCGTCGCCGTTCCGGGCACCGCGGCCAGCAATTGCTGCGTGTAAGGGTGCTGCGGCGCGGTCAGCAGTGCCTCGCTGATGCCTTCTTCCACCACTTTTCCCTGATGCATCACCAGGATCCGATCGGCGAGTTTCCCCACCACGGAGAGATCATGGCTTATCAGCAGCAGGCTTTCGCCTTTATCGCGCCGCTGTTGCAGCAGATCCAGAATCTGTTTTTGTACGGTCATGTCCAGCGCCGTGGTCGGTTCATCGGCGATCAGCAAACCGGGGTTGCCCGCAAGCGCCGTGGCGATCAACACGCGCTGACGCAAACCGCCGGAAAGCTGATGCGGGTAAGTGGTCAGCCGGTGTTGCGCATCGGGAATACCGACAGATTTCAGCAGGGCAAGGGTCTGCGCGTGCAGTTCACGGGGCGCGCCGGGCTGCGTGGCGATGAGGGCATCGCGCAGTTGCTGACCCACCTGACGCAGCGGGTCAAGCGACACCAGCGCGTCCTGCAACACATAACCAATTTTGCTGCCGCGAATTTTACGCCAGCGGCGCTGGCTGGCGTCCAGCATGTCCTGACCGTCAATCACAAACCGGTCTGCAGTGATGCGCGCACTGGCGTCCTGTAACCCCAGCAGGCTGCGTGCGGTGACGGTTTTTCCCGAGCCGGATTCCCCGACAAAAGCCACCGATTCGCCGCGTCTGAGTTGCAAATTCAGGCCGCTGACCGCCACTTTTTCGCCCTGTGCCGAAGGAAAAGAGATCGACAGATTGCGGATATCGATAAAAAGGTCGCCGCTCATGGTTGTTTCCCCTCAAAAGTGGCCTGCCAGTAACGGCCCAGCGTGTTCACAGAAATTACGGTCAGCGTGATTGCCACGCCCGGCCAGACGCCGATCCACCAGGCATTGCGCAGATAGTTGCGGCCTTCGGCCAGCATCAGCCCCCATTCGGCGGTGGGCGGTTGCGGCCCCATGCCGAGAAAACTCAGTCCGGCGGTGCCGATAATGGCGCTGCCCAAACCGAGCGTTGCCAGCGCCGGCACGTGGGCAATGGCGTGAGGAAGAACGTGCCGCCACACCAGAACGTGGCGTTTCAGGCCAAAGGTGCGCGCCTGTTCTACGTAGCCCGAAGACATCACCACAAAGGTTTGTGCCCGCACCACGCGGGTAAAGCGCGGTATGGAAGCCACGCCGAGCGCAAAGATCAGATTGGTGGTGCCGGGGCCGGTAAAGGCGATCAGCATCAGCGCCAGCAGCAGATCAGGAAAGGCGGACACCACGTCCACCGCGCGGCTGATCAGTTCATCCAGCGGCCCTTTGAGCAAACCGGCCAGTAACCCCAGCAGGCTGCCGATGCTGACTGCGACGGCCATTGCCGCAAGGCTTATCAGCAGGGAATAACGGCTGCCGTAAATAATGCGCGCCAGCACATCGCGCCCGAGCTGGTCGGTACCCAGCCAGTGTTCAGCCGAGGGCGGCAACTGGGCGTTTACCGGATCGGCATTCAGCGGATCGTAATGGGTGAGCCACGCGGGGAAAATCACCGCCAGTAGCACCAGTAACAGGTACAGCGCGGCCAGCAGAAATCCCGCAGAAAAATGACGTTTAAGACCGGCGGTGGCGATCATCTGGCTCATGACGTGTGCTCCCCGTCCGCATCACGCAGGCGCGGATCGATGAATAAATAGAGAATGTCCACCAGCGTACTGAGCACCACGTACACCAGCGCGGAGAAAATCGCCACCGCCAGCACCACCGGAAGGTCTTTACCCAGTACCGCATCCACGGTGATTTTGCCGAGCCCCGGACGGCCAAAAACCTGTTCGGTGATCACCGCGCCGCTGAGTAAACCGCCAATCAGCCAGCCGGTCAGGGTGACGGCGGGCAGGGCGGCGTGGCGCAGGGCGTGGCGCAAACGCAGGGTGGTATCGGGTAAACCCCATGCGCGCAGCGTCAGCATAAAGGGCTGATCGAGCGCGTCTTCCAGCCCGCGCCGCAGCACCTGTGACACCACCGCACCCAGCGATAAGCCCAGAGATAACGCGGGCAGCACCAGTGAGGAAAAACTGCGATCACCCGCCACCGGAAACCAGCGCAGTGTAAAACTGAAGATAAACAGCAGCACGATGCCCAGCCAGAAAGAGGGCGTGGAAGCCAGAACCAGCTCGACCGACCCGGCGATGCGCTGCCCCAGACGGCGGTGCGCGGTGGTCACCGCCATCAGCACGGCAAATATCAGGCTGAACACCAGCGCCAGACCGGTGAGTTTGAGCGTCGGCCACAGCTGCGACAGCACCAGCGAACTGACGTCAGTATTGAGCATATAAGAGCGGCCAAAATCGCCGTGCAGCACGCGCCATAAATAGTGCAGATATTGCCTGTACAGGGGCTGATCCAGCCCCCATTCCGCCCGGATCGCCGCTTCGATGGCCGGAGTCTGTACCTGTTCACCCATCAGTAAACTGACAATGTCCCCCGGCGCGAGATGCACGCTGATAAAAGACAGCGTCACCGCTGCCCATAACACCAGCGCGCCGCTCAGCAGCCGCCGGAGGATCCGCCATCGCCATGACGGCGGGGTGTCGGGCAGCCGGGGTGAAGCCAGTGAACTTTCAACCGTCATGGTGTGACTCCTTGCTTATTGATGCTGAGCGCCCGATCATTGCTTGCTCAGCCAGACGTCGTAGGTGTTTTCCGGCATCTGTTTGAACGGCCTGAAACCCACGTCATGAACGTAAGACGCGGCGGCAATCTGGTCTTCCGGCTCGTACAGTGGGATCGCCAGCGCCTGCTGCAACACGGCAAAATTCTGCAACTGACCGTAGAAGTTTTTACGTTCGCTGTTATCCAGCGTTTGCGACGCGCCTTTGAGCAACGGAATGATCTCCGGGGCATCGGTGCGGCTGTAGTTGATCGCCCCTCCGGCGTTCACCGGCAGGTAATGGTTTTCGATATCTATGCCGTCGGTATCGGTATTGGAGTTAGCGATCGAACCGAATTCACCGGTTTTCCGCACTTCGGTATAGGTGCCGGAATCGACATAACGGATTTTCAGATCAATACCCAGACGTTGCCGCGCTTGCGCCTGCAAGGCCTGCAACAACACATCGCGCTGATCGCGCACCGTGGCCTGCGCCTGAATGATTTCTATGGTCAGCGGTTTGCCGCCTTTGGTGCGGATACCGTCTGCGCCTTTGGTTTTCCAGCCTGCTTCATCCAGCAACTGATTCGCCAGCGCCGGGTTGTTGCCGTATTTATTCACCAGACTGTTGTCGTACAACGGGTCAACCGGTGAGGTGATCCCCCAGACGCGGGTGCGCTCGCCGCGGTAAATCGATTGCAGGATGGGCGAAATATCCAGCCCCTGTAAAATCGCCTTACGGACGTTCAGCTCCTGCGTCGGCCCGTATTTCACGTTAAGAAACAGTGAGTAAGGGGTGCCGGTATTCAGAGCATGCTGATAAGAGAAATCCGCGTTGTCTTTGAATTCGCCCGCATCATTGCCGGAAACGCCTTCGATCACGTCGACCTGGCCGGAAAGCAGTGCGCCGGTGCGCACCGACGATTCAGGCAGGAAGCGGTAAGTCACGCCTTCCAGATAGGCCGGGCCCTGATGGCGGGCATTGGCAGACGCCCAGTGGTAATCCGGGTTGCGCACATACTCAATCTGCTGGCCTTTCTCGTAGCGTTTGAGGATAAACGGGCCGGTACCGGCGATATCAGTGCCGCCTGATTTGAGCTGAGGTGAGGTCCAGGATGACGGCGAAATCAGTTTCAGGCCGGAGGCGAAAGAGAGGAACGGGCTGTAAGCCTGTTTCAGCGTAATGCTGACGGTGTGCTCGTCGGGGGTGGCCACGCTGTCGATCCGCCCGGCCAGCGCACAGATGCTGGAGCCTGCGCAATAGGCCGGATCCTGCGCATGGCGGAAGTTTTCCGCCACGGCACTGGCGTTGAACTTCTCACCGTTGGAGAATTTCACGTCATCGCGCAGGGTAAAGGTGTAGGTTTTGCCGTCTTCTGACACCGAATATCCGGTAGCCAGCCACGGAATATAACTGCCGTCAGGTTTACGCGCGAGCAGCGACTCGTAGGCGACACGCAGGATCAGTTCCGCTTTGGACTGGCCGTTCAGCTGAGGGTTAAGCGTATTCGGTTCGGTTTCCACGCCCCAGGTGAGGGTTCCGCCTGATACCGGTTTTTCAGCCGCGTAAAGCGCCTGGCCGGAGGAAAGAATTAACAGCGTTAAAGCAGACAGTGAGGCGGCAGAGGCTTTCATATTTTTCCCATTAAAGTCATACCCGGACGGTATTTGAAATACATCAACAAAGATGAATGCGCTGGATCTGTTATAGGGAATCGCAATTCCCGTAATGATTATTAAAGGTGCGTTGCCGGGTTGTAAAATCACAATATTTGCTTACCAGCGTAAATAAATGACTTTGGCGCGCATCCTGCCGGGCGGGGTTATTTCTTCGGATGTGTCAGTGCGGGTTTATTCATTTTTGTCGTATTCAAATGCTTTTTTCTTCGTGGCGTAAATAACCCTGATCTCTATTTTTAACGCAGACTCATTATTCTAATTAAGGAGATCATTTGACTATCCAATCTCGCCGTCGTCTGAAAACTCTGGTCGGGGCAGGGAGCGTGGTGTACGCCTCCAACGATCAGGGACGCGTGACCGGTATTACCCGTGCCATTGCGCAGGCGAAAATAGCGGAAAAAGAGAAGATCACCGGGCTGTTTACCGCCGATCTGTTGCAGGCTGACCCGGACGGACTGTCCGGTTCGACCGGCAGTCAGGATCCTGTCGTCACCCTTGCCGCACTGAGCCAGGTCACCTCGCATATCGGGCTTATTGCCACGATTTCCACCACTTATCAGCACCCTTACAACCTCGCCCGGCTGGTCGGCACGCTCGATCACGTCAGCGGGGGCCGTGCGGGCTGGAACGCGGTGACGTCGTCGGTGGGGGAAGAGAACTTTGGTGAAATCACCCTGCCTGCGCCACAGGTTCGCTATGCCCGTGCCACCGAATTTATCGAGGTGATCAACGCGCTGTTCGATGCCAACCAGCCGGACGCCGTGCGCCGCAATAAAAGCGGTTCAGTGACCATCGACCCGCGCAAGCTGCATCCGGTGCATCATCACGGCGATTTTTTCCGCGTGCAGGGGCCGCTGAATGTGCCACCTCCGCCGCAGCACCGGCCGGTACAGTTTCAGGCCGGGCAGTCCGAAGAAGGGCTGAAACTGGGCGCCCGCTACGCTGAAGTGATTTACACCTCACAGCCCACCTTTGAGGATGCGAAGCACTTTGTCGAACAGGTACACCATCATGCGGATGCGTTTGGCCGCCGCGAAAATCGTCCGTTAATCATGAACTCGTTCCATTCGATCATCGGCGAAAGCCCGTCAGACGTGACGCGCCGGTTATTTGAAAAGCATGAGCGTATCGATTACGAGCAGGGACGCCTTAAAGTGGCTGACATGCTCGGTGGCGAGATTGACCTGCGGGATCTGGCGCTGGATCAGCCTGTCCCGTTGCGCCTGCTGCCCGACATCGGGCAGGTCAACCGCCGTCGCGGGCGCGCTGAAATCTTTAAACGTTTTGCCTTACAGGGGCTGACGCTGCGCGAATTGATCATTCAGGCACAGGAAACCGGCCACTGGTTTGTCGCCGGTACCCCGGAAACGCTGGCCGACGCCATCGAACAACGTTACCAGGCGGGCGTGCTGGATGTGATCGCCGCTTACTGGACAGGCGGCGTTCTCCAGCGTTACACGGTGCAAAATACCGGCCTGGTGTGGACACGTGCGCTCAATGCCTCCTGGAATGGCAGCGATGGACCCTGGCGTAACTGGGAGCAAGTGAGCGCAGTC
>NZ_JAFMOX010000041.1 GCF_019049655.1 Rahnella rivi
GAAGAGTCAAGAGATTATTCATTCGAACTTTCATCTTTTTCTCTTCCTGTCCGAGCGACTTCTCAGTCGTTGTTCCCGGTCAGTGGAGGCGCATTATAGGGAGTTCTCAGAAGGCCGCAACCCCTAATTTCAAAAAAATTTCTGAGTGCTTTTTTTTTGGTCTAAACGTTGATAAAGACCGCATTACAGCGATTTTTTATACGATATTTGCCCAAAATCCTCAGCGAATTTGGCAACCTGCTGCCAGTCGGTGTACTCCACTTCTTTACGGGTATCCGTTTCCCCACCGGTCATACGCATAATAAGTTGGATCATGACCTTATCGAACCAGCGATATCGTGGATAACGTAATGCTCCGGCGAAAACGCCACAAATTGCCGGTTCCCACGGAGAGGCCAGCAGAAACTTACGCACATAGGCATTGGTTTGCGGGCTGCGCTTCTCAGGCTTACGGGCGGTGAGATTCACGCCAAAGAATGCAGACGGCATTTGATTCAAGGTGTCGGCATGTTTTTTAACGAATTTATCCAGCACCGGATTGAAGTGGCCGTAACGTATAGAAGCGCCAATCATCACCTGGTCGTAGCTTTTCAAATCCACATGCTCAGCGTGTGCCAGATCGATGACATCACAGTTGCACTTCTCTTTAAGCACACTGGCTATATAAGAAGAGATGGCATGGGTCTGCCCGTCACGACTTGAGTAAAGTATCAACGCTTTCATTCTTGTTTCCCTTTCATAAACTTATTCGCGCCAGAACGTCGGCGTGAACAGGACTAATAGTGTGAAGACCTCGAGACGGCCAAACAACATGGTGACGATCAGGATCCATTTCGCCACAGAGTTCATGGATGCAAAATTATCGGCGACAACGCCCAGACCCGGCCCCAGGTTATTGAGCGTGGCCGTGACCGCAGCAAACGCCGAGAAGTTATCGACCCCCGTCGCGACAATCGCCAGCATGCTGACTATAAATACCAGCGCGTAAGCGGAAAAGAATCCCCACACGGCTTCGATGATGCGTTCAGGCAGCGCACGGTTACCCAGCTTGATGGTGTAAACCGCATTGGGGTGGACCAACCTTTTCAGCTCGCGCGTCCCCTGTAAGTAAAGCAGCAGGATACGGATAACCTTCAGACCGCCACCGGTTGAACCAGCACAACCTCCGATAAACGCAGAGCACAATAATAGAAGAGGCAAAAACAGCGGCCATTTCGAAATACTGTCGGTGGTGTACCCCGCAGTGGTTGCCATGGAAACCACCTGGAAGAAGGCCTGATTAATGGTTTCCAGACCTGAGCCGTAAACATTGTGGATCCACAGAACCAGCGTACAGATGACCACCAGCGTAAATTGCACCCCGATGAACATCCGGAATTCCGGGTCACGCCAGTACACTTTGAGATTACGTCCGCTGAGTACCGCAAAATGCAGGCCGTAGTTACAACCGGATATCAGCAGGAACACAGCGATAATGCTGTTGATGGTGCCGCTGTGAAAATATCCAATACTGGCGTCATGGGTTGAAAAGCCGCCGATAGCGATCGTCGAGAAGCTATGCCCGATAGCATCAAACGCGGACATCCCCGCGCCCCACAGCGATAATGCACAGGCAATAGTCAGAAGTACGTAAATCAGCCAAAGGGTTTTCGCCGTTTCCGCAATACGTGGCCGCATCTTGTTATCTTTCAGCGGTCCCGGCATTTCAGCACGGTACAGCTGCATCCCGCCGACGCCCAATATCGGCAGAATCGCCACCGCGAGCACAATGATCCCCATACCGCCAAACCATTGCAGCATCTGTCGGTAGAACAAAATGGCTTTAGGTAATGAGTCCAGCCCCACCAGCGTCGTCGCGCCCGTCGTTGTCAGGCCAGAGAAGGATTCAAAGAAAGCGTCGGTCAGCGACAGATTCGGCCGCTCGGAAAACAGAAAGGGCAATGCCCCGACGCTGCCCAGCACCGTCCAGAACAGCACCACGATCAGGAAACCCTCGCGCGGCTTCAGCTCACTTTTCTGCTTTCGGTTGGGAAGCCAGAGGAATAAACCAATCGTCAGGGCGACAAAAAACGTCTGGCTGAACGCACGTCCTGCGCCGTCGCGGTAAATCAGGGCGACCAGGCCGGGAATAATCATCGTTCCGGAGAACAGGATGACGAGCACCCCGACGATGCGTGTTATGGCACGAAAATGCATGCTGGTGCGTTCCTCAGCGAATTAACCATAGAAAAAATTATGAAACCGGACGCAGGATGAGCGTGCCACGGCTGATATCGAATAAGTGACTGACGGTTGCTGTTGCCTCTGCAGCAGGCAGCGCCAGAACGAGATCGACAGCAGCGCCATACTCACTGCGTAAGATATGTCCGCCGACTTGCGAAAGCAGCGTTTCCACCAGCTGTAACTGGCTGTAATCACACTGCACCGCGTATTCTGCCAGCGGAACTTTTTGTTGCACGGTAAGTTGTTTTAAAGCTTGCTGAACGCCGCCACCATAGGCTTTCACCAGCCCGCCGGTGCCCAGCATAATACCGCCATAATAGCGCACGACGACGGCGGTGATCTCCCCGACACCGCTTCCCATCAGTTGGCTGAGGATCGGTTTACCCGCTGTACCTGCAGGTTCGCCGTCATCAGAAAATCCCAGTTGCTGAGAATCATCCGGCGCGCCAGCCACAAACGCCCAGCAATGATGACGCGCTGCCGGATGCTGATGGCGGATATCCTGAATAAACGCTTTGGCCGCTTCAACGCCTTCTGTTCGTGCCAGTAGGGTAATGAAGCGGCTTTTCTTTATTTCCTCGCTGAAACTGACTGACTCAGCGGGAACCCGATACGGCTGCATCAGGCCAGCTTCAGGTCACGGGTCATGTTTTCGATGCGATTATCGTGGATAACAATGTTGTCCTCGATACGGATCCCGCCAAAAGGCTTCAGCGCTTCAATGCGATCCCAGGCGAAGTGCTTACTGAATTGCCCCTCGCGCAACGGTGCCAGCAGCGAATCGATGAAATACAGACCCGGTTCAATGGTCAGCACCATACCCGGCTCAATCACGCGGGTACAACGCAGGAAAGGATATTGCGAAGGGGCGGCCTGATGGGTGCCCTTATCATCCTGCATGAAACCGGCAACGTCATGCACCTGTAAACCCAGCGGATGCCCAAGACCATGTGGCAGGAAAGGCCCGGTCAGGTTCTGTTCCACCATGGCATCTTCGCTGATATCAACCACCAGCTTGTGCGCTTTCAGCAATTTGGCGATACGGTGATGCATCTGAACATGATAGTCGGTGTAGCGCACACCGGCCTTGATCGTGTCAATTAAAGCCAGCTCCTCAGTATTGAGGTCTTTCACCAGTGCGGCGAAATCGCTGTCCGGCTTCCCGGCGTAGGTACGGGTCAGATCAGCAGCGTAACCGTTGTATTCCGCACCGGCATCCAGCAGGAAGCTGCGCATGTCGGCAGGCGGCTGGTTATCAAGCGTGGTGTAGTGAAGTACCGACGCATGTTCATTGAGCGCAACAATATTGTCGTACGGCACATCGGTATCACGGTGGCCGGTGGCGGTGAGATACGCCAGGTTGATGTCGAACTCACTCATGCCGGAAAGGAACGCTTCTTTCGCCGCACGATGACCGCTGACCGCCACTTTCTGCGCTTCACGCATACAGGCCAGTTCATAGCCGGTTTTATACGAGCGATGATAATGCAGGAAATCCAGCACCGCTTTCGAGTTCACGTTGGCAGCAGGCACGCCCAGGCTGATAGCGCGATCCTGGCTCGAACCGATGTAACCCACGCGCTTAAGATCCACCGGCAACTGGCCTTTGATCTCGTCGGCATTGGCCAGCGGCGTAATCGCGATTTCTTTGGTCCAGAATGACTCCGGCAGCGGCTCGTGGCTGTGCCAGTAGTCAACCGGCGAATAGAACCACAACTTAGGCGCATTCACGCCATCCACCCATAACCAGCAATTTGGCACTTTGGTGACCGGCACCCAGGCTTTGAATTGCGGGTTCACTTTGAACGGATAACTGTGATCATCAAGGAAGGTCGTTATCAGTTCACCGGAGTGAATCAGTAACGCATCAAGCTGAGAACGTTGCAGAATTTCGCGGGCACGCGACTGCAACGTGGCGATATGTTCTTTATAAAGCGTAGAAAGCGATTCCATCCAACTGTCCTTATTTCACCGGAAAGACGATGCAGCATCTTACCACAGCCTTACGGCTGCCATAGTCCCGGAAGGTTTGTGATCTTGCCTGCAAATAAAACACATCTCATTTGCAAATTATTAACATAATAACCACACTCGAAAGCATCTGGTCATACCAGATCATCACAGATGATTCAGGAGAGACACATGCTTTACCAAGGCGAAACATTACACCTGCACTGGCTCGACGACGGGATCGCCGAGCTGGTCTTCGATGCTCCGGGCTCCGTAAATAAGCTCGATACCCAAACGGTTGCCAGCCTGGGCGAGGCGATCGCAGTGCTCGAGAAGCAGTCGGACCTGAAAGGTTTACTGCTGAGTTCTGCAAAACCGGCATTTATTGTCGGGGCAGATATCACTGAATTTTTATCCCTGTTCAACGCGCCCGCGGAGAAACTGCATGAGTGGCTGAATTTCGCCAACAGCATTTTTAACCGGCTGGAAGATTTACCGGTACCCACACTTTCCGCCATCAGCGGATATGCCCTGGGCGGCGGCTGTGAATGCGTGCTGGCGACGGATTTTCGTATCAGTACTGCGGATGCGCGCATTGGCCTGCCGGAAACCAGCTTAGGGATCATGCCGGGTTTTGGCGGTTCCGTGCGTCTGCCGCGCCTGATTGGCACTGACAGCGCACTGGAAATTATCGCCGCCGGTAAAAATATCAGCGGGAAAGAAGCCCTGAAAATCGGGCTGGTGGATGCGGTGGTCGACGCCGACACACTGCGCGACGCCGGGATCACCATGCTGAAAAATGCCGTGGCCGGCAAACTGGAATGGCAAAGCCGTCGCGAACCCAAACGTCTGCCGCTGAAACTCAGCCAGATTGAAGCGACGATGAGTTTCAGCGTCGCCAAAAGCATGGTCATGCAGAACGCGGGGAAACATTACCCTGCGCCGATGACCGCGGTGAAAACCATTGAAGCCGCCGCACGTCTGGGCCGTGACGATGCGCTGAAACTGGAAACAGCCAGTTTCGTTCCCCTCGCGCAATCTAAAGAAGCCCGCGCGCTGGTCAGCATTTTCCTCAACGATCAGTTCGTCAAAGCGAAAGCCAAAAAACTGGCGCAAGGCAGCGAAAAACCAAAGCAGGCTGCGGTGCTGGGGGCGGGCATTATGGGTGGCGGGATTGCGTATCAGTCTGCCCTGAAAGGCGTACCGGTTGTGATGAAAGACATCAGCGACCAGTCCCTGACGCTCGGCATGAACGAAGCGGCCAAGTTGCTGAATAAACAGCTGGAGCGCGGCAAACTCGACGGTCTGAAAATGGCCAACGTGCTGTCGACCATTCATCCGACGCTGGATTACAGCGGAATCGAACGCGCCAGCGTCGTGGTCGAAGCCGTCGTGGAGAATCCGAAAGTGAAAGCTGCGGTGCTGGCGGAAGCGGAATCGCTGCTCGACGCCGATACCGTGCTGGCTTCCAACACCTCAACCATTCCGATCGACCAGCTGGCTTCTTCACTGAAACGCCCGGAAAACTTCTGCGGCATGCACTTCTTCAATCCGGTGCATCGTATGCCGCTGGTTGAAATTGTGCGTGGCGCGAAAACCTCAGACAAAACCCTTTCACGCATTGTCTCTTACGCGCTGGCAATGGGTAAAACGCCGATCGTGGTGAACGACTGCCCGGGCTTCTTCGTTAACCGCGTGCTGTTCCCGTATTTCTCCGGTTTCAGTTTACTGCTGCGTGACGGGGCAGATTTCCGCCAGATCGACAAAGTGATGGAAAAACAGTTCGGCTGGCCGATGGGCCCGGCATATCTGCTGGACGTCGTGGGCATCGACACCGCGCATCACGCGCAGGCCGTTATGGCCGCCGGATTCCCGCAGCGTATGGCGCGAAACTACCGTGACGCCATCGACGTGCTGTTCGATAACCGCCGTTTCGGCCAGAAAAATCAGCTGGGCTTCTACCGCTACAGTGAAGACAGCAAAGGCAAGCCGCGTAAAGACGTCGACGAACAGGCTGTCAGCCTGCTGGCCGATAATCTGAAACCGGCACATGCAGAATTCTCACCGCAGGACATCATTGCCCGCATGATGATCCCGATGATTAACGAAGTGGTGCGCTGCTTCGAAGAAGGCATTATTGCCAGCCCGGCCGAAGCCGATATGGCGCTGGTATACGGCATCGGTTTCCCTCCGTTCCACGGCGGCCCGTTCCGTTATCTGGACACGCTTGGCACGGCTGAGTATCTGAAAATGACCGAACATTACGCGCACCTGGGGCCAATGTATCAGGCACCGGACGGGCTTCGCGCCAAAGCGCAAACCAATGAAAGTTACTACCCGGTTGCGGCTGCGCTGGAAAACATCAGCACCGGCAATCAGGCATAAGGACCGAAATCATGGAAAACGTAGTCATTGTTGACGCAGTCCGCACGCCGATGGGCCGTTCAAAGGGCGGCGCATTTCGCCACGTCAGGGCTGAAGATCTCTCCGCGCATCTGATGCGCGCCGTGCTGGCCCGAAATCCGGCGCTGAACGCCAAAGATATTGATGATATTTACTGGGGCTGCGTGCAGCAGACGCTGGAACAGGGCTTCAACATCGCCCGCAATGCGGCGCTGCTGGCGGAAATTCCACACAGCGTCCCGGCGACCACGGTTAACCGTCTGTGCGGTTCTTCCATGCAGGCACTGCACGACGCCGCGCGCGCCATTATGGTCGGCGACGCACAGGTCAGCCTGATTGGCGGTGTGGAACATATGGGTCACGTGCCGATGAATCACGGCGTGGATTTCCATCCGGGTCTGAGCAAAACCGTGGCGAAAGCGGCGGGAATGATGGGGCTGACCGCTGAAATGCTGGCGAAAATGCACCAGATCAGCCGTGAAATGCAGGATGAGTTTGCAGCACGTTCGCATCATCGCGCCCACGCGGCCACGCTCGCCGGACACTTTGCGAATGAAATCGTCCCGACCGAAGGCCATAACGCAGAAGGCGTGCTGACCCGTTATGATTTTGACGAGGTGATCCGCCCGGAAACTACCGTCGCTACGCTGGCGGCGCTGCGTCCGGCGTTTGACCCGGTCAACGGCACCGTCACTGCGGGCACATCCTCTGCCCTCTCCGACGGCGCATCGGCGATGCTGCTGATGAGTGAATCGCATGCCAAATCTCTGGGCCTGAAAGCCCGCGCGCGAATTCGTGCGATGGCGGTGGTCGGCTGCGATCCGTCGATTATGGGTTACGGCCCGGTCCCGGCGACGCGCCTGGCACTGAAACGCGCCGGACTGAGCGTGCAGGATATCGGCCTGTTCGAACTGAACGAAGCCTTCGCGGCACAAGCCTTACCCTGCGTGAAAGATTTGGGGCTGCTGGAAACCATGGAAGAGCGCGTCAACCTGAACGGCGGCGCGATTGCACTCGGTCATCCGCTTGGCTGCTCCGGTTCACGTATCTCAACGACGCTGCTGAACCTGATGGAACGCCGCGACGTACAGTTTGGCGTTGCGACCATGTGCATCGGCTTGGGTCAGGGCATCGCGACTGTTTTCGAACGCGTCTGAGTTTTACTCTTTTCTGCATAAACAAAAAGCGGACAGATTGTCCGCTTTTATGAATCTTATCTGCCCGTTTTAGTTGCCGTTTTCCCGCCTGTCAGGGGCGGGCTTTTTCACGACGGTGGCGTCACATCAAATGAAAGAGAACGCATCACCAAACAGTCGATCTTCCAGCGCGCCGCGCTCTGCGACAAAGCGCTCGCGGGCGATTTTTGCCATCTCAAAACGGCCTGCGATATAAATATCGTGCTCCGCCAGCGAGGTGAAATCCTGCAACACCGCGCTCAGAACGGTACCGCTTCTGCCCTGCCAGCCGTCTTCAGGCTGTTCCACCACCGGGATCACTTTCAGATTCGGGTGATGAATGCTCAGTGCTTCCAGCTCGCCCAAATCGTACAGATGCTTCAGCTCGCGCCCGCCCCAGTAAATGGAAATATCGCGATGAGGCTGTTGCTCAAGCGCGGTGACCAGAATGGAACGCACATAAGAAAAACCGGTGCCGCCCGCAATCAACACCAGCGGACGCTGGCCTTCTTCGCGCAGCCAGGCATCGCCGTGAGGAATATCCACGGTAATCGCCTGTTCTTTCAGAATGCGATCCATCACCGCCATCGCGTACAGATTCAGTTCGGAGGCGCCGATGTGCAACTCAATCACGTTGTGTTCAGCAGGCGTGGAGGCCAGAGAGAACGGACGCTTATCGCGCTCGTCCATCACGACCATCAGATACTGACCCGCGCGGAAAGAAAAAGGCGCTTCCGGCAACAACCGGACCCGATACACCGTATCGGTAATCGCCTCAACGGAGGTCACTTTACAGCTCAAAGTTGTCATGCGTTCCCTCTGTGGGTCATCAAAGCAAAGCGTGGGACAAAGAGTCGATTATTTTTTCGCATCGTCTTTATCATTAAAAATAGCGAGCTCATCCCAGATGGCATCGATACGGGCGGTGACGGCAGGATCCTTCACTATCGGACGCCCCCACTCACGCTGTGTTTCACCCGGCCATTTGTTGGTCGCATCCATCCCCATTTTCGAACCGAGGCCCGATACAGGCGAGGCAAAATCGAGATAATCGATCGGCGTATTTTCGACCAAAACCGTATCCCGTGCGGGATCCATTCTGGTGGTAATCGCCCAAATCACGTCGTTCCAGTCACGGGCATTCACATCGTCATCGCACACAATCACAAACTTGGTGTACATGAACTGACGCAGGAATGACCAGACACCCATCATCACGCGCTTTGCATGACCAGGGTACTGTTTCTTCATGGTAACGACAGCCATACGGTAGGAGCAACCCTCCGGCGGCAGATAAAAATCAACAATTTCCGGGAATTGTTTCTTCAGAATCGGCACAAAGACTTCATTCAGCGCCACGCCCAGCACCGCGGGCTCATCCGGCGGACGGCCGGTATAGGTCGAATGATAGATGGGATCTTTCCGCTGCGTCATATGCGTGATCGTGAAGACCGGGAAGCTGTCTACTTCATTATAGTAGCCGGTATGGTCACCATACGGGCCTTCCGGCGCCATCTCGCCCGGCTCGATATACCCTTCGAGCACGATTTCCGCACTGGCAGGGACTTCGAGATCGTTGGAAATACACTTCACCACTTCGGTTTTATTACCGCGCAGCAAACCGGCGAACGCGTATTCAGACAACGAATCCGGCACCGGCGTCACCGCGCCCAGAATGGTGGCGGGATCTGCACCCAATGCCACAGAAACCGGGAAACGCTGGCCGGGATTCTTCTGGCACCACTCCTGGAAATCAAGCGCACCGCCGCGATGGGATAACCAGCGCATGATGACTTTGTTTTTCCCGAGAACCTGCTGGCGATAAATGCCCAGATTCTGACGGGGTTTTTCCGGCCCACGGGTGACAGTCAGGCCCCAGGTGATCAACGGTGCGGCATCTTCCGGCCAGCACTGCATCACCGGAATGCGGGTGATATCCACCTCGTCGCCTTCCCAAATCTCCTGCTGACAAGGTGCGGAATGCAGCACTTTCGTCGGCATGTTCAGCACCTGCTTAAACTTCGGCGCCTTATCGTATAAATCACGCAAACCGCGTGGCGGCTCAGGCTCTTTCAGAAACGCCAGCAACTCACCGACTTCACGTAACGCACTGACATCCTCTTTGCCCATGCCCATCGCCACACGCTCAGGTGTGCCGAATAAATTACACAGCACCGGCATGTCGTACCCTTTTGGATTTTCAAACAACAACGCCGGGCCGCCCGCACGCAAAGTACGGTCAGCAATTTCGGTCATTTCCAGGTAGGGATCGACAGACTGAGTAATGCGTTTCAGTTGGCCTCTCTTTTCGAGTAACGAGAGGAAGTCACGTAAATCACGGTATTTCATGCTGATTCTGAGTCGCCGGGTTGAAGGAGAGCATTATAGAGCCTCTCCGGAGTTGTTGCTGCCTTTTTGTTATCAGCAGGTAAACGCCGATAATGAAAAACCAGTGTAACCGCCAGAAACCAACGCTGTTGGTCTGACGGTGCGCAAATCGTCTGCCGATGATCCAATCACAAACAGGTAAAGGGTACCCATGCGCTCAACGCCTGGGTGTCATGATATTCCTGAATCTCATGACTATGCCGGAACACTTTGAAGCCCTGATTTCTGGCGCTGAAATAACTCAGCTCATTGCCGGATACCTGCAACAAACTGCCTTCACGCAGCGCAATGACCGCCTCAGACGGATTCACCGCGCAAAATTCGGCAATGCGCTCGTCACGGGTTTCACCCATGTGGCCACTCAGGTGTGCATCGATGTAATGCGGATTGATTTGTACCGGGAACAGACCAAGAGAGGGCAGCACCACTGAATTGCGGACTGGCATATCATTGGTGGTACGAATACTTGGCGTTGCCACGTTACAACCCGCGCTCCAGCCGATATATGGCACATTGCGTTCACGCACAGCGCGCTGAACAGGGACGATCAGTCCCTTCTCATGCAGCATCTGGTTGAGCATCCAGGTATTGCCGCCGCTGACCAAAATACATTGCGCACTGGCAATAGCGTGTGCCGGATTATCTGCGTGATGAATGCTGGTGACATCAATGCCCAGCACATCCGCCAGCGCACCGGCGCGCTCATCATAATCGCTGCGGATCAGTGCGTAGGGGATCAGTACGGCGGAGGTGATCCCGCGGGATTTCAGCACCGCCTGGATACGATCTTTTGCATAGCCCAGTAATTCAGATTCACCGGAAAGCTTACCGTTGCTCAGTAAGAACAGCTCCATGACGCTTCTCCTGACTGTAATAAGAGGAAGATAAAGGGATAAGTGTGCACTTTTCTTCGATAATAAAAGATAACAGACCGACAATCAGCAAACGTCTGCACAGAATCTCACTGCCTGTATCTCAGGGGCAGCTTTTGTTATGCTGCCGGAATCAACGTTTTAATGTGGGAAACTATGGAATCCTGGTACTTACTCTATTGCAAACGCGGCCAGTTGCTCCGCGCCAAAGAACATCTTGAGCGCCAGCAAGTAAACTGCCTGACGCCCATGATCACCCTGGAAAAGATGGTGCGCGGACGCCGCACGCCCGTCAGCGAACCTATGTTCCCGAACTACATGTTCATCGAGTTTGACCCTGAACGGATCCACACGACGACGATCAGCGCAACGCGTGGTGTCAGCCATTTCATCCGCTTCGGGCCAAAACTGGCGACCGTGCAACCTCAGGTGATCAAACAACTGATGGAACCGCCGACGATTGACATTCGCGATCCTGAAACGCCGTATGAAGGCGATATCGTTTTGATCACTGAAGGGATTTTCGAGGGCATCGAAGCCATTTATACCGAGCCTGACGGCGAAGCCCGTTCGCTGCTGATGCTGAATCTGATTAATCAGCCTGTCCGCCAGAGCATAGACAATACGCATTTCCAGAAACTCTGAGCGCATTTTCTCTGTCTGTGCCCTGCAAAAAAGCACCGTTAAACGGTGCTTTTTTATGTGAAACATTCAGCGCGCTGGCAGGGCAAACATTTTGCGCGCGTTATCATCGGTGATATCCGCCAGCCACTGCGGGTCTTCCCCGCGCCACTGCGCGACCTGATGAACAATGTGCGGTAAGAACGCCGGTTCATTGCGTCGGTTCTTCGGTTTGTTTTCCATATCTCTTGGCAATAAATAGGGCGCATCGGTTTCCAGCATTAAGCGCTCAGCCGGGATCAGCGGCAGCATTTCACGCAACTCCAGCCCGCGCCGCTCATCGCAGACCCACCCCGTAATTCCTATCGACAGGCCGAGAGACAAATACAGTTCAAGTTCATGCCGCGTACCGGTAAAGCAGTGAACGACACCGCCCGGTAAATCCG
Source organism: Rahnella rivi (assembly GCF_019049655.1). Classification (GTDB taxonomy): domain Bacteria; phylum Pseudomonadota; class Gammaproteobacteria; order Enterobacterales; family Enterobacteriaceae; genus Rahnella; species Rahnella rivi. Next base: position 12,079 of record NZ_JAFMOX010000041.1, read on the forward strand.
CAAGCCAGGGCTTGAGTAATGCTGCGAAACGTTCCCCGGCATCACGACAATGTAAAAACACCGGTAACTGCAATTCTGATGCCAGCGCAAGCTGTGCGGTAAACGCTGATTCCTGCTGCAAGGCAGGAGAAAAATTGCGATTGAAATCCAGTCCGCATTCACCGACCGCCACAACATTCGCTAATCCGGCCAGCTCACGGATGTCAGCTTCCACCTGCGCATTCCATTCACTGGCCTGATGTGGATGCACACCCGCCGTAGACCAGCAGAAGTCAGGGTATTCAGCCGCCATGTTCTGCGCCTCACCACTTTCCTGCGCAGACGTACCTGTGATCAACATACCGCTCAGACCGGCGGCTCGTGCTCTTTCCACCACCTGCGGGCGATCTTTATCAAACTGATTACTGGTGAGGTTTATGCCAATTTCAAACATACATTGTCCTGAAACAGAAACCGCCCTGCTGGGCGGTTTCTGTTTTATAACGAAATAATCAAAGAGACTTACTCAGCCTGATCCGGATCGTTCTCTTTATCGACATCAGCGCGACGACGTCCGCCTACGTAGAAACGGGCAAAGAACACGCCGATTTCAAACAGCAGATACATCGGGATAGCCAGCAGCGTCTGAGAGAAGACATCCGGCGGCGTTAACAACATCCCGACCACAAACGCCCCGACCAGCACATACGGACGTTTCTTTTTCAGGTCTTCCGGTGTCGTCACACCACTCCAGCACAGTAAAACGATGGCAATCGGCACTTCAAATGAGACGCCAAACGCCATGAACAACGCCATCACGAAATCGAGATAGTTGTTGATGTCAGTCGCAATCTGCACGCCAGCCGGTGCGGTTTTCGCAAAAAAAGCAAACGCCAGCGGAAACACCACGAAGTAAGCAAAAGCCACGCCGAGGTAAAATAATGCAGAACTGGAGAACAATAACGGCATCATCAGACGGCGTTCATGCTTGTACAGCGCGGGAGCCACGAATGCCCACACCTGATACAAAATGAACGGCGCGGAAACAAATACCGAGACAATCATGGTCAGCTTGATTGGCGTAAAGAACGGTGATGCTACGTCAGTAGCAATCATGCTCGCACCCAAAGGCATTTGCTCAATCAACGGTGAAGCCACCAGCTGATAGATGTCATTGGCAAAATAAACCAGACATAAAAACACCACTAAAATACAGACAATGGCGTTCAGTAGACGCTTACGCAGCTCAATCAGATGGCTGATAAGCGGTTGAGTATCTTCAACAGCCATGTTTAGCGCTCGCCTGTCGGTTTAGTGAGTGAAACCGGTGTTTCCGGCGCAGAAGGTTCAGCCACCGGTGCGTCAACGGCAACCGGTTTGGTCACGGGCGCAGAGGCAACGGAAGGGTCAGCGACAGGCGATTGTGCCGCCGCTGCCTGCACTTCAGCCTGTGCTGCCGCAGCATGGGCCGTCTTATTTGAAGCCAGAGCCGCATCCACCGCACTCAGTGGCGCAGCAGCCGGTGCAGAGGCCACGTTGTCAGCCGTGGCCGGCGAAATACCGGCATCATGGTGGGCTTCGGCATCATCGATCACAGGATTGTGGATGGTGTTACCTTCCGCTTTCGCTTCTTCCATCGCTTTATCGGCAGGATTGAGCCCTGAATTGATAGATTGCTTCATGGATTCAGCCGCTTCTTTCAGCTCATCCATGGAGGCTTTGATTTCCGGCGTGAGATTCTTCAGACCCGCCTCTTCGGCTTTCTTCAGGCTATCCTGCAATTCCTGAAGTTTCAGCTCCTGCGACAGCTCGCTTTGTACTGACGCGGCCATCGCCCGAAGCGTGCGGATCCAGCCTGCTACTGTTCTGACTGCTACAGGTAAACGCTCCGGCCCGAGAACAACCAGGCCAATCACCAATACCAGCAGCAGTTCACTAAATCCAATATCGAACACGGTTTATACCTGCTCTTTGTTTTGGCTCTTGGTGTCTTCTGCTTTAGCGTCCGGCTTGCCCTCGATAGACCTGGCAGCGAAATCAGCATCAGTTGGCGTAATGTCAGCGTCTTTATTTGCTTTTGACTGGCTATCATCTTCACTCATGGCTTTTTTGAAGCCTTTGATGGAAGCCCCCAGATCAGCACCCAGACCACGCAGTTTCTTAGTACCGAACAGCAGTACCACAATCACAACGAGAATCAGGATCTTAGTAATACTAATACCACCCATTATTTTCACCTCAAATAGGAAGGAACGACATTCATTGCCGTCCGCAAACGGCATTCAATTTTAAAACATGTTTTAGCTGGCGCGTCGCCAGCCAATCAGCCAGGAAACCGCGCCCGCGGTCATCAGGCAAGCCGGATAAATCTCGACGTTGCCTAAAAGCAAAAGGGTGCCGCTTAATAACAACGTCGCCCCTATCCCCAAAAGATAACGAGACTGACCCTGACGGGAGTTCTGGTTGTGCATTTGGGAGGAAAGCTTTTCGATGTTGTACTGCAACAGCTTGTGCTGTTGCAGGCTCTGATAAACCAGATCGGGTAATTCAGGCAGTTTCTCAACCCAGAATGGCGCGCGCTCTTTCAGTGCGCGGATCATTGCCGGCAGACCTACCTGATCACGTACCCAGCTTTCCAGGAAAGGTTTCGCCGTTGTCCACAAATCCAGCTGCGGATAAAGCTGACGCCCCAGACCTTCTACATACAACAGTGTTTTTTGCAGCAACACCAGTTGAGGCTGGACTTCCATATTAAAGCGGCGCGCGGTATTAAACAGATTTAACAACACGTTACCGAAGGAAATCTCTGCAAGCGGCTTTTCAAAAATCGGCTCGCATACTGTCCGGATAGCAAATTCAAAGTCTTCAACATTGGTATCGCGCGGAACCCAACCGGAATCAACATGCAGTTCAGCCACTTTGCGATAATCGCGATTGAAGAAAGCGATGAAATTTTCAGCCAGATAGCGCTTATCTTCTTTGTTCAACGAACCAACTATGCCGCAATCGATACCTATGTAGCAAGGATCTTCAGGCGTTTCGTAGCTGACGAAAATGTTACCGGGATGCATGTCAGCATGGAAGAAACTGTCGCGAAAAACCTGGGTAAAGAAGACCTGAACACCACGCTCCGCCAGTAATTTCATGTTGGTGCCCTGTTTTTTCAGCGCCTCAACATCCGAAACAGGAATTCCGTAGATGCGTTCCATCACCATCAGACGCTCGCTGCAGTAGTCCGGATACACTTCCGGCACATACAGCATCGGGCTGCCTTCAAAATTACGACGCAGCTGAATGGCATTGGCCGCTTCACGCAGCAGGTTCAGCTCATCAAGCAACGTTTTTTCATATTCGCGAACCACTTCACGCGGACGCAAACGGCGACCATCCGGCAGCAGAAGCGGCACCCAACCGGCAAGGCGCGACATCAGACGGATATCTGCTTTGATGGTCGGTAAAATATCCGGGCGGATCACCTTCAGAACGACAGGTTTGCCATTCTCTTTGAGCACCGCGGTATGCACCTGAGCAATCGAGGCGGAAGCCAGCGGCGTCTGGTCAAATTCATCGAACCAGTTTTCCAGCGGGCCGCCCAACGCGGTATCAATCTGCTTACGTGCCAGCGCGCCATCAAAAGGAGGAACGTGATCCTGAAGCAGAGCAAGCTGGTCGGCAATATGAGGCGGGAAAAGATCGCGACGTGTAGACATCATCTGGCCGAACTTGATCCAAACCGGACCTAATTCTTCCAGCGCAAGACGCATACGCTCACCCAGCGGCTTTTCTTTATGACGATTTGGTAACCAGAAAAACAGATAACGGCCCATGCGCAGCGGCAACGTCAAACGGATTTTAGGGATGAGTTCGTCAAGGCCGTAGATGAGAAACATGCGGATAATCAGATATAAACGTCGCATTTCCCTTGGCGTCACGGTTTGCCCTCCAGTTTTTCGATACGTTTCTCCAGTGTATCCAGCTCGCCTGCCAATGCGGAGACTTCATCACTAAACCACACCACTTCCAGCGGACCGGGAGCCATTTTCCACTCTTCAGTCAGCGTCTGCGCGACGTAGTTTTGCTGATGTTTAAGCCCTTTTTGCAGGAAACGGAAACCGCCCTGCACCGCCTGGCTAACGCCCTGAGCAGCAATATCACCGATATAAGGTGCCAGGAATTCCGCTGGTTCCCACTCGGCCATATCCAGCAACGCAACCAGTTGCTGCACCACAGAAATATCGCCTTCAACCACCAGCTCACCACTGCGCATGAGTGGCGATAACTGCTGGCGATCGCGCAGCTTATGCAACACGGAGAGTGTTGAGGTGACGGTGCAATCTGCCACGCCATCCCATTGCCCGAGGACATCAATTTTTTGCTCACTGAAGACAAACGTCAGCGGGGTACTCAGTTCCTGCAATTCAACACGCAGAACTTTACCTGCCAGACGCGTGCGCGCCGCCTTCATGCTGCGGTCTCTGAAAAGCAGGTAATTAAGCGGCGTCTCGATAGCGGCAGTCAGTAGCGGCGTTAACAACATCGGCATACTCATATCAGAATTTGAAACCCCGGTGCAGCGCCACAATGCCCCCGGTGAGATTGTGATAAATCACATTCTCAAAACCGGCGTCGCCCATCATGCCCTTCAGCGTTTCCTGATCGGGGTGCATGCGGATAGATTCAGCGAGATAACGATAGCTTTCGGCATCTTGTGCAACCAGTTCGCCAATGCGCGGCAAAATGTGGAAGGAATAGGTGTCATAGGCTTTGCTCAGCGGTTTCAGCTGAGGTTTGGAGAATTCCAGCACCAGTAAACGGCCACCCGGCTTAAGCACGCGGAACATCGAACGCAACGCTTTCTCTTTTTCGGTCACGTTACGCAAACCGAAAGAAATGGTGATGCAATCGAAGTAATTATCAGGGAAAGGCAGGGCTTCGGCGTTAGCCTGAACGTAGCTGACGTTACCCACAATGCCGAGGTTACGCAGTTTTTCGCGTCCCATTTTCAGCATGGAATCATTGATATCCGCCAGAACAACTTCGCCCGTCTCGCCGACCAGTCGGGAGAACTTCGCGGTCAGATCACCGGTACCGCCTGCCAGATCCAGTACGCGCTGACCACGGCGGACACCGCTGCAATCAATGGTGAAGCGTTTCCAGATACGATGAATACCGAAAGACATCAGGTCATTCATCAGGTCATATTTTGCCGCAACGGAATGGAAGACATCTGCCACCATTCCCTGCTTGTCATCTTTAGCTACCGTGCGAAAACCGAAATGCGTAGTTTCCTGCGTCTGCTTTTCCATTTTATTTGCCTGCTTTTTCAGTCGAACTCTTGGGGAGAAGTGTATCAGAACCCGTTAGAAAGCCCCATCACCGATGCTGATTCAACATATTGCAAAGATTCATCATTTGAATCATAAAATCGGTCAAAACGAGTGCCCGGTGCCTAAGCATGATCACTCATGCGGGTTCAACGTCTGTTCTTCTTGCGCATCAGAAGTCTCGGGCAGAGATGCGGTATCCTCAGGCTCGTTTTCCGCTCTGGCTATCTCAGCCAGAGAGGGGCTGATTGGCCGTTTAACTTCAACGCCCAGTGCGCGAAAACTTTCCACCTGCCCGATGAGATTACCACGCCCTTGCGAGAGTTTATTCATCGCAGAGCGATAACTGCCCTGCGCTTTGTCCAGACTTTGCCCCATCGATTCCATATCGTCGACGAAAAGGCGCAGTTTGTCATACAGGCGCGCCGCGCGATCGGCGATACGTTTTGCGTTCTGGCTTTGATGCTCGTAGCGCCACAAATTGCTGATGGTACGTAATGCCACCAGCAGCGTCGTCGGGCTGACAAGCATAATGTTGTGCCGGAGTGCTTCGCTGATCAATTCGGGCTCCCGGTCGATGGCCAGCAGAAACGCTGGCTCGACGGGGATAAACATCAGGACATAATCGAGGCTGCGCAAGCCGGGAAGCTGCTGATAATCTTTGCGCCCCAGCAAACGGATATGCCCGCGAACCGACGCGATATGCTCGTTAAGCGCCACTTCCCGTTCGCCATCATCTTCACTGTTGAAGTAACGCTCATAAGCCACCAGCGTCATTTTGGCGTCAATCACGACGTCTTTGTTCTGCGGCAAACGCACCACAACGTCAGGTTGCATCCGGCTGTTACTGTCTACCTGCACGCTGACCTGCGTCTGATACTCATGCCCCTCACGCAACCCGGAGGCTTCAAGCACACGGCTGAGTACCACTTCGCCCCAGTTGCCCTGGGTTTTGTTATCACCTTTCAGCGCTTTGGTCAGATTGACGGCTTCACGCGCCATCTCAACATTCAGCTGCTGCAGATTACGGATTTCGTGCGCCAGCGTATGCCGTTCCCGCGCTTCCTGACCAAAGCTGTCCTGCACCTGACGGCGGAAACCATCCAGCTGCTCGCGCAACGGCAGCAAAAGTTTATCGAGGCTCTGTTTGTTCTGTTCATCAGCGCGGCGGCCGTTCTGCTCGAAGATGCGGTTCGCGAGATTTTCGAACTGGCTGCTCAGACGCTGCTCGCTGTTGATCAGCAGGCGCTGTTTATCTTCGGCGGCCATGCGGGTTTCATCCAGACGGGTGGAAACCTCGCGCAACTCGGCTTCCTGCGCGCTGTTGATTTCACGCTGCGCACGCAGCTCCTGATTCAATTGCTCGCACTCGTTTTGCCAGTGCGCCAGCAACTGCAATTTTTCCTGACTGGCCGCCTGCAGGCTATGAAGCTTGCGCAGTTCCAGTTCTGCTTCCCGGATTTGCTGCAATGAGAACTGCCGGTCACTTTTGACCGTTTCGTTTTCTGCTCTCACCTGTTCCAGCGATTGCTCCAGAAGACGGCGCTGAGTCTCGAACTCAGTTTGCTGTTGTTGCTGACGTAAACTGGCCACCAGCCAGCCCACAACTAAGCCGATTAACCCCGCGCCCAGGGCAGTCAGAATGCTGATATCCACACGTTTTCCCTCTTCAAATCACCTGCGGTCACGGTAATAGCAGGCTGTATGGATGTCCAGTCTATTTTCTGTTGCATCGCGCCTTTGCGGGATGCCTTCCAGAATGGAATTTCTCTGCATTTCCCCCCTTGCGACGGCCAAAGGCAGAGCGCAGGATTTACAACCAGCGGCTCAGCCATTGGATACCAAACGCACCCGGCGCAAGAATGCCGAAGGCCCAGATCAACGCCGAGCTGACGTTGGCAATCTGGAAATACTTTTGTGGCATACCACAAATCCCGGCGACCAGTGGAACCACGGCGCGAAGCGGGCCAAAGAAACGGCCGATGAATGCACCCGGCATGCCCCATTTATCAAAAAAGGCATGGCCGCGAACTAACATTTGCGGATGGCGTGAGAATGGCCAGAAATTGCCAACGCGATCCTGATAATGGGAACCGACCCAGTAGGAGAGCCAGTCGCCGAAGAACGCCCCGGCTGCCGCTGCCGCCCAAATGGGCCAGAAAGGAATACCGGTTTCGCCAATCAGTGCGCCGAGCCCGAGCAAAATGAAGGTTGCCGGAAGCAGCAATGACAGGAAAGCGAGCGACTCACCGAACGCCAGAAAGAAAACAATCGGCGCAGCCCATACCTGATGAGCGCGGATGAAAGTGGTGGTGTAATCAAGAATGTCGTTAACAGTCAAAAATGCAGTTCCTTTTTTCATGAAAGCGGAGGCGGAATGAAAGACAGTATTCCAGATTCACTATTAACATGACCTTAACAGATCATCGGCAATGGGCAAAAAAATGGGCCGCCAGAGGCAGCCCATCGGGGTGATATCTTGTTTGAGAACGGTAAAATCAGACCAGGCGGCGGGCGGCTTCTACCACGATCTTAACCGCGTGGCTTTCTGTCTTTTTCATGGTTTCTGCATCAGGAATTTCCTGCTGCGTACGGTTCACAATGACACCGGCAACCATACCTGCACGCAGGCCCTGGCTTGCACACATGGTCAGCAGGGTGGCAGATTCCATTTCATAGTTCATGACGCCCATTTCCTGCCACTCTTTCATCGATTCTTTAAAGCGACGAACCACGCGGCCAGAGTAAGTATCATAACGCTCCTGGCCTGGGTAGAAGGTGTCAGAAGAAGCGGTCACGCCGATGTGAGTTTGTGCACCCACAGATTCAGCCGCAGCAACCAGCGCAGTGGTACAGGCGAAATCGGCCACTGCCGGGAATTCCATCGGTGCAAAGTGCAGGCTCGCGCCATCAAGGCGAACGGCGGCGGTGGTGACCAGCACGTCGCCCACACTGATGTGTGGCTGGATGGCACCGGTAGTACCGACGCGCAGGAAGGTACGGATGCCGAGCTGTGCCAGCTCCTCAACCGCGATAGAGGTGGAAGGACCCCCGATACCGGTTGAGCAGACAATCACAGATTTGCCGTCAAGCTCAGCGCGCCATGAGGTAAATTCGCGGTGGGAAGCCAGGCGAACCGGGTTCTCCATCAGTTTGGCAATCTTCTCAACGCGCTCAGGGTCGCCGGGTACAATCGCCAGCGTCGCGCCGTTTAAATCTTTTTTGGCCAGGCCAAGATGGAAAACTTCAGGCTGAGACATAACAAACTCCTCTGTGTGTAAGGTCATAAATTGGCAGGAGGAACACCCGGCAACTGTACTGAACATTGTGACGTTATTTCGTGATGGCCGTCACTATGATGTAACAACAAGAATAACGCATACATTTAATTTGTGATGCCAGTCACAAATAACAGCGAAAAAGACGAATTTTTAAACGGTCTGTTTTCGTGGCAGGCATAAAAAAGCAGGCATTGCCTTATAACAAGGCTCTGCCTGCCGGGTGCGGGTTAACCTGTCAGGCAGGAACAGAATCTGCCGCAGCGCTGCGTGACCAGATCCGGTGTTTCGCTAAGTTTTTCACAAAGGCTTTCAGCAAGGCACCTTCCGCTTTTTCGCCTTCAATGATCCCCTCTTCCGCCACATCATCTTTAAGCCCCAGCAATGATTTGAAGCGTCGCGCATCACCGCTCAGGCCAATAACTTTCAGATGCTTATAGGCTTCAAGGACGTAATGCCGCGCATCCCCACTCATCAGCAATGCGTCGATATGCCCGTGCGGCACAATCACTGCGTCAACCGTGATCGACGGCGAACCGGCAAACGTTGCATCAATCGGCAATGTCGAACCATCATCGGCCGTGACCGTGCCTAAATGGCTGGCCAGCAGTTTAGGGTGAACGCCAACGGCCTGAAGCGCCTGCAAGGTTTCCAGCACATCCGCTGCATTGACACCGTCACCTAATAACAGCGCAACCTGACGCCCTTTAATCACGCCTTTGCCACTGGCATACAGGCTGAGAGAAGGATCGCTTTCCAGACCATTTACCGGTTTTGGCGGTTTGATTTTCAGCGTGTCCGGCGAAAGCGTAATGCCGACATTTTTCGCCACTTGTTGGGCCAGAGACTGATCGACGCGGGCCAGCAAATCAACAACACGTTCGCGGATGTAAGGCCGCACAACTTTGGATAACTCAAACGAGAAAGCGCCTGCGATGTGCTCCTGCTCCACCGGCGTCTGACTTAGCCAGAACAGGCGCGGCTGCGCATAAAACTCGGCAAACGATTCACTGCGCTGGCGGACTTTTTCCGCATCAATGCGTTCAGGATAGCTTTCAAACCCGCCGCCCGATGCTGCCGGTGGGGTTTCTCTCGGCCAGTTATTGTTAATGGAATTCGGCTCATAGTTCGCCGGATTGGTATCAACATCCTGGCGGTGCATGCCGTCACGCTGGAAATTGTGGTACGGACAGGTTGGCCGGTTAATCGGAATTTCGTGGAAATTTGGCCCGCCCAGACGGCTGATTTGCGTATCGGTATACGAAAAAAGCCGCCCCTGCAACAACGGATCATTAGTGAAATCAATGCCCGGTACGACGTGGCCGGGGTGGAAGGCGACCTGCTCGGTTTCGGCAAAGTAATTGTCCGGATTACGGTTTAGCACCATCTTGCCAATAAGCTGCACCGGCACCAGTTTTTCCGGGATCAGTTTGGTCGGGTCGAGCAAATCAAAATCATATTTGAATTCGTCTTCTTCCGGGATCAGCTGAACACCCAACTCATACTCAGGATAATCACCGGCTTCAATGGCTTCCCATAAGTCACGGCGATGGAAATCCGCATCTTTACCGGCCAGTTTTTGCGCTTCATCCCACAGCAACGACGCTTTACCTGCCAGTGGCTTCCAGTGGAAACGGACAAACGTGGATTTTCCCTTCGCATTCACAAAACGGAAAGTGTGGATCCCGAAGCCTTCCATCGTGCGATAGCTGCGCGGGATCCCCCGATCGGACATTGCCCAGAATACGTTATGCAGCGTTTCAGGTTGCAGCGAGACGTAATCCCAGAAGGAATCGTGCGCGCTGGCACCCTGCGGGATTTCGTTGTGGGGTTCAGGTTTCACCGCATGCACAAAGTCCGGGAACTTGTGGGCATCCTGAATGAAGAATACCGGCGTGTTATTGCCGACCAGATCGTAAATGCCTTCATCGGTATAAAACTTGGTGGCCCAGCCGCGAATATCGCGGACAGAATCCGCAGAGCCGCGTGATCCCTGCACGGTAGAAAAACGCACAAACACGGGGGTTTGTTTTTTCGGATCAGAGAGGAAACTGGCTTTGGTGACAGATTTCATACTGCGGTACGGCTGAAAATAGCCATGTGCCGCAGCGCCACGGGCATGAACGATACGTTCGGGAATGCGCTCGTGGTCAAAATGCGTGATTTTCTCGCGAAGAATAAAATCTTCCAGAAGCGTCGGACCACGGCTTCCGGCTTTCAGCGAGTTTTGATCATCAGAGATTTTCGTCCCCTGATTGGTGGTCAGCGGCTGCTTCTCACCATTTTTACGATGCCGCTCCAGCGCATCGAGTTTGGCATTGGTATTTTGCGGGCTTTTCGCGCTGCCGGAGGCCGTGGGCTCTTTGCCCGGTGGCGTCGGTTGTGGCGATGGCTGATAAGCACTGTCGGCAGGTGCCAGATCACCCAGGCCGGGTTTTGTGGATTTAATGCCCGTGGCGGGGGCGCGGCTTACCGGTTTTGACTCACTCTTTTTGGACACTTTTGAAGGTAATTTCGACATTGAACAAGACTCCAGCTAGACGTTTAAGGCGTTCTTTAGGTCTTCCGTGACATTTTTCCTCACTAACTTTTAACTATAGAACATCTCATCTGCCTTGCTGTTGCGGCTTTCCGGCTATAGTTTTAATCCATCGCGCAAATTTTCTGTATGGAGACTCCAATGAAAAACGACGAAATCCTCCCCCTGAAACAGGCTCCGACCAGCTTTGCACCGGCCGTAACGCCGGTGGCTGAAACCACCGTTCACACTGATACCGATGGCCTGCACGCCGGCCAGACCACCATTCCCTCGCAGGGAGAAGACCTGCCCGCCTATCTCGCCCGTCCGGAAAATTTCACCGGTAAGCTGCCTATCGTTCTGGTGGTGCAGGAGATTTTTGGTGTGCACGAGCATATTCAGGATGTCTGCCGCCGGCTGGCGAAACAGGGCTATCTGGCTATCGCGCCGGAGCTCTATTTCCGTCAGGGCGATCCGCGTGATTACACTGAAATCAGCGAGTTGTTTGCCAAACTGGTGAGCAAAGTGCCGGATCAGCAAGTGCTTTCCGATCTCGACCACGCGGCACACTGGGCCTCTCAGCACGGAGGAGATATCACAAAATTAGGCATTACCGGTTTCTGCTGGGGCGGCCGTATAACCTGGTTGTACGCGGCGCATAATCCGCAGCTGAAAGCGGGTGTGGCGTGGTACGGCAAACTGGTCGGTGACAAAACGCTGACCAGCCCGATGCAGCCGGTAGATCGCGCTGCGGCGCTGGATGCACCGGTTCTGGGGTTATATGGCGGGGAAGACTCCAGCATTCCTCTGGAGACGATTGAAACCATGCGTCAGGCCATCCGCGCAGCCAATGCCAATGCGGAAATCGTTGTCTATCCGGACGCCGGACACGCGTTTAACGCCGATTACCGCCCGAGCTACAACGCTGAAGCCGCCGCCGATGGCTGGAAGCGGATGCTGGATTTCTTTGCACAGTACGGCGTGAAATAAGACCGGTGTGAAGTAGATTTCTCAGCCGTTAAAAAATGATAAAAAGCCCGGCAGGTTGACCTGTCGGGCTTTTTTACGCGAAATGCTGTCTCAGATGCTGAGCAACTCAGCTTAGCGTTTTCACACCGAACGCGCCCTGCCAGTCTTCTTCAAACGCCACAACTGCCGCCTGAACCGCCGGTGCGCTGATAAACTGCTCCGCCACATCCACCGGAAGGGTGATCGACTGGCAGCCCGCCAGCAGACACGCCAGCGCCTGACGCGGCGTTTTGAAGCTGGCCGCCAGCACTTTGGCCTGCGGCGCATGAAGCGTCAGTAATTGCTGCAACTCCGTCACCATCGCAATGCCATCACCGCCCTGAGCGTCCAGCCGGTTGACATAGGGGGCGACATATTCTGCACCGGCGAGGGCGGAAAGCAGCCCCTGCCCTGCGCCGTACACGGCCGTTCCCAGCGTCGGAATTTTACGGGTACGCAGAATTTTAATCGCCGCCAGCCCTTCGGCAGTGACCGGCACCTTCACAATCAGCCCCGGCACGCGGGAATGCAGTAACTCCGCCTCTTCCACCATTCGGTCGGCCTGATTCGCCAGTACCTGAGCGAACAGTTTTCCTTCGCCACCGAGCGCGTCACGCAGCGCCGGTAAGACCTCCCACAAGGAGGTGCGCGCTTTAGCGATTATGCTCGGGTTAGTGGTAACGCCCTGCAGCGGTAAAATACGGGATAAACGTTTGACTGCGCTTATATCCGCGGTGTCCAGATAGAGTTCCATGCCATCTCCTGTCAGAGTTCAAGCTCTTGTTTCAGCAACGCTTCAATGTGCGCGGCCGTGGTCGAATGCATCAACGCATCCCGGAAACTGTCATGCATAATCCGGCGCGCCAGTTTAGAGAAAATCCGCATGTGCTGGTCACCGGCAGCGTGTTTATTCAGCGTCAGCATGATCACAAACTGCGCTTCTTCATCGCCCCACTGCACCGGTGCCTTGAGTTTTGCCACGCTGATGGTCGACTGTTCGATGTGCTCAGATTTGGTGTGCGGGATAGCAAAACCAAAACCGAGTCCTGTCGAAAATACCGCTTCACGGGCCCAGACGTCTGCGGCAAGCTTGCGCGGGTAGCGGCATCGGCCTGCCAGCATCAGGTTATCAACCATGCCTTTGATCACTTCTTCCTTGCTGCGCCAGTCGCTGTTCAGCGCCACACATTCTGTCGTGATAAGCGGCGCGTCGTTCGCGGTCATGCGGAACTGCGCCAGCAGGTGTTCAACCTCCAGCGAGGTACGGCACTGCATGGCGCGGTTAAGCAGCAGGCGGCATTCGCGGCTGTCGAGTTTTGCCAGCCGCGCTTTGGTCACCGGAACTGACGGCGCGTTCATACTGATTTCATCCAGCCCCAGACCGACCAGTAACGGCAGCACAGAGCCTTTTGCCCCCAGTTCACCGCACAGGCCAATCCATTTACCGTGGCGATGGACTTCACGCACCACATGATCGAGGCCACGCAGAAACGCCGGATTCAGACTGTTGTAATGGCGGGTCACTTTGGCATTGTCGCGGTCAACCGCCAGCAAATATTGCGTCAGGTCGTTACTGCCGATACTAAAGAAATCAATCTCTTCGCAGCATTGATCGATGATGAACATCACCGAAGGGACTTCCAGCATGATCCCCAGCTGAATTTTTTCATCAAACGGGATTTGCTCGCTGCGCAGCGACTGTTTGGCTTCCGCCAGACGATCTTTGATCCACAAAATCTCTTCCATTGATGAGATCATCGGGATCATGATTTTCAACGATCCGTGCGCCGAAGCACGCAGGATCGAGCGCAGTTGCGTGTGAAACAGCGGTAAAAACTCCTGATAGATACGCACGGCGCGATAGCCAAGGAAGGGGTTGTTTTCAGCGGGAATGTTCAGGTAATTAACCGGCTTATCACCGCCGATATCCATCGTACGCACGATAATGGTTTTGCCGTTAGCCGCTTCCGTCGCCTGACAGTATATGTTGTACAACTCATCTTCAGAGGGCGCACTGGCGCGATCCATATACAGCATTTCTGTACGGAATAGCCCGACGGCTTCGGCGCCGTTGCCAAAGGCCGCGCTGGCTTCAACCGAGTGCGCAATATTTGCCGCCACTTCCAGACGAACGCCGTCAGCGGTGTAACCCGGCTTATCAAGATACTCACTCTGCTGCTGGCGCAGTACCTGATGCACCGCCCGCTCCTGACGATAGTAGCGCTGCACAGGTTCCGTCAGCGCACAGGCGATCAACCCCAGATCGCCGTCGATCTGCACTTCCTGTCCCAGATACGCCTGCAAAGGCTCGGGATCGACGCCCACCAGCGCAGGGATATTGAACGACCGCGCCAGAATGACGGTGTGAGACGTGCTGCCGCCGCTGCCAAGCAGCAGGCCTTTGAGATATTTTTTATCCAGTTCGAGAAACTGACTTGGCGTCAGTTCGTCGGCCAGACAAATGCTGGCTTCGCTGAGGGTTTGCTGGGGAGCGAAACGCGCTTCTCCGTAAATGTGTTGCAGCAACTGGAAACTGACATCACGAATATCCAGTTCGCGCTCACGTAAGTAGGCGCTGGAAGATTGTGCCAGTTGCGCACTGAAATGTGCGGCGGTATCCACAATACTTTGCGCGCAGCTCTTACCTTCCATGACATGGCCCAGCAGCGCATCGCGCAGGCTGTTATCACGCAGCAGAGAGCGATGAGCCTCCAGCACGGCGGTGAGGGTGCCGCTGCCCTCCATCAGCTGTAATTCAATGGATTTTTCAAGCTGCGCCAGCCCGGCGGAAAGCTGACTTTGTTCTTTATCCTTACCCTGTGACTCAGGCAAATCGGTAAGCGCCGTCAGATTCACGTTTGAGAGGGTAATCAGCCTGCCCGATGCACAGCCTTCACTGACCGAACGGGCGCGGTAAACCACCGGCGAGAGATGCGCTAAGGATTCAGGAAGCGGTTCGAGCTCTGCATTTTCCGGGTGTTCAGGAAGGGCTTCATCGCACAGTGGAAATGTGTGTTCAATAAAATGCGTGAGAGCGGCCAGGGCGGCGTCTTCATCCGCTCCCTCGACCGTGATGTGGCATTCATCACCAAGCAAAATATCTGCGCCGATCAACGACAGCACGCTTTTACCGTCAGCGGTGCGGCCGGTACGGGTGTTATGCCACTGAAACGCTGCGGTAAATCCATTGCACAACGTTTCTATATGGCTCGCCGGACGGGCGTGAACCCCATTTACCAGTACGCAGGTGAAGCTCAACTTCTTGGTCATTTCTGAATCCTCATCCCAGATTCCGGTGAAATTTACCGGCTGTTGCAGAATAAGAGCCGCAAGCGCCCGCTGGCTACCAGACAAAAATGGCAAACACTGGATAAATGTAATGTATGAGCTTTTTTGCGAGGCAGCTCACAGTGTACAGGGGTTGAGGATTCTGAGGTTTATTCGGGTTATTTGAACCTGCTCGCATTTTCAATCGAACATTACAAAAGTCCAGTAAAACACAATTTTGTCCACTATTAGCGCCACGGTCGTCAGCCTATTGTTGTCGTCGATACCCTTTCAGTATCTGGGCTTTTTTCGTTAATCAGCCCTGATATTTGCGATCGTTAAGCCCGACACCAGCCGTTTCCGGAGCCAATCATGAAAGACTTGCTCAATATTCTAAAAAATACCCGTCAGCACCTGATGACTGGCGTCTCCCACATGATCCCCTTTGTCGTCGCGGGGGGCATTTTACTGGCCATCTCCGTCATGCTGTACGGTAAAGGCGCCGTTCCGGACCCTCTGACCGATCCCAATCTCAAAAAGCTGTTTGATATCGGCGTCGCCGGTTTAACCCTGATGGTGCCCTTTCTGGCTGCCTACATCGGGTATTCCATTGCCGATCGCTCTGCACTGGCTCCTGCGGCCATCGGTGCCTGGGTCGGCGCCTCTTTTGGTGCAGGTTTTTTCGGCGCAATCATTGCGGGCCTGCTGGGCGGCATCATTGTTTTCTATCTCAAGAAGATCCCGGTTCCTAAGATCCTGCGCTCAGTGATGCCGATCTTCGTGATCCCGATCGTCGGTACGTTGCTGACGGCGGGGATCATGATGTGGGGGCTGGGCGAACCTGTCGGGCTGTTGACCACCTCGCTCACCCACTGGCTGCAAGGCATGCAGCAGGGCAGCATTGTGGTACTCGCCATCATTATGGGCCTGATGCTGGCTTTCGATATGGGCGGGCCGGTCAACAAAGTTGCCTACGCCTTTATGCTGATTTGCGTGGCGCAGGGTGTGTATACGGTGGTCGCCATTGCGGCGGTTGCCATCGCTACACCTCCGCTCGGTGTAGGTTTCGCAACGCTGATTGGCCGTAAGTATTATTCCACCGAGGAGCGTGAAGCCGGCAAAGCGGCCATGCTGATGGGTTGCGTCGGCATCACTGAAGGCGCGATTCCTTTCGCCGCTGCCGACCCGCTGCGCGTTATTCCTTCCATCATGTTCGGTTCTGCCTGTGCCGCGGTGACCGCCGCCCTGCTCGGCGCAGAGTGCTACGCGGGATGGGGCGGGCTGATCGTGCTGCCTGTCGTTCAGGGCAAATTTGCTTACATCGGCGCGCTGCTGGTCGGCATGGTCGTCACCGCCCTTTGTCTCAATCTGCTGAAATATCTGGCGGCCAAAAAGCAATCCAACAAGACACATCAGGAATCTGACCTGGACTTAGACTTCGAAATTAACTGACATCAGGGAATTAACTATGACCAAAATTATTGCTGTTACCGCCTGCCCTTCCGGCGTTGCCCATACCTACATGGCAGCAGAGGCCATCGAACGCGCAGCGAAAGCCAAAGGCTGGGAATGCAAAGTGGAAACTCAGGGCTCAATCGGTCTGGAGAACGAACTGACCGCCGAAGACGTCGCTGCCGCCGACATCGTGATCCTGACCAAAGATATTGGCATCAAATTTGAAGAGCGCTTTAAAGGCAAAGTCACCGTTCGCGTAGGCATCAGTGACGCAGTAAAACGCGCTGACGCCATTATGGAAAAAATCGCAGCACACCTGACTAAAGCTGCCGTCACGGATTGATCACAAGGAGAATATGATGACGTCCCGCACCGAACGACTAAAAGCCGCACTGTTCGCCAGCCCGCGTGAAATCTCGCTGGAACGTGCCCTGCTGTATACCGAAAGTCACCGCAGCACGGAGGGCGAACTGACTCTTGTGCGCCGTGCTAAAGCCACGGCATACATTATGGATAACGTTGAGATTGCCCTGCGTGAAGACGAGCTGATTGCCGGTAACCGAACGGTCAAACCGCGTGCGGGGATCATCTCTCCTGAAATGGACCCTTACTGGCTGCTCAAAGAGCTGGACGCGTTTTCCACCCGTCCGCAGGACCGTTTCACTATTTCCGGGGAAGATAAACAGATCTATCGCGGGCAGCTTTTCCCTTACTGGGAATCGCGCTCAATGAAAGACTTCATCAACAGCCAGATGCCGGAAGAGGTCACGGCGGCCACCCGGACCCAGATTTTCAGTATTAATCAGACCGATAAAGGCCAGGGGCACATCATTATTGATTACCCGCGCCTGCTTAATTCGGGTCTGGACAATTTAGTGGCTGAACTTGTGCAGCTCAATGATCAGGCGCCGGATAACGCCTTTTATCAAGCGGCGCTGATTCTGCTTAAGGCCGCGCAACGGCATATTTTGCGCTACGCCGCACTGGCTGAAGAGATGGCGGAAAGCTGTCAGGACGACACAAGAAAACAGGAACTGGTGCGTATCGCTCACGTCTCGCGCCATATTTCCGGCAATAAGCCGCAGGATTTCTATCAGGCCTGCCAGCTGTTCTGGTACATGAATATCATTTTGCAGTACGAATCCAACGCCAGTTCATTGTCACTTGGCCGCTTCGATCAGTACATGCTGCCGTTCTACCAGCATTCCCTTTCACACGGCGAATCCCCGGCGTTTCTTAAAGAGTTGCTGGAAAGTCTGTGGGTGAAATGCAATGACATCGTACTGTTACGCTCCGCCTCCAGCGCCCGTTACTTCGCCGGTTTCCCGACCGGTTACACCATTTTACTCGGTGGCCTGACAGAAACCGGCCGCAGCGCCGTCAATGTGCTGTCGTTCCTCTGTCTGGATGCCTACCAGAATGTTTGCCTGCCGCAGCCGAATCTCGGGGTTCGGGTCAATGAACTGATTGACCGCCCGTTCCTGTTGAAAACCGCCGAAACCATCCGAATGGGGACCGGTATTCCGCAAATTTTTAATGATGAAGTCGTGGTGCCTGCCTTCCTTAACCGCGGTGTGTCGCTTGAAGACGCGCGGGATTACGCCGTGGTGGGCTGTGTCGAATTATCGATTCCGGGAAAAACATACGGCCTGCATGACATCGCGATGTTTAACCTGCTGAAAGTCATGGAACTGACGCTGCACGAAAATGAAGGCAATGCGGCAATGACTTATCCCGAACTTGTGGAGCAGATCCGCCAGAAAATCAGCCATTACGTCCGGCTGATGGCGCAGGGCAGCAATATCTGTGACATCGGCCACCGTGACTGGGCACCGGTTCCCCTGCTGTCTTCGTTTATCGAAGGCTGTCTGAACAGCGGTAAAGACATTACTGAGGGCGGTGCGCGCTACAACTTCTCGGGGGTTCAGGGCATTGGTATCGCGAATCTCAGCGATTCCCTGCACGCGCTCAAAGGCATGGTGTTTGACCAGCAACGTCTGACGTTTGATGAGCTACTGGCTTCGCTGAAAGAGAACTTTGCCAGTGAAGAGGGCCGCGCCATCCGCGCCCGGCTCATCAACCGCTTCGAGAAATATGGCAACGACGTTGATGAAGTGGATTTAATCAGTGCCGACTTACTGCGTTATTACTGCAAAGAGGTCGAGCAATACCGCAACCCGCGTGGCGGCCAGTTCACTCCGGGTTCTTACACGGTGTCAGCACATGTGCCGCTGGGTGCCGTGGTCGGTGCAACGCCCGATGGACGGTTCGCCGGTGAGCAACTTGCCGACGGCGGCCTTTCCCCGATGCTGGGACAAGATCACCAAGGGCCGACCGCCGTCCTGAAATCGGTCAGCAAACTCGATAACACTCTGCTGTCTAACGGGACGTTGCTGAATGTGAAATTCACGCCATCCACGCTGGAAGGTCAGCAGGGGCTGAACAAACTGGCGGATTTCCTTGGCGCCTTTACCCGACTGAAACTACAGCATATACAGTTCAACGTGGTGAACGCTGAACAACTGCGTGAAGCGCAAAAGCGTCCGCAGGATTTTGCCGGGCTGGTCGTCAGGGTGGCGGGTTACAGCGCGTTCTTTGTCGAACTGTCGAGGGAGATTCAGGATGACATTATCGGCCGTACCGCACACCAGTTATGATATGCAGATCCCTGTGTTGAATGAGCCGGAAAGGCGCGGGCGCATTTTCAATATTCAGCGCTTTTCGCTCAATGACGGCCAGGGTATTCGTACCCTGGTTTTCTTCAAAGGCTGCCCGCACCGCTGCCCGTGGTGCGCCAACCCTGAATCAATGTCGCCACGTATTCAGGTCATCAAACGGCAGGCGAAATGCCTGAACTGCCGCACCTGTTTGCAGGATCCGAACGAATGCCCGAGTGGCGCAATGGAATATGTCGGCGAAGACATTACGCTGCCGGCGTTAATGACGCGTCTGCTCAAAGATGAGATTTTTTTCCGTTCGTCGGGCGGCGGTGTCACGCTGTCAGGTGGCGAGGTGTTGATGCAATATGCTTTTGCCGGTCAGTTACTCCGGCAGTTGCAGGCTTTGGGCATTTCGACGGCGATCGAAACGGCGGGCGATGCGCCGCTGGATCATCTGCTTGCGCTTACCGATCACTGCGATCAGGTGTTGTATGATTTCAAAATGATGGATCCCGCGCTGGCAAGATCAGTGCTCAATATGAACCAGCCAAGAGTGTTGCAGAATTTCACCGCGCTGACACAACGCGGCGTGAAGCTGCTTCCACGGATTCCGCTGATCCCAGGCTTCACGTTAACGCCTGAAAATATGCGACAAATATTGGATTTCCTGAAGCCTTTCAAATTAACTGAAATCCACCTTTTACCCTTCCACAAATACGGTGAAGCGAAATATCCGTTACTGGATAAAACCTATTCAATGCATCAAACAAAGGTGCCGGATGCCGCAACTATTGCGCCGTTTTATGCGATGGCCGAAAAATACGGTTATAACGTGACGCTCGGTGGGTAAAACTTTTGATCAGAGGAAATACGATGTCGCTCAAACTGGTTGCAGTAACCGCATGTATCAGCGGTGTGGCGCACACTTATATGGCGGCAGAGCGTCTTGAGAAGCTCAGCGCACAGGAAAAATGGCAGGTGAAAGTGGAAACGCAGGGCGCACTGGGCATTGAAAACATGCTGTCAGAAAGTGATATCGCTCAGGCCGATATTGTTCTGTTAATCACCGAGATCCAACTGGAAAACCGCGAGCGTTTTGCCCACAGCCGTTGCGTTCAGACAGGCATGCATACCTTTTTACGCACACCCGAAAAAGTGATGACTGCCGTAAAGAAAATAGCCACCTCGCCACAGGGTACACACATCATCCTGCCGTAACCTTGCCTTCGCCAGGGTGCCCGCAAACCGCAAAACACATCACGCCTGTTCCTGCTCAAACTGGCTGCGATATTGCCGACGATATTCCGACGGGGAACGTTCGGTGCTTTTCTTAAACTGACGGCAAAAGTAGTTACTGTCGGTAAATCCGCAGGCATGCGCCACTTCTTTCACCTTCATGTCGTAGCCTTTCAGCAGATTTTTCGCCTGTTCCAGCCGGACATAATTCAGATATTCATTCAGCCCGATGCCGCCGCTTTTTTGGAATAAATGCGATAAATAATTGGGCGAGATGTAGAAAGATTTAGCGACAGAATCGCGGGTCAGCGGCTCGCGAAAATAGACTTCGATATGCTGGCGGATGGCACTGAACAGAGCCTGGCTGCGCGATGCCGTTTGTACCGAAGAGCTGAACAGATCTAACGTATGGCTCAGCAGCCCTTTCACCAAAAATTTCGCGGTTTGCTGATCGCTTCTGTGCCACGCCAGCTCGTTCAGCGCCTGCAACATAAATGCCCCGACGCGCGGGCCGCGTCTGCCGATATTGCCCTTTTCGCTGGAATCAAAACCTGCGCCATTCCAGTGGAGCAGGCTAAAACCCAGTTGCTGTTTGCCAAATAAAATACTCAGCGTGCGCACCGGCATCTGCCACCGGGGGCTG
Source organism: Rahnella rivi (assembly GCF_019049655.1). Taxonomy (GTDB): domain Bacteria; phylum Pseudomonadota; class Gammaproteobacteria; order Enterobacterales; family Enterobacteriaceae; genus Rahnella; species Rahnella rivi. The sequence continues at coordinate 33,447 of NZ_JAFMOX010000041.1, forward strand.
TTCCAGCCTTTCGCCGGAACATATAACACATCGCCCGCCTGCAAGAGCGTCGCCTGAGTCATCCCCTGTTCGTCCTCCCATTCCATTACCTGTTCGCCGTCCAGAATCAGCTCGAGACGCGGAAAATCGACCTGATAGGCCAGCGCAGGAACCGGATGCTGGTTGCCCGCATAATAAACCTGGCGGATGCCATTGGTGGCTTCAAGTACCGGAGATAAAACAGAAAAAAGAGGATGAGTCATGGTCGTGCTACCTGTTTGCAGAATCACACCATGATAACCAACCTGCGTGGAAGGAAGAAAAAGAAGTCGCAGATTTGCGAACAATGACGGGAAAACATTGACGGGAAAAGGGTTCACCGGCGGCCGTCGACGCACGCCGGTGAACCGGACACAGCCGGTTATGCCTGCGGAGGCTGGCCGTTAGAGGCACTGAGGCCGCCATCCACCGGCAGATTTACGCCGGTCACAAACCGGGCATCGTGGCTGGCGAGAAACGCGATCACGTCAGCGATTTCTTCCGGCTCAGCGCCACGGCCAAGCGGGATGCGTTCTGCAAACTTATCCAGCAGAGGCTGATTGTCTTTTATCCCTGCCGCCATCTCGGTAAAGGTCAGCGACGGGCAAACCGCGTTGACACGCACACCGTCTTTGCCGTGATCCATAGCAACCGAACGGGTGAAGTTGGTCACGCCGCCTTTGGCCGCGTTGTAGAAGCTCATGCCCCAGTCGCCGCCCATGCCAGACACGGATGAGATGTTCACGATGTTGCCTTTGCTTTTTATCAGCGCGGGCATAAAGAAACGCGTGCAGTAGAAAACACCGCTCAGGTCGATGGCCAGAATTTTTTGCCAGTCCTCGAGACTTGCCTCGGTCACTTTCCCCTGGACGACCACGCCTGCGCCATTCACCAGCACATCCACGCGGCCAAATTTATCCCCGATGACCGCCGCCATTCGCTCGACGTCCTGCGCCGAAGAAACATCTGCCAGATGAATATAATATTGCGTGCTGCTCAGCGTGCTCGCGACTTTCTCCAGTTTCTCTTTGGTTCGGCCAACCAGCACGACTATCGCGCCTTCATCAGCAAAACGCCGGGCCGTTGCCGCCCCCATACCTGAACCCGCGCCGGTCACGACAACCACTTTGTCTGTAAATCGTTTCATGTTCTCTCCCTGTTTGAAATGTTTGAAATGAATGAAACGTCCTTTAAGCCTAGCGGACAACGCCACCTCGCGCGGAAACGAGCCGCCAAAATGGCCGCTAATCAGCCCGCAGCCACCGTATGACGCCGCCTGAGAGAGTCGTAACAAAGTACGAATGAGCGCCAAAAAAAAGGGGCACCGGAGTGCCCCAACTGTTTCAGCAACAACACAACAACTCTTTATTTCAGGCTTTCTCAGCGCGCAGACGTTTGGCGGCTTTGACCATGTTTTCCAGTGATTCGCGGGTTTCAGGCCAGCCCCGGGTTTTCAGCCCGCAATCCGGGTTGACCCACAGACGCTCTGCCGGAATGCGGTCCGCAGCTTTTCGCAGCAGATCTTCAATCCATTCCACGCTTGGGACATTCGGCGAGTGAATGTCATAGACGCCCGGCCCGATTTCGTTCGGGTATTCGAAGTCTTTGAATGACTCCAGCAAATCCATATCAGAACGCGAAGTTTCGATGGTGATTACGTCAGCATCCAGCGCGGCGATGGAATCCATGATGTCGTTGAATTCGCAGTAACACATGTGGGTGTGGATCTGGGTGTCATCACGGGCAACCGCGGCATTGAGTTTGAACGCATCCACCGCCCAGCGCAGGTACGCCTTCCACTCGGACTGACGCAATGGCAGGCCTTCGCGCAGCGCCGGTTCATCAATCTGAATGATGCCGATACCGGCTTTTTCCAGATCTTCCACTTCGTCACGCAGCGCCAGCGCGATTTGTTTGGCGATGGTTTCACGGCTGATATCTTCACGCGGGAAGGACCAGCAGAGAATGGTGAGCGGGCCGGTTAGCATGCCTTTGACCGGTTTTTCGGTCAGGGACTGGGCGTATTTCGCCCACTCAACGGTGATCGCTTCGGGACGACTGACGTCGCCGATAATCACCGGCGGTTTCACGCAGCGGGAACCGTAGCTCTGTACCCAGCCGTTTTGCGTGAACACAAAGCCGTCCAGATGCTCACCGAAGTATTCAACCATGTCATTACGTTCAGCTTCACCGTGAACCAGCACGTCGATACCCAGACGTTCCTGCTCTTTGATGGCCTGCTTAATGTGCTCGCTGATACCGGTGCGGTATTTGGTGTTATCCAGACGGCCTTGTTTGAAGTCCAGACGCAGGCCGCGGATTTCGGTGGTTTGCGGGAAAGAACCGATGGTGGTGGTCGGCCATGCAGGCAAATTGAAACGGGCACGCTGGGCTTTGGCACGTTGGGTATAAACGTTCTGTCGCTCAATATCGGCGCCGGTGATCGCGGCCACGCGCTGAGTGACTGCCGTATTGTTCACACGGGCGGACTCACGGCGGGCGCGGATGGGCGCGCTGTATTGTGCCAGTTTCTGCTGCGCTTCCTCTGTGGGATTGTTCAGCGCGGAGGTCAGCAACGCCAGCTCGGCACATTTTTGCAGGGCAAACGCGAACCAGCTTTTCACTTCCTCATCCAGACGGCTTTCGACACTTAAATCGATCGGGCTGTGCAGCAGTGAACAGGAGCTGCCGATCCAGACATTACGGCCTGCCACCAGCGGTTTCAGACGGTCAAACCAGGTGCTCAGATCCGCACGCCAGACGTTACGGCCATTGATCACCCCCAGAGAAATCAGCCAGTCTTCAGGCAGCGCGTTGAACACAGTTTGCAGGTCATCGCGACCGGCAACGGCGTCAATGTGCAGACCCTGCACCGGCAGCTGGCGGATGGTGTCGAGGTTATGCCCGACGCTGTCGAAATAAGTGGTCAGCAGCAGTTTGATTTTGCTCTGTTCCAGCGCGGTGTAGGCCGGTTTGCAGGCATCCAGCCATTCCTGCGGCAGTTCAAGCACCAGCGCCGGTTCGTCGATCTGCACCCATTCGATGTCGCGTTTTGCCAGCTCCGCCAGCACCTTCTGGTACACCGGCAGAATGTCGTTGACCAGGGAAAGGCGGTTGAACTGTTCGCCCTTCACTTTGCCGAGCCACAGATAAGTCAGCGGCCCCAGCAGAACAGGTTTCACTTTGTGGCCGAGCGCCAGCGCTTCGTCCACTTCTTCCAGCAGTTGTGTCCAGGTCAGTTTGAATTTCTGCCCTTTCACAAACTCCGGCACCATGTAGTGATAGTTGGTGTTAAACCATTTGGTCATTTCCGCAGCGGCAGCCGGTTTACCGGTCGGTGCGCGGCCACGGCCAAGACGGAATAAAGTATCGAGGTCAACAGAGCCGTCGGCGTTCTGGTGACGTGCCGGCACGTTACCCAGCAGCAGGCTGGTGGTCAGAACGTGATCGTACCAGGCGAAATCGCCCACCGGCACCACATCCACGCCAGCTTCAGTTTGTTGTTTCCAGTGACGGGCGCGCAGTTCGCGGCCGGTGGCCAGCAGTTCTTCCTGAGTGGAATTGCCTGCCCAGTAGCTTTCTTGTGCTTTTTTAAGTTCACGACGCAGACCAACGCGTGGAAAACCCAGAGTGTGATTCAGTATCGTCATCTTTTTAATTCCTGTTTAGCCATCCAGATGTTTACACATCCATAATCCGCAGGTAGTGTATATTCCACAAGCGCAAATTATTCATGACACAGTGAAGGACTCTCATGATCGAACTGAAACACCTGCGAACGTTGCAAGCACTGCGCAACACCGGGTCACTGGCCGCCGCCGCCTCACAGCTTCATCAGACCCAATCGGCCCTGTCGCACCAGTTCAGTGACCTTGAGCAACGTCTCGGTTTCAGGTTGTTCGTGCGAAAAAGTCAGCCTTTACGGTTCACGCCGCAGGGCGAAATCATGCTGAATCTGGCGGAACAGGTGCTGCCGCAAATCCAGCAGGCGTTGCAGGCATGCAATGAACCGCATCAGGCGTCGTTACGCATTGCGATTGAGTGTCACAGCTGTATTCAGTGGCTGACGCCCGCGCTGGATAACTTCCATCAGAACTGGCCGCAGGTGATGATGGATTTCAAATCCGGCGTGACTTTCGACCCGCAGCCCGCGCTGCAACAGGGCGAGCTGGATATCGTCTTAACCTCCGACATCCTGCCGCGCAGCGGTCTGCATTATTCCCCGATGTTTGATTTTGAAGTGCGTCTGGTGCTGGCACCGGATCATCCGCTGGCGGCGAAACCGGTCATCACGCCGGAAGACCTCAGCAGTGAAACGCTGATGATTTATCCCGTGCAGCGGCAGCGTCTGGATATCTGGCGGCATTTCCTGCAACCGGCGGGCGTCAGTCCGGCACTGAAAAATGTCGATAACACGTTGTTATTGATTCAGATGGTGTCGGCGAGAATGGGGATTGCGGCGCTGCCCCACTGGGTGGTGGAAAGTTTTGAGCGCCAGGGTCTGGTCGTGACCAAAACCCTGGGCGATGGCTTATGGAGCCGGCTGTACGCTGCCGTGCGTGACGGCGAACAGCGCCAGCCGGTGACCGAAGCCTTTATTCGTTCGGCGCGGCAGCACGCGTGCGATCATCTGCCGTTTGTTCGCGACGCGGCACGACCCAACGCCGGTGTACCCACAGTGAGGACATAATCACTGCGGCTCCCACGATAAAGCTCGGCCAGTGCGGCTGCTGTTGCCAGATCGCCAGATTAACCAGCAGCCCGGCCGGGACGTGAAAGTTGTTCATAATCCCAAGTGTTCCCGCATCAACCTGCGTCGCACCGTAGTTCCACATGAAATACCCAAGCCCCGATGCGCCGATCCCCAGCCACACCAGAATGCCCCATTGCAGGTCCGTGGTCGGCAGTTTTTGCGGATTGCCCCACAGGAACCACGCCACAACGGCGCACAACAGCGCACCGATATAAAACCAGGAAAACGCCGTGTGCTGCGGCACCGGACGGGTTTCCATCAGACGTTTATAGCCCACCTGCCCGATGGCAAAACAAATGTTCGCCGCCTGCACCAACAGCAGGCCGATGATGAAATGTTCACTGATGTGGTCGTAACGGATAATCGCCGCACCCGCCACCGCCAGCAGCGCGCTGAGCGCATAGCCGATGCGGATTTTGCGCCCGCTGATCAGGTCATAAATCAGCGTGACGTACAGCGGCGTCATCACGGTAAACAGCAGGAATTCCGGCACCGAAAGGTACAGATACGCCTCAAAGCTGATGAGATACATGATGCCAAGCTGCATCGCGCCCACGGCCATGTACAGCAAGATGGTGGTGAGCTGATGGCCTTTCCAGCTTAAAAACGGCAGGAAAACCAGCGCCGCCAGCCCTAAACGGACCAGCACGGCGAATACGCTGTCGACCTGTCCGGCGAGATAGACGCCAATCAGGCTGAAGGAAAAGGCCCACAAAATGGTGGTGATAATGAGTAAAGGCACGGCAGTTGAGCCCTAAAATGATAAAGATGGATGATTGTAGCGGAATGAAGGAAACCGCGAAGCGTGAAGATGGTTTACGTCTGTTTAATTATAGAGCAAACGAGACGCATGCCACGCTTTGAGGGAAACGTGCCCTCAAATGACACGCTGTCGGGTGTGATGGCATACACTTAACGGATGACTGGAAATGGAGGATGAACCGATGAAACGCTTATATGGAATTATTGCCGTACTGCCATTGCTGCTTGCCGTTCACACTGCGGGCGCCGCCGACAAAGTGCCCAACGCTAACGATCCCCTGCTGACCAACCCGTCGCAACAGCGTATGCAACAACAGCAGCAGAACAATCAGCAAATGCAGAAACGCCAGCAGGAGCAGGATTTACGCAGCAGTCAGCAGCAGCAACAGCTTAAGCTGAAATCGCAAATCCAGAGCAATCAGCAACGGTTGCAGATCCAGCAGAATAACCAGACGTTAAACCAGAAGTTAAATCAGACACCGTAATATGACCGGAGGCACTCAGTGCCTCTTAGTTTTTTAAAAGCCGTTCGCCTTCCCCGACTATTTACCTCCGGTAATATTACCGCATTAAATAAATCACGCCTTCCCTAATATTTTTATTAATGCTTTAATCTTCCTGGCCGACAGGAATAACGTCGTTCTGCCCCAGAAACAACACAATGAATAAAACAGGGTTAATACCTGAAGATGCATTGATAGATTTTTATAAAGCTAAAAGGGAAATTGTTGCATGAAAGTTTCAACAGGGATTGTCGTCGTCGCTGCAAGCTTATTATTATCCGCGTGTGCCACGACTCAATCTGAAAAAATCACTGCCGCTAATGGCAGCAGTGTTGGCTTGTACTCTGGTTTTGCTTCAGCAGATATGAATAACAACCGCTCGCCCGATATGTATTTACGTGAAGTGACGCCCTCTTACACAGCGGCAGGCGTGGGGCTGAATGTTCTGACATCCGTGCTTGCCGGAGGAATTGCCGTAAATTCCTTCAGTAAGGAAAACCTGAAAGGATCGGAGATCAAAGCCCTGCCAGAACCCACGAAAAACTACCTCACGCCAAGAGCCAAGCCTCTCATCGCAAAATGGCTGGAAAAAAACGGCAACGGCTATCAGTATAAAAACAATCTGAATATTGTGGCTGCACAGTGGTTGCTGGTTTATAAAGATCTCTCCAGCGCTAATTCTGATTATGAACTGCGCTATACCATTAAGTTCTACAAGAAACCTGAAGATGCGAATATGTTCTCCGCCTGGGTTATTGCAGAATGTACGCCGACTGTCGTGACCGCTTCGCTTGCTGACTGGCAGGCAAATAACTATGCGCTGGTCACCAAAACCACCGAAAAATATATGGATTCCTGCCTGCTGGAACTGGATAACCAACTTCCACGCCTGCTGAAGCACTGATAATTATTGCGGTGAAATGAATAAGGCGCGATGAACGCGCCTTATTTTTTGTTATCAGACAAAATCCGGCCCGATCACATCAATCTTATCCGTGCAGATGCAATCCACGCCCCAGCGCAATAATTCGCGGGCGCGCTCCGGGTTATTCACGGTGTAAACCAGAATATGCAGCCCGGCGTCTTTGATCGCCCTGACCCGCTCTTCGTTAAGCAATTTATGGTTGAGATGCAGGGAAACGCATTCCAGTTCATCGGTCAGCGCTTTCCAGTTTTCGTGCCATTCGTCAATCAGCAAACCGCGCGGCAATTCCGGTGCGGCTTTTTTGGCCGCGACCAGCGCGTCGAATTCGAACGAGGAAAGCAGCGGCGCAACGGCCTGATCTTTCCACAGTTCGCGGGCGGCCAGCGCCACCCCGGTGCCGGTTTTCTCATTGGTTCCGGTGGTCGGTTTGATCTCGATATTCACCATCATATTGTGGCGCGCACAGCGTTCGGCCACCTCGGCCAGCAACGGCAATTTCTCGCCTTTAAACGCGGCACCGTACCAGTCGCCCGCGTCAAGCTGTTGCAGTTTTTCCCACGGCAGCTCCCCCGCCACGCCCCAGCCATTGCTGGTGCGGTTGAGCGTATCGTCGTGCAGCAGGAAGATTTCCCCGCCCTGCGCCAGTTTGGCGTCAAACTCGATCATGGTGTGGCCGTATTTTGCGCCAACGTCGATGGCTGCCAGCGTATTTTCCGGTGCCAGTGCGCCGCCGCCACGGTGCGCCACAATGCGAGGGTAAGGCCAGGCTTTCATGTTCATTCCATCCGTAATCCGGTTTGAGTATCGAAAAAGTGTAACGCTTTCACCGGGAAATCCAAGCGCAACAGCGAGCCTGCCGTCGGAAACACTTCATGCGATAAACGCACCACAACGCCGCTGCCCGCCAGTTTGCCGTGCGCCAGATTATCTGCGCCCAGCAGTTCCAGCGTGTTAAGCACCATCGGGATCCCTTTTTGCTGATCGTCGGTCAGCTGAATGTGCTCAGGACGAACACCAACGGTCAGCTCCCGGCCACCCCATTCCGGGCGCGGAACCGGCAGCGGTAACTCAAAACCGTCTTCCATCACCAGCGACGTGCCGTCGCTGGTCAGCTGGCCGGGCAGCAGATTCATGGCCGGTGAGCCGATAAAGCTGGCAACAAACAGGCTGGCCGGACGGCGATACACTTCCGACGGCGTACCGATTTGTTCCGCAATGCCTTTGTTCATCACGATCACGCGTTCCGCCAGCGTCATGGCTTCGACCTGATCGTGGGTGACGTACAAACTGGTGGTGCGCAGACGGCGGTGAAGCTGTTGCAGTTCAAGGCGCATCTGCACGCGCAGTTTGGCGTCGAGGTTGGAGAGGGGTTCGTCGAACAGGAATACCGCCGGTTCGCGCACGATAGCGCGCCCCATTGCCACACGCTGACGCTGGCCGCCGGAAAGCTCACGCGGCTTGCGTTTAAGCAGCGGGCCGAGCTCGAGGATGCGTGCGGCTTCTTCAACGCGGGCAAGGATCTGCGCTTTGCCGAAGCCGCGAATTTTCAGGCCATACGCCATGTTGTCGAACACGGTCATGTGCGGATACAACGCGTAGTTCTGGAACACCATCGCGATACCGCGATCTTTCGGTTCCAGCTCGGTGACGCGCTGGTCGTTAATGTAGATATCGCCGGATGTCGTGCGCTCAAGCCCCGCCACCATCCGCAGCAGGGTCGATTTTCCGCAGCCGGAAGGCCCGACCATCACGATAAATTCACCGTCGGCGACGTCCAGATCGATACTCTGGATGATCTGGTTTTTGCCGTCGTAAGACTTGGTCACTGCCTGTAATTTCAAATTTGCCATTTCGGTTTACTTCTCACTGTCTACCAGGCCGCGCACAAACCAGCGCTGCATCAGGAGCACCACCGCCAGCGGTGGTAATAAGGTCAGGATCATGGCCGCCATCACCTGATTCCATTGGGTCGAGCCGTCGCCGGAGGAGATCATGCTTTTGATCCCCGCCACCGCCGTGCCCATCGAGGCATCGCTGGTGATCAGGATCGGCCACAGATACTGGTTCCAGCCATAGATGAAGGTGATAACGAACAGCGCCGCGAGATTGGTTTTCGACAGCGGCAAAACGATGTCCCAGAAAAAGCGCATGGCGCCTGCGCCGTCGATGCGCGCGGCTTCCAGCAGCTCATCCGGCAAGGTCATAAAGAACTGACGGAACAGGAAGGTGGCGGTCGCCGACGCCATCAGCGGCAGCGTCAGGCCGGTGTAACTGTCGAGCATATGCAGATTGGCGATCACCTGCACGGTCGGGAAAATACGCACTTCCACCGGCAGCATCAGCGTCATGAAAATCAGCCAGAAGAACAGGTTACGCAGTGGAAAACGGAAGTAGACAATGGCGAACGCCGACAGCATCGAGACGGAAATCTTGCCGACGGTGATAACGATTGCCATCACAAAACTGTTGACCAGCAAACGGCCAAACGCCGGGCTGTTATTGCCGACGCCCTGCGTCCAGATGGTGCTGATGTTTTCCCATAAATGACTGCCTGGGATCAGCGTCATCGGCACCTCAAAAATCTGTTTGTTATCCAGCGATGCCGCCACAAAGGCGACGTACAGCGGAAACAAAATCACCAGCACGCCGAGCAGCAGCATGATGTGGCTGAAGATATCCAGCCCTCTGCGGTTTTCAATCATTGGTAACGCACCTTACGCTCGACAAAGCGGAACTGAATGAACGTCAGGCCGCAAACCAGCAGCATCAGAATCACGGACTGCGCGGCAGAGCTGGACAGATCCAGGCCGGAGAAACCTTCGCGATAGACTTTATAAATCAGCGTGGTGGTCGCCTGCACCGGGCCACCGGCCGTCGCGGCATCAATGACCGGGAAGGTATCGAAGAAGGCGTACACCAGATTGACCACCAGCAGGAAGAAACTCACCGGCGAAATCAGCGGCAGCACCAGATTGAAGAAACGTCGTACCGGGCCTGCGCCGTCGATCGCCGCCGCTTCCACCAGCGATTTAGGGATCGACTGCAACGCCGCCAGGAAGAACAGGAAGTTGTAGCTGATTTGCTTCCAGACCGACGCCAGCACCACCAGGAACATCGCCTGACCGCTGTTTTGTGCGTGGTTCCAGTTGTAGCCAATCGAGCCTAAGAAATGGGTGATCAGACCCAGACCGGGGCTGAATAAAAACATCCACAAGACGGCGGCCACGGCAGGCGCCACGGCGTAAGGCAGGATCATCAGCGTCTGATAAATCCGGCTGCCGCGCACCACGTGATCGACCAGCGCCGCGAAAAACAGCGAAACGGCCAGTCCGATAAAGGCCACCATAAAGCTGAATTTCAGCGTGGTGTAGAAAGATTCGAGATAGTACGGATCCTGAAAAAGCTGCGTGAAGTTTGTCAGACCGGCGAAGGTACTGGATAAGCCGAAAGGATCCAGCGTCTGCACCGAATACCACAGCGCCTGACCGGCAGGCCACAGGAAGAATATCGCGGTGATTAACAGCTGCGGCAGCACCAGTGCGTAGGGCAACCAGCTGCAACCAAAACCGGGACGGTGTGAACTCATGATGGTTTACTCGTTAATGCGATGACAAAAGGCAGGCTACGCCGGAGGAGGCGTAGCGAGCGAAGCCAGACCGGGTGCGGACAGCGCACAGCTCCCGGCGCGGACACAACGTCCATGACGAGAGCAGGCACTGCCCAATCCAGACGGGCAATGCACAGTAGCCGACTTACTTAGTAGAAGCTTCGAAGCGACGCAGCAGTAAGTTCCCGCGCTGTACTGCGGTATCCAGTGCTTCTTTCGCCGTTTTTTTACCGCTCCACACGCTTTCCAGTTCTTCATCCACAATGGTACGGATCTGCGGCATGTTGCCCAGACGCAGGCCTTTAGTGAACGGTAACGGTGGTTTGTTCAGCATCTGGCGGGTAGCGACGTCAGAACCTGGATTCTTCTCGTAGAAGCCTTCTTTTTTGGTCAGCTCATACGCGGCGGTGGTCACCGGCAGATAACCGGTTTTCTGATGCCATTCGGCAGCGATGGCCGGCGTGGTCAGGAATTGCAGGAATTCGGCGACGCCTTTGTAGGTGTCTTTGTCTTTGCCGTTCATCACCCACAGGCTTGCGCCGCCGATGATGGCGTTTTGTGGTGCGCCTTTGATGTCTGCGTCGTAAGGCATCATGCCTACGCCGTAGTTGAATTTGGAATACTGACGGATGTCAGCCAGTGAACCGGAAGACGCGGTGGTCATCGCGCAATCGCCGTTGTAGAACTTGGCGGTGGATTCATCTTTACGACCAAAATAGGTGAAATCACCTTTTTTGTTCATGTCTTCCAGCATCTGGATATGTTTGATTTGTTCAGGTTTGTTGAATTCCAGAACCGCGTCAGTGCCATCGAAACCGTTGTTTTTGGTGGCGATCGGCAGGCCGTGCCAGGCGCTGAAGTTTTCAATCTGGATCCAACCCTGCCAGCCGCTGGCATATCCGCATTTCATGCCCGCTTCACGCAATTTCTCGGTGTAGGCGGCCATGTCCTGCCAGGTTTTTGGTGGCTGATCCGGGTTCAGACCGGCTTTCTTGAACGCGTCTTTGTTGTAATACAGCACCGGCGTGGAGCTGTTGAAAGGCTGGGACAGCAGGCGGCCTTTGGAATCGGAGTAGTAACCGGAAACGGTCGGCACGAACTGAGACACATCCTGCTTAAGACCGGCATCGCTGAACACTTCGTAGACCGGCTTGATGGCTTTGCTGGCCATCATGGTCGCGGTACCCACTTCGTACACCTGCAAAATCGCCGGTGCATTACCGGTACGGTACGCGGCGATACCCGCAGCCAGGCTTTCGTCATATTTGCCTTTGTAAACAGGCACGATTTTGACATCAGGGTGCGTCTGGTTAAAACGGTCAGCCAGTGAGTTCACTTCTTTCCCTAACTCGCCATCCATTGAATGCCAGAAAGGAATTTCTGTCACAGCGAAAGCATTGGCGCTGAAAGCCAGCGCCAGCGCGGTGCCGATAACCGTTTTTTTGAGGTTGATGAACATGCCTGTCTCCTGAATTCTGCTGGTGTGCTGCAAGTGCAGCCTGAAGTATGCCGGGTAGAGTCGGGAGGTAAAATGACACGGAAAAATGACAATAAGGTTACGAGGAAGTTAAGCGGTGATGACAGGCAGATGGCAGAAAATGAGGTTCATGGCGGTTAAGCGTAATGATAAACCGTCTTCAGGACGGCTTATCTTATTAGCGTTATGCAACGGTGCGTTCATTCCAGCTGTCTTTAAATATTATGTTTCCGTCGACATATTTCCATTGAATTGACTCATAGCGAATTTCAATATTTTCCAGATGCGTTCCTGTTCCCGAATCTGGATGAAGGCTCGGAGTAATGCCGGTGATTTTCACATTTTCCATGCGAATGTTGAAATACTCCGCTTCTGCACCAGCATCTGCTGTGTGATACATCTTTAATTCAGCGGATTTAAGCGTGAGTCCCTGACTAATCGCACGGTAAAGTATGGGGGTTGTGCGATCAAATTCCTTTTGGAATAGGATCGGCGTATGAATACGCGTGCCTGTTAATTTCCCCGTATTCCTGTCCGTCGGAACTGTCAGATGATGTGAAAGTGATTTTACTTCAATAGAGCCAATACGCCCGTGAACATCACAGTTTCCGATAATAGGAGAACCATTTTCATCCGTTAACCACAAATAAGCAGGATTAGACATTTTTTATTTCCTTAATTTAACGTTTCTGTTTTTCTTCCTATAGCCTTCTATTTTTCCGATGTACTTTGATACACAGAAGAAAAAAACCAGCCATCCTGCGGCATAAACAAATTTCATAGGCCATACAACTGGCAGCATAAGGCATCCGATTAACCCGCCAACAAAAAGCACGGATTCAAAAAAATCCCATACTTTGACGACGGCAAATATCACCCCTTTCGCAGCGCCTTTTGCAACAACCAGAAGCGGTTTATTGTGTGACATGCAGTTTTCGCCCTACAGCATCGATTATCCTGTCAAATTCAGGCTGCCCGCGCGTCGCACCTATGTGCACCGCATCAATGAACGGTTTAACCGCAGGTTCAAAAAGAAAGTAAGTAAGGTCATAATCCTGTGGGCGAAGGAGTCTGTAAATCTCCGGGACTTCGATGGCAAGGCTTTCTGACTTTCTTATTGAGCGCTCACTCATTCCCCCTATCAGTAAAATCATCGTCACCCTGCCAATCCAGTTTTTGGCACTTTGGGTACCGATAAATGACACTCTCGCAAGCACAGCAGCACCGATTACCGCAATTAGTTTCGCGGTAATTAAACGCCCTGCCACTGAAGATACGACACCACGATAGGCATTATTTTGTTTATTTACTGAGGTATATTTATCGAATTCGTTAAATATAATCCCTACCGCATGTGTTATATGTTTGTAATTCAATATGTCATTATGTATTGCTTCAGCCATTCGGAAACGCTGTGTCTGATGTGCAAAGCGGGAGTCTGTATCAAAATACCCCAGGGCCAGATAACCCATATCCAAAGGAACGCTAAGTGCGCCATTAATTAATCCGGTAATTGTGGCGGGGGACATGATGATGTCTGAAATTCTATACGCAATATCTTCTATATCACTTGAAATATTATCGGTGTCTGCCACGATATACTTCCCTGATTTCGTGTTGAAAAAAAACATTAATACATAAATGGTTTAATGACAAGATATTATAAATTCCAATTCTTCTTCATTAAACGTGTGTTATATCGCTGAATATTAGGGAGAGATATGAACCAGTAGCCACTGACTTTGGCTATCTATGCCGATGGGGGGTTACCCTTAGATTATCCCACTTTTCCGGACACCCACGCGATGAAGCAAAAAAATAAGGCGCATCAGGTTACTGATGCGCCTCAGGGAATACGATAAAGAGAAATTACAGCGCGCGTTTCAGGCGGGCCACCGCTTCGTGCATTTGTTCTTCGGTTGCGGTCGCGAAGGAAAGACGGAAGGTCGAGTGATCCGGATTATCGGCATAGAAGAATTCGCCCGGCACAAAGACCACGCCCTGCTCCAGCGTCTTTTTCATCCATTCAGCGCAGTTGCGCGGCTCGCGGAAACGCGCCCACAGGAACATACCGCCTTTCGGATATTCGAAGGTCAGCACGTCGCCCAGTTCACGCTCGAGCAGCTCAGCCATGACCTGACATTTCTTTTTGTACGCCGCACGAATGGTTTCGATCTGGGCAGGCAAACGCCCCAGGCCGAGATAGCATTCGGCAATTGACTGTGACAGCGCGCTGGCGTGCAGATCCGCCGCCTGTTTAATGATGGCGACTTTGTGCAGCAACCAGTCTGGCATGATCACCCAGCCCAGACGCAGACCCGGCGCCAGAATTTTAGAAAAGGTCGAGGTATAGATGATGTTCTCGGCGTGGCCGAACAACGCTTTCGACAGCTCAAACAACGTCGGCTGGCGTTCATCGGTGAAACGCAGTTCGCCGTACGGGTCATCTTCTACAATCAGGAATTCGTGCTGTGCCGCCAGTTTCACCAGTTGCTCACGACGGGCGCGGCTCAGGGTTACACCGCTCGGGTTGCCGAATGTCGGCACCAGATAGACGCCTTTAATTTTGCGGGTTTTCAGCAGTTCAGCCAGTTCATCAACAATCATGCCGTCGCCGTCGGAGCCAACGGAGAGGATCTGCGCTTCGGCCAGTTCCAGCGTCTGTAACGCCGCCAGATAGGTCGGGCGTTCCACCACGAAAATATCATGCGGGTTCACGACGGCACGCATCACCAGATCCAGCGCCTGCTGGGAACCGGCGGTGACCACGATATCGTCAGCACCGGCAACCACACCACGCTCTGCACAAAGCTCAGCAATACGCTCACGCAGCGTATGGCTGCCTTCCGTCAGACCGTACTGGAAAGCGTGCTCAGGCTGTTCAGTGATCGCCTGCTGCGTGGCTTCGCGCAGGCCGTCGAAATCGAACAGCGCCGAAGAAGGAATACCGCCCGCCAGTGAAATAACGCCTTCCATTTTGCTGTGTTTAAGCAGTTCCCGGATGGCTGAGCTTTTGAGCCTGACCATGCGGGCGGCGAGTAAACCTTCTGTGTTCATGAAATGTTCCTGATGAGTAGCCAAGTTATAAGAATGTAAGAGTTGTTAATTTATCGACAAAATAAAAACCGCAAAGCGCCAGCCGTGCGGTTTTATAGATTTATCACAGATTTTTGAAATCCGAAGCCAATTTATGCGCCGAGATAGGCCGCACGCACCGCTTCGTTCGCCAGCAATGCCGCACCGGTATCTTCCAGGACCACATGGCCGTTCTCCAGCACATAACCGCGGTCGGCGAGTTTGAGCGCCTGATTGGCGTTTTGCTCGACCAGGAAGATGGTCATCCCCTCTTCGCGCAGTTGCTGGATGGTGTCAAAAATCTGCTGGATGATGATCGGCGCCAGCCCCAGCGACGGTTCATCGAGCAGCAGCAAACGCGGCTGGCTCATCAGCGCACGGCCAATCGCCAGCATCTGTTGTTCACCGCCGGACATGGTGCCGGAACGCTGCACACGGCGCTCTTTCAGGCGCGGAAACAGCGTAAATACGCGCTCCAGACGGGCATGAAACTGGTCGCGTGTGGCAAAGAAACCGCCCATCGCCAGATTCTCTTCCACCGTCATGCGGGAGAACACGCGGCGGCCTTCCGGCACAATCGCGATATCGCCACGCATGATTTTGGCGGTCTGCCACCGGGTGATGTCCTGCCCTTCGAAAATGATCGAGCCGTTCGTCGCACGCGGTTCGCCACACAAACTGCCGAGCAGCGTGGTTTTACCCGCGCCGTTCGCGCCGATCAGCGTGACGATTTCCCCTTTATTAATACTCAGACTGACTTCATGCAGCGCCTGAATTTTGCCGTAATGGGCGGATACCTGATTAAATGACAACATCGTGTTCTGTCCCTTACCCTTCGCCAAGATACGCACGGATCACATCCGGATTGTTACGAATTTCAGCCGGTGTGCCCTGCGCCAGCGGCGTGCCCTGATTCACCACGTAGATGCGGTCAGAAATGCCCATCACCAGTTTCATGTCGTGCTCAATCAGCAGCACCGACACGTTGTGCTGGTTACGCAGCTCGGCAATCAGCTGGTTCAGCTCTTCGGTTTCCCGCGGGTTCAGGCCGGCTGCCGGTTCGTCGAGCATCAGGATTTCCGGACGCGTCACCATGCAGCGCACAATCTCCAGACGGCGTTGCTGGCCGTACGCCAGATTCCCCGCCTGACGGTTGGCCAGTTCGAGCAGCCCGACACGTTCCAGCCAGTCGGCAGCGCGATCCAGTGCATCCGCTTCAGCGCGACGGAATCCCGGCGTTTTGAACAAGCCCGCCAGTACACCGCTTTTCAGGTGCTGATGCTGGGCAACCAGCAGGTTTTCAATCACAGTCATTTCGCGGAACAGACGCACGTGCTGGAAAGTGCGCACCACGCCCATGCGGGCGATTTTCTGCCCCGGTAACCCTTCAAGATGCTGGTCGCGCAGTTTAATGGTGCCGCCGCTCGGCTTGTAGAAACCGGTCAGGCAGTTAAACACCGTGGTTTTACCGGCGCCGTTCGGGCCGATCAGCGAAACAATTTCGCCCTGGTTGAGGTTCAGCGCCACGTTGTTGACCGCCAGCAGGCCGCCAAAACGCATCATCAGACCTTCAACCGCTAACAGAGGTTGCGTGCTCATGCCTGTTCCCCCTGATCCGCGATTTGTTTCTTAGAAAGCTTCAGTTTGAGATGGACACGTTTCATCGGCAGCAAGCCCTGCGGACGCCAGATCATCATCAGCACCATTAACGCACCGAGCAGTAACATGCTGTATTCGTTCAGATCACGCATCAGCTCACGGGAAACCACCAGCAGAATCGCCGCCAGAATCACTGCGAACTGCGAGCCCATGCCGCCGAGCACCACGATAGCCAGCACGAAAGCGGATTCCGCAAAGGTGAAGGATTCCGGGCTGACAAAGCCCTGACGCGCAGCGAACAGCGTACCGGCAAAACCGGCAAACGCGGCGCTGATGGTGAACGCGGTCAGTTTGATGCGGGTCGGGTTCAGCCCGAGCGACCGGCAGGCAATTTCATCTTCACGCAACGCTTCCCACGCACGGCCCAGCGGCATACGCAGCAAACGGTTGATGATGAACAAGGTGGCGATCACCAGCAGCAGCGCCACCATGTACAGGAAGATGATGCGGTCGCTCGGGTCGTAGGCCACGCCAAAGAAGTTGCTGAAGGTGTCCCAGCCGCCGTCGCGCGGTGTGCGGCTGAATTCCAGCCCGAACAGCGTCGGTTTGGGGATCTGGCTGATGCCGTTCGGCCCGCCGGTCAGTTCGGTATTGTTGAGCAGCAGGATACGGACGATTTCGCCGAAGCCGAGGGTCACAATCGCCAGATAGTCGCCCCGCAATCGCAGAACCGGGAATCCGAGCAGGAAACCAAATGCCGCCGACACCAGACCGGCCAGCGGTAACGCTTCCCAGAACCCGATACCGTAATAGTGATTGAGCAGCGCGTAGGTGTAAGCGCCGATGGCGTAAAAGCCGCCGTAACCCAGCACCAGCAGGCCGGACAGCCCGACCACCACGTTCAGGCCGAGGCCGAGCATGATGTAGATGAGCGTCAGCGTGGCGATATCCACCGTCCCGCGTGAGACGATAAACGGCCAGGCGATGGCGGCGATAATCAGCACCAGCGCCAGCAGTTTTTGTTTCGGCGTCGAGCCGTCAAAGCTTGGCAACACCCAGCCTGGCCCGGAGATTTTTTTCAGGCTGCTGCTGACCATCGGGCGGAACAGCTGGAACACAAAAACAATCGCACAACCGATGGCAATCCACGTCCAGCGCACTTCACCGGCCCCGTTGACCACCAGTTTTGTGCCATCGAGGCTCAGCTGCAATCCCATGATGAACGCGGCCAGCACCAGCAGGACGAAAGCGGAAACCAGCGCATTTAACAGATTCAGGCGCTTCATACTTTCTCAACCTCCGGACGTCCGAGAATACCGGTCGGCAGTACCAGCAGCACCACGATCAGCAGCGCGAAGGACACCACGTCTTTGTATTCGGTGCTCAGATACGCCGAGGTCAGCGCTTCGGCCACGCCTAAAATCAGGCCGCCGATCATCGCCCCCGGAATGCTGCCGATACCGCCGAGAACCGCCGCGGTGAAGGCTTTCATCCCGGCCATAAAGCCGATGTACGGGTTGATGACGCCGTAGAACTGACCGAGGAGAACGCCCGCCACCGCCGCCATTAATGCGCCGATGACGAAAGTCAGTGAGATCACGCGGTCAGTGCTGATCCCCAGCAGGCTGGCCATTTTGAGATCTTCCGCGCAGGCGCGACAGGCGCGGCCCATGCGTGAATAACGGATGAACAGCGTCAGCGCCAGCATGGCAACAAAAGTCACTATCCAGATGATCAGCTGCATGGTGCTGATGGTCGCCGCAAAGCCGTTAGCTTCGCCCAGTGTCCACTGGCCGGTCACCAGACTCGGTAAGGCGAGATCACGCGAGCCCTGGGTCAGGCTGACGTAGTTTTGCAGAAAAATAGACATCCCGATGGCAGAAATCAGTGCAATAAGACGTTTGGAGTTACGCACCGGCTTATACGCCACGCGTTCAATACTCCAGCCGTAGGCACTGGAAATCACAATCGCGGCGATAAAACCGGCACCGATCAGCAACCAGCTGGCGTCGATACCCATCATCATCAGGGCGGCGATTACGATAAAGGAGACATAACTGCCGATCATATACACCTCGCCGTGGGCGAAGTTGATCATGCCGATAATGCCGTAAACCATGGTGTAACCAATGGCGATCAGCGCATAGGTGCTGCCCAACGTAACGCCGTTGAACATCTGCTGAGTGAAATAGAGGAACTGCTCTGACATACCCTATCCTTATTAATCAAGGGTTTGAAAACTTGTGCTGAGACTGCAACCCGGCGCCTCATATAACACCAGACGCCGGGCAGAGTAATGCGCTGTTCTGCTACTACTGCATAGCAATGCCAAAATCATTCTGGTTGCAGGCAGGCGGCAATCGAACGAGTCCCGATGCGCTGACATGAGTCAGTGATTCGGGTGAGCGAGTGCAGCCAACCCCCTGCAACCTGAAGGATGCCGGGCATTTATTTAATTGGGGTAGACGTGCCGTCTTTATGCCATTCGAAAATACCGAATTCGAATCCTTTCAGGTCACCTTTATCATCCCAGCTCAGCGGGCCCATGACGGTATCCACTGACGCAGATTTCAGGTTTTTAGCAATATCAGCCGGTTCCATGCTGCCGCTGCGTTCCATACCGGTGGTCAGCGCCTGCAATGCGGCGTAAGTCGTCCAGACGAACGGACCGGTTGGATCCAGTTTCTTGGCTTTCAGTTCGTCAACGATTGGCTGGTTGGCCGGAACCTGGTCATAACGTTTTGGCAACGTCACCAGCATACCTTCAGAGGCATCACCGGCAATGTTAGACAGTGAGGAGTTGCCCACGCCTTCCGGACCCATGAATTTCGCGTTCAGACCGGCCTGTTTTGACTGACGCAGGATCTGGCCCATTTCCGGGTAGTAACCGCCGAAATAAACGAAATCGACGTTTTCTTTCTTCAGACGCGCCACCAGGGTGGAGAAGTCTTTATCGCCTGCGGTGACGCCTTCAAACAGCACCACGTTGCCGCCGCCTTTTTTCAGCGCGTCCTGTACGGAACGGGCCAGGCCTTCGCCGTATTGCTGTTTGTCATGCACCACGGCAATACGTTTTGGTTTGATGGTGTCGAGGATGTATTTCGCAGCGGTCGGGCCCTGATCGGAATCCAGACCGGTGGTGCGCATCACCATTTTGTAACCACGGGTGGTCAGGTCAGCGTTGGTCGCTGCCGGTGTGATCATTAACACGCCTTCATCTTCATAGATGTCGGAGGCGGGCTGAGTGGAAGAGGAACACAGGTGGCCGATCACGTAACGGATACCGTCGTTGATCACTTTGTTAGCCACGGCGACCGCTTGTTTCGGGTCACAGGCATCGTCATATTCGACGCCAACCAGTTTGTCGCCTTTTACGCCGCCTTTGGCGTTGATGTCAGCGATGGCTTGTTTCGCGCCAGTAAATTCCATATCGCCATACTGGGCAACCGGACCGGACATCGCGCCCACGATGGCGACTTTAATATCTTTTGCAAACGCGGCCTGACTCATTGCCAATGCAATACACCCTGCCAGCCAGATCTTACCCTTTGTTACTTTCATCCGATTACCCCGTTGATGTGTGTTGTGGTTTGCGCTTTCTTTGCCTGTTCAAAACGTCATCACTTAAGAAATTTAGTATAAGTAATAACGAGTTACCGGCTTATTTCGTCTTATTTTCGAATAAGACTTTATAATTCATATCATTAAACAGGAATTTTCTTCTGCAAATCAAATAGCACAATCAGAAATATGAGGTGTAAACAGAATTTTATCTGGGCATTAAATCGGTTCCCTGTCAGACAATCAGTGGTAAACGCTGGCATTATTGATTAAAGCCAACATTTATCGCTTATACAGGGATCGCCAAAAAAGTTTTCGCGCTGTTACTGTACAAAAAAAGTTACGCCCGGTTTTTAGCAGGATCCGCTACACTACACGCCTCCTTTTTTCAGACCTTCCGCATCATGAAATTAACGATTCAAAGACTCACCTCCCTCAGCGCACAAGACCTGATCGATCTGGCAAAAATCTGGCCTGAGCAAACGCAAAACGACTGGCAAGCCAGCCTGCAAAATGATCGTGCGCTGTTTGCGGCGGTGTTTAATGAACGCATTCTGGGTGCCGTGAAAATCCGGCTAAACGGCAGTCAGGGTGAACTCAGCGATCTGCTGGTGCGTGAAGTGACGCGCCGTCGCGGTGTCGGGTTATATCTGATGGAAGATTTGCAGGCGCAATTGCCGCAGGTGAAAAGCTGGACGATGAAAGTCGAGCCGGAACCCGTGCTGGATGCCTTTATGACGGCGTGTGGTTTTCACTATGAAAATGGCTTCTGGATAAAAAACCTGCAGGGGCCCAGCAAACACTGAAGCCCGGTACAGGCACTTTCCCTGGTAAGGGAATGGAAGGTGGGTCAGAGCACGCCTGCAAATGCCTGCGTTGAAAAATGCCGGAGAATATCTTTAATCGTTTGGTCTGACGCCATCGATTTCTGATAACTCAGATAGACGGGTAAAGGCAGGAGTTTTTGGACCGAATCAATACATTTAATACTGAATATCTCTTTAAAATGGTCTAAAACCCATTTTGGTATAATGCAAATACATTCGCTGTTTTCCACCGTTTTCAGCAAGGTGATAAATGAATTATATTCCAGCAGACTGAAGAATCTCGACTTAGGAATGAACCCTTCAATTTCATCTTCTTTATTCTTCATCCGGTAAAATACAATATATTCTTCATTCTGAAAGTTCTCCTCTGTCAGGACATCTTTTACGCGGGGATGATTATCTGAGCAGATGTAACACAGCTCCTCATCCATTATTTTTACATTTTCGTAAGAACTGTCCTGACAGGGTGTGAAACCAAGAATGACTTCAGTCATGCCAGAAAAAGACATTGCAGACTCTGGCCTCTCAAAGGCCGAATCGTGAATGACCTGATATTTAGGGTGTTGTGACATCACTACGTCTGAGATATCGGAAAATAATCTGACACAAAGATAATCTGAACAGCGGATCACCAGTTTCTTAATAGCGTTGGCATCAAGGAGCTGATCAATATCCTCAATCAGTTTCACCATATCATCATGCACTAAGAAATATAAATGTCTGGCGGTGTCCGTGGGTATCATCGTCTGGCAATCACGAACAAAGAGCGGATCAAAAAAATATCCCCTCAGTTTATTTAATGATTGCGACACTGCCGAAGCGGATACCCCCAGACGCGATGCGGTTTGGCTTACACTGCCACACTCAAAAAGTAAAACAAATAAAGGAAGCAGGTTTATATCAAATTTCCTGTATAGCTTATTAATATTATCGATGCTCATGAAAACTCCATTCCAGGTAATGACTCTCTTTTAAGCGCCATGACCAATGTCATTTTATGAAAACAGAAGATGAATAAAGCGGCCTCGCGGCCGCTTTGAAGAACTAATAAAATGATTTAGAAGTTATATTGATAGCCTAGTGACAAACCTTTATCGACAATATCATCTTCTTTCCATTGATAAGCATCGAAGGCAAGTTTGCCGGCCTTGCCGCCATAACTCAGCCCCATTTTGGCGACACCATTAAAGCCACCACCCTGCTGATCGTCGTTCATGGTAAAGCTGGCATTGTTCGCGCCCTGCAAAGAGGCTTTCTGCGCAGATTGGGTATAACTGAGATTCGGCCCGCCTTCCAGCAGGGCATTCATCGCCCAGCCATTCGATGCCGCATATTTCATCTGAACGCCGATGACAGCATCTACTGCCGTTTCGTTGCTGGAATCCATATTCAGATTGAAATCACCCGCGCCTCTTTCGCTGTAAGCATCGTTATTGGTGTGGCGAAGTTTCATGCCCACAGAAGGGGTCAGATTCAAACCTTCTGCCACGTCAAACCCTCTGCTGAACTGGCTGCGCCATTCCATGTACTGCTGGCTGTTGTCAGAACTGGCGGTCTGGTTAACACCGGAATAACGGATGCTGCGGTTACTTTCCAGCTGATGCACGTCGTAGCGCAAGGCGTTGGTCAGTTTCAGACTGCCAAAATCTACGCTGTGATTGATGCCGAAGAACTGGCTGTAACCGCCGGTCAACCCGTTATCACCCGCTTTGCTTTTGCCATCGATGCCGTTACCGTCCAGACGCGCAATACCGTACTGCATTTGCATCTTCTGGCCTGCACTGAGGTCAAAACTCTGACTCAGGGCCATCATGTCATAACGGGTATCGTTGCCCAGTTCGCTGCGTTTATCGTTTTTATCCACCAGATTAAAACCAAAACCTGACGGCAATACGATGGCGTTATCGGCCAGCATATTGAAACGCTGGCTCAGCACTCGCGCCTCTTTGAAAGCGGTGGTGGCATCCACGCCGGAAAGCTGACGCATCGCTTTATCGACTTCCGACGCGGTTTGCAGATTGAGGCTGCTATACAACGCGTTGTTGGTGTAGTTCGCATCGAGCGTGGCGGCCATGTTCTGCGCGCTGGCATCACTGCTGACCACGTCCTGATAACTGTTTTTGCTCATCGTGACATCAACGTTGCCACTCTGATCAGTCTGCGCGCTGGCGGACCAGACGACGCTGGTTGACTGTATGTTTTCCGCGCCCTGAATATCTTCACCCACAAAGACATTGTCGAAGGTTTGAGTCTGGGCGGCGGTGCCGGAGGTAAAACCGGTATCCACAGAAACGTCGTTCAAATCAGCATGGCTGACCGTCATTGTCCCTGACGTGCCGGCGGCAGTGGTGCCTACGGTATAGTTGCTGACCGTGCTGCGGTAAACCGAGGTAGTATCGACAACAGTACCGGCTTCGCCTTTCACCAACCCATACGACGTCACACCCGCACGCACATTCACTTCACCGGTATTCACCAGATGCGCCGTGGCGCTGCCTGCGCGGTCAAACACATAGGAACCGTCGGCATTGATATTCACCGTGCCCTGGTTATAGGCCGTGACGTTGTCGCCCACCGCTTTAAAGGCCACAAGCCCGGTACCATTTTCCGCGATAGAAAGGCTGGAATCGCCAAGATTGATCGTCCCGTTGTTGACCAGCGTCGTATTATTTTGACCATACATTGCCACCGCATTACCGCCGCTGACGGTCATTGTGCCATTGTTGACAAAGGTATTGACCGTGCCGGCGCTGTTACCTAATGAAACTGCGGCCAGGGTGTTCGGAGAGATGAGATCTGGTTTAGCGCTAACCGAATTAAGCAGAGAGAAATCGATCAGGCCATCATTGACCGCATTGATGGTCCCCTGATCATGAGCAGATCCTGATGCCTGTGGGTCAGAATAAACAATGTTGCCACCGAAATCTGAAAGGACCGATGTTCCCCCTCTGGCGGTAATCACCCCGGTTGATGTATTGGTCCAGGTATCTGTACTTTGTGCCGAATCCCCCCCCAGGATAAAGAGACTGGTGGTTATCACATTATCCTTACCAGCAAAAGCATACTTTCCATCCTCACCGAGCACAGAAATGGTGCCTGAATTATAAATATCTGAGCTGTTCAGGCTGATAATTGAACTAAACCGGCCAGTGACAGCTCCGGTATTAATAAATACACCATTGTCCAGCCGTACAGCATCAAGTGTATACATATAATTGTTTGGGGCAAAAGCAAAGGTAGAATCGTCAACGCCATCATCCAACTCCATACGTCCTGAATTCAAAAATATGGCGTTATCCTCTATCCTTACACGGCCTTTATCATTAATACCATCAGGAACATAAACGGGAAGTGAACTCACTTGGTATGGGTCTATTATATATTTTTGGCCAACTTTATTTTCCACCACTATAGTGCCGGTATATATAATTTCCCCGTTTTCCAATTTCCCACTCACATCGAGATATTGCGACGTCCAGATTTTTTTCCCGGTGGGTGTCGTTGCATCCAGGGTCCATGATTTTCGATCGGCAATGCTGTAACCGGTGATCGCGCCCGTGGCCTGATCCAGCGTCTGCGCAGTATAGGTTTTGCCCGTCGAATCCGTGACAAGCCAGGTGCCGTTCGCCTGCTTCACTGCCTGCATAGTCTCACCGCTGAGCGTCAGCGAAGCGGTCGTTGCGCCCGGCACCATCGTCACTGACAGTCCGTTTGGATAAGTGGTGGTCACCGGCGTTTGATCTGGCGTATCGCCACCATCATCGGGATCCGGTGGCGTATCACCGCCATCGTCCGGATTCGGTGGCGTATCACCGCCGTCATCCGGATTCGGTGGCGTGTTACCGCCGTCATCCGGATTCGGTGGCGTGTTGCCGCCGTCGTCCGGATTCGGTGGCGTGTTGCCGCCGTCATCCGGATTCGGCGGTGTGCTGCCGCCATCATCTGAACCGCCACCGCCACCGCCAGCTGACATGGCAATACCGACCACCGCAGCCACTCCGGCAAGCGCGCCTCCCGTTATCCATAACTGCTGCTCAGTAATTCCTGATTTTTGACACGCTGCGGGAAGTGCGTCTTTATCGGCCTGACTTAAACCATCAATATTTTTTGGACAAGCGGGAGCAGGACCGGAGAGCGGAGTAGCAGCAAATGAATTCTGCTGACTCAGGGCAAGAATAATACAAAGGGGTAATAACTTTATCTTTTTCATTAAATGAATCCTTTCAAACAGAATAAATAATCCCTCATGACCTCTAAAAAAACTCAACCCCTCTGTTAATCAATAGCTGGAGAGTATTTATTTTAGAAGTGCAGGAGTGATCAACCTCATTAACATTTCTGAATAAAAATAATCCATTATATTTTCCATAAAAAATGAAAATTTTCGATCCTGACGATCTAATAATCAAATAAGCAGTAGTTTTATGCAGTTACAGAATATTTACTCGATCAAACCGATCGACGATCTTAAGTAAAATAT
>NZ_JAFMOX010000040.1 GCF_019049655.1 Rahnella rivi
TGGCCATATCAGTAAAGCGGTCGGGCAAATTCGGCAAGTCGGTCACCGTCTTACCCGCACGGCGAAGCGCGATAAAATCTTCGCAGGTATTTACCTCTTTCAAAGAATTATCACTTAATTTCAGCGAGATAGGTTGACTATCTTCTTGTAAAGGTTCACTAAAAACACTACCGGAAACGCATGCAAGCAACACACCCACGATAATTTTATAATTCATAATCCCTCTTTAAACACGAAATGTAAGGTGCAAAGACACAATATACTTTACATCGAATTCTGATACCCGCTACCCCCAAAATTCATGGCGCGCTCAGAATACCTGTTTTATTTGTATGGCTGATTTTTATGCCCAGTTAGTAATTCCTCAATCAACTGAGAGATAAAATGCGTACTTCCGCTCCTCGCTCTCAGCAGACCTTCAGCGTCACGTGTTTGTCTGCTGTGTGCCAGTCGCACGCGATCCCATGCTGATCGACGGTGTCTTTCAGATGTTGAAGTCCGTACTGTAAAAGGCGGCGATAAGTATGCGCCTGCTCCAGCTCAGCCGACGTGCTGCCGACGGTATGAGGCAAATCGATAACAAATCCCGAATTACGCGCCGAGGCATTATCCGCAACATCCAGCGCTTCAAGCACCACCACGTCTTCGTGCGGACGAAGTTCGGCAATTCGCCGTGCAAATACCAGCCCCGCAAACCCGGCGCCAATCACCAGCCAGTCAGCCGTAACCTTACCGTGCAAGCCGGGATGACGTGGCGTAATACCCCGCAGCGCGGCCCAACCATTGATATTTTGATCAAGAGGTAAATGTTTAATTTTCATGGGTGAGTCATATCGTTATCCCTGGTGGTGCGATCCTAATAGACAGCCGTATAGATGTCTAATACGTCATTGGGCTAACGATATGCCGCAGCAGGAGATCCGCGTGGGGTAATTTGCGCTTACAAAGGCGAGCGGAAGAAATAGTCTCTCTTCGACGATCGATCGGCCGATCCGGCTCGTATCTATAATTTCGATAGTGATATCGAAATTATCCGTTAGAGCAAAGATGAGAATTACTTTAATAATAGCAACGTGAGCATCGTGTTGAATATTTAGCATTATAACGAGAACACTTATTTCCATGAAATTGAAAAAATAATATGGAGTATTAAATGTTTATTCGGCCACTTAAATTAACTCAGCACGTCGACGTGCAGGGTCAAAAAAATGCAACTACGGTGGTGCTTCTTCATTCTTTGGGGACGGATTTGCACCTTTGGGATTTGCAAATGCCGCGTCTGAGTGAACGTTATCGCGTTGTTCGCCTGGACATTCGCGGGCATGGATTAAGCGCAGTCGACGCTCTGCCATTTTCAATGTCAGATTTGGCAGACGATGTCGTGGCGGCGCTGGATCATCTTCAAATCAATGAGTTCTATGTGGCAGGGGTGTCAATCGGCGGGACAATAGCGCAATGGATTGGATTTAAGATACCCAAACGAGTTAAGGGAATGATTATTATTGATACTGCACTTGTGAATGCCGCCCCGCCTTCGCTCTGGCGAGCCAGGGCTGAAGATGTATTCCACCACGGTGTCGAACATCTGGAGATGGGAATTTTAAGCAAATGGGTGACACCGAAATTTATCGACTCGCCTTACGCAGACGGGATGAAGCAGATGCTGCGCCGGACAACCGTTGAAGCCTTCGCGGGTTGCTCTTATGCCATCGCCGATACTGATCTGACCGATATGACTATTCCGGGGGTAAGGGCTGTTGTGGTGAGAGGGAGCGAGGATCAACTTACGCCCCCGGACTACGCGCAACGGCTGGCCGAAAAGCGTCATGCAGAATTGCATACCCTGCCCGACGCAGCGCATTTACCGAATTTTGAGCAACCCGAGGCGCTTACTGATGAAATCGTCTCGTTTATTGAGAAGAAGGATACGCATTAACACTCGGAGTGAATCTTATGAATCGTCGGTTGTTTATTGGCGCAAGCCTGAGCCTGTGCGCAGGTGCTTTAATGCTTCCTGCCGCATTAAAAGGGTTAATGGATCAGGAGGGCGATCTCCTCGAGATGGAACTGAAGGGGGGAACCGTCACCATCCGTTTATTTTCCGATTTAGCCCCCCGGCATGTTGAACGCATAAAATCTCTGGTGCAGGCCAAATTTTACGATGGCATGCCGTTTAGCCGGGTCATTGAGGGTTTTATGGCGCAAACGGGTGATCCGATAAAAGAGACAGGGCTGGATTACATGAGATTACCGGCGCTGACCGCAGAATTTAATCCTCTGCCTTTCGAGCGAGGTACAGTCGGCATGGCCAGATCACGGCATCCACACAGCGCCAGCCATCAGTTTTTTATCACCTCCGCCAGAGCAGGGTATTTAGACCAAAAATACACGGCTTTTGGGCAAGTCACGCGTGGCATTGAGTTAATTGATAAGCTCCGCCAGGGGGAGCCTGAAATAGGCACGGTGGTTAATCCGGATATCATAAAAAGCATGAGGTTAGTCTCTGCCAGAGCAGTATAAACCGCCCACGGGTTAATTATTCATTCGAAGGAGTCGATGTAAAATGCCCAGCATTACGCTCTATACGTCTGCAAGCCATCGGTTAGATGCAGATTCTTTTGCGGAATTTTCAACCGCTTTAGCCCTTCTCGCCAAAGAGATACTGAAAGCGAAAGAAAATAATATTCACATCAGCGTTCTCACCGCAGAGATAGGTTTTGGCACGCCGGTCTACTTTGAAGCCAGGCTCAGGCAGGAAGTTTTCCGAACGGTGTCCGTGCTGGATGAATTCATGCATCAGGTGGATTTATTAATTAAGGAGAAGACAGGAGTCACAGCGAGAATTCGTTGTTTCTCTTTTGACGCGAGTAATATTTATGCAAAGAACTAAGGAACAGATTATGAATGCCAATTTTCCAACCAGAGATCTCGGCGATACAGAGGTCATAGCGGTGAGCGATGGATATTTGCAGGTCGGGTTCGGAATGCTTTCAAATGTGGATGAACAAGAGTGCGAGGAAATTCAGCGCAGCGCACAAGTCAGTGAACTCAATGCGGTGCATATCAATACCTTCTTAATACGCAGGAAAGGAAAAAATACTCTTATTGATAGCGGGGCAGGTGGTGTTAAGGGATGGGGAGGCAGGCTGATTGCCAATCTCGCCAGGCTGGATATACAACCTGACGATATTGACGCCGTTCTTCTCACCCACGCACATCCAGACCATATTGGCGGTTTATTAAGTGCAGAAGGTGAAGCTGTATTTTCGAATGCCGAATTGATCATCAATGGCGATGAATTTAATTATCTGGAAGACGATGAAAATTTCGCTGCCGTCAGTGACCGGATAAAAGGTAATTTCCTGTTAGCGCGGAGCATATTTAAAAAGTATCAGAAAAGTCTTCGCCTGGTCGACAATGGCGAGATATTTCCCGGCGTTTTTGCCATCCCGCTGAAAGGTCACACGCCGGGGCATACGGGGTACCGGATTGAGGGCAGCAAAAGCAGTCTGTTGATTTGGGGTGATATTGTTCATTTCCCTCATATTCAACTGCTTAAACCGGAGGTTGCCATTGCCTTTGACTATGATCCTCAACTGGCGGCAGAGACACGTACTCACCTGCTTGAGAGGGTTAGCCTGGACAAGATCCTGGTCGGTGGTATGCATTTTGGTGAGCAAGGATTTGGTTATATTGAAAAGCGTAAATCGGGATATGGGATCGTCGATATCGAATAGTTAACAACTGTAGGTATGACGTTCTGCTCTGAAATGAATTTATTTCCTGACCGGCAACGCAACGTGGCATTTTTGGCGATATACCAGACCCACTGACGTTGCCTTGCCGTTATTAATTTTTTCCTGTGTAACATTGTCGCTATACAACTGAATAAATTTTCCGGCATAAAATCCTATCCTCAGGGGGAACGCAATGAATCCTGCAATAAAGAGAGAAATAAGTCTTGATGCTATTCACGGTGACGTAAATGAAGTAGAGAGTCGTAAGTCAATCACGACAGATAAATTACCGCCACCGCCAAAATTGCCATCGCTTACGGGAAGCAGATTCTGGGCTGCTTTTTTAGTATTTTTATTTCACTCATCGCTGGCCAGCGATCTCGCTCCATTTTCAGATCCCACTGTTCAGCATATTTTCACTGTTATCATGGGTAAAGCGGGTTGGCTGGGTGTTTCATATTTCTTCATACTCAGCGGATTTATTATGGTGTGGTCCGCGAAAGATAACGACACCGTGGGTGATTTTTACCTGCGACGGTTTGCAAAGATTTATCCCACCCACTGTCTGACCCTGGTAATGGCGTTCATTATTGGTGCCATCAGCATATATCAATATAAACTATGGACATCAAATCTTCTGCTATTGAATACCTGGGTTGATGATGTTCACTATTTTTTTGTAGGTAACAGACCCAGCTGGTCTCTTTGCATAGAGGCAATGTTTTATCTCTCTTTTCCCTTTCTTTTTAGAGTCATGAAGGCAATACCTAAAAAATTCGATTTACTTGGATTCACAATCGTTACCGCGGCATCCTTATTGGTTCAGACGTATATTTATCTTTGGGTTGAGCCAAACACGATGATGGGGGCGTTTCCTATTTCACAGCAGCACTTTTGGATTTCGTATATTTTTCCTCCATCACGCATCTTTGAGTTTCTGGCCGGTATGTTTGCAGCACGGTTGTTGATGAACGGACGAGCACTCGTACTGACGAAAACGGCTTCGCTTGCCCTGCTTGCCGTGACTTACATCGGATCCATGTACATCCCGTACCAATTCAGTATGAGTGTAGTTTTCATTATTCCTGTCTGTTTATTAATTATTTCGATTGCGGGTGATGATTTAAAAAACCGAAATACAATGCTGAACGCTAAAACGTCTGTGTGGTTAGGAGAGATATCTTATGCATTTTATATG
The DNA here is from genome assembly GCF_019049655.1 of Rahnella rivi. Classification (GTDB taxonomy): domain Bacteria; phylum Pseudomonadota; class Gammaproteobacteria; order Enterobacterales; family Enterobacteriaceae; genus Rahnella; species Rahnella rivi. Next base: position 4,936 of record NZ_JAFMOX010000040.1, read on the forward strand.
GTTCATTTTTTAGTGCTCTTCTATTTCCTCAATCTCACTGCCGGGAGAAAATTCAGTTTACCGGAAGGTATTATGCTTCTCGTCGTTGCGTTAGTTCTCACCGTCTCATTTGCATCATTCTTGTATAAGTACTTTGAAGTGCCAATGATGAAGTTAATCCTGGAAAAGTGCAGAAAGAAAGGGTTTTTGATTCTGCGTAAGCCGGCATAATCTTTGGCAGGGAATTGATTCTCTCTTTATCAAAAAGCGTTTATTCCGAAAGATTTAGCATATTTTGAGTGGGAGGGCATACGCCAGAGGTATGCTCTCAACCTCTGTTTGATGAGTGGCCATCAATAAGATAGGGAATTTGTTCCTGTTTACGCCGAAAGAGTTAATAACCGATATTGTGCAGTCGGGGATCCTGAAAAACGGAGGTTATTATGCCTCTGAATTTAGTGCTATCCAGGTAAGGTGAATCGGTACGGTAAACAAGTTCTATTTTGAAGTCATTGAACTGGCCACAGAGTTCGTGAATTTTTATCTTGTTTTGCACTTCGCCGCTGATCGAACAACGTAATACTAACGACACGCCTTTTCCCGCAGCAATGCTCGAGAACAGCACGGGATAGGATCCGCATTCGACTACGCGCTTAGGGGTGATATGCCCTTCACTGAAAAGAACATTATAGTTGCGTGTAGTGGTTGCACATTTCTTGCTGCTAAGCAAAAAAACTTCCCCATCCAGACTCGAGATATCTTTTATGGTTGGGTAATCTTTCTCAGTGATAATGACCAGTTCACTGGAGAGTAATATGGAACGTGCATGTTGGGTATTTGAAAAACCTGCGCCGATGATGACCGCATCAAACTCGTTTTGATCAAAAGCGCTGAGTAAGCTTATGGTATTTCCAATTGAAATATCTATGTTCCAACCCAAATCATGTCCTAAATCGATCAGTGAAGTGACAATATAGGGTGGCAAACATTCTATAATGCCAATACGTATATTAAGTTGACTACTTTTAGAGTGGGAAATGTTGTTTTTACAATCATCTGCAAGGTTCAATATTTTAAGCGCGTAGTCATAAAGTATCTGGCCTTGCGCAGTCAGTGAGCATCCATCGTTTTTTCGATCTAATAGGGTGACATCCAGGTTATCCTCCAGGCTCCTGATTCGGTGGGAAATACTCGACTGCACTCGATTAAGACGTTCGGCTGCCTGGGTTATGTTCCCTGTCTCCACGACTGTCACGAACGCAAGAAGTTCACTTAGCTTCATTTGAGACCTCATGCTAAAAATTAGTTCACCGTCACAACAATTATTTATATTCTGTATTAATAAGTTTGTCACTATGTTTTAACCCCCCTGGAGATGCAGGTCCGATCACTTTTTGGCCACGTTAAGGGCGGGTCAGTATTATTACTCTTCAAACAGACATTAATTCTGAATTGTGAATTATAACAACAGACTCTGCTTACACTTCCCCTCAGTAGCTCATTTCCCTGACCAGCACATTATTTTCAATAGGAATATTGTTACGGCATCAATATTTTCGATGAATCCCTCGATTTTATTCGTTGGTATTTTATTGCCATGCCAATTAGGATTAGATTTGTGATGGCGAATTATTTCCATATAAATCAATTTGTTATCCATATCTATTTTCTGCATTTATATATTACTGGGTCTCCATGACTTGTATTTCGATAATTCATTTTTTGGTTATGGGATGAAATATGGCGCACGCAGAGTTTGATGAGCTAATGGTTCAGCTGGTTGACTATGCCTATGAGCAAGCAACTTTCGATAATGAGACTTTACAACTGGCCCGTTTTTGCCTTTTGGATTCGATAGGTTGCGCGATTGCCGCGTCTACCGATCATGACTGTATGAAACTGATGGGCGCTGCTCAGTTCAGCAAGAGCCGGGACGGTGTGCCGGTTGCCGGTACCGGGCTAAGACTAGGACCTGTCGAAGCGGCCTTTCATATCGGTTCGATGATCCGCTGGCTGGAGTTCAATGACACATGGCTTGCGCAAGAGTGGGGGCATCCGTCCGATAATCTGGGCGCTATCCTGGCGGCCGCAGCATGGCAGAGTCTGGCAGCCGCGGATAAGCCAGCGACTGACATGACGGCAGTGTTGAACACGATGATTCGCGCCTATGAGATCCATGGCGTGCTGTGTCTGTCGAACTGTTTTAATGCGCTGGGTATTGATCACGTTGTATTGGTTAAGGTGGCTTCAGCGATCGCCTCTGCTCAACTGCTCGGTTTGTCAAAAGACCAGGCATTAAGTGCACTTTCCAACGCGATTATCGACGGCCATTCTCTTCGAACCTACCGGCATGCGCCCAATGCGGGAACGCGTAAGTCCTGGGCCGCGGGTGACGCGACGGCGCGTGGCCTGCAACTGGCGCTGTTCGCGCAAAGTGGCGAAATGGGTTATCCCACTGCGCTGACGGTGAGTCGGTGGGGATTCGATGATGCGGTTTTGAGAGGCAAACCCTTTAATCTGTCGCGTAACCTGTCAGATTTTGTCATTAAGAATATCTTGTTCAAAGTCCCCAACCCTGCTGAATACCATGCCCAGACTGCGGTAGAAGCGGCCATTAATCTTCGTCAACGGATACTTGCCGCCGGTTTCTCTCCAGAAAGCATCGAGTACGTGCGGGTGGAGACAACGCGTCCGGCGATTCAGATCATTGATAAATCAGGGCCGCTGAATAACTCCGCCGATCGCGATCACTGTCTCCAGTACATGGTTGCGGTAGGGCTTCAAACCGGAAACCTGACGATTAAGGATTTCCACGAGCCGCTCGCCAGCGATCCTTTGCTGGATGCCCTGCGATTGAAGATTACCTGCACTGAACGTCCTTCCTTTACAGAGAGCTACTACGACGCAGAAAAGCGCGCCATTCCGAATGCGCTCTTTCTGAAATGTCATGGAATGACGGAGGAACTCTCTGAAACCATCGAATATCCGCTCGGACATGTCCGTCGTCGTGACGAGTGTTTCGAGGCGCTGCTCACCAAATTCCATCTGAATCTTTCGGACAGCCCGCTGGGTGACCGGTCCCATATTCTGGCCGAAACCCTGATTAGTGAATCGAAACTGGATGCCATGTCCGTTACCGACCTCCTGAGAATGTTTTCCTGGGACTAGGCCGCATCTAAAACACTTTCAGTTATTCCTTTAGCGCGAGGTAGTGAAATGAAAAAAGCAATACTGGTGGGTTGTGGAGCGGAGATCGGCGCAAACCTGCTGATTCAAAATGATCCGGCGAAGGATGGTTTTGCGATTCAAACTGTGGTCACGAATGCGCCTTCTTTAGATAAACATTATCCTGAACTGGGTCCGATTGATGGCATCGTTGCCCGTCTGGCGATGGCGCATCCCGGCATCCAGTCTCAGATCAACATTATCGATGGCAACACCCTCAACATCGACGGGCGTGAGGTGCACTTTTTCTTCGGCGATCTTGCCAAAGAACTTCCTCCGCAAACGGGTCGCTTCGACATTGGTTTTATCGCGACCAGCAAACTGGACATGGACAAGAACAGCCCTGTCGCCCGTAACATGCAAGAACTTGCCGATGTGGTGCTGGGCGTGGCAGAGGCCAATGAACTGCCGAGTATCTATGGCTGCCTGGAAGATCTTACCCGCGATGATATTGGCACGATACAGCGTCAGGTGGTCGATTCTGGCATGTATTGTCTCGGGTCGTGTCAGACGAATGGGATGCATGCCTCGCTGCGCGTATTGGCCGACGCACTGAGATCCATCAATTGCAATGCCTCGCATATCGTGTCGGTTGAAACCGATATCGTCCATCCGGATACGCCTAACGGTGTACTCGGTACCCGATCCTTCGAAGGCCGCCTTCAGGATGCGCGCGACAACCTCCGTCCGAGCTTCTCACAAATCGCCATGAGTCAGGACAAAGTGATGCCCTGGGCACCGTTAGTGAATACCGTTTCATTACGTGCACCGGTACATGCGCCGGGATATCAGATAAACCGTTTTATCGTAAAGGATGACGGCGCGTTGAACAGGGGGCTCATCGAGGAGGCGATTGAGCGAGTGAGCGAAACACATCCTCATGTTGTTAAGGCATCCCGAAGCCCTTTAGGGAGCCGTGCGTATGCTTACGAACGCAGGTGCTCAACGATTCTCTCAGACAAGAATCATCTGCTCATTCTCCGTCCTGCCTATCTGGCAAGCCAGAATTTGAGTGAAATCATTATCCAGTCGTTTGTTAATAACACCGTCGGCTATAGCGCTGTTGTTCGTGCCGTTGCGCGCAGCATCGCGCTTGGCCTGCCCGTTGCCACTTTCCAGGGGATTGAAAAATGACAAGCTCACACACAGTCGATTTCTTGAGTTCAGGCTTCGTCGTGAAGACAGCCATGTCCGAAATGTTCAATGGCAAGCTGAAAGCAGAAGTGGATCAGATACGCGCGTTGCACGATATCTATCCGGAACTGATGGTTCCGGTATTACACGACGGGCTGGCTGCCGGGCGGCAATTTTATATTCTCGAAAAGATGGATTCCCTGCCTTTGTGCAACATCGTGTTCGACGACCAGCGGTCGCTGGCTGAACGCCGGATGATCGTGAGAAATGCACTGGAAAGCGTGCAGAAAGCCATCGGCCTGGAGTCAGAGGCGCCGTCGACGATGACCCATGATATGCCCGCCAGATTATTGGAAGAGTGGGAAGGTACGCGTTTTGCACACGAGCTGTTTGATAAACCTATTCTGCTTAATGGCGCGCGATTTTGCATAACGGCAAGGGAGGTTTTCGAAAAATCTCTGGAACTGGCCAGAACCGAAGAGTTCAGATCGGTAGAAAAAGCCCATTTCAATTTTCATTTTGGCAATGTGCTTTATAACGAGGAACACGCTCAGACCCGCTTCATCGACCCTGATTTTTCGGTCAGGGGGCTTGACCCGCTTTTCGGCTTCTCCCGATTTGCCTTTTCGTTTTGGCATGAACTGGCGGCCGAAGTGAAAGATGCCGTCAAAATGGTCCCCATGACTGATGCACTGATGTTTGTGCTGGCGAAGCCAGACTACGGCAGCATCCTCAGCGAGATCCCGGAGTTAGGCGGTATTTCAGGTCTGCTGCCGCTGATGGGGGAAAGTATGCGAAACCGGTTCTATGTCCTCACGACCTATTGTTTCCTGAGAAGTATCCGGATCAACGGCAGCAAACAACCCTGGAAAGCACCGCGTTCTCCCGTTGTAGCCAGCCCCGAAGAAGTGTTGATGCTGGGTCTGCTGACCTACCTCGAAGGGCCGAGTGCCGAGACTGAAAGCCTCTGTGCGTGATTCCCATTCAATATAGGATGTTAAGGATATGTCGTTGGTAAGCAGCAGTACCTTAGAACAAGGATTTGAGGCCCCAAGGCGCTATATGGCAGCTGCGGCCATTTTGATTGGTGTGATAATGGCGGCGCTGGACAGTTCCATCGTCAATATCTCCTTACCCACTATTTCCGAAGCATTACAGGTGGATTCGGCCTCTGTCATCTGGGTGACCAACGGCTATCAGGTTGCCAGCGCTGCAACGATGTTGATCTGTGCATCGCTGGGTTCGAGGATAGGGGAGCGGCGCTTCTACACGGCGGGCATGGTGTTGTTTACGCTGGCATCGCTGGGTTGCAGCCTCTCCTCGACCTTTGGCATGCTGGTGGCCATGCGAGTCCTTCAGGGGGTGAGTTATGCGGTGATGATCAGTGTCGGGTTGGGTCTCTACCGCGTTATCTTTCCGCCGAATGCGTTGGGAACCATTTTAGGGCTGAATGCGCTGGCATTTGCGGTGGGTACGGCCATTGGTCCTGCGTTAGGTGGCCTGATCATCTCCTATCTTGACTGGCCCTGGTTGTTCTATATCAATATCCCGTTGGGCGTACTTGCCATTGTGTTCTCGCTTATCTCTTTGGGCGTCGATACCGAGAGGGAAAAAGGCTTCGATTGGGGAGGCGCTATCACTTCCGCCGCCGCCTTAGGGCTGATGGTCATGGCTGTTGATCAAATCGGACGCTGGGACAGCCGCATACTGATACTTTGTGGCGTCGCATCGGTGGCGCTGATCGCCATCTTTCTTAAAGCGCAGACGCGTTCAAAGAACCCGCTGCTGCCTCTCGATATATTTCGTTCCCGGAGATATAGCTTCGCGGTGATCTCTTCTGTCTCAATGTTTGTGGCTCAGGGGATGGCGCTGGTCGGTTTGCCCTTTGTACTGCAGCATGCCTATCACTATTCTGTCCTGGAATCGGCGTTCATCTTTACACCGTGGCCAATTGCCGTTGCAATCTGTGCCCCGGTCGCTGGCAGGTTGTCCAACCGTTTAAATCCTACTCAGATATCGACGGTCGGCGTGATGATTTTCTGCCTGGGTTTAGGGTCTCTGGCTCTGCTGCCGGAAGCGGCGACGGTGAATGATTTTCTTTGGCGTGTGGCGGTGTGTGGGGTGGGTTATGGACTCTTCTTGCCGCCGAACAACAAAGAGATGTTTTCCAATGTCGCAGGGAATCGAACAGTAACGGCCTCGGGGGTATTGTCGACCGCCAGAACTGCCGGACAATCTATTGGTGCGGCGTTGGTGGCAATGGTGATTGCACTTTTGAACGGATTGACGGGGCACGCGAGCGCGCAGTTTGGCGTCTATGTCTTTGGGCTGGCGTGCCTTATCTCCGCATTATCGACTTTCACAAGCATGTTACGCCTGCACCGGTAATAAACTGGACAGACATTCGGCTGCATTGTTCAGCGGCGAGGGTTTCTTCAGTAGCCGGGCATGAAAAGCAAAAAGCCCGCTTAAGTTTCCTTAAGCGGGCTTTTCTAATTTGGCTCCTCTGACTGGGATCGCATTTGCCAGTAACTGGCTAATATGAAAGCTAAATCTGAAAACTCTCCCTGTCAAGACCACCAGAATGACCACCAATTAAAACTGGTTAAATAAAACTGATTTGAGTAGTCCCGTGCATTTGGTGATCGCTATTATCGTCACATCTATAAGGGCTGTCAGTTATGTGCCAGAAGCGGACATCAAATCATGCTATCAACATAAATGATGGTTTAGTAAAACCTCAAAGAAGTTAACCGGAGTAAAAAATGCGTAGGATCATTGTTGTGGAGTATGAAGAGCAATGGCATACCCGATATGAGGCTGAAAGGGGCTTATTACAGAACACGCTGGGGAAGGTAATTTCACAGGTTCATCATATTGGCAGTACGTCTATACCGGGACTATCAGCAAAACCAATCATAGATATATTGCTGGAGGTATATGATCTGGATGAGCTGGATAAATTAAACTTTGCAATGGAGCGTGCCGGATACTGCGTTCGTGGTGAAAATGGAATTCCAAATCGAAGATATTTCACTAAAGGAGAAGAGCACCGTAGTCATCACGTTCATGCTTTTGGCGTAGGCAATCCTCAAATAGTAAAACATCTGGCGTTCCGCGATTATTTGAGAAAAAACAAGAAAGAAGCTGATGAGTATGCTGAGATAAAGCATGCTGCAGCACTGGCAAGTGAGGATAATATTCCTCTCTATAGTACTCTTAAAGCCGACTTTATCGCTCATCATCTCCGGCTGGCACTTAGAGACTACAAATAACAAAAGTTACTTTTGGCACAAATGCATGATGTGGTGGTATGTCCGCATTTCGCTCATAGCGGACCTTACTAACTTCATTTTAAGCTCATGCGCGGGGAGCAGGTCAGAGGAACTTCAATTACGCCTTAAATTAGTAATGCCTTGTGTGGTAAGGCCTCAGTTGGTGATCGACTATTGTTCAGAGTACTCAGCCCTTTGGAGCCGTGTTTCCCCCTCAAAAATGATCCACATTTTGCCCAAAACGCTAGGATTTGATGGGATTTATACAGTCTCGTACTACGGTATCTATTCCCGAAGATCTAGGCGGCTCGAGGCCTGAAGAAGTTCTCCTTATTCCATTCTGGAACTATTCATTCCTTTTCGTCATTTCAGATCAATTATTGCCTGCACGTATAGTCGGGATATTCATTCTGGTTATCAATTAAGGCTTTTGTGGACTATCTACCAATATTTGCCGACCTCAAACAACGCCCGGTACTGGTGATGGGAGGGGGCGAAGTCGCTGCTCGCAAAATCGATCTTCTCCTGCGTGCGGGCGCGCAAGTCCGGATAGTCGCGCAGGCACTTTCCTCTGAGCTGGAACAACGCAGACAGGCCGCGGAAGTCAGCTGGCTGGCGCAGGCTTTTCTGCCGGAACAGCTTGATGATGTATTTCTGGTGATTGCAGCCACCGACGATGCGGCGCTGAACGCGGAAGTGTTTGAGCAGGCCAATCAGCGCCACGTGCTGGCGAATGTGGTCGACGATCAGCCGAAGTGCTCCTTTATTTTCCCCTCGATTGTCGATCGCTCGCCGATTGTTGTCGCGATTTCCTCCAGCGGTAAAGCGCCGGTGCTCGCCAGAATGCTGCGAGAGAAGCTGGAAACCTTACTGCCCACCAGCCTGGGGCAAATGGCCGATATTGCCGGTCGCTGGCGTGAGAATGTGAAAACGCAGTTTACTTCGATGCGTGCCCGCCGGCGTTTCTGGGAACAGGCGTTTGCCGGACGTTTTGCCAGCCTCGCTTCTGCGGGAAAGCTCGCAGAAGCGGAGCAGGCGCTGCAACAGCAGCTGGAAAACGCGGAAGACATCTCGCAGAGCGGAAATGTCACGCTGGTCGGCGCAGGGCCGGGTGATGCAGGATTACTCACCCTTCGCGGGTTGCAGGTGATGCAGCAGGCCGACGTGGTGCTTTACGACCATCTGGTCAGCGAAGAAGTGCTGGATTTAGTCCGTCGTGATGCTGACAAAATTTGTGTCGGTAAACGTGCGGGCAGCCATTCTGTCGCGCAGGAAGAAACCAATCGTCTGCTGGTCGAACTGGCGCAGCAGGGGAAAAAAGTCGTACGCCTTAAAGGCGGTGACCCGTTTATTTTCGGGCGCGGCGGCGAAGAATTACAGGCGGTGCAGGCGGCGGGGATTCCATTCCAGGTGGTACCCGGCGTGACAGCCGCCGCAGGCGCCACGGCCTATGCCGGGATCCCGCTGACTCACCGTGATCATGCGCAGAGCGTGGTTTTCGTGACCGGGCATTGCCGCCCGGAAGACGACGGCGTGCAGTGGGAAACCCTCGCCAAAGACAAACAGACCGTGGCGATTTACATGGGCACGCTCAAAGCGGCTGAAATCAGCCAGCAACTGATTGCTCATGGACGCGCAGCGACAACACCCGTCGCGGTGATCGGACGGGGAACGCGTGCGGATCAGCAGGTGCTGACCGGTACGCTCGATAATCTTGAACATCTGGCTCAACAGGCGCCGACACCGGCGTTGCTGGTGATTGGTGAAGTGGTCGCACTTCATCAGCAACTGGCGTGGTTTGGGCATCATCCTGAGACTGACGGCACTCAACGCCCGTCGGTTGTGAATTTGGCTTAAAGGATCTGTTATGGACGAAAAACGACTGACTCATTTGCGGCAACTGGAAGCGGAGAGTATCCATATCATCCGTGAAGTGGCTGCTGAATTCGCCAACCCGGTGATGATGTATTCCATCGGGAAAGACTCCTCGGTCATGCTGCATCTGGCACGCAAAGCCTTCTTCCCCGGCACGCTGCCGTTCCCATTATTGCATGTGGATACCGGCTGGAAATTCCGCGAAATGTACGATTTCCGTGACCGTACGGCAAAGAATTACGGCTTTGAACTGATTGTGCATAAAAATCCGGAAGGCGTGGCAATGGGCATCAATCCGTTTGTCCACGGCAGCGCCAAACATACTGACATCATGAAAACCGAAGGGTTGAAACAGGCACTGAGTAAACACGGCTTTGATGCGGCTTTCGGCGGCGCGCGCCGTGACGAAGAGAAATCCCGTGCCAAAGAGCGTATCTACTCCTTCCGTGACCGTTTCCACCGCTGGGATCCTAAAAACCAGCGCCCTGAGCTGTGGCACAACTACAACGGCCAGATTAACAAAGGCGAAAGCATTCGTGTTTTCCCGCTCTCCAACTGGACTGAGTTGGATATCTGGCAGTACATCTATCTGGAAAACATCGAGATTGTTCCCCTGTATCTGGCCGCGCCGCGTCCGGTACTGGAGCGCGACGGTATGCTGCTGATGGTGGATGACGACCGTATTGATCTGCAACCGGGCGAAGTGATTGAGAAGAAGATGGTGCGTTTCCGTACGCTGGGCTGCTGGCCGCTGACCGGTGCCGTTGAATCTGAAGCGCAAACGCTGCCGGAGATCATCGAAGAGATGTTGGTATCAACGACCAGTGAACGACAAGGACGCGCCATCGACCGCGATCAGGCCGGTTCGATGGAAATGAAAAAGCGTCAAGGGTACTTCTGAGGAGCCGCAGCTAATGAATAACGCAATTGCACAACAAATCGCGGAGCAGGGCGGTGTCGAAGCTTACCTGCACGCTCAGCAACACAAAAGCCTGCTGCGCTTCCTGACCTGCGGCAGCGTCGATGATGGCAAAAGTACGCTGATCGGGCGACTGCTGCACGACACCCGTCAGATTTACGAAGATCAGCTGTCGTCGCTACATAACGACAGTAAGCGTCACGGGACGCAGGGCGAGAAAATCGATCTGGCATTGCTGGTGGACGGCTTACAGGCTGAACGCGAGCAGGGCATCACTATCGATGTCGCGTACCGTTACTTCTCCACCGAGAAACGTAAGTTCATCATCGCTGATACGCCGGGGCATGAGCAGTATACGCGTAACATGGCCACAGGCGCCTCGACCTGCGATCTGGCTATCCTGCTGATTGACGCCCGTAAAGGCGTGCTGGATCAAACCCGTCGCCACAGCTTCATCGCCACGTTACTCGGGATCCGCCATCTGGTTGTGGCCGTGAACAAAATGGATCTGGTGGAGTACAGCGAGAGCGTATTCGAACAATTTAAACAGGATTATCTGGATTTCGCTCAGCAGTTACCGACCGATCTGGATATCAAGTTTGTGCCACTTTCCGCACTGGAAGGCGACAACGTTGCCACGCCAAGCGACAAAATGAGCTGGTACACCGGCCCGACGCTGCTTGATGTGCTGGAAACCGTCAACATCATTAATATCCGCGAACAACAACCGATGCGTTTCCCGGTGCAATATGTAAACCGTCCTAACCTCGATTTCCGCGGGTATGCCGGTACGCTGGCATCCGGTTCCATTCGCGTCGGGCAGAAAGTGAAAGTGCTGCCCTCCGGTGTGGAATCAACCGTGGCACGTATCGTCACTTTCGACGGTGATTTGCAGGAAGCCTGGGCGGGCGAAGCCATTACGCTGGTGCTGGCCGATGAGCGGGATATCAGCCGTGGCGATATGCTGGTGGATGCGAATGAAACCGTGAAGTCAGTACAGAATGCCAAAGTTGACGTGGTCTGGATGGCGGAGCAGCCACTGAGCGTCGGCCAGAGCTATGACATCAAAGTGGGCGGCAAGAAAGCCCGCGCACGTGTAGAAAATATCGATTATCAGGTCGAGATCAATTCTCTGACACAGCGCGTTGTGGAAACACTGCCGCTCAACGGTATTGGTCTGGTGGAACTGGCCTTTGATGAACCGCTGGTGCTGGATAATTATCAGAGCAATGCGGTCACCGGAGGCATCATTTTCATCGACCGCCTGACCAATGTGACCGTCGGTGCCGGTCTGGTACGTGAAGCGCTTGAACAGGTTTATCAGGAGTCCGATAAATACAGCGCATTTGAGCTGGAGCTGAACAGCCTGGTTCGCCGCCACTTCCCGCACTGGGGCGCCCGCGACCTGCTGGGTGGCAAATAAGATGGCGTCACCGGATAGCCTTTCACTGAAAGATGACAATGTTGTCTGGCATCCGCACGCCGTTACGCGTGCGGATCGTGAAAAACAGCACGGTCATCGCGGGGCGGTCTTGTGGTTTACCGGGCTTTCAGGTTCGGGGAAATCCACGGTGGCCGGGGCGCTGGAGCAGGCGCTCCATGCCCTTGGCGTCAGCACCTATTTGCTCGATGGTGACAATGTGCGCCACGGGCTTTGCCGCGATCTGGGTTTTACCGATGACGATCGTCGTGAAAACATCCGCCGTGTGGGTGAAGTCGCCAAACTGATGGTGGATGCCGGGCAGGTGGTGCTTACCGCCTTTATCTCGCCGCATCGTGCCGAGCGTGACATGGTGCGCGAGTTGCTGGAAGACGGGCAGTTTATCGAAGTGTTTGTCGATACGCCGCTGGCCGTCTGCGAAGCGCGTGATCCGAAAGGGTTGTATAAAAAAGCGCGTGCCGGTGAGTTGAAAAACTTCACCGGTATCGATTCAGAATATCAGCCGCCAGAAGCGCCGGATGTGCATCTTGAAGGTGAACAATTGGTAACACATTTGGTTCCCCAATTATTAGATGTGATGCGCCGTCGCGGTATTATCAATCCCTGAATGTTGCCGGCCAAACGCCAGAGAGCGTGCCGGTTTACACTGAACACAGGGATCATCTATGCAGGCTTTATTCAGCAGACTGGTCAGCCGGATCTGGGTTGATCGTATCAGGGGAGACAACGCCCCGGTACCCCGGTTAGCGCAGACCTCAGACGGCGCAGAAAACGAAGATCCTTCTTACTCCATGCAGGGTGGATTTATCGGTTTCGTCTGTTACTGGCTGGCGCTGGCGATCCCTTTTTGGGTATATGGCTCCAACACTCTGTTTTTTCTCCTCTATACCTGGCCCTTCTTTCTGGCACTGATGCCGGTGTCGGTACTTATCGGTATCGCTTTCAGTATGCTTTTTCGCGGCGGATGGCTCATCACACCCGCAGCCACCGGTATTTGCGTGATTGGAATGTTCTGGACCGTCTTCTCATTTTTATCCGGCTGGTAACAGCAATGACCGCCTGGTGACAGCAATAAAGAGTACAAACCGGATCCTGTGAGGATCCTTTTTTTGCGGTGTTTTACTGGCGATTTTCCCGGCAATTCTTTTCCACGATGTAAGCCATTGTGTCATTCTCACCCATAATTGCGTGTGTAAGTCTGATTCTCACCGGCATTTATCCCGCCATAGTGGAGTCAGAAGGAAAGTTGTGGGATGATTGCCCGGCTTTTTTAGGGGGCGGGGATGGGCAAACTCACACTGCTGTTACTGATTTTACTTGGCTGGTTACAGTATTCACTGTGGCTGGGCAAGAATGGTATTCATGATTACGTTCGTGTAAACGATGACGTTGAAGTGCAACAAGCCAACAACGGCAAACTGAAATCACGTAACGATCAACTTTTCGCAGAAATCGACGATTTAAACGGCGGTCAGGAAGCGATTGAAGAACGCGCACGCAACGAACTGGGCATGTTAAAACCCGGCGAGACTTTCTATCGTCTGGTGCCAGACAATAAACGTGCTCCGGGCAGCAATGTTTCGCAAAATAATTCGAATCCATAGCCATGAGCCACACCGCAGTTTCCCTTCCGAAGGTCATTGCCGTTTTACCTGCTGCCGGGATCGGCAGCCGTATGCAGGCAGAATGCCCTAAGCAATACCTTTCTATCGGCGGTAAAACGCTGATAGAACATTCGATCCGCGCTTTATTGCACAACGACCAGGTCACTAAGGTGATCGTGGCGCTTAGCCCGCATGACACTCAGTTTGCGCAGTTGCCTGTTGCCTGCGACCCCCGGATTCAGGTGGTGACCGGCGGCGGCGAGCGTGCAGAATCTGTGATGGCAGGTCTTGATGCGGCGGGTTCCCACGGCTGGGTTTTAGTGCACGATGCTGCCCGCCCGTGTTTGCACCCGGATGATCTGAAAAATCTGCTGGCGATCTCCGCAACCAGTAAAACCGGCGGGATCCTCGCCGCACCGGTGCGCGATACCATGAAACGCGGTGAAACCGGCAGGCAGGCCATTGCCCATACTGTTGACCGGCAAGATCTCTGGCATGCGCTGACGCCACAATTTTTCCCTCTCGAATTACTGAAAATCTGCCTGCGCCGTGCGCTGAATGAAGGTGCCGTGGTCACAGATGAAGCTTCTGCAATGGAATATTGTGGTTATCATCCTGTGTTGATCCCGGCGCGGGCCGATAATATTAAAGTCACCAGGCCGGAAGATCTGGCGCTGGCTGAATTCTTTTTAACCCGCATATCCCACGAGGAGAACGCATAATGCGTATCGGTCACGGTTTTGATGTTCATAAGTTTGGCGGCGAAGGCCCGCTGGTGATCGGCGGTGTGCGTATTCCTTATCCGCAAGGTTTGCTGGCACATTCCGACGGCGATGTTGCATTGCATGCCGCCACTGATGCCCTGCTCGGCGCTGCTGCGCTGGGGGATATCGGTAAATTGTTCCCGGACACCGACCCGGCTTATAAAGGCGCGGACAGCCGCGAGCTGCTGCGCGAGGCTTACCGCCGCATTCGTGCAAAAGGTTACAAGCTGGGCAATCTGGATATCACCCTCATTGCTCAGGCACCTAAAATGGCACCGCATATCCCGCAGATGCGCGTATTTCTTGCCGAAGATTTACAGTGCCACATGGATGATGTGAACGTGAAAGCGACCACCACCGAACAGCTGGGCTTTACCGGCCGTGGCGAAGGTATCGCCTGCGAAGCCGTTGCCCTGCTGATTAAGGAATGATGTTGTGGAAGATTACCGCATGATAGATATGTCCCGTCTCACCTGGTTACTGGGCGAGCCCGTCGCCACCGGCCAGCTGAAAGCCAATCCGGAAGACTTTATTGTCGAAGAAGATCTGGGCTTTGAGCCGGACGACGAGGGTGAACATCTGTTAGTGCGGATCCGCAAAAACGGCTGTAATACACAGTTTGTTGCCGAACAGCTGGCGCGTTTTGCCAAAGTGCATCCGCGTGATGTCAGCTATGCCGGTTTGAAAGATCGTCATGCAGTCACTGAACAGTGGTTTTGCCTGCATTTGCCGGGCAAAGCCGATCCTGATTTAAGTCAGTTCAATCTCGAAGGTTGCGAAGTGATCCGCGCCTCACGCCATCGTAAAAAGATGCGTATCGGTACACTGAAAGGCAACGCGTTTACGCTGGTGCTTCGTCAGATAAGTGATATCGCCGATGTTGAAGCGCGTCTGGAAAAAATTACCCAATGCGGCGTGCCGAACTATTTCGGTACTCAGCGCTTTGGTCGCGGCGGCAATAATCTGGTGCAGGCGAAACGCTGGGCGACTAACGAAGCCCGTCCAAAAGAACGTGCCAAACGCAGTTTCTATCTTTCAGCCAGCCGCAGTGCCTTGTTCAACATTATTGCCAGTCAGCGACTGGCTGATAACACCGTTCGTCAGGCAATGCCTGGCGATGCGTTACAACTTAGCGGTCGCGGCAGCTGGTTTGTCGCGAAGGCCGACGAGTTCGACTCCATTCAACCGCGCGTGGAAAACGCAGAGCTGCTGGTGACGGCGCCTTTGCCCGGAGATGGCCCGCTGGGTACGCTGGAAGACGCTGAAAAATTTGAGCTGGCTTGCCTGAGTGAACAGGCTGATTTACTGTCGTTACTTAAACGCGAAAGAGTCGAGCCTGCACGTCGCGCCATCATGCTGTTGCCCTTGCATCTTAACTGGCAGCGCTGGGATGACGTCACTCTGGAACTCAAATTCTGGCTACCGGCCGGCAGTTACGCCACGAGCGTCGTGCGCGAGCTGATGAATCTGGATGAAAGCAATGCGGATATTACTGAGTAACGACGACGGTATTCTGGCTCCCGGCATTCAGGCGCTGGCGTCCGCGCTGCGTGAGTTTGCTGATGTGAAGCTGGTGGCCCCTGACCGTAACCGCAGCGGCGCATCCAATGCGCTGACGCTGGACGGCCCGTTACGCATTCAGTCCTATCCCAACGGCGATACCGCCGTGATTAACGGCACGCCCACCGATTGCGTGTATCTCGGTGTGAACACCCTGATGCGTCCGCGTCCGGACATCGTGGTATCGGGTATTAATGCCGGGCCAAATCTTGGCGATGACGTGATCTACTCCGGTACTGTGGCGGCGGCCATGGAAGGGCGCCATCTGGGCTTTCCTGCGCTGGCGGTATCACTCGACGGACATCAGCATTATGACACCGCCGCTATCATCACCTGTCGCATTCTCAGGGCGCTGGCCCGCGAGCCATTACGTACTGGCAAAATTCTGAATATTAACGTGCCTGATCTGCCTTTATCCGAGATCAAAGGCATCCGCGTGACCCGATGTGGTAGCCGACATCCGGCCGAAAAGGTATTTTGTCAGCAGGATCCCCGCGGGCAGGATATGTACTGGATCGGCCCGCCGGGCGATAAGTTTGATGTCGCCGCTGACACAGATTTTGCTGCTGTTGCACAAGGTTACGTTTCAGTCACGCCTCTTCAGGTAGATTTAACCGCCTATGCGGCTCAGGATGTCGTAGTCTCATGGTTGGAAAGAGCCGGGGTGAGCGCGAATGGTGAATAAGCCAATGTATAACCTGCTGGAACAGTTGCGGCAGCAGGGCATTCATGATGAGAAACTGCTGCATGCCA
The DNA here is from genome assembly GCF_019049655.1 of Rahnella rivi. GTDB lineage: Bacteria > Pseudomonadota > Gammaproteobacteria > Enterobacterales > Enterobacteriaceae > Rahnella > Rahnella rivi. Next base: position 21,465 of record NZ_JAFMOX010000040.1, read on the forward strand.
TTGAGGCGGTGCCGCGTGAGCGCTTTGTGGATGAGGCGTTCCAGCATAAAGCCTATGAAAATACAGCGCTGCCGATTGGCTCCGGCCAGACCATCTCCCAGCCTTATACCGTGGCGAGAATGACTGAACTGCTGCGCCTTGAGCCTTCTTCGCGGGTGCTTGAGATAGGCACCGGCTCCGGTTATCAGACCGCGATTCTGGCCCATCTGGTAGAGCATGTCTTTTCGGTTGAACGGATTAAAGGGTTGCAGTGGCAGGCCAAAAGACGCCTCAAGCAACTTGATTTGCATAATGTCTCAACGCGTCACGGAGATGGCTGGCTGGGCTGGCCTTCGCGTGGGCCGTTCGACGCCATCATTGTCACCGCTGCTCCTCCTGAAATTCCCCAAGACCTGCTGAAACAACTCGATGACGGCGGGGTGATGATTCTGCCTGTCGGCGAAGAGAATCAGATCCTGCAACGTATCACCCGCCGCGGTGATGAGTTCACGGCCGAGACGATTGAAGCTGTTCGCTTTGTCCCGCTGGTGAAAGGCGAACTGGCCTGATTCAGACATCCGGCAGGACTAACCCCTTAAAATTTAAATACAACTGTTATATGGTGCTGTACTGGCTATGTTGATAGCATCCACTACAGTTTTTTATGGCACGGCGCATTCAGGAATTGACCTGAGTGGGCGTGTTGCCTGCCCGCACGGTATGACATGATACGAGAAGCGCCATCTGGCGCGGTGTGCGAGGTTAAAGCGTTATTCTGAGATTGCCGTAACGGGGGAAATATGAGCACGGGAAGCCCAATAAAAACACTAAGCCGCATTGCGGTCTGTACGTTTATCAGTGCCTGGATGGCGGGATGTTCGAACAATTCAACCACATCCGCACCCATCAGTAGTGTCAATGGCGGCGGCGGTGGTAGTCAGAATACTCCGAATTCAGCGACGCCAAATGCTCCTGCGGTCGCCCCCGGTGGACGCATTGTGTACAACCGTAGCTACAACGCTATCCCTAAAGGCAGCTACAGTGGCAGCACGTATCAGGTGAAGCGTGGCGACACCCTTTTTTACATCGCCTGGATCACCGGCAACGACTTCCGGGACCTTGCTGCGCGTAACAATATCGCCGCGCCCTACAGCCTGGAAGTTGGCCAAAACATCCAGATAAATAACGTCTCTTCTGCTGCCAGCACGGGGGGAACTTTAGCCGCGACAGACGCAACTTCTGGCGGTGTTCCTAAAGTGCCGACAGGCGGAATGCTCACAGGTTCTGTGGTTGCATCTCAACCAACTACCACGTATTCTGAATCTTCTGGTAAACAGAATGTAGGTAAGATGTTGCCTTCATCAGGTGCAGTTACTACTACCACACCTGTTGCCGTAGCCAGCACTCCCGTCGCCACTCCAGCAAATAATGGCGGTCCGGTTTCCACATGGAAATGGCCGACCGACGGGAAAATTATCGATAATTTCTCTGCTTCTGAAGGGGGAAATAAGGGGATCGATATTGCAGGTTCGCGCGGACAGTCTGTCGTCGCCACCGCCTCGGGGCGTGTAGTGTACGCAGGCAATGCTCTTCGCGGTTACGGTAATCTAATCATCATCAAACACAATGATGATTACCTGAGCGCCTATGCACATAACGATACAATGCTGGTCCGGGAACAACAAGAAGTGCAGGCGGGACAAAAAATAGCGACTATGGGTAGCACCGGAACCAGTTCAGTAAGATTGCATTTTGAAATTCGTTACAAGGGGAAATCCGTAAACCCGCTGCGTTATCTTCCGCAGCGATAACTCGGGCAGAGTCTTAAATTCTGCCCTCGGGACCACGGGTAGGAGCAGCTTATGAGTCAGAATACGCTGAAAGTTAACGAGTTACATGATGATGTAGATTTCGATGAGAACAGCGCTGAAGCCTTTGACGAGAAAGCCACAGTCGAAGAGACTGCCGATAACGACGCTGAAGAAGAGTTGTTGTCGCAGACTGTAAGCCAACGAGTGCTGGACGCAACTCAACTGTACCTTGGTGAGATCGGTTATTCCCCTCTGCTTACGGCAGAAGAGGAAGTTTATTTTGCAAGACGTGCGCTGCGTGGAGATGTTCCTTCGCGTCGCCGTATGATTGAAAGTAACCTGCGTTTGGTGGTTAAAATTGCCCGCCGCTACAGTAATCGCGGTCTGGCACTGCTGGATTTGATCGAGGAAGGTAACCTGGGTCTGATCCGTGCGGTTGAAAAATTTGACCCTGAGCGTGGATTCCGTTTTTCTACCTATGCGACATGGTGGATACGTCAGACCATTGAACGGGCGATCATGAATCAAACCCGTACCATTCGTTTGCCGATTCACATCGTGAAGGAACTGAACGTTTACCTGCGTACTGCACGTGAACTTGCGCATAAACTTGACCATGAGCCGAGCGCTGAAGAGATTGCAGAGCAACTCGACAAACCGGTACATGACGTCAGCCGTATGTTGCGCCTGAATGAGCGTATTACCTCTGTTGATACCCCGTTGGGTGGTGACTCGGAGAAAGCGCTGTTAGACATTCTGGCGGATGAGAAAGACAACGGCCCGGAAGACACCACGCAAGACGACGATATGAAACAGAGTATCGTGAAGTGGTTATTCGAGTTGAATGCAAAACAGCGTGAAGTGCTGGCGCGTCGTTTCGGCCTGTTAGGTTATGAAGCTGCAACGCTGGAAGATGTAGGTCGCGAAATTGGCCTGACACGTGAACGTGTTCGTCAGATTCAGGTAGAAGGTTTGCGTCGCCTGCGTGAGATTTTGCAGGGACAGGGGCTGAGCATCGAAGCTTTGTTCCGTGAGTAATTCGTTCGGCGAATCATTTACTTTTTAGGCAATACAGCATCAGATTTTGCATCAAAAAAACGGCGGGTTAATCTCCGCCGTTTTTTATGTCTGTCATTTCATTGGCGTTCTGCCGCTTCTACACCAACTCTTTCAAACGATAAATCCATTCCAGTGCCTGCCGTGGTGATAACGAATCCACATCAAGGGCTTCCAGCGCTTCAACTGCCGGAGAGACTTCCTCCGTCAGCAGCGTCAGTTGCGGGCCATCCACTTTGCTGGCGGCGGCGTTATTAGATAACGTTTCCAGCTCTTTCAGTTTTTGGCGTGCGCGCTTAATCACATCGCGCGGGACACCGGCCAGTGCGGCTACGGCCAGGCCATAGCTTTTACTTGCGGCACCGTCTTGCACGCTGTGCATAAAGGCAATGGTATCGCCATGTTCGATAGCATCCAGATGAACATTCACCGTGCCTTCCATTTTTTCCGGCAGCGTGGTCAGCTCGAAGTAATGGGTGGCAAACAGCGTCATGGCTTTTATGCGGCTGGCCAGATTCTCGGCACACGCCCAGGCCAGTGACAGGCCGTCGTAAGTAGAGGTACCGCGGCCGATTTCATCCATCAGCACCAGACTGTTTTCAGTGGCGTTATGCAGGATATTAGCCGTTTCGGTCATTTCCACCATGAAGGTTGAACGCCCTGACGCCAGATCGTCCGCAGCCCCCACGCGGGTGAAGATGCGATCGACAGGGCCAATCGTTGCCGACTCGGCGGGGACGTAGCTGCCAATATGTGCCATCAGAACGATCAGCGCCGCCTGACGCATGTAGGTACTTTTACCGCCCATGTTGGGGCCGGTGATGATCAGCATACGTCGCGCCGGAGACATGTTCAGCGGGTTGGAGATAAAGGGTTCACTGAGCACCTGTTCAACGACCGGGTGACGTCCGCCGGTGATGTTGATCCCCGGTTTCTCGCTCATGGTCGGGCAGGCGTAATTCAGCGTATAGGCACGTTCAGCCAGATTGCTCAGTACGTCCAGCTCAGCCAGTGCACCGGCACTTTGCTGTAAAGCAAACAGATGCGGCATCAGCAGATCAAAAAGCTCTTCGTACAGCGCTTTTTCCAGCGACAGTGCTTTGCCCTTAGACGTGAGAACTTTATCTTCGTACTCTTTCAGTTCCGGAATGATGTAGCGTTCGGCATTTTTTAACGTCTGGCGGCGGACATAGTGGATCGGCACAAGATGGCTCTGACCCCGGCTTACCTGAATGTAATAACCGTGAACGCCATTAAAACCGACCTTCAGCGTATCCAGCCCCAGTTTTTCGCGTTCGCGGATTTCGAGGCGATCGAGATAATCTGTCGCTCCGTCGGCCAGCGCACGCCATTCGTCCAGTTCAGCATTGTAGCCCGGTGCAATCACGCCACCATCACGAACCAGCACCGGAGGACTTTCGATCACTGCGCGTTCCAGCAGTTCCACCAGTTCAGTGAAGTCTCCGGTTTGCTCCACCAGCGTCTGAACATGCTGAGCGCGAGTTTCCTGCAAGATTGCCCGGATTTCCGGCAACTGCTGCAGAGCGTGTCGCATACGGGCCAGATCGCGCGGACGTGCGCTGCGCAGGGCGAGACGTGCCAGAATACGTTCCAGATCGCCGACCTGACGCAGAACGGGCTGTAAGTCCGCCGTGATATCCTGCAACGCACTGATGGTCTGCTGACGGTTTGTCAGCAGCCGGATGTCGCGGCTCGGCATGTGGATCCAGCGTTTGAGCATACGGCTGCCCATCGGCGTCACGGCCTGATCCAGCACCGCTGCGAGGGTGTTCTCCACCCCACCGGCCAGGTTTTGCGTCAGTTCAAGATTTCGGCGCGTGGCCGCATCCATAATGATGCCATCCTGCTGGCGCTCCATGGTCACACCGCGAATGTGGGGCAGGGCGGTGCGCTGGGTATCTTTTACATACTGCAGCAGACAACCGGCAGCGCGCAGAGCCTGAGACGCCTGCTCGACGCCAAAACCGCTCAAATCGCGGGTACCGAATTGCAGATTCAGCTGCTGCTTAGCCGTTTCCAGCTCAAACTCCCACATAGGACGACGGCGCAGGCCGCGGCGGGAAGAAATAAGCGACATGGCTTCAAAGCTTTCCGGATAGAGCAATTCTGCCGGATTGGTGCGTTGTAACTCAGCAGCCATTGTTTCCAGATCGTCCGGCTGGGCGACGCGAAAACGCCCGGAGCTGATGTCCAGCGTTGCGTAGCCGAAACCGCGCCCGTCCTGCCAGATAGCCGCCAGCAGGTTATCGTGGCGCTCGCTGAGTAATGCTTCATCACTGACCGTACCCGGTGTGACGATGCGTACTACTTTGCGGTCAACCGGCCCTTTGCTGAGTGCCGGATCGCCAATTTGTTCTGCGATAGCGACGGATTCACCCAGCTGCACCAGTTTCGCCAGATAGCCTTCTACCGCGTGATAAGGCACACCCGCCATAGGGATCGGCTCACCGGCAGAGGATCCGCGTTTGGTCAGCGAAATATCCATCAGCTGTGACGCACGTTTTGCATCGTCATAAAACAGTTCGTAAAAGTCGCCCATACGGTAAAACAGCAAAACTTCCGGGTTCTCTGCTTTAAGACGCAGGTATTGCTGCATCATGGGGGTGTGGGCTTCCAGTCCGCTCATTGTGTTATGCTTTTTATTGATTTCATTCAATTTTTATTCATCCTGTTGGCTCGCAGCGCCTGATGCAACGACTTTACAACGGATCCTAACGTGAGTGGAGGTAAAAAACCACGTTGCTTACTGAAGATGCGTAACGTCACGCAATTTACGGTAAACGTGAATATCCGGCATCCATGTAAAGACGTTGATTTTCAGTTTTTTCGGCTCTGATAATGCTCTAACATGTCGTCACCTCTTTTATTGCATGGTTACGGACATCCGATGCGCCTTCTGGCAGTCATTCTTCCCCTGGTTTTTACACTTTCTGCATGTAGCAGTCATAAGCCTTCGGCTCAGCCTGACGGCCCGCGCAACCCTTTCTCTGACGGAAGAAATGCGAGTGCCAATACGGCACCCAGCGGCGGTTTTCTGTTGCAGGCTGAACATACCGGTGCCGTTCAGAACGGTGACTTTGCTTACGATCCGGCCATGAATCAGTTTGTTGATAAAATGGTCCGCGAACACGGATTCGACCGTCAGCAGTTGCACGACGTGCTGGCGCAAACCAAACGTCTGGGTTTTGTGCTCAGACTGATGGATCAGCAGGCGCCTTCTGGCGGGCCATCGACCGTACCGAACGGAGCATGGAACCGTTATCGGAGTAAATTCATTACACCGGATAACGTCCAGAATGGTGTGGTTTTCTGGAACCAATATCAGGATGCGCTGCAACGCGCTGAGCAGATTTACGGCGTTCCACCGGAAATCATTGTCGGTATTATCGGCGTTGAAACCCGCTGGGGCCGCGTGATGGGTAAAACACGCATTATTGATGCGCTGGCGACACTTTCCTTTGCGTATCCGCGCCGGGCTGAATACTTCTCCGGTGAGCTGGAAACCTTCCTGCTGATGTCACGTCGTGAAGGTGACGATCCGCTGAGTCTGCGGGGTTCCTTCGCAGGCGCGATGGGGTATGGGCAGTTTATGCCATCCTCCTACAGAGACTACGCCGTGGACTTTAACGGCGACGGACACGCGAATCTGTGGGATCCCGTCGACGCCATCGGCAGCGTGGCTAATTACTTTAAAGCACATGGCTGGACGAAAGGCGCACCGATTGCGGTTCCCGCAGCCGGTCAGGCACCCCTGTTAGAGAATGGTTTCAAAACCAAATATCCGCTGTTTACATTGAAAGCAGCCGGACTCAGCCCGTTAGGCTCGCTCGGCAACTATCAGGAAGCGAGTCTGCTACGCCTTGATATGGGTACCAATTACCAGTACTGGTACGGGTTACCTAACTTCTACACCATCACCCGCTACAACCATAGCGTGCATTATGCGATGGCGGTGTGGCAGCTGGGTGTTGCGGTGAAAGCAGCGCGTTAATGCCCGTTTTTTATCATCTGAAGGCCGCCCGGTGCGGCCTTAGTTTTTGCGTTTAATTCTGATTCTGAATACATCGCGCAAAAAGCAGCGTCAGAACTCGCAGAGCAAAAGAGAAGTGCTAACATCAGGACAGATTCTGATGACCCGCCGGGAGAGGATATGAACGAAGATCGCTTGCATGAATTGAGTGCAGAAATAGGTGCCGAGCTGAAAGCACAAGGCCTGTGGATCACCTGTGCAGAATCGTGCACCGGGGGATGGATTGCTAAAGCCATTACCGACATTGCCGGCAGCTCTGCCTGGTTTGACCGCGGGTTTGTGACTTACAGCAACGCCGCCAAGCACGAACTGCTGGGGGTTTCCGAGAGTACGCTCGAACAGTATGGCGCCGTAAGTGAACAGGTCGTGCGCGAAATGGCGCAGGGTGTGTTGCATGCTGCAGGAGCGGATATCGCTCTGGCAGTCAGCGGTATTGCCGGGCCTGATGGTGGCTCGCAGGAAAAACCGGTCGGTACAGTGTGGTTTGGTTTTGCCGGGAAAGATGGCCGGATCGTGGCGGCAAAACAGCAGTTTTCTGGCGATCGCGACGCTGTACGTTTGCAAGCTGCTGTTTTTGCGCTACAAACAGCATTGTTTGAGTTTCTGCAAAATTAGGCTTGATACTGTATGAGCATACAGTATAATTACTGCCAATTACCTGTTCATAAATTATATTCAGTGATGCGGGCGGGATTTTCCCCTGCATCAGACGAGGAGTAGAAATGGCTATTGATGAGAACAAGCAAAAAGCGTTAGCTGCAGCACTGGGCCAGATTGAAAAGCAATTCGGTAAAGGCTCCATCATGCGTCTGGGTGAAGATCGCTCCATGGACGTTGAAACGATCTCTACCGGCTCTTTGTCCCTGGATATTGCATTGGGCGCTGGCGGTTTGCCGATGGGCCGTATCGTTGAGATTTACGGACCGGAATCTTCCGGTAAAACAACGCTGACCCTTCAGGTTATTGCCGCTGCACAGCGCGAAGGCAAAACCTGTGCCTTCATCGATGCGGAACATGCACTGGATCCGATCTACGCTAAAAAATTGGGCGTGGATATCGACAATCTGCTGTGTTCTCAGCCGGATACCGGCGAACAGGCTCTTGAGATTTGTGACGCGCTGACCCGTTCAGGCGCTGTTGACGTTATCATCGTTGACTCCGTTGCGGCACTGACACCTAAAGCAGAAATCGAAGGTGAAATTGGTGACTCTCACATGGGCCTCGCGGCACGTATGATGAGCCAGGCAATGCGTAAACTCGCAGGTAACCTGAAAAACGCCAACACTCTGCTGATCTTCATCAACCAGATCCGTATGAAAATCGGTGTGATGTTCGGTAACCCGGAAACCACCACCGGCGGTAACGCTCTGAAATTCTACGCTTCTGTCCGTCTTGATATCCGTCGTATCGGCGCTATCAAAGAAGGCGATGTGGTAGTAGGCAGTGAAACGCGCGTCAAAGTCGTGAAGAACAAAATTGCTGCACCGTTCAAACAAGCTGAATTCCAGATTTTATACGGCGAAGGTATCAACATTAATGGCGAACTGATTGACCTGGGCGTTAAGCACAAACTGGTCGAGAAAGCGGGCGCATGGTACAGCTACAACGGTGAAAAGATTGGTCAGGGTAAATCTAACTCCTGTAACTATCTGAAAGAAAATCCGAAAATTGCCGCGGAACTGGATAAAAAACTGCGTGACATGCTGCTGAGCGGCACGGGTGAACTGACCGCTGCTACGACTGCAGAAGTCGCAGACGACGATATGGAAACCAGCGAAGAGTTTTAATTTCGTGGTTGTCTGACAAAGACATTTGAATGATTGGGTTTTTCCCGTCATCTTCAAAAGTCGCTAAAATGCCAGTCTGGTTTCCAGACTGGCATTTTGCATATCAGGGGAAACCTTATGCCTGGTGAAAAAACACCAAATGAAAAAAACATCGATCTGAAAAAGCTGCTCGAAGAAGTCGCGCAAAACAGTGACTCTGGCCTGTTTGAACCTCAGAAAAAAGACGGCGATGCCGCCAAAATCAACACGCTGATTAGCCGTGCCATGCGACTGCTTGCTCAGCGCGACCATGGCGAAACAGAATTGCGCCGCAAGTTGCTCATTCCCCCGATGCCTTTTGTTAAACCGCAGAATAAGAAAAGCAGTTGGTCATCGCGTAAGAAGCAGGCGCAAAATGAGTTCGCCGAAGAAGACATCGTAAGAGCTAAACCGGAGCCACGTCCGGTACCTGAAGAGATCCCTGAAGAGCATGTTCAGGCCGTTATCGACTATTGCTATCAGCACCAGTGGCTGGATGATGCCAAATTTGCCGACCGGTATATTTCTGGGCGCAGTAACAAAGGTTATGGCGCTCAGCGTATCCGTTCAGAATTAATGCAAAAAGGTGTCGATAAAGAAATCATTACCACGGCTCTGGAGAATACTGAGGTCGACTGGTGCATTCTGGCGCGTGAGATTGCGGTCAGAAAATTTGGTGAGAATTTACCTACAGACTGGAAAGAAAAATCAAAAGTTCTGCGTTATTTACTCTATCGCGGCTTCTTTCAGGAAGAAATACAGTCTATTTATCGCGATTTTGACGATTGACCGCATACGGGATTTTACTTCCCCGCGCAGAAATTTTATCTTATCCGCACTTTTTCGTTCGTGAGCTGTACAGATTGCTGCCGTATGCAGCGTGATCCGGCTCAAGAGCCGTTCTTCCAGCATGATTCCGGGATATTTATGAGCAAGAGCACCGCTGAGATCCGTCAAGCGTTTCTCGATTTCTTCCAGAGCAAGGGACACAACGTTGTTTCAAGCAGTTCGCTTGTCCCGACAAACGATCCGACACTGTTGTTTACCAATGCCGGGATGAACCAATTCAAAGACGTTTTCCTCGGTCTGGATAAACGCGATTACAGCCGTGCCACCACGTCTCAACGCTGCGTACGCGCAGGCGGTAAACACAACGATCTCGAAAACGTCGGTTATACCGCTCGTCATCACACCTTCTTCGAAATGCTGGGCAACTTCAGTTTCGGTGATTACTTCAAGCATGATGCAATCAACTACGCCTGGGAATTACTGACCGGCGAAAACTGGTTTAACCTGCCGAAAGAAAAATTGTGGGTCACTGTCTATGAGACAGATGACGAAGCCTTTGAAATCTGGGAAAAAGAAGTTGGCGTTCCTAAAGAACGTATTATCCGCATTGGCGATAATAAAGGCGGCGCTTTCGCCTCTGACAACTTCTGGCAAATGGGCGACACCGGCCCTTGCGGCCCTTGTACTGAAATATTCTTCGATCATGGAGATCACATCTGGGGTGGCCCTCCGGGTTCAGCCGAAGAAGATGGCGACCGTTATATCGAAATCTGGAACATCGTGTTCATGCAGTTCAACCGTCAGTCTGACGGCACGATGCTGCCATTGCCAAAACCGTCCGTAGATACCGGGATGGGGCTTGAGCGCATCACCGCTGTTATGCAGCATGTGAACTCAAACTATGACATCGATTTATTCCAGAAGCTGATCGCCGCCGTGGCAGAAGTGACCGGCGCTACCGATCTGACCAGCAAATCCCTGCGTGTTATCGCCGACCATATTCGTTCGTGCGCATTCCTGATCGCTGACGGTGTGATCCCATCGAATGAAAACCGTGGCTATGTGCTGCGTCGTATCATTCGTCGTGCGATCCGTCACGGCAACATGCTGGGCGCCAAAGATACTTTCTTCTTCAAACTGGTTGCCCCACTGATCGACGTGATGGGCCCGGCGGCTGCGGAACTGAAAGAACAGCAGGCAATGGTTGAACAATTGCTGAAAACTGAAGAAGAGCAGTTTGCCCGCACACTGGAACGTGGTCTGGCATTGCTGGACGATGAACTGTCCGCAATGACGGGTGACACTCTGGACGGTGAAATTGCTTTCCGTCTGTACGACACCTTCGGTTTCCCGCTGGATCTGACTGCCGATGTTTGCCGCGAGCGTAATCTGAAAGTCGATGAAGTCGGTTTTGAGAAAGCGATGGAAGTTCAGCGTCGCCGTGCTCGTGAGTCCAGCGGTTTCAGCGCAGACTACAACAGCATGGTTCGTGTGGACGGTGTGACTCAGTTCTCCGGATACGAACATCTGCAACGCAATTCCAAAGTGGTGGCATTGTTTATCGACGGTCAGTCAGTGAACGAGATTCAGGCGGGTGATAATGCCATCGTGGTACTGGATGACACGCCATTTTATGGTGAATCCGGTGGACAGGTGGGCGATAAAGGCATCCTGAAAACGTCAGCTGGTATCTTCTCTGTTTCCGATACTCAGAAATACGGCAAAGCGATTGGTCATCAGGGTTCCCTGAATGCCGGTAAGCTTAGCGTTGGCGACAGCGTTGAAGCTGAAGTGGATGTGGCTCGTCGTGACCGTATCCGTCTGAACCACTCAGCCACTCACTTACTGCACGCAGCATTGCGTCAGGTGCTGGGTAAACACGTCGCACAGAAAGGGTCACTGGTTAACGATAACTATCTGCGTTTCGACTTCTCACATTTTGAAGCCATGAAGCCTGAAGAAATTCGTCAGGTTGAAGATCTGGTGAATGCGCAAATTCGTCGTAATCTGCCTATCCAGACCACCATCATGGATTTGGACGAAGCCAAAGAAAAAGGTGCAATGGCACTGTTTGGTGAAAAATACGAAGACAGCGTCCGTGTCTTGAGCATGGGCGATTTCTCCACAGAACTGTGTGGCGGAACTCACGCCAGCCGTACCGGCGATATTGGCCTGTTCCGTATCCAGAGCGAGTCGGGCACTGCGGCAGGCATTCGTCGTATCGAAGGGATCACGGGTGAGAATGCGATCAATGCACTGCATCAGCAAAGTGATTTGCTGCAAGATGTCGCACACCTGGTAAAAGGTGATGTCAACAGTATTACCGATAAGATCCGATCCCTGATCGAACGTTCGCGCGTGCTGGAAAGAGAACTTCAGCAAGTGAAAGGTCAGCAGGCTGCGCAGGAAAGCGCATCTCTGTCGGGCCAGACCAAAGAAGTGAAAGGCGTTAAGCTGTTAGTTCGTCAGCTGGATAATGTAGAGCCTAAAATTCTGCGTACGATGGTTGATGATCTGAAAAACCAGTTAGGTTCAGTGATCATTGTTCTGGCAACCATCGCTGACGATAAAGTCAGCCTGATTGCCGGTGTCACAAAAGATCTGACTGACCGTGTCAAAGCGGGGGATCTGATTGCTTCTGTTGCCCAGCAGGTGGGCGGCAAGGGCGGTGGTCGTCCTGACATGGCACAAGCAGGGGGAAGCGATGTTCAGGCTTTACCGGCAGCCCTGGCTACCGTAGAAGCCTGGGTGGAATCCAAGCTGTAAGAAGAAATAAATCGCTAACCTGGAAAGCGCCATAATGTATTGTGCAATATGGCGTTTTCAGTCTTAATGGTGGGGTAGGCTTCGCGGCAAGGTCGCGACAACGTTGATTTCAGCTAAACTAAAAGTACTCATGGCTGAAGTTGCAGGCCGCTTACAGTTAATGTAAGGGTCATGGCTTACGTTTTACCCGCTTATGATCGATAATGGCCGGGAAACTGAGAGACCCGACTCTTTTAATTATTCAAGGAGCAAAGAATGCTGATTCTAACTCGCCGAGTTGGTGAAACCCTCATGATTGGCGATGAGGTTACTGTTACCGTTTTAGGTGTCAAAGGTAATCAGGTACGTATTGGTGTGAATGCGCCAAAAGAGGTTTCCGTTCACCGTGAAGAGATCTATCAGCGTATTCAGGCTGAAAAATCTCAACAGACGAGTTACTGATTTACGAGGCGTCTCGCTGACGGCGAGGCGCTGATCCTCTTTTCTGCGTATTTCTGATTTTCCTGCCTGACTTTCTCTGTATTTTTATCTGTTTCATTCTTTACGAGCGCTGCTCTGTGATCCCCTTTGCGTAAAAAAGAACGTGGTTTTTATGCGTTTTGCCCTCTTTTTTGCCTTCAAACTGTGCAGGTTGCGCGTGAAATGTCCAAACGAGTGATTGTGTGGAAAAAAGGGTTTGACTTATAAGGGCCAGAAAGTAATATGTGCGCCACGCAGTGCCGATGAGCTTGAACAAAGTTAGTCAGCACACTCGCAAGAGGCGTATGGTGAGGTGGCCGAGAGGCTGAAGGCGCTCCCCTGCTAAGGGAGTATGCGGTCAAAAGCTGCATCCGGGGTTCGAATCCCCGCCTCACCGCCATTTAAAATGCACCCATAGCTCAGCTGGATAGAGTACTCGGCTACGAACCGAGCGGTCGGAAGTTCGAATCTTCCTGGGTGCACCATACTTTCCAAAGCGTATGTTGATTTGCAATCAAATGAGCGTGATGGGCAGAAGCTAACGCTGATGTAGTACGGAAAAATGGTTGGGTAAAATCTGCAGTAAGAATCAAAATGCACCCATAGCTCAGCTGGATAGAGTACTCGGCTACGAACCGAGCGGTCGGAAGTTCGAATCTTCCTGGGTGCACCATTCTTTATCTCTACTTTTCCCGCATCGAATAAAATCTGTAGTAAACACACTTTGCACCCATAGCTCAGCTGGATAGAGTACTCGGCTACGAACCGAGCGGTCGGAAGTTCGAATCTTCCTGGGTGCACCATATTCCAAACATGTTGCAGCGACCATTTTCACATAAGGTCCTCCGGCATGAAGGCAGCACGAAGAAAGATAACGTTGCTTTAGCAACGGCCTGCAGGGCGAGCCCTTGCCAATATCTTCTAGGGTGCCGCCTGTCAGAGAAACCCGCTTCGGCGGGTTTTTTGCTTTCTGCGTTTCATCTCTGCGTTTTCCACTTCATTTCCCTGATTTTTTCAACGTGTTCGGATGTGCTCTGTGAACGGACAAAATGCGACTTTCGGCAGACTTTGCGATAAAGTAGTTTTCCCGTTTTTTTCGTGAGCATGGAGCATTCGATGTACGATCGATACGAAGGGCTAATATTTGATATGGATGGCACCATATTGGATACCGAGCCTACGCACCGTAAGGCATGGCATCAGGTATTAACCAAATACAGTATGCAGTACGATGTCGAATCCATGGTTGCCCTGAATGGTTCCCCGACATGGCGCATCGCCAAGTTTGTTATCGACAGTAATCATGTTGAGATGGACCCTCATCTTCTTGCCGCTGAGAAAACCGCCGCAGTACAGGAAATGTTACTCGATACCGTTCGTCCGCTGCCTCTGATTGATGTCGTTAAGGCCTACCGTGGTCGACGTCCGATGGCCGTAGGAACGGGCAGTGAACACTGGATGGCGGATGCTCTGTTGCGTCATTTGGGTTTACGCGATTGCTTTGATGCCATTGTCGGCGCGAATGACGTGCAGAACCATAAACCCGCACCAGATACATTTTTGCGCTGCGCTGAACTCATCGGCGTGCCTCCTGAAAAATGCGTTGTGTTCGAAGACGCCGATTTTGGTATTGAGGCGGCCAAACGCGCCAATATGGCTTTTGTGGATGTGCGTACGTTGTGAGTAGCGCCGTAGCGCTGGCGTCCTTATTTGGCAGTAGCTTTTTAAGTGCCACGTTGTTACCAGGCAACTCAGAAGTATTATTAGTGGCTTTATTGTCAGCTGGCAGTGCAATGCCGGCGGCACTGGTTTTGTCTGCATCTGTTGGCAATACCTTAGGTGGCATAACCAACGTCATCATCGGACGCTTCTTGCCGCAGCTTAAGCCTCAACGTGGGCTACAGGTTGCAGAAGGCTGGCTGAAACGCTTTGGACCGGCCGCCTTGTTGCTGAGCTGGTTACCGGTGATTGGTGATGTGTTATGCGTATTAGCAGGTTGGCTGCGAATGCCGTGGGGCTCAGTGGTCTTTTTCATGTTGATTGGAAAAGCAGTGCGTTACGTTTTTATTACGGTGGTAACGCTACAGGGGCTTTCATGGTTCAGTTAGATTGGCATCAGTCATCAATTATGGTCACATCTATGCAGACACGCTTTGCTTGCAAATCAATGAGTTCAGAGAGCGGGAGGTCAATTTGATCCCGGATGTATCACAGGCGCTTTCCTGGCTGGAAGCCCATCCTCAGGCATTAAAAGGTATTCGTCGCGGTATTGAGCGTGAAACGCTGCGTGTTAATCCCGATGGTTCATTAGCGAAAACCGGCCATCCGGAATCTCTTGGTGCGGCACTGACGCATCGCTGGATCACCACCGATTTTGCCGAAGCCTTATTAGAATTTATTACCCCCGTCGATGACAATATTGATCATCTGATGGCATTTTTGCGTGACATTCATCGTCACGTGGCCCGTGAGCTCGGCGAAGAGCGCATGTGGCCGTTCAGCATGCCGTGTTTTATTGATTCCGGACAGGATATTGAACTGGCGCAGTACGGTTCATCCAACGTGGGACGCATGAAAACATTGTATCGCGAAGGCCTGAAGAATCGTTATGGCGCGCTGATGCAGGTGATTTCCGGCATTCACTATAATTTCTCGCTGCCGCTGTCGTTCTGGCAGGAGCGTCTGGGCGTGACCGATACCGAAAGCGGTAAAGAGGCGATTTCAGCCGGTTATTTTAAGCTGATCCGTAACTATTACCGTTTTGGCTGGGTGATTCCGTATCTGTTTGGTGCATCACCGGCGATCTGTTCGTCATTCCTTAAAGGTCGTAAAACCGATCTGCCTTTCGAATATACCGAGGGCGGCTTATGTTATCTGCCCTATGCGACGTCGCTGCGCTTGAGTGATTTAGGATATACCAATAAATCGCAGAGTAACCTAGGCATCACCTTTAACGATCTCGAGACTTACGTTAAAGGCGTTAAAAAAGCGATTCGCACACCTTCTGCAGAATATGCAGAGATGGGTGTGAAAAAAGACGGTAAGTATCTGCAACTGAACACGAATGTGTTACAGATTGAGAACGAGCTTTATGCGCCTATCCGTCCTAAACGCGTCACCAAATCAGGTGAAACACCTTCTGATGCGCTGATGCGCAGCGGGATTGAGTACATTGAAGTGCGATCGCTGGACGTTAACCCGTTCTCTCCGGTCGGTATTGATGCGACGCAGGCGCGTTTCCTCGATCTGTTTTTGGTATGGTGTGCCCTGGCCGATGCCCCGGAAATGAGTAGCGATGAGCTGCTTTGCACGCGCCAAAACTGGAACCGTGTGATCCTTGAAGGGCGTAAACCCGGACAGACCATCGGTATCGGCTGCAATGATGATCGTAAGCCGCTGGCTCAGGTGGGCAAAGATTTGTTCGCTGATTTAAACCGGGTCGCGCAGGTGATGGATAGCCAAAATGGCGATCATCTCTATCAGGACGTATGCAAAGAGTTGGTTGCGGCGTTCGATGATCCGGAACTGACTTATTCCGCGCGTATCCTGAAAGAATTGAAACAGCAGGGCGTGGGTAATTTAGGACTGGAGCTGGCCGAGAAATATCGTCAGATGCTGATCAGTGAACCGCTGGAAGTATTGGATGAAAGCGCGTTACTGGCAGAACAAGACGGTTCCTGGCAACGTCAGCGCGACATGGAAGCCGGTGACAAGCTAAGCTTAGAAGACTATCTGGCCGCTCACGCGGGCGGTACCGAAGAGTAGAAAAGAAAAAGGCCACAATTAATGTGGCCAAATAAACATCTCTGTTTACAGGGATGATGATAACAAATGCGCGTCTTTCACTAATTAAGACCTGCATGCTGGGAAAAGGTTTCCTGATTTCGTAAAAAAATTTAATTTATTTTGGAGAGGTGACGATATGCCACTGTTGGATAGCTTTACCGTAGACCATACCCGTATGGCAGCACCTGCTGTTCGCGTCGCAAAAACCATGAAAACCCCACACGGGGATACCATCACTGTGTTCGACCTGCGTTTTTGCCGCCCGAACATTGAAGTGATGCCAGAGCGTGGTATTCACACGCTGGAGCACCTGTTTGCAGGCTTCATGCGTAATCACCTGAACGGAAATGGCGTTGAGATCATCGATATTTCTCCGATGGGTTGCCGTACCGGTTTCTACATGAGCCTGATCGGTGTGCCGGAAGAGCAATTGGTTGCTGATTCCTGGAAAGCGGCGATGGCGGATGTTCTGAAAGTAAAAGAGCAACGTCAGATCCCTGAGCTGAACGAATATCAGTGCGGTACCTACGAGATGCATTCTCTTAAAGAAGCGCAGGAAATCGCGCAGCACATTCTCGATCACGATGTTGTCGTGAACCGTAATGACGATCTGGCTCTGCCGAAAGAAAAACTGTCTGAACTGCACATCTAGTTCGTTCAGCGGAAGCAAAAAAGACGCGAAATTCGCGTCTTTTTTATGTCTGGAATTTGAGTGGGTTAGTGCTGGTTTACACTGGTCTGTAAAGGATGCAATGGACGGACCTGCACTTGTTTGATCATGTTGTCCTGCACATCCAGAATTTCGACTTCATAATCTTCAATGCGTAAGTTGGTGCCGATTTTAGGGATCTCTTCCAGCACCTCCAGTAACATACCATTCATGGTTCTCGGCCCGTCGGCAGGCAGCGTCCAGTTAAAGGCTTTGTTCAGCTCACGAACGTTCGCACTGCCTTCAATCACCACGGAACCATCGCTTTGCGGCGTCACTTCTTCGGCCAGCGTCGGTGACATCGACGTCGTGAAATCACCGACAATCTCTTCGAGAATATCCTCGACGGTGACCAGCCCCTGAATGTCGCCATATTCATCGACAACAATCCCGACTTTCTTCTTATTACGCTGGAATTTCACCAGCTGAATATTCAGCGGTGTACCTTCGGGTATGTAGTAAATCTCATCGGCAGCGCGCAGCAGATTTTCTTTGGTGAACTCTTTCCGCTCCGTCATCAGCCGATAAGCTTCACGCAGGCGCAGCATGCCGATGGCATCGTCGAGTGAATCCCGGTAAAGCATAATGCGGCCATGCGGTGAGTGCGTCAGCTGGCGGATGATCGATTTCCAGTCATCGTTAATATCAATCCCGACAATCTCATTGCGCGGCACCATGATGTCATCGACCGTGACTTTCTCAAGATCCAGCACTGAAAGCAGCATGTCCTGATTGCGACGGGAGATGTTCGAGCGCGATTCATTCACAATGGTTCTCAGCTCTTCTTTACTCATCGCATCGCTGAGGCTGGTGTTGGTTTTGACACCGCACATTCTCATCAGCAGACGTGAAAGGCTGTTCAGGATCCACACTAACGGCATCATGATGGTCTGCAGAGGACGCAACAGCAGGCTGCTTGGAAAAGCGATACGTTCCGGGTTAAGCGCGGCGAAGGTTTTCGGCAGCACTTCAGCAAACAGCAGCACCACGAAGGTCAGCACGCCGGTCGCAATGGCCACACCGGCATCGCCATATAAACGGATGCCCACAATGGTTGCCAGAGCGGAAGCAAGGATGTTGACCAGGTTGTTGCCGATAAGTACGAGGCTTATAAGCTGATCCGGGCGTTTTAACAGCTTTTCGACGCGACGCGCACCCCGGTTACCTTGTTTGGCAAGGTGACGTAACCGGTAACGGTTGAGTGTCATCATACCGGTTTCGGAGGCTGAAAAATAAGCCGAAACCACCACCATGATGATCAGTGTGATGATCAGGGTTGTTGTCGAGACGTGCTCCAACGGGTATTCCTTTTAATTAATGAACCATGATTTGCTGGATCAGGCGGCTGCCAAAATAGGCGAGAGTGAGCAGGATGGCGCCCGCCATGCTGAACCATACCACGCGGCGGCCACGCCAGCCTTCGTGATAATGGCCCCACAGCAGGACGATATAAACGAACCATGCAAGTATCGACAAAACGGCCTTATCGATATTTTCCGGGCTGAACAGGTTGTTCAGATACAGCAATCCGGTGCACAGCGTCAGCGTCAGTAAAATGACGCCAATCTGGGTGATGTGAAAAAGTTTCCGCTCGATGCTCATCAGCGGCGGCATATCAGCGGTAAATGTCAGACGTTTATTCTTCAGCTGATAATCAAGCCATGCCAGCTGCAGTGCATATAGCGCGGCAATCATCAGAGTCGCATAGGAGAAAAGCGCCAGGCCAATATGGACCAGTAAGCCTTTACTTTCCTCGAGATGCGTAATGAACTCGCCCGGCAGGAAGGTGACGAACGCCAGATTGATCAGCGAAAAACTATACACAATAGGCAGAACAAACCAGCCGCGGTTGCGCGAGGCAACAATGGTCATCACCGTGCCAATAATTAAACTCACGACGGAACCAATATTCACCAGGCTCAGGTTCTGGCCGGTGCTGACATCGAAAATGCGTTGTTGCAGGGCGACCGCATGGCAGACCAGCGCGACGACCACGGAAATCAGTGCCAGACGTCGGTATGCGCTGTTCTTCCGGATGATGCTCGGAATGATCAGTGCGAGGCTGAACAGATAGGCCAACATGGCGACGAGAGCGAAAACTGACATAGCGTTTCAGTGGCATCGAAAAGTGAATGAGAATCGCAGTATAACGTTACCCGCGTCACGCTCCAACCTATCTGAGATACCAAAGCAGAGATCGTCCTCGCTTCGTGTTATAATCCCGCAATTACGTCGCAAAAGCGGCCTGTCATTACGTTGAGCAAGAGACGATGTTTGAGAATTTAAGCGATCGATTGTCGCGCACACTGCGCAATATCAGCGGCCGCGGGCGGCTGACCGAAGAAAATATCAAAGAGACGTTGCGTGAAGTTCGCATGGCGTTACTGGAAGCTGACGTTGCGCTGCCAGTCGTTCGCGACTTCATCAACCGGGTGAAAGAGAGTGCTGTTGGCCATGAGGTCAATAAAAGTCTTACGCCGGGTCAGGAATTCGTCAAAATTGTCCAGAAAGAGCTGGAAAACGCGATGGGCGAGGCGAATACCGAGCTCAATTTAGCGGCACAGCCACCGGCTGTCGTGCTGATGGCAGGTTTACAAGGTGCCGGTAAAACCACCAGCGTCGGTAAACTGGCGAAATTCCTGAAAGAGAAGAAAAAGAAAAAAGTGCTGGTGGTGTCTGCTGACGTGTATCGCCCTGCGGCGATCAAACAGCTGGAAACCCTGGCGCAGCAAGTTGAAGTGGATTTCTTTCCGTCAGATGTACAGGAAAAACCGGTCGATATCGTTCGCCGTGCGCTTCAGCAAGCCAAACTGAAATTTTATGATGTCCTGATTGTCGATACCGCGGGTCGTTTACACGTCGACGAAGCGATGATGGACGAAATCAAACAGGTTCACGCCGCGATTAATCCGGTTGAAACCCTGTTTGTTGTCGATGCCATGACCGGTCAGGATGCCGCAAATACGGCAAAAGCCTTTAACGAAGCGCTGCCACTTACCGGTGTGATCCTGACGAAAGTGGATGGTGACGCGCGCGGCGGTGCCGCGTTGTCGATTCGCCACATCACCGGCAAGCCGATTAAATTCCTGGGTATGGGTGAAAAAAACGATGCCCTTGAGCCGTTCCACCCTGATCGTATCGCTTCACGTATTTTGGGTATGGGCGACGTTCTCTCTCTTATCGAAGACATTGAGAGTAAAGTCGACCGCGCACAGGCTGAAAAACTGGCCAACAAGCTCAAGAAGGGCGACGGTTTCGATCTGACCGACTTCCTCGATCAGCTCAAGCAAATGCGCAATATGGGCGGTATGGCGAGTATGATGAGTAAATTGCCGGGTGTTGGCCAACTGCCAGACAACGTCAAATCTCAGATGGACGATAAGGTACTGGTGCGAATGGAAGCGATCATCAATTCGATGACGATGAAAGAGCGCGCTAAGCCCGAAATTATTAAAGGTTCCCGCAAGCGTCGTATCGCGCTGGGTTCCGGCATGCAGGTGCAGGATGTTAACCGCTTACTCAAGCAGTTTGACGATATGCAGCGCATGATGAAGAAAATGAAGAATGGCGGTATGGCGAAAATGATGCGTGGCATGAAGGGTATGATGCCACCAGGTTTCCCAGGCCGCTAATCGACAACACTGGCTATTTATCAGCCACATAAACGGCCCCAAATGTGCTCAGGCAAATAGCGACGGAGGCAATCTACGCTTTCGATTGCTTTTTGCGCCAAAATGAGTAAAATTTTGGGGCTTTTTATATTGCAACCAGACCCCGTTCCCCGATGGGGTCTGGTTGTTTTATTAACTAAAGAGGATGTTATGGTAACAATTCGTTTAGCACGTGGCGGCGCAAAAAAGCGTCCGTTTTATCAAGTAGTAGTGACCGACAGCCGCAACGCTCGTGACGGTCGTTTCATCGAACGCGTAGGTTTCTTCAACCCATTGGCTTCTGGCCAGGCTGAAGCTCTGCGTCTGGACCTGGATCGTGTTGCCCATTGGGTAGATCTGGGTGCAACCGTTTCTGATCGCGTTTCTGCGCTGATCAAAGACGCTAAGAAAGCAGCTTAATCTGTCGCGGTGGTGGCAATGAGCAAGCAATCCAATCCAGTGGTACCCGCTGAGCCGTTAGTTCTCGGCAAAATGGGTTCAACATACGGCATTCGTGGTTGGCTCAGAGTGTTTTCATCCACCGAAGACGCTGAAAGCATCTTCGAATACCAGCCCTGGTTTATCCAGCGTGCCGGTAAGTGGCAGGTTATCGAGCTGGAAGGCTGGAAACGCCACACTCAGGATCTGATTATCAAAGTCAAAGGCGTTGATGATCGGGATGCTGCGAATCTTCTGACTAATTGCGAAATTGTCGTCGATTCAAAGCAACTACCTGTACTGGAAGACGGTGACTATTACTGGAAAGACCTTTTTGGTTGCCAGGTAGTGACGACTTCCGGTTACGAGCTGGGCAAAATCATCGATATGATGGAAACCGGTTCTAACGATGTCATGGTAGTGAAAGCCAACCTGAAAGATGCCTTCGGACTCAAGGAGCGGTTAATTCCGTTCCTCGATGGGCAGGTTATCAAGAAAGTCGATCTCGCTACTCGCACTGTTGAAGTAGATTGGGATCCTGGTTTTTGACCTCCGTAGTGTTTACTGATGTAAACAACGTCTGGTTGAGCGGTCAAACATTTGGAAGGGGTAGGCTATGTGGATCGGTATAATTAGCCTGTTTCCTGAAATGTTCCGCGCAATTACGGATTACGGGGTAACTGGCCGGGCAGTTAAGAATGGCCTGTTGAGCGTAAATTGCTGGAGTCCTCGTGACTTCGCATACGACCGACATCGTACCGTGGATGAGCGCCCTTACGGCGGTGGTCCCGGCATGCTGATGATGGTGCAACCCTTGCGGGAAGCGATTCATGCAGCAAAAGCAGCGGCAGGCGAAGGTGTGAAAGTGATTTATCTTTCACCTCAGGGTCGCAAACTGGATCAAACCGGTGTTTGCGAACTGGCGGCCCACCAGAAAATTATTCTGGTTTGTGGTCGTTATGAAGGGATTGATGAGCGCGTAATCAAAACCGAAATTGATGAAGAATGGTCAATTGGTGATTATGTTCTCAGCGGTGGTGAGTTGCCGGCAATGACTCTGATTGATTCAGTTTCCCGCTTTATACCGGGCGTTCTGGGTCGTCAGGCTTCAGCAGAAGAAGATTCTTTCGCTGACGGATTGCTCGATTGCCCCCACTATACCCGCCCTGAAGTGCTGGAAGGCATGGAGGTACCGCCGGTTTTACTGTCGGGAAATCATGCTGATATACGTCGCTGGCGCCTGAAACAGTCGCTGGGTCGAACCTGGCTTAGAAGACCTGAACTTCTGGAAAACCTAGCTCTGACTGACGAGCAAGAGGTGTTACTGAGAGAGTTCCAAAAGGAACATCGACTTAGTTAACAAAACTATGAAGGGACCGCTTGAGCACGTTGCCAGGCCTTCCCGATATATCAGTTTACCTAGGGTAAGAGACATATTATGAGCAATATCATTAAACAAATCGAACAAGAGCAGATGAAGCAAGACGTACCTGCATTCCGTCCGGGTGATTCCGTGGAAGTTAAGGTATGGGTCGTTGAAGGTTCTAAAAAGCGTCTGCAGGCATTCGAGGGCGTGGTTATCGCTATTCGTAACCGCGGTCTGCACTCTGCATTCACTGTTCGCAAAATTTCTAACGGCGAAGGTGTTGAGCGTGTATTCCAGACTCACTCCCCAGTAATCGACAGCATTGCTGTTAAACGTCGTGGTGCCGTTCGTAAAGCTAAACTGTACTACCTGCGTGAGCGTACTGGTAAGTCAGCTCGTATCAAAGAGCGTCTTAACTAAGGTATCGCTAACGCGACATCTACTAGTTAATATAGAACAAGGGGTTAGCCATCGGCTAACCCCTTTTTTTTTTGCATCAGTGACGACAAATTGACTATGCCGCAGATGGCTGGTTTCCGCCGGGTTTAGAGATAACCCTGGCGACGGACTCATGTGTGGCAAACGTGCAACTGCACTGAATATTCTGACACTGATGATACCGTTCCTTGGTTGATTCACTCAGATAACGGCTTGAACGTGTGTGGGCAACTTTTCCACAAAGCGGGCAATGCATCATAAAAACCTCCGGCATGACAGTTAGGCGATGAGGTGATTATGAATTCATTAACTTGCAAAAGCAAGTTTATAATGCCGTTATGGATGACTGATAAGTAATATCCGCGGTGTAAACCTTCAAATTCAAGGTGGTAGTGAATCCTTTCTCATTGAGATTATGCACGACAGAGTTAATCACCCACCGCTGGCGGTCTATCACATCCTTGAAACCCTGCACGGTCACGGGCATTTGTGCGCTGAGATCGGCGCGCCCCAGCGCCAGTTTTATGCTGAAGGTTGAAGATTCTGTCTGGATTCGATTGAAGACAGAATCCGCCGCACGCCTGGCAGATTGTTCATCGGGATACAGGGTCGTCAGCAGCAGAACTTTATTACCAGACCCTGCGATATAGCTTTTTGTCTGCTCTTTGGCCGGCGTATTCAATTCTGCTGACGGCGTTACCGATGCAGGATGTTGCTTTTGCGAGTTTGAAGTCTGCGTTGATGTCCGTTTCAGCGCTACGCTCGTCGTTGCTGCTTTCTTCACATCATGCCACTGGGCTTTTACGCTCTCATAGGCCAGCGTATCAACCAGTTTAAACGTGTGGGAATCACCGTCGCTGCGCACCAGCGTGTTCCATGGCAACGCCTGCCCGGAGGCTGTCCGGCCAGTAAAAGGTTTAAAAAACAGGATCGAGCCATTTTTGACCGTGGCCTGGGCTCCGTAGTTTTGCGCCAGTCGTGTGAGAAAGTAGCCATCGTTTTCATCCGTCTGATCAATATGCGGGATCGGAATATTATCGAGATCCTGATCTATAACCGGCAGAGGGAAGTTATTGCGGCTCGCGATAATTCTGACGATCGCGCCCAGCGTATAGTCGTCATAAGACTGACTCCGCTTGGTTTCAAATGAGCCACGAAAATCTGCGCTGCGGGCAGTGACGGCGATTCTGTCAGGGCTTCCGGAATGGGTGACAGTGTCCACCGTAAAATAACCACAATCGTATAAAGCCTGTTTAGACCACCCCATATGCAGGTGTAAAACGGTACCTCTGGCGGGCATCTCCAGCTGCCGGTCGCCGTCGTCAAACGTCAGCGTCAGGGTGTCTGCAGCAAAGCCACTGTAATCGGTCACCGTCAGATTGATCACCCGCTCAGTGATATTCTCTTCCAGGACCTTATTTTTTATCTTAAGGGTAAACACCGGGGCGATGCGTGCGCCGGCGGGCAACTGAAGATCCGTAAGCATGGTTTAGACTCCTGCGATAACACTGCTGACTGCCGAACTCGCCTTGTTATATAAGCCCTCGGCCTGAGCGAGGAGATCGCCAAACATTGCCGCCTGGGATTCATCGACGCGTTTTAAGTTGAGGGTAAAAGTAATAGTGCGCGCCTGACCGCGGGTATTAAATTCGCCGCTGTCCTTGACCAGACTCTCAATGATAAACATGCCATAAATGGTGCCGGTACCTTCAATAAGGGGCCACGCACGGCCCGAGTCCGCCATACTTTGCAATGCCTGCAGATACCGCACTCCCCCGGTGAGCTCCGGTAACAGCTGGCCCTTCAGCGTCAACTTCTCCTGGCCCAAACCGAGAAACTGTGAAACCGCCCGCTGACCAAAACGAGCATTTTCGCCCCAGTTGTAATTCACCTGATGGTTAATATTCTGATAGGGCAGGGAGCTTAATTTGAATACAAATAAGCCCAGCGACATCATCATGAGTAAAACCCTCCATTATCAAACACACTGTGTTGCGCATTTTCGTTATTCCAGTCGCGCTCGTTGAGCGTCCGGGTAATAAAGCTCTGAATTTGCTGGTAATCCGTTTCCGGTGTGGCAGTGAAACTGACATTCATCGTGGTGGTCCGATTATCCGTCAGGCTATTCGCCACGCTGGCTTTGGCCGGTTGATACAGGCTGAGTGTGCCGCCCGTCGCCGATAAAGCGGGATTAAACGCTGCAGGCGGATTTTGAGCTTCTGTCTGTTCGTCAGTGTCGCTGCTGAAAATGTTAAGCACGGAATCGACACTTTTGCGCGCCCAGTTAAATACTTCACCGATTTGAGACACTGCTTTATTCAGCGTCACGAAAATTTCACCGATGGCTGCCCCGACCAATTTGCCGATATCGGTGTAGCCACGCAGTTCGTCCTGAGTGAATTTAATGGGTGCCAGAAGATCGGTAATCCAGCCGAGGGCCGATTTAAAGGGGGCAAAGGCATTGCTTAACGGCCCCATGACTGAACTGAATCCGGCGATCATTCCGCTGACGAAGGCGCTGATCGGCTCCCAGAGTTTCACCACCGCAATCCCGATCCCTGCAATCAACGCGATGACCGGCAACAGCGGCAATCCGATAGCGGTAAACGCAGCAGCGATCACGCCGCCGGTGCTGGTGAAGACTGTGCCCAGCAATCCGGCGCCAGCCATCATCATGTTGACGCCGCTGAGTACCGGCGCGATGGCCATGCCGAGCGAACCCAGCCCGCCAATCACTCCGGTGATCCCCAGCGCCATGCCGAGCAGCGCGTTGACCAGTTGAGGATTATCGGTGACCCAGGTATTGAGCGTGGTCAGCCATTGAGTGGCGGTTTGTGTGAGTTCGCGCAGCGCCGCACTTTGCCCTTCGAAGAGATTGATGCGCAGCGTGTCCCAGGTGGCAAAGAGTTTGGTTATGTCGCCATCCAGATTGTCGCCTTTTACGGTGATGGCCGTTTGTGCCGCCGGCGTTGAACCGTTGAGTTCCCCCGGCGTCTGTGCCAGAACCTGATTGGCATCGAGCCCGCTATCCGCTAACTTTTTCTGCGCGGCCACCACGTCCGCCGGTGAATGACCTGATGTCGCCATCGACAGACTTTGCTGACGCAACGCCGCAACGCGCGGATCTTCTTTTTGCAGGCCCAGCCCCGACTGAAGCTCAGAAAGGCTGACTTGCAGATCCGCGCCGGGTTTGAGAAAGTTTTTTGCCAGTTCCAGCTGAGGCAGGGCGAAGCTGATAGCATCTGAGCTGGCCGATTTCAGTTGCCCGATAATTTCCTCGCGATGCGTAAACTGCTCGCCAGGTTCCATGACTTTCTGCTCAACAACGGCCCGGCGCCCAGCCGAAATACTTTCCGCGCTTCTGCGTTCGGACGCGTATGGATTAACTGGTTTGGCGGGTTTAACTGATTCCTGATCTCCCGCCGACAGCTCAACATACGGTTTCAGGAAATGCGCCAGCGGGCGTGACTGATTATCTAAAGATCTGAGTTCCCAGATAACGTCGCTGATGTCTTCTGACATCGCGTTGTATAAGCTTTTCTTCGGCAGCGTGGTAAACGTCTGCCAGGCGTTCGCCGTGGCCGCTTTCAGCGATTTCAGCTGTTTATTTATTTTCCCCAACGTCGTGGGTAATTGTTCGACATTACTCATCTGTTTTTACTCCGCTGCGTTGCAATGCCTTATAGCGCCAGCTCAACAGATCGGTGAGCGACATGCCGTCCATTTCGGACGGCGGCCAGTGGAAAATCACCGCGATGTCAGCCATCAGATCATCCACGGTGAGGCGGGGGGAGAGCGTTACTCCGCCGGTTTCGGTGATAAAAAACCAATCACCTTGCCTGCCAGCGCAATCAGGTCCGGAAGCTCGAGGCGTGAGCACTCTTCTTTGGTCAGGTTGGGATAAGTGATGCGGGGCAAAAGCGTAATCAGCGCATCGACGTCGGCATTCGCCAGCGCGGCAAGCCCGATGCCACGCAGGCTGCCTGCCGTCGGTTTGGTCACCTGAATTTCAGTAATGTCGGTGTCGCCACGTTTTAGCGGCACATCCAGAATCACGGTGTTGTTGTTGTCAGTCTGGCTCATGCGTTTTCCTGTTTAAGCACAAGTGAAGCCGGCAATGTCTGCCGGCTCTGGGAGGGGGAATTACAGGCCGAGCGCGGTGCGGTGTTGCGCCAGGCGATCAACGCCATTGACGATTTCCACCATATTGACGGTGTCGATCTCAATCAGCTGCTTGCCGTCGATAGTCAGTTTGAAGTAGGTGCACTGGGTGGTGACTTTGGTTTCGGTGTCTTCACCTTGCTTATATTCACCAAAATCAAACTCCTTGTGACGGCCGCGCATCATCACTTCGACCGCTGAGACATCACCGGTATCGTCGCGTTGCAGGGAACCGGCAAAGCGCAGCGGGATATCGGAAACGCTGCCCCATTGTTGCAGAACCAGTTCATCCAGACCGCCGATAGACCATTCCAGCGTCAGTGCATCGTCATCCAGACCGAAATCCACCGCGACTGAACCGCTCATGCCGCCGCCGCGATAGTTTTCAAGCTTGCGGGTCAGTTTCGGCAGGGTGAGTGAGGAAACTAGGCCGAGGTAGCTGTTCCCGTCGTTGAACAGGTTCAGGTATTTTAATTTTTTAGGAAGTGCCATGAGTCATTGTCTCCTTAACTGTTGATGGACGCGGCAAAGTTCACCAGATAAGAGTCGGTGATGCGCTGGCGCAAGGTCAGGTCTTCCAGCGGAGGAACCGGGGTGTAGTCGTAGTCGATATACAATTTGCCGGCTTTCAGTGTTTCCGCTGTGTTTGCGGCTTCGTCGTACCAGCAGTCGCCGTCAATGATGTAACCCGCTGATTTCATTTCACGCATTTTGGCTTTGATGCCGTCGATCATGTCGCGTACCAGCGTCGGGGTCATCGGTTTATCGACCGCCCACATATGCGCTTCGGCCATGGTGTCTGCCAGCACTTGCGCGGTACGGGTGTAGTTTTCGAAAATGAACAGTGAATCGTCGCTGCAGGTACGGTTGCCCCAGAAACGGAAACCGTCTTTGCGCACCAGCGTCGTCACACCCGCCTGGTTCAGCAGATCTGCATCAGTACCACTGGCCTGCAAATCCCAGAACACGCTGGCCGACAGACCGGTCACGCCGTTCACACCCACGTTTGACAGGGTTTTATGCCAGCCGGTTTCCTGGTCGATTTTGGCGCGCAAGCCCAAAGCGCGTGCAGTGGCGTAAGCAATATCAGACTGGCTGGTCGCCGTATTCCAGTTCACAAAATCCGGCCAGATCAGCATCAGTTCACGCTGGCTGAAGTTGTCGCGGTATTTGATTGCATCGGAAAGCGTTTTTGCGCCGTAAGCGCTGATATAACCGAAGGCACGCAGCTGCTGGCAAACGGCTGCCAGCGCGGTTGCGACAGCCTGATTATCCAGCCCAGGGACGCCCAGAATTCGCGGCTTCACGCCCAGTTCTGCCTGCGCAGAAAGCAGTGCCTTCATGCCTGTGTAACGGCCATTGGCATCAGAACCGCCAATGATATTGCTGGTGGTCGCGGCCTCGTCATCGCCAGTGGCAACACGTACCACGACGGTGACCGGTTTACACTGGTCAGCAATCGCCAGAAGCGCAGCGCGCAACGTCCCGCTGGTGCCGGCTTTCCCGCTGGCCGCCAGAACGTCAGTGATAAGAACCGGCGTGTTGAGAGGAAATACAGTGGCATCCGCATCTTCTGCGGTACAAACCATGCCGATAATTGCGGTGGAAACGGTAGAAATAACGCGGGTGCCGTCGTTGATTTCAACGACACGTACGCCGTGATGATAATCAGCCATCAGGGTGACTCTCTCTGTTGTGGGTGGTGAAGCAAGGATGCCGGTTCACAACAAAAAGCGCATTCGATCAGGGGCGTGGGGGCGGTGGCACAACATTGAAATAAAAAAAATCCGTTTATTTCAAATAAACGGATTTTAGAACTAATGTCGATACTGGGATTCTTAGCTTAATAAATATTAAAGTTATTGGTTATGTCTTCAAGTTTTAATGAGAAAATTTAGGATGATTTAAATAA
>NZ_JAFMOX010000039.1 GCF_019049655.1 Rahnella rivi
AAACAGGGGGGTTTTATCCTGTGCTTCAAGTTCAACTTCAAGGTCAAGACCGTGGGTTGCCACCCACACCGGCCTTAGGGGTGGCTTATCGCCGCCACCCCTAAGAACCCCGGGCTCTTTTCACTGCGCGCTGTCGCTTGCTGGCTATGTTTCAGGGGCTCCTCCTATTGCCGCAAACGCCGCCGCTGCGCGGTCCTCTCATTTCAGGTTCGGACCCGCTCGGAAAATACCCTCGCGGTTTCTCACCGTTCATTCGACGTCGTTTTGAGCGCGGCCAGAGGCTTCTTAAAGCACAACCTCACCGTTTTCGACTTTATAAATCAAAGATAAATCAAAAAATTAAGTCTCAATAATCATTTGAATTACATAGCCATTAGCCGCACTCAATAATCATTCGAATTACATAGCCCTTGGCCGCGCTCAAAAATCACGCCGTAGGGAGTGGTGGAAAACCGCGCGTTTTTTTGCGCGGGTTGTAACCCGACCGGAGGGCACCGCGTAGCGGCGGGATTTTGCGGCAATAGCCGGAGCTGCTGGAAAGTAGCCCGCGAGCGGCAGCGCGCAGTAAAAAAGACGTGGGAGATCCAAGAGGGGCCCGTCCTGGCCCCTTTTGGGCGGTTTCGGCGACAGCCGCTGAGCGATCACCGCACGTGAGAAACCGAAATTTTCACCAGGCCCTAAAATGGTCGTGTTACAACGCGTGGAATAGCCGCCGCCCCCCAAGTCGGTGTGGGTGGCAACCCACGGTGTTGACCTTAAGGCCGGTGTGGGTGGCAACCCACGGTCTTGAATTTGAATTTGACCTTAAGACAACACCAGCATGGCTACCTGTTGCCCCTCAACAATATACGATATATCCTCTATGCTCACTTTCCACCCAGGAAACCCCGTTATGACCCCATCCACAACGCTTCTCGATATCCGCAGTCTTGCGATTCATACCGATTCAGGGATCCCGCTGGTAAATCCTGTTTCCTTTCAGGTGAACAGACGCGAAATAGTGGCGCTGGTGGGGGAATCAGGCTCGGGGAAAACCCTCAGTTCGCTGGCGCTGATGGGGTTGTTGCCGCCCGGCGTGTTGATGAGCGGGGGCGAAATCTGGCTGGAGGATAAACGTATTGCCAGCCCGGATGTGCCTTACGATGCGCCAGTGCGCGGCAAAGAACTGGCGATGATATTTCAGGAGCCGATGACCAGCATGAATCCGGTGCTGAAAGTCGGGGAGCAGATCGCGGAAGTGCTGGTTCGCCATCAGCAGATTGGCTGGAAACAGGCGCATCGCGACGCGGTTGCCTTGCTGGATCGCGTGGGCATCGTTAACCCCGAGCAGCGGGCGAAGCAGTATATTCATCAGCTTTCCGGCGGGATGCGCCAGCGGGTGATGATCGCCAGCGCCATCAGCTCTAAACCCCGTCTGCTGATTGCCGATGAGCCCACCACCGCGCTGGACGTCACCATTCAGGCGCAAATCCTCGCGTTGTTGCAGGAACTGCAACAGGAAATGGAAATGGGGATCCTGCTGATTACTCACGATTTAAGCATCGTTGCCCGCTACGCCGACCGCGCATATGTCATGCATCAGGGAAACCTGGTCGAGCAGGGGCCGGTCGGGCAGTTGCTGACCGCGCCGCAGGAACCTTATACCCGCAAACTGATTGCCGCCTCACAACCGCAGGCGCGTCCGGCAGGCGCACAGATAAGCGATGAAGCACCGCTTATCCGGCTGCACGCGCTGACCAAAAGTTATGCGCAAACCCGCTCTCTGCCTTTTGTTGCCGCTAAACGCCAGACGGTGCTGTTCCCCACCACGCTGGATATCCGCCGTGGCGAAATTCTCGGGCTTATCGGGGAATCCGGTTCCGGTAAAACGACGCTGGGGCGGGCGATTATGGGGCTGATTGACACCGACAGCGGCGATATCGAATTTGACGGCGTATCCCTGACCCTCGCCAGCCAGGCCATCCGGCAGAAAATGCGTCGCCGTGCGCAAATTATCTTTCAGGATCCCTATGCCAGCCTGAACCCGAAAATGACCATTGGTGAGCAAATCGCCGAGCCGCTGCGGGTCTATAAATTACGTCCGGCGGGGCAGATTCAGGCAAGGGTGGCGGAGTTGCTCAAACTGGTCGGGCTGGAAGCGCATCACGCCAGCCGCTTGCCCGGTGCGTTTTCCGGTGGGCAGCGTCAGCGCGTGGCGATTGCCCGTGCGCTGGCGCTGGAACCGGAGTTACTGGTCGCGGATGAAGCCGTTTCGGCACTGGATTTATCGGTTCGCGGGCAAATACTGGCGCTGCTGGACAGACTGCGTGAACAGCTGGGGCTGACCGTGTTGTTTATCAGTCATGATCTGGCTGCCGTGAAGCAGGTCTGCGATCGCGTGGTGGTGCTGTATCACGGAAAAGTGGTGGAAAGCGGCACCACCGGCGAGGTGCTTGTCGCGCCGAAACACCCCTATACCCGCCAGCTGCTGGCCGCGGCGCCGGATATTGTGCAGGCGCTGCAACTGCGTAAAGCCAGCTAGAAACCGGCCAGCATCGGCAATTCATCATGTTCAGCCCATTCATGCCAGGAGCCGACATAAATCGCCAGATGCTGATAACCCGCCAGCTGAAGCGCGACATACACCGTGGCAGCCCGCGCGCCACGGTGGCAATAAATAATGGCGCGGCGATTGGGTGAAATCCCGGCTTTTTCAGCACGCTGACGAAGCTTACCGGCTGCCAGAAACTGACCGTCCTGTATCACATCCTCCCAAAACAGCAGTGTGGCGCCCGGAATACGCCCGGCGCGGTGACAGCATTCATGGGCAAACTCGCCGGAATACTCGCTTTGCCTGCGGGCATCGACAATCTGCGTATGGTGTTGCGCGGCTGCCAGCACGTCAGCCCGCGTGGCGGCGAGGCATTTCTGCATTATGGGAGCGGGTGAAAAGTCAGGGTGTTGTGCGCTGATTTCAGCCTGCAAACCCTGTCCGGGCAGCAGCGCGCCACCGGCCTGCACCCAGGCATCGACACCGCCGTCGAGCAGTAACGCTCCCGAAATGCCGGTAAACTGCGTGAACCAGACGCCCCGTGGCGAGCGCATGCCCACCTGTTGCTCGAAAAAAACCGGAGTGACGTTGTCACCGATGAGCAGCGTCTGCCACGCGCGATAAAAAGCGTGAGCCATGCTGACGATCCCTTCGTCGCTGCTGTCAGGAATAAAATAGTCGTATACGTTGAGATGGCAGGCATCAGGCAGGGTGGCCTGCTGCCATTGCGCCCGTTCACGGACGTCAATCAGCGCAAATAACTCGCCCTGCGCCAGACGGGCGCGCAGTTCAGCCGCACCGATCAGCAGGGAATTATTCAGGGGCATGGGGGGACTCCGGGAAAAACGGTAACAGGGTGCCGGTATCGCGTTCAGCGGCCAGCCGCAGGACCCGCGAGGCCAGGGCGATATCGAACACGTTAAGGCCAAAAGAGGAAAAATAGACGCTGTCCCCGGCGGCAGGCCGCCAGCCGTCGAGCAGCAGGCTGCCTAAATCTGCATCCACCCGCTCCCTGCTGAATTCACCGGCGCGGTACATCTGGAACAGACTTTTGGCACTGGTTTCGCAGAAATCACCCCATAAATCCACCACCACGCGGCTGGCGCAGCGGATGGCGGCAAAACTGACTTCGTGATAGCCGACCTGGATCACCAGCCGTCCGGGGCGCATCGCCTCAGCTTCCAGCAGAGGTTCTGCGGCGCTGGTGCAGGTGATGACTGCGTCAATATCCCGGCTGAGCGCCTCCTGCAAATTTTCGACGTTGACCAGCGGCCACGGTAAAGACGCGCTATCGAGCGGCAAACTGCGCTGGCGGCGATCCCACCAGCTGACTTCCAGCAAATTGCCGAACAGCTGACGCAGCATATCCAGATGTGCCATCGCCTGAACGCCAGCCCCCAGCAGCAGCACGCGCTGCACGGTGCGCGGCGCGGCGTGACGCAGGGCAAGTGCGCTCACGGCCGCCGTGCGGGTGGCGGTCAGCGCACCACTTTCCACCAGCCCGAGCGGCAGTCCGTTATCCGCCCGGCTGACAAGCGTGAGCGCCATTGCCTGCGGCAGATTGTCCTGTGCGTCTGGCCGGTGGGCGGTCCATTTCACGCCTGCGGCATTAAAACGCCCGCCGACCCGCGCCGGTAATGCATAGGCTTTGCCACGCTGGCCGGTGAGGCTGACATGGGTTTCCGCAGGCATTTCGGCGTCGTGGTGGCGCATTAGCGTGACAACGTCACAGACATCATCCAGCGCCGCCTGTGCCAGCGTACCGCCGAGCGAGATGACGTCCTGCCGGCTCAGATAGCGAAAACCCTCCGTCATTTCAGTGCTCCAGCAGCGTTTGGGCAAAGGGATAGAGCGCCGGTGAACCGCCGCAGTGGACGAAAATCACCGTGGCACCGGCTTTAATTTTGCCTTGTTCCACCAGACCGATCAGGCCGTGCATGGCCTTGCCGGTATAGACCGGATCCAGCAGCAGGCCTTCTTCCTGCGCGACACGGTAAATGGCGTCAATCCCCCCGGCGGACGGCACGCCATAGGCTGTACCGACGTACTCATCCTCAATCCAGATATCGTCGGGAGTCCAGCGTTGCGGCCATTCGAGCAGATCGGCGCAATCCTGCGCCATGGCGGATATACGTGTGCGGAACCATTCGGCCTTAGCACTGACGCTGATGCCGACGATGCGGGTGTCAGGCCAGTATTTACGTGCACCGACGTACAATCCGGCCAGAGTGCCGCCGGAGCCGGTGGGGGCGACGATCACCTGCGGCGGTGGCTGATTGCGCTCTTTAAGCTGAGCATCCATCTCTTCGACCGCGCGCACGTAGCCCAGTGCGCCGAGCGGCGTGGCACCGCCGAGCGGAATGATCAGCGCTTTCTCGCCACGGGCTTCTGCCGCCGCCGCGTGGGCGTTCATGGCGCCTTCAATCTGGCTGAAATAGCCCTCGGGGTCGAGGAACTCCAGCTCCGCGCCAAACAGCTTATCGAGCAACAGGTTGCCCTGATAACTCTGCGGCGCGTCGCCACGCAGCACCAGCACCGGTTTCATGCCGAACTTACGTGCCGCCGCCGCCACCATGCGGGCATGGTTGGACTGATGGCCGCCGGTGGTGATGACCACCTTGACCTGCTTGCGGCAGGCGTCAGCCATCAGATACTCCAGCTTACGGACTTTGTTGCCACCGCCGCCAAAGCCAGTGTAATCATCACGTTTGATGTCGAGCGTGATGCCAAGCGAGTTACTGAGCGAGGCCAGACGCTCGAGAGGTGTGGGGAAAAACCCCAGTGGAACACGTTCAAAATCATCTGCTTGTTTCATCATATTTTCCTGCTGATTATTTTTTAAAACTTTCCCGGGAGTTGACGCAAAACAGCGGCGGAGATCACTCCGTCACCGTTGAAAAAGAGGTGTCGTTGCTGAAGAAATGTATCCAGTCGGTGACGGATTGCTGAAACCGTGCCAGCCCGCGCAGGGTGACGAATTCATTGACGCCGTGGGCGTTGCCACCGTGGCCGAGGCCGCCAATCAAAAAGGCTTCGGACACGTGCGCAAAGGTGTAGGCGGGCGCGCAGCCGGGCGCCCAGGGCCAGATTTGCGGCGTGGCACCCTGCGCCTGATAGCTGGCGAGCAGCGCGTCCACCCCGGCACTTTCGCGCGGGAAGCGGTGGCCGGGATAGCTGTCGTCCAGCGTCAGCGTCACGCCGCTGAATTCCGGGCGCGACAGGGTTTCCCTGATGTCGTTAAGCAGGCTTTCCCCGTCGATGCCGGGCGGCACCCGCAGCGCAAATTCGGCGCTGGCACGGTGCGGGATCACGCCGCGCGCATCGGACGGATCGCTGCGGATTTCGGAAATGTTCAGCACCGCGCCGTTAATCAGCTGTTGCAGGCAGGCAAGCGTATCGCCGTGTACGGACAGTTTTTCGCTGCGGCGAAAGCGCAGTTCGTCTTCGATGCTGAACCGGGCGGCGAGGGTGGTCAGCAGGCGGGTCGCCTGTTCGTCGGTCTGTCGTCGCGCCATCACGCCGTTGTCTTTGGCGGGCGCAATGGCATGCAGGGCGTTCACCAGGTGCCAGATGGGGTTGGCGATCCAGTTGGCATTGCTGGCATGGATTGCCGCATGAGGGCCGCCCCATTTGCCCGCGTTGACTTCAATTCTGCCGCCGCTCAGCCCGCTGAAACCGAGGTAAACCCGCGGTTCGCCGCCGCCGTATTCGCACAGCGAGGGGAAAAATACCGCGTCAGCGGGCGCCACCGGGCAGGGTGTTTGTGCCAGATAGCGGCGTAAATGCCCGCTGCCCGTCTCTTCCTCACCTTCAAGAATGATCTCCAGATTGACCCGCAGGGCACCGCTATCGCGCAGGGATTTGATGGCCGTCAGCATCCCCGCCAGCGGGCCTTTGTTGTTTTCGGCTCCGCGCGCGACAAAGACGGCGCCAATGCCCGGCCAGTCACTGAATCCGCCGCTGAACGGCGGGTGCTCCCAGCCTTCCGGTCCGGCGGGCATGACGTCATACATGTTGTAGAGCACCAGCGTTTTCGCGGCCTGCATGTCGATGC
Source organism: Rahnella rivi (assembly GCF_019049655.1). Classification (GTDB taxonomy): domain Bacteria; phylum Pseudomonadota; class Gammaproteobacteria; order Enterobacterales; family Enterobacteriaceae; genus Rahnella; species Rahnella rivi. The sequence continues at coordinate 6,585 of NZ_JAFMOX010000039.1, forward strand.
GCAGATGCACCAGCGGCGGCGCGTCGCCTGACGATTGCTGGCTGACGGTGATAACCGGCGTGCCGCCCAGCTCGCGGATGATCCAGGCTTCCAGCCAGCGGGCAAGTTCGCGTTGCTCATCAATTCGCCCGGCTACGCTGGCAAACGGCGTAATGGCGGACAGGACGGCCAGGGTGGGTTGCAGTTCAGCAGGGATCTCAACAGTCACAGGCGAATCCTCGGATTAAGCACGACATAAAGCAGATCGATAATCAGATTGATGCCGACAAACACCAGCGCGGCCAGCAGCACGATGGCCTGCACCAGCGGGAAATCACGGTTCTGGATCGCCTGTACCGCCAGGCGGCCAATCCCCGGCCAGGCAAAAATGATTTCCGTGACCAGCGCGCCGCCGAGCAGTGACGCAAAATACATGCCCTGAACGGTGATCACCGGGATCAGCGCATTGCGTAACCCGTGGCGCACCACGACCCGCCACTGACTCAGCCCTTTGGCGCGCGCTGTGCGGATATAATCCTGCTGTAAAACGTCTATCAGGCTGGCGCGGATCAGGCGGGCAATGGCGCTCATGTAATACGCGCCAAGGCTCAGTGCGGGCATCACCAGCTGGCTGGCGCTGCCGTAGCCGCCGGAGGGCAGCCAGCGTAAATTCAGGCTGAACACGATGATCAGCAATAAGCCGAGCCAGAACACCGGCACGGCCTGCCCGCTGAACGCCAGCAGGCGGGCGAACAGATCCCACAGCGTGTTTTGACGAAGCGCACTGAGGATCCCGAGCAGTAAACCGGCCAGCGTGCTCCAGGCCAGCGCGGTGACGGCGAGCAGTAATGTCGCCGGTACGCGCTGGGAAATCAGTTCGGTGACCGGCTGGCTGTAGCGCAGCGATTCACCCATATCGCCCTGCAGCACGCCGGTCAGGTAATGCCAGTATTGCCAGGTCAGTGACCGGTCAAAGCCCATGCTGTGACGAAAATTCTCCATCTCCTGCTGACTGGAACCGGGTGGCATCATGACGGCAGCCGGATCGCCGGTCAGATGCAGGCTGTAAAAAATCAGCAGTGACACGCCGAACATCACCAGAACGGATTGGGCGAGGCGGTGCAGGATATAGCGCAACATATCAGTCGAGCCTCGTGTGGGTTTTGCGCAGCAGACTGTCGCCGAGCAAATTGCAGCCGATCACCAGCGCGGCAATCACCAGGCCGGGATACAGCACCAGCCACTGCGCCAGCAGCATGTAAGAACGGCCTTCGCCGATCAGATTGCCAAGGGTCGGCGTCGGAGGCTGAATGCCCATGCCGAGAAAGCCAATTGACGCTTCCAGCACAATCAGCCGGGGAATATCCAGCGTCAGCAGCACGATAAGCGGCGTCATCAGATTGGGTAACACGTGGCGCAGCAAAATACGCGGCGTGGAGAAGCCCATCGCTTTCACGGATTCGATGTACTCCAGTTCGCGGATTTCCAGCGTTTTTGCCCGTGCCACGCGGGCGTAAATCGCCCAGCTGGTGACGCCCATGATCACGATAATGTTGCTGAGCGTTGCGCCAAACAGCGCCATCACCAGCAGGATCAGCAGGATGAACGGCACGGCGAGCTGAATATCCATCAGGCGCATGATCACCGCGTCCAGCCAGCCCCCGACGTAACCGGCGATCATGCCGAGTGCGGAACCGATCAGCGCAGCGATCACCGCCGCCAGCATCACCACCATCAGCGAGAGGCGGGTGCCGGAGAGAATGCGGGAAAGAAGGTCGCGACCCAGCTGATCGGTGCCCAGCCAGTGCGCGCCCGCGGAGCCCGAACTGCCGGGAGGCGAGAACGCCGCTGCCAGATCGTTAATCAGCGGATCGGGCAGAGGAAGCCACGGCGCGAGCAGCGCCGGGACGATCACCAGCAGGAGCAATAGTCCGCCGAGGACGCCGTCACCGTAAAAACGGCGACGGGGTTTTCTCAGCAAAGCCTGTCGCGGTGAAATCATTTGAGCCTCAGATCAAACAGCGGGATACGGGCATCGGCGCGGCCGCTGAAGGTGAGGTTGTCAGCACTCGCGTACAACGCATCTTCTTTGTACAGCGGGATCAGCGGTTGCTGCTGCGCCACCACGTCCTGAATCTGTTGCAGGATTTTCTCACGGCGGGCCGGATCGACGGTCAGGCGGCTGCTGTTGAGTAAGGCATCCAGCTCCGGTGAGCTGACGGTCGAATAGGGTTCGCCGGAATGCAGAATGGGGTAAAGCGCAGCGTCGGCATCAAGCGTTTGCGTTGAACCCCACGCCAGCATGTACATCGGTGCCTGTTTTTGTGCGGCAACCTGCTGGGTGTAAACCGACCACTCCGGCACTTCCAGCTCGGCTTTCACCCCGATGGCGGCCAGATCCTGCACGATGGCCTGTGCCACGTCGGCGCTGGCAATGTAACGGCGCGGCGCCTGGAAGCGCAGGGTGAATCCCTGCGGGTAACCGGCTTCGCTCAGCAAGGATTTCGCCTTCGCGATATCCTGCGCCGGGGCGGGTATCGCCTGATAACCGAAATCTTTCGGCCCGGCCATGGTGCCGGTCGGCGTGCCAAATCCGTGCAGCAGATCGCGGGTATACGCGGTGCGGTTCAGTGCCAGTGACAGCGCCTGACGCACGCGCACGTCGTTAAGCGGTTTCTGATCGTTCTTCAGCCCGAGATAGATTGTGAGCCCGCCGTTTTTAACCTGTTCGAGATGAACGCCCGGCTTGTTTTTCAGCGCTGGCACCAGATCAGCCGGTACGCCATCCACCAGCTGAACTTCACCGGTCAGCAGGGCGGTAATGCGCGCGGTGGCTTCCGGGATCGGACGCCAGGTGACGGTATCGATTGCGGGCTTGCCGCGCCAGTAATCCGCATTGGCCTGCATCACGACTTTTTCATCCGGAACAAATTCTTTCAGAATATACGCGCCGGAACCCACGGGTTTGCGGGCAAATTCAGCCGCCCCTACTTTTGTGACGTAAGCTGGCGGTACAATGTAGGTCGGGTAGCGACTCATGCGGGTTGGCAGCAGCGGATCCGGGCCGGTGGTATGAATTTTCACTTCAAGATCGCCGCTGACTTCAACGGATTTTATCGTGCGGATATACGAAATGGTCGGTGAGTGATTGGCCGGATCGAGAATGCGATCGATAGAAAATTTCACCGCCTGCGCATTGACCGGTTCGCCGTCAGAAAATGTTACACCGGGGCGAAGGGTAAACGACCAGGTGGTGTCATCGAGGGCTTTCCATGCGGTGGCCAGACCCGGCTGCAACTGCATGTTGGCATCGCGCAGCACCAGCGTGTCAAACAGGTTGTCTACCAGCGTGGCAGGCTCTTTAAGGAAACCGGGATCCATCGCGGTTGCGGACGTTGTCTGGGCAATCACCAGTTCGGAAGCGAAGGCTACCGGCGTCATGAGGCTCATCAACACAGCCAGCGAAGCCAGCTTAAAGGCAGGTATTTTCATCTACGGTCATTCCCAAAGTGAAGCCGCCAGCAAAGTTGACGGAATTAACGTGACGTCCGGCGTCACAGAAAACGTACAAGCAATGTTCAACTCCTCAATACATGATATATCCTATATAATGTATTTTTGGCAAGCTACGGATTAAACCGCAAAAGAAAAGCCATATTTTTGCTAAAGGAAAATGTCACATGTTTGAGATGGAAAAAGCGCAGCGTGTCAGTTTAACCATGCAGGTCGAAGCCAAACTGAAAGGGGCGCTGATCGTCGGCATCCTCAAGCCCGGCGCGCGTCTGGTCACGAAAGAGATTGCGGCGCAACTGGGCACCAGCGTCACGCCGGTGCGCGAGGCACTGCTGCGGCTGGTGTCTGCGGGCGCGCTGGATGCCACGCCCGCGCAGGCATTTCTGGTGCCTAAAATCGCGCTGACGCGTTATCAGGAAATCACGCTGATCCGTAAAAATCTCGAAGGTCTGGCGGTGTCTCAGGCCTGCGAGCGGGCAACGCCAGCCTGCCTGACGCAGCTGAAAACGCTGAATGCCCAATTTATGGCGGCGAAAGTGGTGAATAACGTGGAAGAGGCGTTACAGGCTAACCGCGAGTTTCGTTTTGCGCTGTATGACATCGCCGGTATGCCGACGCTGACGGCGCTGATTGAACAACTTTGGGTGCAAATCGGTCCGTGTTTTAACTATCTCTATCCGCAATCGGCGCACATGGCACAGGGCCAGCACAATTACGATCAGCTGCTGCTGGCGTTAGAGGCGGGTGACAGCAAACGCTGCGTGAAACTGATTCATAAATCCATTGATGACGGTTCTGCCATTCTGGAAAAGCACTATTTCTGAGAGGCTGGGCATAAACGGGTGGTGGGAATAAACAAAAGCCAGACAGGACGGTGATCACCTGTCTGGCTGCACCTTACGCGGTGGCAATTTCCTCTTGTGCGGCCTGCGCCGCAAACTGGTTTTCCGGCTCGGCTAACCCCAGATTTTCCCTCAGCGTCTTCCCTTCATACTCCGTGCGGTACACCCCGCGGGCCTGTAACAGCGGGATCACCTGGTCGGCAAAGACGTCAAATGCCGTCGGCGTGCCGCCGCGCACGATAAAGCCGTCAGTGGCGCCGGAGGTAAACCAGTGTTCCAGTCCGTCGGCGACATCCGCAGGCGTGCCAAGGAACGTCGGGCGTGGCGTGGCGGCTTCCAGTGCCGCCTGACGCAGTGTCAGCCCGCGTGCGTGCGCATTGCGTTTGATTTCGTCGGTGGTGCTGCGAAAGCTGTTCTGGCCCAGATCGCCGATGTCCGGGAAGGGCGCGTCGGGGTCGTGCTGGCTGAAATCGTAATGCTCAAAGTAACGCCCGAGGTAATCCAGCGCGCTTTCCAGCGTCACTAACTGCGCGGTTTCCTGATACTGGCGCTCAGCCTCGCTGACCGTGTCACCGATAATCACGCTGATGCCCTGGAACACGCGGATATCGTCGGCGTTGCGGCCATTTTCCACCAGCTGACGGCGGACATCCTCGCGGAATGCGCGGGCCAGTTCAGGCGTTTCCTGACGGGTATAAATCGCGTCAGCCGCTTCGGCGGCAAAGGCTTTGCCCTGTTCGGACGCGCCGGCCTGAAATACCACCGGACGGCCTTGCGGTGAGCGCCCGACGTTGAGCGGGCCCTGCACCGAGAAGTATTTTCCCTGATGATTCAGCGTGTGTAATTTTTCGGAAGCGAAGAATTCGCCGCTGGCTTTGTTACGCACGAACGCATCCTTTTCCCACGAATCCCACAGCCCTTTCACCACGCTGACGTACTCACTGGCGATGCGGTAACGTTCGTCGTGCTCCGGGTGTTTGTCACGGGAGAAGTTTTTGGCCGAGCCTTCCAGCGGGGAGGTGACGACGTTCCAGCCCGCCCGGCCACCGCTCAGATGATCGAGGCTGGCAAACTGACGTGCGACGGTGAACGGCTCGCTGTAGGACGTTGAAAGGGTCGCCACCAGACCAATTTTATCGGTGACCAGCGACAGCGCCGAAAGCAGGGTAATCGGCTCAAAACGGTTAAGAAAATGCGGGATAGATTTCTCAGTAATAAAAAGCCCGTCGGCAACAAATAAGAAATCAAATTTAGCCTGTTCGGCTTTTTGCGCTAATTGCTGGCAGAACTGAATATTAATACTGGCGTCGGCGACAGCGTCAGGGTGTCGCCACGCCGACATATTTCCCGATGCGCCCTGAATAATGGCACCCAGACGAAGGTATTTATTGTGGCTCATTGTGAATTCCTTATTGATTTAACCGGGCGGCGCTAAACCGGCGCGCGTAATTCAGTGAGTGAACGAACCTGTGGCTTATTTTCCTGTACGTCGAATGCCTGCTGATCGAGAATTTTACGCAGATACACTAGCTCGACGCCCAGCGCATTGGTCGCGGTATGAAACGGCTCGTAGCCACGGCGCAAATAGAGATCTGTCAGCCACGGGTGTCTGATCGCCGTAGCCAGATACACGGCGGGGGATTTCAGCGTATCGCGTAAAAACGTTTCTTCGACGTGACGGATAATTTCGCGGCCAAAACCCTGGCCCTTCGCCTGTTCGGCCACCGCGAACCAGTGCACAAAAGGCCAGGGGGCGAGATGATTTTTTGCCGGTGTCCACGGAAAGCGGGTGGTCAGGGTGGCGGTCAGTCCGGCATCGGTTTCCAAAACATAAGTGGTTTCACTGCGGATAACCTGCCGCACGTCTTCCACGCTGGCGCGGGTAATGGTGAAGTGAATATTGTGCTCGAGAAGCGGCGCGTAGGCCTTTTGCAGCAGGCAGTGCAGGGCTGCTGCGTCGGACTCACGGGCAAGACGAATACCTTGGCTCATGTTCAGATCCTCAGGCCAGCGCCACGCTGGACGTGGCGAGTAATTCGAGAGAACGCAGGCGCGCCTGCGGCTGTGCCAGCGGGGTATCTATCACAAATTCCTCAATGCCGTATTTCGCCTGCAACGCCTCCAGTTGCTGATGGACCTCCTCGCCGGTGCCGTGCAGCACGGCGGATTTGCGCTCTTCAATTTCATGAGACGCGGCGTCCGACTGGCGCGCGTACAGCTCGGCCTGTTCCAGACTGCCGACGTTGACGCTCTGACCGTCGCTGCCGGTCACGCGATATCGCTGGCTGTTATCCACCAGGCTGGCCGCTTTCGCCGCCGTGTCGGCCACGATCACCGGCACGGCCAGCAGGGCGCGCCTGCCGTTGCTGTCATGCGAATAGGCGGAAAGGGCGCGGGAAATATCGCGCTCGTCGGCATTCAGATGGGCGGCGAAAACGAAGTTCCAGCCGAGGCTCGCCGCCAGCCGCGCGCTTTGCTCACTGGCACCCAGCAAAAAGCGTGAGGCAGGCTGCGGCGGTTGCGGCGTCACAGACAGGCGGTCATCGCCATGCCCTCTGACCGGCACCGACAGCCAGTCATCCAGCTGGCGAAGCTGTTCGGCAAAATCGCCTTTACGGGCAGGATCGACGGCGTACTGCAACGCGTGGGTGGAAAGTGGCAATCCGCCCGGCGCTTTGCCGATACCGAGATCAACACGTCCCGGCGCCAGCGAGGCCAGCTGATTGAAATTCTCCGCCACCTTGAACGGGCTGTAGTGTTGCAGCATCACGCCCCCGGAACCGACCCGCAGTTGCCGGGTATGCGCCAGGATCCAGGCGATGACAATTTCAGGCGAGGAGATCGCCAGTTTGTCCGTATTGTGATGCTCGGCCAGCCAGAACCGGTGATAGCCCCAGCGTTCGGCTTTTTGCGCCAGTTCCAGCGTGCGTCTGAGCGCACCGGCCGCATCTTCGTGGTCATCCAGCGGACTTTTTTCCAGCAAACTTAAACGGTATCCCATCGCTTTCCCTTGTTTTCGAAACAGGTTGTTAACAAGGATTATTGGATTCAGGGGGAAGGGATGTAAAACAACAATAGTTGCTATTTAAGTGCGGGAAATGAGATTAGAAAGCAGACTGGCGGGGAATATTTCATAAGACGCAAAAAATAACATGCCCATCATGAAATGGGCATGTTAAGAAAACCGGTTTTAACGTTTAAAAATCACTTTTTCTTATAAACGTCCGCAGTACCGTGGATCTTATTATTGGTATTGCCGGAGGTTAAAACGAAGACGTCACCGCCTTTTTTATCGGCTTTTTTCGACAGGTCTTCGATAGCGCCGGACTGAGAGGTTTTATTGGACGTCGTCACTGAACCCACTTTGGTGTATTCAGACGCCACTTTTTCAAAATCCACTTTCTTCATCAGTTCTGCGGAAAAAGCACTGGAAGAGATAAACGCCGTCAAAGCCACAGCCAGCAATACATTGTATTTTTTCATGTCAGCCTCAGATTGAGAATTGCCCAGTAATTGACGAAACCTGGCTAGCCCTACGCCTGTTTATAATAACCCTGTTAAGTAATAAACCCGTCTGTAAACAACAGGTTCACACCTCACTAAGGTGTAGATGACGTTGTGAGTAATTTCAATGCAAAACTAAAATTTTAAATGCTTCCCGCTCTGTTTCAGGGAAAAGCCGTCATGGCGCGCTATCTCACATTCCGTTTCCGATCCCACAAAAATCCAGATCTCCGTAGGATTTTCATCGTTTTTTCCTGCTCCTTTCCCCGTAGTTTGATGTTACGCAAACGTTAACTGACGAGGCAAAACATGAACACTTCAACAGAACAGTATCTCACCGCGCTGGGCGCAAATCAGACGTTGTCACCGGCGCAACTCGATGAGCTGGAGACGAAAGGTTATGTGGTTATTCATGATGTTATCGACAAAGACTGGCTGGAAGATATGCGCAGTGCCTTTGATTCTCTGGTGGAAAAAGAGGGCGATAATCTGGCGGTGGAACACCATCAGGAAGCCACCGCGACGCGCATCGCTAACATGATTAACAAAGGCACCGTGTGGGAAAAAGTCTGGGCGCATCCGCTGATCCTTTCTGTCTGCCGCCATATTTTTCAGGGAGCCTTCAAGGTGTCGAGCCTGAACGGACGGGAAGCGTTGCACCACGGCGGGCATCAGCCGCTTCATGCAGACTGGAAAAAACCGCGCCCGGATTTCCCTAAAGTGCATCTGGTGAATGCCATCGTGGCGATTGACGATCTGAGTGCTGCCAACGGCGCGCCGCGTATCATTCCCGGCACGCACCATCGCCCGGAGCTGCCGGAAGAGGTGCTGGCCGACCCCGCGCTGCCGCATCCTGATGAAGTGATGTTTGAAGCCCCCGCAGGCAGTGTCATGATTTACAACGCGCACGCCTGGCATGGCGGCACCAATAACACCCTCGGCACACGCCGCCGGGTGCTGCACAGTTTGTATATCGACCGTGACGATATGCAGCAGCAGGATCAGCGCAAGTGGCTGAAGCCCGAAACGGCCAGCCGTCTGACACCTGCGCAGAAATGGTTACTCGACGTGCTGTGACGTCTGACGGAGTGAAACGCCCGGCCTGCAGGTCGGGCTTTTTTTTGGCAATTTGCGCAGGGTCACAGAGTCCGCCACCGGCATAACATCGAAGTTGTTACGGGTATGTTATGGTAAAAGGAAATCCCCGGAGGCTCACATGCTGACTGACGTCATTGAAACCCTTTTCCGATCGGTGTCCGGCAGCGGCGCGCCGGTGGTGCGCTTCCCGGATAACTCCCAGCCGCCGCCCGAACTGGCCTGTGTGGTGAGCTTTCCGCGTATCGAATTTGTGGTCGAAGGTGAGGTGCATGATCGCAGTATCACCCGCGACAAGGGTTTACTCAGGCAGGGGGACGCCGTTTATATCCCCGGCGGGAAGTGGAATCTGACGGTATGGGACCGTCCCGCGGTGTTGCTGAGTATTCTGTTCAGCAAAGAAAAGCTGGGTTTCAGCCTGCAATTCTGGGATGGCAAGGCCTTCACCGGCACCGACAAACAGAGCGTGCCGCGCCTCGGCCCGCGCGTGGGATCCTTCCTGTTGCAGGCCATGAATGAAAGCGTTTCTCTTCCCGACGATCAGCAAACCGCCCGCTGCGTGGTGGCCGGATTGCTGAGCCATTGCCTTGAGCAGTTATCCAACAGGGCCCAGGTGCTGACCCGCAGTGGCGCACTGTTTGAGATGGTGAAAAAATACATCGACGAAAATGCTTCGCTGCCGCTGACGCGGGAAAACGTGGCGAAACGCTTCCACATCACCCCCAATTACCTGTCGCATCTGTTCAGAAAATCCGGCGATATCGGCTTTAGCGAATACCTCAATCACGTGCGTCTGGAGCGGGCGAAACTGCTGCTCAAAGGCTACGAGCTGAAAATTAAAGAAGTCGCGAGTCATTGCGGATTTGTGGACAGCAATTATTTCTGCCGTGTGTTTCGCAAAAGCACTGCGCGATCCCCTTCGCAATACCGCAGCCAGTGGCTGAGCCAGTTGCCCTGATTTTTTTTGCATATTGTCACTCTGCGGTATTATTGCGGGTCTATGCTACTTTTTTTAACCCGTAATGATAAGGAATGAGTGATGCACCAGCTCGTGTTGTTTTTATCTTTGTTCTGCATGGCCAGTTCGGCTTTCGCCAGCCCCGATGCGGCGACTTCTCTGGCTTCAGCGATGAATCAGCGCATGGCGGTGATGAAAGATGTGGCGGGGTATAAAGCGGCCCATCATTTACCGGTTGAGGATTTGGTCAGGGAACAGAAAGTGCTGGCCGAAGCCCAGGAAGAGGCGGGGAAAGCGGGCGTGGACGCTCAGTCGGTCGCGCCGTTTATTCAGGCGCAGATGGATGCGGCGAAAGCCATTCAGTACCGCTATCTGGCAGACTGGCTGTCGCAGCCGGAACCTGAGTGGAAACCGGCCGATCTGGCGGACGTCAGAAAACGGATTTCACAGTACGACAAACTGATCCTCGACGCGCTCAGCCAGCAACTGAATGCCGGAGGATTCAGCAAGGAAGAGCGTGCGCGGATGGTCAGCCTGCTCAACGCGCCGCACCTGAGTAATGCCGATAAACAGCGCCTGGCAGATTCACTGGGAATGATTAAACCTAAGTAAAACCCCTCAACCCGGCGGGAATGGCGCACTTTTCGCTGCCATTCCCCCGTCTCTTGTTCTACGCCTGTGCCAGCCGGCGTCTCTTCACCGGCACCGTGATCCACAGCAGGCAGGCGACAATCAGGCCAATCCCCACCCAACCCAGAGCGGGCAGCCTTTCTCCGACTATCACCACGGCAAGCACCGCCGCAACGGCGGGTTCGAGCAGCGTAATGGTGGTCGCCATACTGGCCGGAATGCGCGCCAGCCCGTAGCCGTAACAGAGATAGCCGATAAACATCGGGACCAGCGCCATGTAAATGCCGACGGCGGCGTTATTCCACGAGGCCAGCAACGGCGCGCCGGTAGCAAAGAGTACCGGCATCAGCATTATTCCGCCGAAGCCAAAGGTCGCCCCCATGGCGGTGCGCGAAGGAATTCCGCGCTGCATCAGATGACGCGCCGCCCAAGAGTAAAGGGCGTAGGTCAGACCGGCCAGCAGCCCGAGCGCAATGCCGGTGATCACCTCTGACTGCTGCGCCGTGGAGGAGGAGTGCGCACTTTCGGCCAGACAGAGCAGCACCATGCCTGCGACGCCCGCCGCCGCGCCGGTCATCCAGCGGCGCGTCAGGCGCTGTCCGTCAAGACCATATTCAATCAGTGCAGACAGCAGCGGTGCGGAACCGATGGAAATCACCGTCCCGACCGTCACCCCCGCCAGATGCATGGAGGCATAAAACGCCAGCGGATACACCGCCACCGCCAGCGCACCGGTCAGCAACATCCGCCAGTGGTGGCGCAGCGTGGCGCGGTGACGGGCAATGCCCCGCAGGGCGATCAGCGCCTGTAACATGCCGCCAACGCCCATCGCCACCGCACCGATGGCAACGGCGCTGACGCCCGGCGCAAAGGTCGCCGCCGTTCCGGTGGTTCCCCACAACAGTGCGGCGATCAGCACGCCGCCCATGCCTGACATACGTTCACCGGGATTCATGCCTGCGTCGCCTCCATCATCTCTTCTGCCATCGCCATGGCCTGCCGGACACAATCGCCGTTGCCTTCAAGCCCCGCGCGGGACATGGCCCCTTCGAGCAGGAAGGAGAAGTGACGCGCCATCCGCTGCGCTTTGAGTTCATCGCCGTTAAACAGGGTGAGAAGGTGGGCGGTCAGAATCGATTCCACCTGTTCTTTGTGCCCGCGCACCGTCGTTCTGCCGGGGGCGCCGGCGGGTAACTCTGCGGCGGCGTTGAGTAATCCGCAACCGCGAAAGCCGCGCTCATAGGCGAATTCCGCGTGATCCTCATACGCCAGAAATACCGCCAGCACGCCTTCTCTGGCGTCAGAAGTCTGTTGCAGACGGCGGCTGTAGAGCATCAGCCATTCGTCGTGGCGGATCTCAATGTACGTGGCCACCAGTTCAGCTTTGGATTCGAAATTGTTGTAGAGGCTTTTTTTGGCCACACCGGCTTTTTTGACGATGGCATCAATGCCCGTCGCAGCGATGCCATCGTTGTAAAACAACACTCTGGCCGCGCCCAGCAGGCGGTCGCGGGCGCTTTCTGCGGGAGAATCGGAGACTGGCATGGCGCAATTCCTTCGGGGTGAGTAAGTGGTAGGTATACCAGTCTACCTACTGGTGACGAAAAACGAAAGGGACAAAGTGGACGGGTTAACCGTGCCTTTACTGGGGGAAAGAGACATAATCCGGTAAAAGCCGTTTGCAGACAGCGGGTTGGTTCTGTCCGGCAGAGCAATATGTCGTTAACTTTCAGAAGGAATAAAACATGCTTCATGAGTGGCTGAATGCCGTACACGTTATTGCAGGGGTGTTGTGGATTGGCGGAATGATGGGGATGGCGATGGTTTTCGCGGTCACCGGCAACGCGGCGGCGAAGGAGGCCAGCCAGGCGGCGCTGCTCGGCTATGTGCGCAAATGGAACCGCTGCGTCACCAGCCCGGCGATGCTCCTGCTTTGGATCGCCGGTATCTGGATGATTGTCAGTTACGGCAAATTTCCGCACGCCTGGTTGCTGATCAAACTGCTGGTGGTGGTGGGGCTTTCCGCCCTTCACGGCATGCTTTCCGGTGAACTTCGCCGCCGTGCAATCGGCCAGCCGACCAAAAACTTCGCCATTTTAGGTAAGGCGTCGGCAATTATCGTGGTGGCCGTGGCAGTGATCGGGGTGTTAGCGGTGATCAGACCCTTTTAACGGTGCGGCAGTGACCGGCTAAAACGGCCTTAACCGGCAACAAAAAATCCACGCTCAGACGTGGATTTTTTATTGGCATCAATTTCGTAACAAACACTAAACATTTTCAGCTTAACCCGCTGGCGGCGCTGTGAGAAACTGGCAATGATTGCGCAAACATTCTAATTTTTGACACCCGAAAACAGTGGGCAATGCTTTGAATAACACCCAAAAAACCTATAAGAATCGAACCCGTTCTGCCACGCTCGAAGATGTGGCGAAAGAAGCCGGTCTGTCACCGATGACGGTGAGCAGGGCGCTGAATAACCCGAAAGTGGTGCGCCCGGCGACTATCTCCCGCGTGATGGATGCGGTGAATATTACCGGCTACATCCCCAACATGCTGGCCGGCGGGCTGGCGACCAGCCGCACCAAGCTTATCGCCGTGGTAGTGCCGCAGATTAATAACAATATGTTTGTCGATACCGTGCAGGCGATAAGCGATGAGCTGGCGCTGCGCGGTTACCACATGTTGCTGTGCATTGTCGGCTACGAGCCGGAGGCGGAAACGGACATTGTGGCGACACTGCTTTCCCGCCGCCCGGACGGCATCGTGCTCACCGGTATTCATCACACCTCAGAACTGAAACGCATTATTCTGAACGCCAATATTCCCGTGGTTGAAATCTGGGATTTAACGCCCACGCCCATCGACATGCTGATCGGCTTCTCCCATGAAAAAGTCGGCAACGCGATTGGCGCGTATTTTCTGGATAAAGGCTTCACCCGCTTCGGCTTTATCTGTGCCTCTGACCGCCGCGCGGTGGTGCGGAAAAAGGGTGCGCAGGCGGTGTTGCGCACCCGGCCTGAGCATGAGATTGAAGAGCTGATTGTCTCCCGTCCGGCGAATATGGAGATCGGGCGCAATGCGCTGCGTCAGATGATGGCGGAGGGTAAACGTTTCGATGCCATCATTTGCAGTTCTGACACGCTGGCGCAGGGCGCGATTATGGAGGCGGAAGCGCAGGGGTTGCGGGTGCCGGGCGATCTGTCGGTTATCGGCTTCGCAGACCTGAATTTTGCCGCCCACAACCGCCCGGCGATAACCACCGTAAGTGTGGATAAGTGGGAACTCGGGGTGAAGGCGGCCCGGATGCTGGCGGATAAAATCGAAGGCATTCCGGTGGCGGAAAGCGTGGTGGATCTCGGCTATTCGCTAGTGATCCGCGAATCCGCATAAGGCCATCAGGGAATATCTCGCGGGGATTTATGCCTGCATCACAGCGGCTTATCACCTTTAGAAAACGTAATTTTAACTTGTTCGCCACCTTATCCTGGTGTCAAATCAGACACATTGCGTCCTGACGGGCAAGACCGTTAACAAAAGGAAAATACTATGTCTCAAACTCTGCGGGTTGGCCTCATCGGTTATGGCTTCGCCAGCAAAACCTTCCACTCACCGCTGATCGACGGCACGCCGGGTCTGGAACTGGCCGTGGTGTCGAGCAGTGATGCCGGAAAAGTGCATGCAGAATGGCCGCAGGTCAGGGTAGTGGATTCCCCTGAGAAGGTGTTTGCCGATCCGGATATCGATCTGGTGGTGATCCCCACGCCAAACACCACGCACTTCCCGCTGGCGAAACTGGCGCTGGAAGCGGGTAAGCACGTCATCGTCGATAAACCCTTTACCGTCACGCTGGAAGAGGCCCGCGAGCTGGATGCGCTGGCGCGTGAAAAAGGCAAAGTGCTGTCGGTGTTCCATAACCGCCGCTGGGACTCCGATTTCCTGACCGTGAAAACGCTGATCAACGAAGGTTCTCTTGGCGATATCGTTTATTTCGAATCGCATTACGATCGTTACAAACCGCAGGTGCTGGAACGCTGGCGTGAGAGCGCGGCGCAGGGCAGCGGCATCTGGTATGACTTAGGATCGCATCTGCTGGATCAGGCATTGCAGTTGTTCGGTACGCCGGACACCTTACAGGCCGATCTGGCGGTGCTGCGCCCCGGCGGTAAAGCGGTGGATTATTTCAACGCCGTGCTGACCTATCCGCGCCGTCGCGTGGTGCTGCACAGCACCGTCTACGCCGTGGCCGAAACGGCGCGCTTTATCGTACAGGGCGAAAAAGGCAGCTATGTGAAATTCGGGCTGGATCCTCAGGAAGATCGTCTGAAAGCGGGCGAACGTTTGCCGCAGGCTGACTGGGGTTACGACATGCGCGATGGCGTGGTGACGCTGAGCCATGACGGCGTGCTGGCGGAAAAATCGCTGCTGACCCTGCCGGGCAACTATCCGGCCTATTACGCCGGTGTGCGTGATGCGATTAACGGCCAGGGTGAAAATCCGGTGCCCGCGGGCGACGCTATCCGCGTGATGGAACTGATCGAACTGGGTATGCAATCTTCTGAGCAACGCGCGACGCTGAACGTCAAAAAATAAGTCGCCGTTGTTATTTTCACGAGGTGTTAACCGCACCTGTTTATCTGGCAAGGAAGGTCCATGTCCTGGTTAAAAATCGATAAGTTTTTGCTGATTCTGATCTGTGTGGTGGTGGTCGCGTCGTTCTTTCCTTGTGAAGGGATTTACAAAACGATCTTCGAACACCTGACCACCGCGGCCATCGCGCTGCTGTTCTTTATGCACGGCGCGAAGTTGTCCCGCGAAGCGATCATGTCGGGGATCGGCCACTGGCGTTTACACGTTGTCGTTTTCCTCAGCACCTTCGCACTGTTCCCGCTGCTGGGGCTGGGGATGAAATGGCTGGTGCCGGTGGGGATTTTAACCCCGACGCTGTATTACGGTTTTCTGTATCTCTGCGCGCTGCCTGCCACCGTGCAGTCGGCCATCGCCTACACCTCGGTGGCGGGCGGGAATATTCCGGCGGCGATTTGCAGCGCGTCGGCCTCCAGCATTCTCGGCGTTTTCCTTTCGCCGGTGCTGGTGGGCCTGCTGATGCATACGCAGGGCGGCACCAGCGATACGCTGCATGCCATCGGGTCGATCGTGTTGCAACTGATGGTACCTTTCATCATCGGGCATCTGTGCCGTCCGCTGATCGGGGGCTGGGTGCAGCGACATAAGAAAATCGTTAACGTGACCGACCGCTCTTCCATCCTGCTGGTGGTGTACGTGGCCTTCAGCGCGGCGGTAGTGGAAGGGATCTGGCATCAGATTGACGGCTGGTCACTGCTGGCGGTGCTGGGTTGCTCGATTGTGCTGCTGACCATTGTGTTGATCATCAATACGTTTGTGGCGCGCTTGTTTGGCTTTAACACTAAAGATGAAATCACCATTGTCTTCTGCGGGTCGAAGAAGAGCCTGGCGAACGGGATCCCGATGGCGAACGTGTTGTTCCCGGCGGCAGCCGTCGGGGCGATGGTCTTACCGCTGATGATTTTCCACCAGATCCAGCTGATGGTGTGCGCGGTGCTGGCCTCGCGTTATGCCAGACGCGTGGCGCGTGAAGACGCGGCTGCACAGGTGAAAAAAGAAGACGTGACATCAGCATAACCGGCTGACAGAAAGACAAAAGGGCGAGAATCATTCTCGCCCTTTTTTATGGAGTCAGAAACAGTTACGCCGAGACTTTGTCGCGGATTGCCTGTTTTTCCGCATCGGTCAGGAAGGCCATGGTCAGGCCGTTTTCCTGCGCTTTGCGGATTTCATTTTGCGTCAGGCCCGCGGCTGGCGCGGCAACGTTGTACTCGTTGGCGATTTCAATGCCCTGAACCGCCGGGTCATCGGTATTGATCGACGCCAGAACGCCGTGACGCAGGAACGTCGCCAGCGGGTGCTGCTCAAGCGACGCCACGGTGCTGGTTTGAATATTGGAGGTCAGGCAGGATTCGATACCAATCTGGTGCTTCGCCAGGAAATCCATCAGCGTCGGATCTTGCGCCGCTTTCACGCCGTGGCCGATACGCTCAGCGCCCAGTTCACGGATGGCCTGCCAGATGCTTTCAGGGCCTGCCGCTTCACCGGCGTGAACGGTAATACGCCAGCCTGCATCACGCGCGCGGTTAAAGTGGCTGAGGAAAAGACTGCCCGGAAAACCGAGTTCATCACCGGCCAGATCCAGCGCGGTAATACCGTCGCGGTGCGCCAGCAGGCCTTCGAGCTCCTGCACGCAGGCATCTTCACCAAAAGTACGGCTCAGAATACCGATCAGACGCACATCGATATCATGATTTTTTTGCCCTTCACAGATCCCTTCGATCACCGCTTCCACCACGCCGGCAACCGGCAAATTGTGATTCATCGCCATGTAGTACGGCGAGAAACGCAGCTCGGTGTAATGCAAACCGGCCTTCGCGGCATCTTCCACGTTTTCTTTGGCAACGCGACGGCAGGCGTCGATGTCGCCCAGCACTTTCACGCCCCAGTCCAGTTTTTGCAGGAAGCTGACCAGATCCGGTTCCGCGTGCATCACCTGCACGTGCGGGCGCAGGGCGTCGAGTTCGTCAGCAGGCAGGGTCAGATTAAACTGACGACCTAAATCGAGAATGGTTTGAGCGCGAATGTTGCCATCAAGGTGGCGGTGGATATCAGTGAGGGGAAGGCGTGTGTCGATCATGGTGTGCACTCATTATTATTGAAATGTGCGGGGCATTATAACTGGATTTAGTTGCGCAACAAGGAAGGTTTTGGTTTTGCTGCCTCCCCGGCGAAGAGGAGGGTTGGGGTGGGGGATGAAGAAAAACTCAGCCGTCTGATGTGTGTGCTGGCATTGAGAACGCCTGCAAACACGCCGTGCATTCTCCCCCTTCGCAGGGGGAAGCGCTTACCGTAATGCCCTGATACCGCTGATTAATTTTTCAACTCCCGCTTCAACTTTCGACCGCGGGCAGCCCACATTGAGACGCAGGAAACCGTTGCCTTCTTCACCGTAGGTATATCCCGGCATGATGGCGACTTTTTGATGTTCGATCAGCTCTTTTTGCAGCAGTTTGTCGTCAATGCCCAGCGGGCGCAGGTCGATCCACGCCAGATAAGTGGATTGCGGCGGCTGCCAGTTGAGGGCCGGGAACGCGGCATTCAGCTTGTCGGCCACATAGCGCAGATTGCCCTGCAAATAGTTGCGCAACGCATCCAGCCAGGGCTCACCGGCCTGATAAGCAGCAACGTGAGCGTGGATCGCCAGCACTGCCGGAGAGGATAAGCCGTCGCAGGCTTTGAGCTGATGCAGATAGGCTTCGCGCTGCGCTTTGTGGCTGATCAGCCCGTAAGCGCCGGTCAGCGCCGGGATGTTGAAGCTTTTCGAGCCGGAAGTCAGCAGCGCCCATTCGCCACGGCCGGTTTCATTCCACGGCGTATGCGTATTGTCGCCCCAGACCATGTCCATGTGGATTTCATCGCTGATCACCCGCACGTTGTGGCGCTCACACAGTTCAGCAATCAGCGTCAGCTCTGCGCGCGTCCAGACTTTTCCGGTCGGGTTGTGCGGGCTGCATAACAGCAGCACTGAGCAGGTCGGCTGTGCCAGCAGCGTTTCCAGCTGGCGTGGATCCAGCGCCCAGTCGTTGCCCTTTTTGGTCAGCGGGCTGGAAAGCATGGTGCGCTGATTGCCTTCCACCACTTTGAAAAATGCATCGTAAGCGGGGGTGAAGGTCACCACGCCGTCGCCCGGCTGGCTCCACTGGCGGATCAGTTGCGCCACCATGTAAATCACCGACGGACCGTATACCACCATGTCGCGATCGATCTGGCTGTTGAATCGCTGCTGATACCAGTGCGCGACCGCGCCGAGGAAATCGTCATGCTGCCAGCGGCTGTAGCCGAGGACGCCGTGTTGCAGACGTTTTTGCAAGGCTTCGAGAATGCACGGCGCGGCGGCGAAATCCATGTCGGAGATGGTGAAGGGCAGTAAATCAGCGCTGCCAAAACGGTCAGCGACGTAATCCCACTGCGTACACCAGCTGCCGTGGCGATCCACCACGGTGGAAAAATCGAAAGAAGTTGAAGTCATTTTTCACTCCCTGAAGAAAGCTGAAAAGGGCGACACAAGGTCGCCCTGCGGTTTCAGTGCTTACGCCGTCACCCCTTGCGGAGCTGAATGGCTGGCCGCTTCGCGGATCAGATAATCCAGTTCATCTTTCACCGACTGTACCTGCGGCCCGATCACGACCTGCAAATTGTGGTCGTTGAGATGAACCACGCCAATGGCACGGTTAGCTTTCAGTGTTGCGTCATCCACCCGTGACATATCCGAGACGGAAAGGCGCAGGCGGGTGATACAGTTGTCCAGAGAGACGATATTTTCGGCACCGCCCAGCGCGCTGAGAATAGCCGGGACGTTGTAGCCGGATTTGCTGGAAGAAGGCACCGGCGCTGCGTCAGGCATGCTTTCCGATTCGCGACCCGGCGTTTTGATATTAAAGCGCATGATGGAGAAGCGGAAGATGGCATAGTAAGCCGCAAACCAGATGGCTGCCACAACGGGTACCAGATACCATTTGGTCGCCGTGCCGTGCAGGATGCCGAAGACCACGAAATCGATGATGTTACCGTCGGTATTGCCGATGGTGACGCCCAGAACCGACATAATGGTGAAGCCCAGACCGGTCAGAATGGCGTGGATCACATACAGCACTGGCGCCACGAACAGGAACAGGAATTCGATCGGTTCTGTGGTGCCGCCCACCACGCACGCCACCACGCCGGAAATCAGCAGGCCTTTAATTTTATGACGGTTTTCAGGTTTCGCGCAGTGGTACATCGCCAGCGCTGCGCCCGGCAGGCCGCCGAGGAAGGCAGGCATTTTGCCCTGAGACAGGAACTGTGTGGCACTTTCAGAGAAACCGTGCGTGGTCGGGCAGGAAAGCTGCGCCTGGAAGATGGTCAGCGCGCCGCTCACTTCACGGCCACAGACATCCAGCGTACCGCCGGCTTCGGTGAAGCGGATCAGTGCCACCAGAATATGGTGCAGACCGAACGGCAGCAGCAGACGTTCGCCGGAACCAAAAATCATCGGCCCGAACACGCCCGCGCCCTGAATCAGACGGCCAAGACCGTTGATGCCAGCGGCGAAGAACGGCCAGATAAGCGGGATCAGCAGACCGACTAAACCGAGCACCACGGTGGTGACGATAGGCACGAAACGGGTACCGCCGAAGAAGGCCAGTGCATCCGGCAGGCGGATGGTGTTGTAGCGTTCATGCAGCATGTACACGATGATACCGACGATCACCGCGCCCAGAATACCGGTGTCGATAGACTGAATACCGAGGATCATCTGGATGTTGTTGGCTTTCAGTACCGCAGGATCCACGGTCGGCAGCGTGCCGTTGGCGGTCAGGTAGAAGTTAATCGCCAGATTCAGCACCGCGAAGCCGACGAAGCCGGAAAACGCCGCGACGCCTTTGTTCTCACGCGCCATGCCCAGCGGGATTGCGATAGCGAACATCACCGGCAGGAAGCTGAACGCGAAGGAACCGACTTTGCTCATCCAGACGAAAATCAGCTGGAGGATCGGATTGCCCAGTGCGGGGAGCAGGGTCACCACATCGTGGCTGCTTAACGAGCTGCCGATGCCCAGCATGATGCCGCAAAACGACAGCAGAGCCACCGGCAGCATGAAGGTTTTACCCAGACTCTGGAAGAATTCCCAAAGCGTAATTTTTTGTTTTTTACTGGCAGGCATAGCTGCTCCCTGTAAGTGTTGGTGTTAGCTGTGTGTTGACGGCGCTAAAGATAAAACGTTTTACCTAAATAATACGTGGTGTGAATCACAATATTCGATCATTCCCTCTGTGCCGGGTCTGGTGGCAGGTTTAACGTTTTACTCAATCCGGTGAATTAGGTATAACTGTCTGACCACGCTTATTTTTTAATGTTGTAAATAATGCGGGCGGGAAAGGATCCCGTTTTATGGAGTTTCAAATGAACGATGACGTCCAATGAATCATAAAAAAATCACGATTATTGACGTCGCGCAGCACGCGGGAGTTTCCGTTACCACGGTGTCACTGGTGCTGAGCGGCAAAGGACGAATTTCACAGACCACCTCCGAGCGCGTAAACCGTGCGGTCGATGAACTGGGGTTTGTGCGCAACCGTCAGGCCAGTACGCTGCGCGGCGGCGAATCCGGCGTGGTCGGGCTGATTGTTCGCGATATCTGCGAGCCTTTTTATGCCGAAATGACCGCCGGGCTGAGCGAGATGTTTGAGGCGCAGGGCAAAGTGCTGTTTCTGCTGCAAAGCGGCTCAACCGGCAAGGGCCTTGAGCGCTGTTTTGATACCTTACTGACGCACGGCGTTGACGGCATCGTTATCGCCGGTGGGGTGAATTCGATTGCCGGGCTGAAAGAAAAAGCGGAAGAACATGGGGTGCCGCTGATCTGCGCGGCGCGCTCCGGCGGTATCGAAGGGGTAGATGTGGTGCGCCCGGACAACATGCTGGCCGCGAAAATGGCCACCGAATATCTGATCAAACGCGGGCATAAACAGATCGCGTATCTGGGCGGCCTGAGCAATTCGCTCACTCGCGCCGAGCGGCTGGGCGGCTTCTGCGCCACGCTGTTGCAATACGGCCTGCCGTTTCGCAGTGAGTGGATCATCGAGTGTGATTATCAGCAGAAATGCGCCGCCGATGCAGCAGAAGCCTTGTTATCCCGTTACCCGAAAATCAGCGCCATCGTCTGCCATAAAGCCTCCGTTGCGCTCGGTGCCTATTTTGGTGTGATGCGCACCGGCACCCAGGTCGGCGGTGGCGCTGTCGATAACTTCTTCCAGCAAAAAGTCGCGCTGATCGGCATGGAGGATGCGCCGGAATCCGCGCTGACCGAGCCTCCGCTGACGTCAATCGTCAACTCGGCCAGGGAAATTGGTTATTCGGCGGCACGCCGGTTAATGCTGAGGATTGGGGGGCAAAATCTGGAGGCGCAGAATATTATCGTCGCACCGGGGCTGGTGGAGAGGGAATCGGCGTAAGGCGGATTTCACAGCGGCACAACAGACTCTGCGCGCCGCTGCGAAATCTCATGATGACTCAGCGTGATTCACATGGCCGCCGTGGCGACGGCCTGCGTGATTAACGGCTGCACAGCTTGTAATACACCTCATTCCAGCGGATCTGGTTTTTGAAGTCTGCCAGCGTCGTGTCGTTATCTATCACCAGCAACTCAATTCCGGAAAGCTCGGCATAAAGACGCAGCGCGTCGATATCCAGTGCCTGCGAGAATACCGTGTGGTGCGCGCCGCCGCCGAGGATCCAGGCTTCTGCCGCGGTAGCCAGTGATGGCTGGGCTTTCCAGATAGCGCGGGCGACCGGCAATTTTGGCAGCGGATGAGGCTGTTCGACGGTATCCACCAGATTGACCAGCAGACGGAAGCGGTCGCCCATGTCGATGACGCTGGCGTTCACCGCCGGACCTGCCGGGGTGGAGAAGATCAGACGCGCCGGATCCGCTTTGCCGCCTATGCCGAGAAACTGCGCATCCAGCAACGGTTTTTCTTCTTTGGCAATCGACGGGCACACTTCCAGCATGTGCGAGCCCACCACCAGATCGTTCCCCGGTTTGAAGTGGTAGGTGTAATCTTCCATAAACGACGTGCCGCCTTTCAGGCCGCTGGCCATCACTTTCATGATGCGCAGCAGGGCGGATGTTTTCCAGTCGCCTTCGCCGCCAAAGCCGTAGCCTTTTTGCATCAGACGCTGTACTGCCAGCCCCGGCAGTTGTTTCATGCCGTGCAGATCTTCGAAGTTAGTGGTGAAGGCACCAAATTTGCCTTGTTCGAGGAAACGGGTCATGCCCAGTTCGATCTTCGCGGCGTCCAGCAGGTTTTCACGGCGTTCGCCGTTGACTTTGACCGTATCGGTGAGACGGTACGTGGCTTCGTACTCTTCCACCAGCGTATCCACGTCACCTTTGCTGACTTCGTTGATCACACTCACCAGATCGCCGATACCGTACGCGCTGACGGTGTAGCCAAACTGGATTTGTGCGGCGACTTTATCGCCTTCGGTCACTGCCACTTCACGCATGTTGTCGCCAAAACGCGCCACTTTCAGGTGCTGACTTTCATTTTTTGCCGCCGATACGCGCATCCACTGAGCGATGCGGCGATGTGATTCACCGTCCTGCCAGTGCCCGGCCACCACGGAATGTTGCTGACGCATACGGGCACCGATGAAGCCAAATTCACGGCCACCGTGCGCAGTCTGGTTCAGGTTCATGAAGTCCATGTCCATGGTGTCCCACGGCACTTCGGCGTTGAACTGCGTATGGAACTGTAACAGCGGCTTGTGCAGGATGCTCAGGCCGGCGATCCACATTTTGGCCGGCGAGAAGGTGTGCAGCCAGGTGATGATCCCCACGCACGGGTTGTGGTAGTTCGCTTCGCGGCACAGGGCGGTGATTTCGTCCGGCGTGGTCACCAGGGGTTTGAGCACCAGCTTAATCGGCAAACCGGCTTCCGTGTTCAGGCCGTTCACCACTTTTTCGGCATTCTCTTTGACCTGACGTAACGTTTCCGGCCCGTACAGATGCTGACTGCCGATAGCGAACCACACTTCGAGATGTTTAAACGCGTCCATTTGTTACTCCTGAATATCGGATATGAGAAAGAGGAATTAATGCGTCGTCTTCGCTGCGAACAGCGGTTCAGTCGTGACACACCATTGCTGATAACGTTCGTACAGGCGCTGATATTGCTCGACGCGCTGCGGATCCGGCAGCAGCGTGCGTTCGATGCTGCAGGCCATTTTTTCCTGCGCGGCAGGCACGTCGCTGAATTCACCGGCGGCGACGGCGGCAAAGATCGCCGCACCCAGCGCACAGCACTGATCTGAAGCGACAATTTGCAGCGGACGGTTCATGGCGTCGGCGCACACCTGCATGATGACCGGCGATTTACGCGCAATGCCGCCGAGGGTCAGCACGTTTTCCACCGGAATATCCTGCTGTTCGAAACACTCCATGATGGCGCGTGCGCCAAAGGCGGTGGCGGCGATAAAGCCCCCGAACAGTTCCGGCGCTTCGGTACCTAAATTGATATCGGTAATCACGCCTTTCAGGCGCTGGTTGGCAAACGGCGTGCGGCGGCCGTTGAACCAGTCGAGCACCAGCGGCAGGTGATCCAGTTTCGGATTGGCGGCCCAGGCGGCGGTGAGATCCGACAGGAGGTTTTTTTGTAATGCGGTTAACTGTGTTTGCAGTTCAGGATGGGTTTTCGCCGCCTGAATTAGCGGCCAGCTCAGCAGACGGCTGAACCAGGCGTACATGTCGCCAAAGGCAGACTGCCCGGCTTCCATCCCGATCATGTCCGGCACCACGCTGCCTTCGACCTGACCACAAATCCCGGCAATGGCACGATCGTTAACGCGGGCTTTATCGGCAATCAGAATGTCGCAGGTGGACGTGCCGATGACTTTCACCAGCGTATACGGCTGTGCGCCCGCACCGACGGCGCCCATATGGCAGTCGAATGCGCCGCCGGAAAGCACCACGCTTGCCGGTAAACCGAGACGTGCTGCCCATTCAGGGGTAAGGGTACCGACGGCCTGTTCGGCGGTGACGGTATCGGTAAAGAGCGGATATGGCAGGTTTTCAACCAGCAACGGATCAAGGGCGGCGAAGAAATCTTTCGGTGGCAGGCCGCCCCAGGACGGATGCCAGAGCATTTTGTGCCCGGCGCTGCAACGCCCGCGCACCACTTTGTCCGGCGCGGTGGTACCGGAAAGCAGGGCGGGCACCCAGTCGCACAGCTCAACCCACGACGCGGCGGCTTCTTTCACCGCGGCATCAGCGCGGGAAACGTGCAGGATTTTCGCCCAGAACCATTCGGAGGAGTAGACGCCGCCGATGTAGCGGGAGTAATCAGGGAAATCGCCGCTGCGGCACAGACGGTTGATCTCTTCGGCTTCTTCTATTGCCGTGTGATCTTTCCACAGCACGAACATGGCGTTCGGGTTTTCGGCAAATTCCGGGTTCAGCGCCAGAATGTTGCCCTGATGATCGACAGGCGCGGGGGTTGAGCCGGTGGAATCGACACCGATACCGACCACGCGGGCGGTGCGCTCATCGCCCAGGCGGGTCACCACGTTTTTTATCGCCTGCTCCATCGCTTCTATATAGTCGAGCGGGTGATGGCGGAACTGATTTTTAGCCGCATCACAGTAACGGCCTTCATTCCAGCGCGGGTAATACACGACATCCGTTTCTATCTCAGCACCCGTCTGACAATCTACCGCCAGTGCACGGACAGAATCGCTGCCAAAATCCAGACCAAGAGCAATCGCACCTTGCGTCATTCTTTCTCACTCCTTCAGGTTTGCCGTAGTCATTACGGCGGCGAATCGAATTGCTCTAACAGTAGGAGGATGTCAAAAAGGCAGTGAGGAGGCGTTAGCTGGAAGTATGCACAAATCTGCTCCCAATGATGTTTCTGTGAGGTTGGTCAAATGTTAGCGTTTGGCTAAAATCGCTATATCTATGCACATTCCTGCTGTTTTCCCGGCGTGTGATAGCGCTCTACATTCCGCTGCAAAATTACCGCTAAAACTTAACCCGTCTTACAAGAGAGTGTGACGTAAATCCGCTATACACAGGACTTCGGCGCATCCTCACTTTGTTTCCTTACGCTACTGATAACGTTTTCACGATGGCGGCAAACCACCAGATTTCAGAGCGCAATTGTGAAAAACAACAATAAAAGTCGGAGAACATCATGCATAAATTCACTAAGGCATTAGCGGCGGTAGGGTTAGCAGCCGTTATGTCACATTCAGCTATGGCAGCAGAAAATCCGAAGCTGGGTTTCCTGGTTAAACAGCCTGAAGAACCCTGGTTCCAGACTGAATGGCGCTTCGCCGATAAAGCCGGTAAAGACCTGAACTTCGAGGTCATTAAAATCGCCGTGCCGGATGGTGAAAAAACGTTGAATGCGATTGACAGTCTGGCGGCGAACGGCGCGAAAGGTTTTGTTATCTGTACGCCGGATCCCCGTCTCGGGCCTGCCATCATGGCGAAAGCGCGCAGCTATGACATGAAAGTGATCCAGGTGGATGACCAGTTCGTGAATGCCAAAGGCAAGCCAATGGAAGAAGTGCCGTTAGTGATGATGGCCGCGACCAAAATCGGCGAGCGTCAGGGGCAGGAACTGTATAAAGAGATGCAAAAACGTGGCTGGAAACCGGCTGAGACAGGCGTCATGGCCATCACCGCCGATGAGCTGGACACCGCACGTCGTCGTACTTCCGGTTCAATGGACGCGCTGAAAGCGGCCGGTTTCCCGGAAAAACAAATCTACAAAGTGCCGACCAAATCTAACGATATCCCTGGCGCACTGGATGCCGGTAACTCCCTGCTGGTGCAACATCCTGAAGTGAAAAACTGGCTGATCATCGGCATGAACGACAACACCGTGCTCGGTGGCGTGCGTGCAACGGAAGGTCAGGGCTTTAAAGCGGCTAACGTGATCGGCATTGGTATCAACGGTGTGGATGCGGTGAATGAGCTGTCGAAAAGCGCGCAAACCGGCTTCTACGGTTCCCTGTTACCCAGCCCGGATATCCACGGTTACAAAAGTATCCAGATGCTGAACGAATGGGTGACCAAAGGCGTTGAGCCACCGAAATTCACCGAAGTGACTGACGTTGTGTTAATCACCCGCGATAACTTCAAAGAAGAATTGAAGAAAAAAGGGCTCATGTAATTTCCGGGATCATTTGAAAAGAGCATCAGATAACGCTGCTGCATAACGGACGACAGTTTTTTTTATAAGTTATTTATAAAAGGTTACGTACTGTTTTCTGCTGTGCAGTGGCGTGCATTCAACTTCACTTAATTTCCAGGTAGCCACTATGACTCAGCAATCTTCAACCAAGACGCCTTTGCTGAAACCGTCGCTGACGGAGTTTGATGCGGCCAAGCCGTATCTGGAATTCCATGACATTGGCAAAACTTTTCCGGGCGTGAAAGCGCTGGACGGAATTTCTTTCAATTGTTATGCCGGGCAAATTCATGCACTGATGGGCGAAAATGGCGCAGGTAAATCGACGCTGTTAAAAATCCTCAGCGGTAATTATCAGCCGTCGCAGGGCGTTATTCACATTAAAGGCCAGCCGGTCAGTTTTAATAAAACCACTGACGCACTTGATGCGGGCGTGGCGATTATTTATCAGGAATTACATCTGGTGCCGGAAATGACGGTGGCAGAAAACATTTACCTCGGACAATTGCCGAGCAAATACGGTTTTGTGAACCGTAAACTGCTGCGCTATGAAGCCAAAATTCAGCTAGAACACCTCGGGCTGGACATTAACCCGGATACGCCGCTCAAGTATCTCTCCATCGGTCAGTGGCAGATGGTGGAGATCGCCAAAGCCCTGGCGCGTAACGCCAAAATCATTGCCTTTGACGAGCCAACCAGTTCGCTCTCTGCCCGTGAAATAGAACAATTATTCAGGGTTATCCGTGAGTTGCGTGCCGAAGGGCGCGTGATTTTGTATGTCTCCCACCGTATGGAAGAAATCTTCGCGTTAAGTGACGCTGTCACGGTGTTCAAGGATGGCCGCTATGTGCGTACGTTCGACGACATGACGCAGGTCGATAACAGCAAACTGGTGCAGGCGATGGTGGGCCGTAATCTGGATGATATATACGGTTACGCACCGCGTCCGCATGGCGAAATCCGCCTCGAACTGGATGAAGTCAAAGCGCCGGGCGTGAGAACGCCGGTCAGCCTGACGGTGCGTCAGGGGGAAATTGTCGGTCTGTTCGGGCTGGTCGGTGCAGGGCGCAGCGAGCTGATGAAAGGATTATTCGGCGGCACGCGCATAACCGGCGGCACACTGAGGCTGGACGGTGCGGTAATGAACATCCGTAAACCGGCGGATGCCATTCGTCAGGGCATCATGCTTTGCCCGGAAGACCGCAAGGCTGACGGCATCATTCCGGTTCACTCGGTGCGCGACAACATCAACATCAGTGCCCGCCGTAAAACGGTGAAAGCAGGGTGCCTGATCAACAACGCCTGGGAAGCGAAAAATGCGCGCAAGCATATCGAGGCGCTGAATATTAAAACCCCGAGCGATCAGCAGCTGATCATGAATTTGTCCGGCGGTAATCAGCAAAAAGCCATTCTTGGCCGCTGGTTGTCGGAAGACATGAAAGTGATTTTGCTGGATGAACCGACGCGCGGCATTGACGTCGGCGCGAAACATGAAATCTACAACGTAATTTATTCTCTGGCAAAACAAGGCATTGCGGTGCTGTTTGCGTCCAGTGACTTACCGGAAGTGCTGGGTCTGGCCGACAGAATTGTGGTGATGCGCGAAGGCGCCATCTCCGGCGAACTGTCCCATGACGAAGCCACCGAAGAAAAAGCGCTGGGGCTCGCGATGTTGCGAACGCCAGACCTGACTTCTGCCCCTGACGCAGCCTGACCGAGGAGCAAAATATTATGTCGAGTATGACAACCAATTCCGCCAAACCGGATCAACCCTCAGCGGCTTCACGCGGCGGCCAGGGCCTGATGCGTATCTGGGACAGTTACGGCATGTTAGTGGTGTTCGCCGTGCTGTTCATTGCCTGTACCATTTTCGTGCCAAACTTCAGTTCTTTCATCAACATGAAAGGTCTGGGGCTGGCGATTTCAATGTCCGGGATGGTCGCCTGCGGCATGTTGTTCTGTCTGGCCTCCGGTGATTTCGATTTGTCCGTGGCATCGGTCATTGCCTGCGCGGGTGTCACCACGGCGGTGGTGATTAACCTCACCGAAAGCCTGTGGATTGGCGTCGGTGCGGGGCTGGTGCTGGGGATGCTGACCGGTTTACTCAACGGTTTCGTGATCGCCCGGCTGAAAATCAATGCGCTGATCACCACGCTGGCAACCATGCAGATTGTGCGCGGTCTGGCGTATATCATTTCCGACGGTAAAGCGGTCGGTATCGAAGATGAGCGTTTCTTCGCCCTCGGTTATGCCAACTGGTTCGGGCTGCCTGCACCGATCTGGCTGACCGTCGGCTGTCTGATTATCTTCGGTCTGCTGCTCAACAAAACCACTTTCGGGCGTAACACGCTGGCGATTGGCGGTAATGAGGACGCGGCGCGTCTGGCCGGTGTGCCGGTGGTGCGTACCAAAATCATCATTTTCATGTTGTCCGGGCTGGTGTCGGCGGCAGCGGGGATCATTCTGGCGTCGCGTATGACCAGCGGCCAGCCAATGACATCGCTGGGCTTTGAACTGATCGTCATCTCCGCCTGTGTGCTGGGTGGCGTTTCCCTGAAAGGCGGTATTGGCAAGATTTCCTACGTGGTATCCGGGATTTTGATCCTCGGTACGGTTGAAAATGCCATGAACCTGCTGAACATTTCCCCGTTCTCGCAGTACGTGGTGCGTGGCTTGATCCTGCTGGCGGCGGTGATCTTCGACCGCTACAAGCAGAAAGCTAAAAAGACCCTGTAAACCGGTTTTGTGATAACGCTTTCACCGCGCTTTTTTCACGGCATTTAACGCTTTCAGGGGTTAAGTGCCGTAAAAACGCGTGGTTGTTCACAAATTGATAACCTTTACTGGCAGCGTTTTCACCGCCGATTAGAATAGATGAAAAATCCATAGCCACGTGATGTTCAGGAGGTTCGATGTATCACCGCATGATTCAGGATCAGCAGCAAAATCCGCTGTTACCGGGTTACAGTTTTAATGCTTATCTGGTCGCCGGAATGACACCGATCCTTGCTGATGGCCCGCTGGATTTCGCCATTGACCGCCCCGGCGGCATGAAAGGCTTTATTCTCAACCTGACGGTAAAAGGCCAGGGGAAAGTTTTTGACGGCGAGGATACCTTTTATTGCAACCCCGGCGATCTGTTGCTGTTCCCGCCGAAAGCGCGCCATCTTTACAGCCGCTCGGCTAACGCAGACTCCTGGTATCACCGCTGGGTCTATTTCCGCCCGCGCGCCTACTGGGCCGACTGGCTGGAATGGCACACCAAAACCCGCGACGTCGGGCGTCTCTCTTTGCCGAATAACACCCTGTTGCTGGAATTCGACCGGCTGTTCGCAAACATCGAACAGACGCAAAAATCAGGCCGCCGTTTTTGCGAAGAACTGGGCATGAACCTGCTGGAACGTCTGTTGTTGCGTGCAATGGAAGAAGACCCGCAGAGCCCGCAAAAAATCATGGATCCGCGCGTTATCGAAGCCTGTCAGTTTATTACCGGTAATCTGGCCGGTGAGCTGCGCATTGATGAAGTCGCCCGCCATGTCTGCCTGTCGCCATCGCGGCTGGCGCATTTGTTCCGCGAGCAGGTGGGGATTAACATTCTCCGCTGGCGCGAAGATCAGCGGGTGATCCGCGCCAAACTGCTGTTGCAGACGACGCAGGAGTCAATCGCGACCATCGGGCGCGTGGTGGGATATGACGACCAGCTGTACTTCTCAAGGGTATTTCGCAAGCGGGTAGGGGTCAGCCCGAGTGATTTCCGCCGCCGCAGCGTCGAGATCAATTACCCGGCAAAGCCTTACCGGGCGCAGGCGGATAATGCGGTGGCCTATCACTTCTGAGCCTCTCACAGCCTGAACAGTGATGAGCAAAATTCAGACGAACGCTGATAAAGCAGACAAAAAAAAGCCGGTATAAAAACCGGCTTTTCTCTTTTTAACGTACTGACGAAAGTTACGCCGCAGGTCGGGCGATCACATTTCGGTTTTCCATGCGCACTTCCGCAATCGTCACATCAATGATGTCACTCTGGCGGTAGGCCACTTCGCCTTTAATCAGCACGGTGCCGGTGTCAGCGCTGCACACCAGCTCGTCGCGCACGCTGTGCAGGAACGGAGCAGGAATGAACGCCACGGCGCCGATATCTTGCAGACGGATACGCAGGCCGCCGCGGGTCACATCGATAATTTCAGCGCTGAACTTCACCTCAGTACCGACTTTATCTTCCAGATAACGGGCGTACAGCCAGTCACCGACATCACGCTCAGCCATGCGGTTCGCGCGACGGCGCTCTGCCAGCTGTACGGTCATCTCATCCTGAGGTTTCTCAGCAGACTGTTGAAGGATCATCGCTTTCAGCAAGCGGTGGTTCACCATATCGCCGTATTTACGGATGGGTGACGTCCAGGTGGCGTAAGCTTCCAGACCCAGACCAAAGTGCGGCCCCGGCGTGGTGCTGATTTCTGCAAAGGTCTGGAAACGACGAATGCGGCTGTCGAGGAACTGCGTTGGCAAGGCATCAAGCTTACGGCGCAAGGCGCAGAAGCCCGGCAGTGTCAGCATCTCATCGGCGTTGGCTTGCACGTCATTGGCCTGCAACACGGTGACCGCGTTCTCAACCAGCAGCGGATCAAAACCGGTGTGCACGTTGTAAACGCCAAAACCGAGGCTGTCGCG
Organism: Rahnella rivi; assembly: GCF_019049655.1. Taxonomy (GTDB): domain Bacteria; phylum Pseudomonadota; class Gammaproteobacteria; order Enterobacterales; family Enterobacteriaceae; genus Rahnella; species Rahnella rivi. The sequence goes on from NZ_JAFMOX010000039.1 coordinate 37,598, forward strand.
CAGGGCGATGGCGGCACAGACGTTGGCGGCAATCATCGATTCTTCCACGATGCGGTTAGCGATGCGGCGATGCTCGGCGACGATTTCCAGCACGTTGCCTTTCTCACCCAGCACGAAGCGGTAATCAGGACGATCTTTAAACACCAGCGCGTGCTCAGTGCGCCATGCACTGCGCACGTCACAGACGCGTTTCAGCAGGCGGATCTGCGAGGCGATCACCTCACTGGCCGGCTGCCATTCGCTTTTCTCTTCGGTTTCCAGCCAGTCAGACACGTTATCGTAAGCCAGCTTGGCTTTGGACTCGATGGTCGCGGCGAAGAAACGGATGTCACTGCCCAGGGTGCCATCGGTGCTGAGCGTCACAGAGCACGCCAGAACCGGACGGCTGACATCCGGCCACAGTGAACAGATGTCGTCGGACAATTCACGCGGCAGCATCGGGATGTTAAAGCCCGGCAGATAGTTGGTGAATGCGCGTTTTTTAGCAATATTGTCGAGATCGCTGCCTTCTGCTACATAAGCTGTCGGGTCAGCAATCGCGATGGTCATTTGCAGGGTGCCGTCGCCGTTGTCTTTGACATACAGCGCGTCATCCATGTCCTGCGTGCTGCCGCTGTCGATGGTGACAAACGGCAGGGCAGTCAGATCTTCGCGGGTCAGGCCTTCGTCGCGCAATTCGGCGATGTCAGATTTAGGTGCCTCGCGTTCAAGATTATGACGTGCCAGTGTCACCCACCACGGCGCGAGATCGTCAGTGCCGGTGGTGATCCACTCAGTGATTTCAGCCTGGAAGCTGTGATCACCTTCTTTCAGCGGGTGGCGGCGCATTTCAGCCACACACCAGTCGCCGTCGCTCACTTCATGATTGATGTTACGGGCAACGCGGCACTGAATGGAATCACGTAATAAAGGGTGATCGGGAAGAATAGTAAGACGGTCGTCTTTTTTGGTCACACGACCCACAAAACGGCTGAGGAAAGGTTCAACCAGGGTTTCCGGCTGGACGACTTCACGCTCTTTTTCGGTTTGCAGTGAGGCGATCACGCGGTCACCGTGCATGACTTTTTTCATGTACGGAGGCGGAATGAAATAGCTTTTTTGGCCGTCTACTTCAAGAAAGCCAAAGCCTTTCTCAGTGCCTTTCACAATGCCTTCGACACGTGGAGTCTGAGAGTGAAGTTGCTGTTTTAGCTGCGCGAGCAGCGGGTTATCTTGAAACATATCGTCCAGAGAATTGGGGGTTAATGTGGCTCGATTAGCGGCAGACAGTTTTACGCGATCTGGCACCGTCGGGCAAGCTCTTATCCCCCCTTTCGCCTCATAACGCCGACGCGAAAGGGAGGATTTACGGCACACCCCGCAAAAGGGATCAGGCGATACGTTGCAGATCGACGGTTTGTTCACAGCGACGGATTGTCACCGGCACCGCTTTTGAGGTCGGGGTGTGGGTCTGATCGCCAAAACTCGACATCGGCACCAGCGGATTGGTTTCCGGATAATAGGCCGCCAGATTGCCGCGCGGAATGTCGTAGCTCACCAGTTTGAAACCGCTGACTTTGCGCTCAACGCCATCGTTCCACAGCGTTTCGATTTCCACCAGTTCACCGTCTTTCAGGCCTAAATCGGCCAGATCCTGCGGGTGAATAAACAGCACTTCACGCTGACCATAGACGCCACGGTAACGGTCATCAAGGCCGTAAATCGTGGTGTTGTACTGGTCATGGGAACGCAGGGTCTGCAGCGTGAACGGCGCATTGCGGTCGCCCATTGGGATCAGCACATCAGGCAACGGCGCGGCGCTGAAATTCGCCTTGCCGCTCAGGGTGTTGAAATTCAGTTCTGCCGCTGCATTGCCCAGATAGAACCCGCCTTTAATGTCGCAGCGCGCATTAAAGTCTTTAAAGCCAGGAATGGTCGCTTCGATGTGATCGCGGATCAGATTGTAATCATCCGCCAGCGCCATCCAGTCGAGGTATTTGTCGCCGAGAACCGCATCGGCGATACCGCAGACAATGGCCGTTTCGGAACGCTGTTCTTTGGATAACGGAATACCCACACCTTCGGACGCATGCACCATGCTGAAAGAGTCTTCGACGGTGATGAACTGCGAACCGGTGGCCTGCATGTCCAGCTCGGTACGACCCAGCGTTGGCAGGATCAGCGCTTCATGACCCGGCGTCAGGTGGCTGCGATTCAGTTTGGTACTGATCTGCACCGACAGTTCAAGATTGCTCAGCGCCTGAAGGGTACGCGGCGTATCCGGTGCCGCCGCCGCGAGATTACCGCCAAGGCAAATCAGCACTTTCGCTTCTTTACGCAGCATGGCTTCCAGCGCTTCTACCGTGTTGTGGCCCGGAGTCCGCGGTGGGGTGAAATGGTAATGTTTTTCCATCGCATCCAGCAGGGCTTTCGGCGCTTTTTCGTCGATACCCATGGTGCGGTTACCCTGCACATTACTGTGGCCACGCACCGGACAAAGCCCCGCGCCCGGTTTACCCAACTGACCAAACAGCAGTTGCAGGTTGGTGATTTCACGCACGGTCGGCACGGAATGTTTGTGCTGAGTAATGCCCATCGCCCAGGTACAGATCACGCGTTCGGCGTGCATATAAATAGCCGCGGCTTCGCGCAGATCCTGCTCGCTCAGGCCAGACTGTTCAGTGATTTTTTCCCAGCTGGTGGCATCCACTATTGCCAGATACTCGTCCACGCCAGCGCTGTTTTGCGCAATAAACGCATCATCGAACAGGGACGGCTGGCCGGAGGCAATGCGCTCGCGGTGAGTCTGTAACAGCGCTTTGACGATGCCGCGTACGGCCGCCATATCGCCGCCCAGATTGGGCTGGTAATAGGCGGAGCTGATGCGACCGGCCTTCGGTGTGACCACTTCCAGCGGTTTTTGTGGATCGGCAAAACGCTCCAGACCACGTTCGCGCAGGGTGTTAAAGCTGACCACTTTCGCGCCGCGATCGGCTGCGTGACGCAGGCTGTGCAGCATACGCGGATGGTTGGTCCCCGGATTTTGCCCGAAGACGAAAATGGCATCGGCTTTTTCAAAGTCGTCCAGACGGACCGTGCCTTTACCGACGCCGATACTCTGTTTCAGGCCAACGCCGCTGGCTTCATGGCACATGTTGGAACAGTCAGGGAAGTTGTTGGTGCCGAACATGCGGCCAAACACCTGATACAGATATGAAGCTTCGTTGCTGGCGCGTCCGGAGGTGTAAAAATCAGCCTGATCCGGGCTTTCCAGACCTTTAAGATGGCTGGCGATCAGCGAAAAGGCAGCATCCCAGCTGATCGGTTCGTAATGGTCGGTGGTGCGGTTGTAGCGCATCGGGTGGGTCAGACGTCCCTGATATTCCAGGAAATAATCGCTCTGCTCACGCAGTTTGCTCACGCTGTGCTGAGCGAAAAACTCCGGTTCGACGGCTTTACGGGTGGCTTCCCAGCTGACGGCTTTCGCGCCGTTTTCGCAGAAGCTGAACGTACTGTGATTATCATCGCCCCAGGCGCAGCCCGGACAGTCAAAACCGCGACCTTTGTTAACACGCATCAGGTTACGTAAATTTGAGAGGACTTTTTTACTGTCGAAGACGAAACGGGTGGTGGATTCTAATGCACCCCAGCCACCGGCCGCGCCGTGGTAGGGTTTGATCTCAGTTTTGAATTTCATAATTATGCTTCGCAGGTGGTTTTTATTCTGGTCTGGAAACAATCGGATCGGCAAAATGTTAATCGGATTGTTAATTTTATGTCACAAGTTTAGGAGGGCGAGGGGAATACGTCTAATCGAATGCCGTGATGGTGTGATAGATAACCTCTATGACGCAAAAAGTTCGGCGTGAAATCCACATTTCCCAGTTCTGACGGGGGCTTAAAGTCAGTTTCATCAGGTTAAAAAACAGCAGGTTGTGATAATCAAAACTGATTGCGCGGGCAACTGACTGTTTTGCTGAAAAAGCGTCCAACTTGTAACTGAACCGTTTCATTATGAAATGCTTAGCAAAAGACTAAGGGTTTTTCTGCACGCCGATTTAAGGCACCCTATGCCGCAGATCTCAATCTATGATTTTTTTGTATATTGCCTGTGCATTTTTATGCGCCGGTCAATACGGCACGTTTAAGGAAGACTCAGTGAAACGTAGTGTAATAAGTGTTTTGTCTTGTGTGTTGATGTTCTCTGCGGGCAGCGCCCACGCTGTCGCGCCACTCGATTTCCCGGTTGTGCCACCGAGCATTGATGCCGCCTCGTTTGTCCTGATGGATTACGCCAGCGGTGATGTGCTGGCGGCAGGGAATCCGGACGATCGCCGTAACCCGGCCAGCCTGACCAAACTGATGACCGGCTACGTGATTGACCGTGCTTTGGATCAGAAAAAAATCACCATGAATGACGTGGTGACCGTGCCTCAGGAAGCCTGGGTGGCGGGTAATAAAAGTCTCGATGGTTCTTCCCTGATGTTCCTCAAACCGGGCGACCGTGTTTCCGTGCGCGATTTGATCCGCGGGATCATCATTACCTCCGGTAACGATGCCTGCGTGGCGATGGCTGACTATGTGGCGGGCAGCCAGGACAGTTTTGTCGGCATGATGAACAAATATGTCGTCAGCCTGGGCCTGACCAACACCCATTTCGAAACCGTGCACGGTCTGGATGCGCCGGGGCAGTTCACGACGTCATACGATCTCGCCAAGCTTTCCCGAGCCATCATTGGCGGCGAGCCTGAGGAATATCAGATGTATGCCGAGAAATCGTTGACATATGACAACATCACTCAGCAAAACCGTAACGGCCTGTTGTGGGATAAAAACCTGCAGGTAGACGGCCTGAAAACCGGTCATACCGAAAGCGCCGGTTTTAACATTATCGCTTCGGCAACGCAGGGTAACCGTCGTCTGATTGCCGTCGTCATGGGTGGGAAAAGTTCAAAAGGGCGTGAAGAGCAGGCACGTAAACTGCTGACCTGGGGATTCCGCGAATACACCAGCAAGCAGATTTTCAAAGCGGGTCAGACTGTCTCTGATGAACATGTCTGGTACGGTGCGAATTCCCAGGTGAAAGTCGGTTCGCTGAGCGATGTATTCATCAGCGTACCGCAGGCGGATGCCGATAAACTGAAAGCACAGTATGTTCTGACTAACCCGCAGGTTGAAGCACCGCTGAAAAAAGGGCAGGAGCTGGGCAATATCAATATCGTGGATAACGGCAAAGTGATTAAAACCGTGCCGCTGGTGGCATTAGAAGATGTCGCCGAGGGCGGAATCATCAGCCGGGCGATCGATTATGTGAAACTGAAAATTTAAAATAACTTCCTTAATAATAAGTATTAATAATCCCTGGTGAAATGACCGGGGATTTTTTTTGCCATAAATTTGAAGTATTGATAATTTATAAAATATGACGGAGTTATTGTTTTTAAATGTAATTGGCGTAATTCATATTATC
>NZ_JAFMOX010000066.1 GCF_019049655.1 Rahnella rivi
CTTTTAGAAGATGTTACTTATTCTTTCGGAGTGGCATTCTCAACGCGACTCTTCAATTTCTGTCCCGGACGGAAAGTCACCACACGACGCGCCGTGATCGGAATATCTTCGCCGGTTTTCGGGTTACGTCCCGGACGTTGGTTTTTGTCACGCAGATCGAAATTGCCAAAGCCAGACAGTTTAACTTGTTCGCCATTTTCCAAAGCTCGACGGACTTCTTCGAAAAATATTTCAACAAGGTCTTTGGCATCCCGTTTGCTAAGCCCAAGCTTCTCAAACAGGTGTTCTGACATTTCAGCTTTAGTAAGCGCCATAGGTTCAATCCCTCAAGGATGCTTGGAATCGCTGTTTTAGAGCCTCTACGCATTTTGCAACGGTAGCGGCGATCTCCTCTTCTTCCAGTGTACGGGCGGTATCCTGCAACACCAGACTGATAGCCAGGCTCTTGTAACCTTCAGCTACGCCCTTGCCACGGTACACATCAAACAAGTTTACGCCAACTACCTGATTTGCGCCAACTTTCTTGCACTCAGCCAAAATATCGTCTGCGGGCACGTTTTCAGCCACAACAACGGCGATGTCACGACGGTTCGCCGGGAAGCGGGAAATCTCTTTCGCATCAGGCAGTACGCGGTCTGCGACCTTATCCCACAGCATTTCGAAGACCACAGTACGGCCATTGAGATCGAGTTTACGTTCCAGTTCCGGATGGACTACACCAATGAAACCAATACGTTCGCCGCGTAAATAAATCGCTGCGCTCTGCCCCGGATGCAATGCAGGATTGGCTTCAACCCTGAACTGCACGTCGTTCATTTTGCCGGTAAGCTCAAGAATAGCCTCAAGATCACCTTTCAAATCGTAGTAGTCAACTGCCTGACGCGCCAGATCCCAATGCTCTTCATTTTTATTGCCGGAAATCACGCCAGACAGCATGACGTCCTGACGGATACCTAAATCAGCTTGAGTATCAGGCACAAAGCGCAGGCCACTTTCGAATAAACGCACGCGACTTTGCTGGCGATTTTGGTTGTTAACGACCGCAGTCAGCAAGCCAGACCACAGGGAAAGGCGCATTGCTGACATTTCCACGGAGATCGGACTTGGCAGAATCAGCGCGTCTTCGCCCGGATGCAGTAAAGCCTGCACTTTAGGATCAACGAAGCTGTAAGTGATGGCTTCCTGGAAACCACGATCAACCAGCAGATTTTTCACACGTTTCAGCGACAGATTGGCTTCACGGTGACGGGTCATTTCAAGATTCGCTTTTACCGGCACATCTGGAATGTTGTTGTAACCGTAAATTCGGGCAACTTCTTCCACCAGATCTTCTTCGATCTGCATGTCAAAGCGCCAGCTCGGTGCGACTGCCACCCAGTGATCGCCGTTATGGGCAACGTCACAACCCAGTCGGGTCAGAATATCCGTGACCTGTGCATCCTCAACATGGTGACCAATGAGGCGATCCAGTTTTTCGCGACGCAACGTAATGGTTGCCGCTTTCGGTAAATCTGACGCAGAAGTCACATCAATGACCGGACCGGCTTCACCGCCACAAATGCTTAACAGCAGCGCGGTGGCACGTTCAATGGCTTTAAATTGCAGTTCAGGGTCAACGCCACGCTCATAGCGGTGCGATGCATCGGTGTGCAAGCCCTGACGGCGTGCGCGGCCTGTGATCGCCAGCGGAGCAAAGAAGGCCGACTCCAGCAATACATCCTGCGTTTCGTCATTAACGCCAGAGTGCTCACCACCGAAAATACCGGCCATCGCCAGCGCTTTTTGGTGATCGGCAATCACCAGCGTGTCTTCTTTCAGCTTGGCTTGCGTACCATCGAGCAGCGTAAGCGCTTCATCTTTTTGCGCCATACGTACCACGATACCGCCATTGATACGGCTGAGATCGAAGGCATGCATTGGCTGACCCAATTCCAGCAGCACGTAGTTGGTAATATCCACTACGGCATCAATAGAACGGGTGCCACAGCGACGCAGTTTTTCACGCATCCACAGTGGCGTTGGCGCTTTAACGTTGATGCCTTTCACCACGCGGCCCAGATAGCGAGGACAGGCTTGCGGTGCCTGAACATCGATAGACACTGATGCGTCGATCGTTGCAGCTACGGGTTTCATCTCAGGTTCGTTAAGTGGAAGCTGATTAACCACGGCCACGTCGCGCGCTACACCGATAATACCGAGGCAATCTGCACGGTTTGGCGTTACGCTGATTTCGATGGTGCTGTCATCCAGCTTCAGGAATTCGCGGATATCTGTTCCGACCGGCGCATCCAGCGGCAGCTCGATGATTCCGTCATGATCTTCGGAAATACCCAGCTCGGAGAACGAGCACAGCATCCCTTCTGAAGGCTCACCGCGCAGTTTTGCGGCTTTGATTTTGAAATCACCCGGCAGCACGGCACCGACAGTTGCCACGGCAACTTTGAGGCCCTGGCGGCAGTTTGGTGCGCCACACACGATGTCCAGCAGGCGATCGCCACCCACGTTCACTTTGGTGACTCGCAGTTTGTCTGCGTTAGGATGCTGACCGCACTCCACAACTTCGCCTACCACTACGCCATTAAATGCGCCAGCGACAGGTTCAACACCGTCAACTTCCAAGCCGGCCATCGTGATTTGATCGGATAATGCTTCGCTGCTGATGGCTGGGTTTACCCACTCACGCAACCAGAGTTCACTGAATTTCATGTGATATTCCCGCCTTACTTAAACTGTTTGAGGAAACGCAGATCGTTTTCGAAGAATGCACGCAGGTCAGTCACGCCGTAACGCAACATGGTCAGGCGCTCCATCCCCATACCGAAGGCAAAACCGGAATACACTTCCGGATCGATACCGACGTTACGCAATACGTTCGGGTGCACCATGCCGCAGCCCAGCACTTCCAGCCATTTACCGTTTTTGCCCATGACGTCAACTTCCGCGGAAGGCTCTGTAAACGGGAAATAGGAAGGACGGAAACGGATCTGCAAATCAGCTTCAAAGAAGTTGTTCAGGAAATCGTGCAGCGTACCTTTCAGGTTGGAGAAGCTGATGTCTTTATCAACAATCAGGCCTTCCATCTGATGGAACATCGGGGTGTGAGTCTGGTCATAGTCGTTACGGTAAACACGGCCCGGCGCGATAATACGAATCGGCGGTTGCTGATCCTTCATGGTACGGATCTGCACACCGGATGTTTGGGTACGCAACAAGCGCTTGGCATCAAACCAGAAAGTATCATGGTCTGCACGTGCCGGGTGATGGCCGGGAATATTCAGGGCATCAAAGTTGTGATAATCATCTTCGATTTCCGGGCCAGTCTCGACGGTAAAGCCTAATTCACCGAAAAAAGTTTCGATGCGGTCAATAGTACGGGTCACCGGATGCAAACCACCGTTTTCAATGCGACGGCCAGGCAAGGAAACGTCAATCGTTTCTTCGGCGAGACGCGCATTCAGCACCGCAGACTCCAGCGTATTTTTGCGCGCATTCAGGGCTTCCTGAACCTGCGTTTTCGCTTCATTGATCACGGCACCCGCTGCCGGGCGTTCTTCCGCAGGCAATTCACGGAGGGTCGTCATCTGGAGTGTCAGGTGGCCTTTCTTACCCAGATACTCAACACGCACGTTATCGAGCGTGGCGATATCCTGAGCACTCTCTACGGCTGCCTTGGCATTGGCAACCAGCTCTGCGAGATGTGGCATTGCTTTCCTCTTCTTCTGGCCAATATGGCCCGATGTAAAATAACCGTGATTAATCAGGGGCGCGATTTTGACCCTGAACCTTAGTGTATAAAGCACAGATACAAAAAAGCCTCCACGAGGGAGGCTTAGGCGCTACTTTTCGTTTCTTCTCTTACGCGCGAAAGCCTTCCTGAGTCAGGCGCTAAAGTAAAAAAAGAAACGGAAAATAGCAGCATTCATGCTTGCGTTACCTTGTTGATGGACACTCTTGAACCGAAAATGAATCGACGTTGCAGCTATTAAACAACGAATCGGACTGATTTCAAACACAAAATATAAAAGAGGGAGCAAGCTCCCTCTTTCACCTGACTTACGCCAGTGCTGCTTTCGCTTTCTCAACCAGAGCGGCAAATACCACTTTGTCGAAGACTGCGATGTCAGCCAAAATCTTACGGTCAATTTCAATAGAAGCTTTTTTCAAGCCGTTAATGAATTTGCTGTAAGACATGTCGTTCTGACGAGCTGCTGCGTTGATACGCGCGATCCACAGCTGACGGAACTGACGTTTCTTTTGACGACGGTCACGGTAAGCGTATTGACCAGCTTTGATAACAGCCTGGAATGCAACACGATATACGCGCGAACGGGCACCGTAGTAACCTTTCGCCTGCTTTAAAATTTTCTTGTGACGTGCACGTGCAATCACACCACGTTTTACGCGAGCCATATGCTCTCCTGAGTTTTATATTCTAAATGAAAAAAGTGTATTTATGCGTACGGCAGACATGCAGAGACAAGGCCCAAATCGTTCTTGGATACCATGCCTTTTGGACGCAAGTGACGTTTACGCTTAGTAGCTTTTTTGGTCAGAATATGACGCAGGTTTGCGTGCTTACGCTTAAAACCACCGTTGGCGGTTTTTTTGAAGCGTTTAGCGGCGCCGCGTACTGTTTTGATCTTTGGCATTTTACATTCCACTTCGCATTGTTATTAACATGAATCAGAAAGGCGAATCCAGCATACGCGGTGCGAACAACGCGCAGCAGGATTACTTGGAAGCCTTACTGTTTCTTCTTAGGTGCGAGCACCATGATCATCTGACGACCTTCGATCTTCGTAGGGAAGGATTCGACAACGGCCAGTTCAGAATCTTCACACAGGTCTTTACGGACGCGGTTAAGCACTTCCATACCGATCTGTTGGTGCGCCATTTCACGCCCACGGAACCGCAGGGTGATTTTGGCTTTATCGCCATCTTCCAGAAAGCGAATCAGGTTGCGTAGTTTGACCTGATAGTCGCCATCATCGGTACCAGGTCGGAATTTAATTTCCTTAACCTGAATAACTTTTTGTTTCTTCTTCTGCTCTTTAGTCGACTTGCTCTTCTCGTAGAGGAATTTGCCGTAATCCATGATTCGACAAACTGGCGGCTCGGCATTCGGACTGATTTCTACTAAATCGACGCCCGCTTCCTCAGCTTTTTCAAGAGCTTCATTCAGACTGACAATACCAATCTGCTCGCCATCGACGCCTGTGAGGCGAACTTCTTGCGCGCGAATCTCTTTGTTAATGCGATTAGGACGCGCCGGTTGAACTCGTTTTCCGCCTTTAATACTTTATTCCTCCAGTTGATGAAGACTTCTGCTGCGGATCTCCGCCAGCAGTTTGTCAACGACTTCGCTAACGTCCATGCTTCCTAAGTCTTTGCCGCGGCGAGTTCGAACGGCAACTTTGCCCGCTTCGACCTCTTTATCGCCACAAACTAACATGTAAGGAACACGGCGTAGCGTGTGTTCGCGAATTTTAAAGCCAATCTTCTCATTTCTCAAGTCGGCTTTAACGCGAATGCCTGCTTCTTGCAGTTTTTTAGTTAATTCTTCGACATAGGTAGCTTGTGTATCAGTGATATTCATGATCACTACCTGAACCGGAGCCATCCATGTTGGGAAGAAGCCTGCGTATTCTTCAGTCAGAATACCAATGAAGCGCTCCATTGAACCCAGGATAGCACGGTGAATCATTACCGGGACCTGACGGTCGTTGCTTTCGCCAATATAAGAGGCGTTCAAGCGACCAGGTAATGAAAAGTCGAGCTGCACGGTACCACACTGCCACGCACGATCCAAACAATCGTGCAAGGTAAATTCAATTTTTGGACCGTAGAACGCACCTTCACCCGGCTGATATTCGAACGGAATCTCATTTTCTGTCAGTGCTGCCGCCAGATCGTCCTCTGCACGAGTCCACATTTCGTCAGTACCAATGCGCTTCTCAGGACGGGTGGATAATTTCACCACAATCTTCTGGAAACCAAATGTACTGTACATATCGTAAACCATGCGGATGCAGCTGTTCACTTCGTCGCGCACCTGCTCTTCAGTACAGAAGATGTGTGCATCGTCCTGAGTGAAGCCGCGAACACGCATCAGGCCATGCAATGCGCCTGATGGCTCATTACGGTGGCAGCTGCCGAACTCGGCCATACGCAGCGGCAGATCACGGTAGGATTTCAGACCCTGATTAAAGATCTGAACGTGTCCCGGGCAGTTCATTGGTTTGATGCAATATTCACGGTTCTCAGAAGACGTGGTGAACATGGCCTCTTTGTAGTTTTCCCAGTGCCCTGTTTTTTCCCACAGCACACGGTCCATCATGAACGGACCTTTCACTTCCTGATAGTCGTAAGACTTCAGTTTCATGCGCACAAAGGCTTCCAGCTCGCGGAAGATGGTCCAGCCGTCATTGTGCCAGAACACCATACCTGGTGCTTCTTCCTGCATGTGATACAGGTCAAGCTGTTTACCGATTTTACGGTGGTCGCGCTTACCCGCCTCTTCAAGGCGTTGCAGATAGGCGTTGAGTTGTTTTTTCTCAGCCCACGCGGTGCCGTAAATACGTTGCAGCATTTTGTTGTCGCTGTTACCACGCCAATACGCACCAGAGGTTTTCTGCAATTTGAAGTGATGGCAGAAACGCATATTAGGCACGTGTGGACCACGGCACATATCAACATATTCTTCGTGGTGATACAGGCCCGGACGGTCATCATGACTGATGTTTTCATCCAGGATCGCCACTTTGTATTCTTCGCCACGGCTTGCAAAGGTATCGCGTGCTTCCTGCCAGCTGACTTTCTTTTTAATAACGTCGTAATTCTTTTCAGCCAGTTCGTGCATGCGCTTTTCAAGCAGTTCGATGTCTTCCTGAGTCAACGTACGATCTAAATCCACGTCGTAATAGAAGCCATTGTCGATAACCGGGCCGATTGCCATTTTGGTATCCGGCCACAATTGTTTAATGGCATGACCCAAAAGGTGCGCACAGGAGTGGCGCAGAATTTCAAGACCGGCTTCGTCTTTGGTAGTAATGATCGCCAGTTGAGCGTCTGTCTCGATAAGATCGGTGGCATCAACCAGCTCACCGTTTACGCGACCTGCGATACAGGCTTTGGCCAGACCAGGTCCGATATCAAGCGCAACATCAAGGGGGGAAACGGGACGATCAAAAACGCGCTGGCTTCCGTCAGGAAGAGTAATAACAGGCATGTTAATTCCTTAATCTACAGTGGTGCCCCACACGACAGAGCACATCTAGAAAAATATTTGAGTGTAAATTCATTTAGTTATTCACGCTATTCAGCTTTACTTTGCCAAATATAGACACCTTCGATACATCAAGAGAGTGTACCGGGATGCGACGTAAAAACAGGCAAGGAGTTTACCATCCGTAAAGTGCGAATTTCCAGCGACCTGTGTTGCTAAAAGCGGATATTTTTCGTGTAATCCCCCCTGACACGCTAAGGTAACCACAGCAGCATTTCAAAAAAGGGAAGGATATGACAGAAGTCAGGCAGTTATTTGAAGTTTTGGGATTGGGCCTGATGGTACTGCTTCCGCTGGCAAATCCACTGACAACCGTGGCTTTAATGCTCGGGCTTTCAGGGAATATGACCACTCAGGAAAGAAACCAGCAATCGCTGATGGCCTCGGTGTATGTCTTTATCATCATGATGGTGGCGTATTACGCCGGACAGGTGGTGATGAATACGTTCGGAATTTCGATTCCCGGCCTGCGAATTGCGGGGGGGCTTATCGTTTCCTTTATCGGCTTCAGAATGCTTTTCCCGCAGCCACACGTTGAAGAAAGAATTCTTATCGAGAACAAAACGGCGGAAATGAAGAAACAGGATTCGCCAAATATCGCTTTTGTGCCTCTTGCTATGCCAAGTACCGCCGGGCCGGGCACCATCGCCATGATCATCAGCAGTGCTGCGACCGTGAAATCATCTGACTATCCACACTGGATTATTACCGTTGCACCGGTGATGATTTTCTTTTTAGTGGGCATGATTTTGTGGATTTCACTGCGCAGTTCAGGCGCCATTATGCGTCTGGTCGGTAAAAGCGGGATTGAGGCGATTTCGCGTCTGATGGGATTTTTGCTGGTCTGTATGGGCGTTCAGTTCGTCATCAACGGTATTATTGAGATTATCAAAACCTTCCCGCCAGCGGCCTGAACCGCGGGCGGGAAATTCAATGCTTACCGCATCGCGAGGTAAGCATTGTTCACTTTCCACAAGTAACGTGGCGCCTGTGGAGCCGGATGTTTGTTCTGAACATGCTGATAAAACTCCGTTGGCGACATCTGGTTGATCTGAGCAATCGCGAATGTTTTATCTTTCGCGAAGGTTCTCAGCAACGCGCCAGCACCGTTGACATAGGCTACGGTAGTGGCATAACGGCGCGTCTCTGGGTTATTTATACCCGCGAGCTGTTGCTGCAAAATGCTCAAATACGCTGTGCCCAAATCGATATTCACCGCAGGATCTTTCAGATCACGCGGTGAAGGCTGACCGTAGCGTCCTTTCATCCGGTAGGCATCGCGTCCTGCCGTTGAGGCCTTTAGCTGCATTAACCCAATCGCATTCGATTTACTGACAACGGTTGGGTTATATCCAGATTCGACCTGAATGATGGCTTTTACCAGTGTTTCATCTACGCCGTAAGTGCTTGCCGCCTGGCGAATCACCTCGCCGTAGGGGCCCTGATGCATTAATGATGTATCAGCCCGTGAAGGCGGTGATGGTTTCAAAAAATGCGTCGTCTGAACCGGCGTTTCTTTAGCGCAACCCGCCAGTAATAGCGCGGCCATCAAATAAAGAATGTTTGGTTTCACATTATCTCTCTCGCGACTTGGACGAGATGTAGCATATACATCTTCTTTCCTCACCTGAATATATTTTTAGTCTATTATTATTAATGTTTTGTTAAACAAAGGGGTTAGAAGCATGTCGATAAGATAATTCTGCTTATAAAACCTCTTTCACTTCACATATTCTGAAATTAGCATTTTCGTTGTTTATCAAGTTCAGGAAGTCTGCATCTCATAGGGCGAAAATTAACACCGTCTTCTGGTTCAGCCGTGCGCCGGATCGGGTTTTTGAAGCGGAAAAAACGCTAACTTAATGAATTATCGGGCCAGTCAGAAGGGGTCATACCATGTGGCAAGCCGTCAATCGTTTGTTGAGTGAACATCTGGGCAGTGCAGAAATCCGCGAACGTGTTGAGCTTCCGGGAGGTGAAATACATCCCGCCTGGCGGCTGAGTTATGGTGACAGGGATGTGTTTGTTAAATGCAACGCGCGCGAAATGCTGCCTATTTTCGCCGCCGAAGCCGATCAACTCGCCCTGCTCGCCCGCAGTCAGACAGTCCGCGTTCCTGAGGTTTATGGCGTGGGCAGTGACCGGGATTACAGTTTTCTGTTACTTGAATATATTCCGCAAAAATCTCTCGATGCGCATAATGCCTATCTTTTAGGTCAACAACTTGCCGCTCTGCACCAGTGGAGTGAACAACTGCAGTTCGGGCTGGATTTCGATAATGAACTGGCAACACTTCCTCAGCCCAACAGCTGGCAGAGACGCTGGGCAACATTTTTTGCCGAACAACGCATCGGCTGGCAATTACAGCTGGCAGCTGAAAAAGGCATGATTTTCGGCAATATAGACGACATCACTGCAATGGTTCATGGGCGGCTACAGAACCATCAGCCTCAGCCTTCCCTGCTGCATGGTGATTTATGGCCGCATAATTGTGGACTCTCTGAAAACGGTCCGGTGATTTTCGATCCTGCCTGTTACTGGGGCGATCGCGAGTGCGATCTGGCGATGCTACCTTTATATCCTAACGTTCCGCCTCAGCTTTACGACGGCTATCAGAGCAAGACGCCGCTCCCCGATGACTTCATTTCGAGGCAACCGATATACCAGTTATATTATCTGCTGAACCGCAGCAATTTATTCGGTGGCCAGCATCAGGTCGTCGCGCAACGCGCGGTGGAAAGGTTGTTACACGAAGATTTTAATTAGCAGGATACATGAGTAAATGCACAAACGAATAAGGCCTGAATAACTGAAATATTCAGGCCTTATTTATGCCTCAAAGCGGCTTAAATTAACCCGCCGGTTTCACCGGGATCAGCCCAGTAAACCTAATAATTTCAAAATGAAATAGCCGATAACCGCAATGATGGCGGGCAGAATATACAGCGGGAAATATTGTACAAGAATGGTATGTCGGGGGATCACTATGCGCTCTTCAATCTGGGGACGTGTACGCCCTTCTGCGCCTTTTGCCTGCTCAAGTATCAGCTGATCCTGAATGCCTTCCCGAATATGTTTCACCTGACGTGACATTCTTGCGCCAGAAGCCTGAAGTGCCAGCCCGACGAAGATCAGCCAGTAGATAACGAAGAACATAATATTCGCGCTGGTGAATCCCTGCCCCAGTGACGGCACAGGCGAGTTGTACCAGAACACGTTGAGGAATGTGGTGTTAAAACGCGCCATGTCCACCATAACATGGACAAAATCCAGCATTACCGCGTTGATACCCTCTTGAGTCTTAGTGTGTTCATTAATAAAGTTAAGCAATGAAATCAATGTGGAAAGCAGCGCGGGAATGAAAATTATCCACCCGGCAACTCTTTTCAGGACCGCGACACGCCCGGCTTGTTGGTACGTCATGAATTCCCCTTGTTAGGACGTCTTTATCTTCCGCTAAGTTTACCCACAGAAAGTCTGAACCGCTCATCATTTTAACCAGTTAGCAAAATACTGACCTGAAAATGGCTGCTTTAGGATTTTTTGCAACAGATTTAACCCTTTCTCAGCCGGTGATACAGTAACAGTCTAATTCACTGATATGGAGTTCGCCCGCATGGCCTATGCCCGCCCCGTTAACGCCGCAATTTTCGATATGGATGGTCTGTTGATTGACTCTGAACCTTTATGGGTTCAGGCAGAGCTGGATGTTTTTAGCAGCCTCGGTGTGGATATCTCACAGCGCCATTTACTGCCAGATACCCTCGGTTTGCGCATCGATCAGGTGGTGCGGATGTGGTATCAGGTATTGCCGTGGCAAGGCCCAAGCCAGGAAGAAGCATCGGCGATGGTCATCGCCCGCACCCTTGAACTGGTGGAACAAACTCGCCCGCTGTTGCCTGGCGTCACGCACGCGCTGGAGCTTTGCCGCGATCAGGGGCTGAAGATCGGTCTGGCCTCAGCATCGCCACTGCATATGCTGGATACCGTACTGGAAATGTTTAACCTGCAATCGTATTTTCAGGTTCGCGTCTCTGCAGAACACTTACCCTACAGCAAACCACATCCGGAAGTTTACTTACTCGCCGCCGCAGAGTTACATGTGGATCCGCTGCATTGCGTGACGCTGGAAGACTCTTTTAACGGCATGATCGCGACGAAAGCGGCACGTATGCGCTCAATAGTGGTGCCGGCTCATGAGTTCAGTGCAGATCCGCGCTGGGCCCTGGCCGATACCCGGCTTTCTACTCTCGAAGAATTGCGTCCTTCGCACATCAGCTGAACCTGAGGCGCAGCGCATTCTTGCAGCTGCGCCTCCTCTCCTCCTGCTAAATCCCTCGCGTTATCTGCACTAAAACTGACATCACAACAGATTAATGTCAGAAATTTTGAGCTGCCTCAAAAATAAATAAAACGTTATTTCATTTTTATTGAATTCACATACCGATGACCTTATGATTTCTGCAACACGGACGAGCCGGGAGCTCTCCTGCTTCTGTACGCTGTCACTGCCACGCAACGGTCAGACTAGCCCGGCAAGTCCTCCTTTATATGCACAACACAACGCACAAGAGGCACGACATGCAAGTTCGTCAAAGCATTCACAGCGACCACGCTAAAACGCTCGATACTGCTGAGTTACGCCGCGAATTTCTCATCGAGAAAATTTTCGAAAGAAATACTTACACCATGACCTATAGCCATATCGACCGCATCATCGTCGGTGGCGTAATGCCCGCTGAAAAATCGGTTTCTGTCGGTGATGAAGTCGGTAAGCAACTCGGTGTCAGCTATTTCCTTGAGCGCCGTGAGTTGGGCGTGATCAACATTGGCGGGCCTGGCATTATTGTCGTTGATGGCACAACGTATGAGATTGGTCATGAAGAAGCGCTGTATGTGGGCAAAGGCGCAAAACAGGTTGAATTCAGCAGCATCGATACGACAAAACCCGCCAAGTTCTATTACAACAGCGCCCCTGCGCACACCACTTTCCCAAACAAAAAAATCACTCTGGCAGAAGCATCGCCGCAAACCATCGGTGATGCTGCCACCAGCAACCGCCGGACAATCAACAAATTCATTGTTCCGGACGTGCTGGAAACCTGTCAGCTGACCATGGGGCTGACCAAGCTGGAAGAAGGCAGCCTGTGGAATACCATGCCGTGCCATACGCATGAGCGCCGCATGGAAGTGTATTTCTACTTCAACATGGAAGAAGAAACCGCCGTCTTCCATATGATGGGCAAACCGCAGGAAACGCGCCATCTGCTGGTGCATAACGAACAAGCCGTAATTTCACCAAGTTGGTCGATCCATTCCGGCGTCGGTACTAAGAATTACACCTTTATCTGGGGCATGGTGGGAGAAAACCAGGTCTTCGACGATATGGATCACGTCAAAGTCAGCGAAATTCGCTAATCCAGCGACTCCGCCATGATATGGCGGAGTCATCCAATCTTCAGGCGAACGTGCCGAAGCAAAAGAGACTCTGATTATGATCCTCAATGCGTTTGAATTAACAGGTAAAGTCGCCATTGTGACCGGTTGCAACACGGGTCTGGGACAAGGCATGGCGCTGGGACTCGCGCAGGCCGGGTGCGACATCGTGGGCATTAATGTTTCTGAGCCTGGCGAAACGGCTGAAAAAATCATGACTACCGGACGCCGTTTTCTGGATCTTCGTGCCGATCTGAGCAGTATTCAGGGCATTCCTGAACTGATTGTTCAGGCGGTGAATGAGTTCGGCCATATTGATATTCTGGTTAACAATGCAGGCATTATTCGCCGTGAAGATGCCATTGAGTTCAGTGAAAAAAACTGGGATGACGTGATGAACGTCAACAGTAAGACGTTATTCTTTATGTCTCAGGCAGTGGCTAAACAGTTTATTAAGCAAGGCAACGGCGGGAAAATCATCAACATTGCCTCGATGTTGTCCTATCAGGGTGGGATCCGCGTGCCTTCGTATACAGCGTCTAAAAGTGCGGTGATGGGCCTTACGCGACTGATGGCCAATGAATGGGCCAAACATGGCGTTAACGTGAATGCTATTGCGCCGGGTTATATGGCGACTAATAATACTGAGCAGCTCCGTTCAGACGGTGAACGCAGCAAGGAGATCCTCGATCGTATTCCTGCGGGACGCTGGGGTTTACCGGAAGATGTGATGGGGCCGGTGGTGTTTCTGGCCTCTCAAGCGTCTGATTACGTCAATGGATATACCATTGCCGTGGACGGAGGCTGGCTGGCACGTTAACTGAGAATACGTGACAGTATTAAGGCGTATTTTTATACGCCTTTTTCATTCTAATCATACCGTTGACAATTAGTTACAGGGTTCTGCTTCCAAGATTGTGACAGTTTCACTTATACTGGATAAAATAACAGTTATTCAGTTCGGACGCGTCATGACGGCGGAAGGCCACCTCATTTTTTCTATCGCCTGTGCGGTATTTGCCAAGAAGGCGCAGCTCTCTCCCGAGCTGGCGCACGGCGACTGGTGGCATATTATTCCCGGCTCATTACTGACCTGCCTGTTGCCGGACATCGACCATCCCAAATCTCTGATTGGCCAGCGTCTGAAATGGATTTCTCACCCCATCGCACGCGCCTTCGGGCATCGCGGTTTTACACACAGTTTGCTGGCCGTCATTGGCGGCATCTTCCTGCTACGCACGCATTTCCCCCACGACTGGGTTATTCCGGCTGATGCTTTTCATGCCATGATCATTGGTTATCTCAGTCATATACTTGCAGATATGCTCACGCCAGCGGGGGTTCCCCTGCTTTGGCCATGCCGATGGCGCTTTCGCCTGCCCATTATTAACAGTCAGAAAGGTAACCAGCTGGAACGAACGCTCTGTCTGATGCTGGTGGGGTTAACGCTGTTCTGGCCAGACTGGACGCCCATTATTGGTGCAATCAATCCTGACATTTTTAATCATCTTTTGAAGCTGTTCATCTGATCAGACTGAAATAGCGACGATGTGGTGAAAATAAATACAAAAACCATCAAAAAGTTATAATGCATTCTTTTTGGATATAAATGATCGGGCACCCAAACTGATATTCTGCACCCCAACGCTATGGGATGGTGCAATCCCTTTGGGAACACCCGTTTAAATATAAAACTATAAGTCTGGAGTTTGGTATGAATCTTCCGCTCGTTCTTAACGTAGTGGTTTTTGTCGCTTTGCTTTTATTGCTGGCGCAAACACGTCATAAACAATGGAGCCTGGCAAAAAAAGTCCTGGCCGGTTTGGGTCTGGGTGTTGTATTCGGTCTGGCACTGCAACTGATTTATGGTTCAGATGACCCGATTCTGAAAACGTCAATTACCTGGTTCAATATTGTCGGCAACGGCTACGTTCAGTTACTGCAAATGATCGTAATGCCGCTGGTCTTTGTGTCGATTCTCAGTGCCGTGGCGAAACTGCATAATGCATCTTCTTTAGGCAAAATCAGTTTCCTGACCATCGGTACCCTGTTGTTTACCACGCTTATCGCCTCCCTGGTGGGTATCTTCGTCACCGGTCTGTTCGGACTCACCGCCGAAGGTCTGGTACAAGGCACGCAAGAAACAGCGCGTCTGACGGCGATTCAATCCAACTATGTGGGTAAAGTGGCTGATCTGAGTGTACCTCAGCTGATCCTTTCCTTTATTCCTAAGAACCCGTTTGCCGATCTGACCGGTGCAAGCCCGACGTCGATCATCAGCGTAGTGATCTTTGCCGCTTTCGTGGGCGTTGCTGCCCTGCAGCTGGTGAAAGACGATGCTGAAAAAGGCCCGCGTGTTCTGGTCTTCATCGATACCCTGCAGGCATGGGTGATGAAACTGGTCCGTCTGGTGATGAAACTGACCCCGTACGGCGTACTGGCGTTAATGACCAAAGTCGTTGCCGGCTCCAACATTCAGGATATCGTTAAGCTCGGCAGCTTCGTTGTGGCCTCGTATTTGGGTCTGGCGATTATGTTTGTCGTGCATGCCATTCTGTTGTCTTTCACCGGCGTGAATCCGATGAAATTCTTCCGTAAAGTGTGGCCGGTGCTCACTTTCGCCTTTACCAGCCGTTCAAGTGCAGCAACTATTCCGCTAAGTGTTGAAGCGCAAACTCGCCGTCTGGGTATTCCTGAATCCATCGCCAGCTTCGCCGCATCCTTCGGTGCAACGATTGGTCAGAACGGTTGTGCAGGTTTATATCCAACCATGCTGGCAGTGATGGTGGCGCCAACGGTCGGCATCAACCCGTTTGATCCGGTGTGGATTGCAACATTAGTGGGTATCGTGACCCTGAGCTCTGCCGGTGTAGCCGGTGTGGGTGGCGGCGCAACATTTGCAGCCCTGATCGTGCTCCCGGCAATGGGCCTGCCGGTTACCCTGGTTGCATTGTTGATTTCAGTGGAACCGCTGATTGATATGGGCCGTACTGCACTGAACGTGAGTGGTTCCATGACAGCCGGTACGATCACCAGCCAGATCATGAAACAAACTGATAAAGCAGTTATGGATTCAGAAGAAACGGCTGAGCTGGCACACCGCTAAGTACTGAATGCTGAACATGTTGAGCCGAAACCGCTGGCTTTGGCGACATGTTCAGTAATCAGAAACACACATTGCAGTTCATTAACATCGGGCCTGGTGCGTCATTCAGTCACATAAAAAAGCCGTAATCTCTGTGAGACTACGGCCAGTGTGAAACAGTCGACACCATCAGGCGTTCAAACAGAGCTTAACAATTCATTTCACGTATCATCATTTCGGTTTGCGAAGACGTCGTTCTGCTCGGCACAAATTCAGAATGGATAATCGTGGAAACCAATTTGCTCTGAAATGTTACGCGCTGCGGTATGCAGCATTGCAACGTAGTCACTCTTACTTTCTTCAGAGAAACGAATTGTCGGGAAGGAAATACTTAATCCGGCAATCACCACGCCGAAACGATCGAACACCGGCACGGCGATACAGCGAAGGCCCTGCTCCTGCTCTTCATTATCTTCCCCAAAACCCTGTTCACGGACCTGATCCAGCGCCGTTTGTAAGTCAGCGGCATTCATAATGGTATTTTCAGTGCTGCGGGTGAACTCAATTTCCTGCAACAGTGCGCTCACTTCAGCTTTGTCACCCCAGGCCATCAGCACCTTACCAATCGCCGTTGTGTGCAACGGATTGCGTCGGCCAATACGGGAATGCATACGCAGGTTGTACATGGAATCGATTTTGTGGATGTAGACGATGCCATCTTCATCCAGCGCGCCGAGGTGGATGGTTTCGCGCGTCAGGCGTGACAATTCACGCATCTGAATATCAGCGCTGCGGATCAGATCAACGTTTTGCAACGCCTTTGCACCCAGCTCGAACAATTTGAGCGTCAGTGAATATTTCTCTGACTCCCCTTCCTGCGCGACGTAACCCAGAGATTTCATCGTCTGTAAAAAGCGATACACCGTGCTTTTCGACATCATTACGCGTTGAGAAAGTTCAGTAATACCAATTTCGCGCTCTTCTCCGAGCGCCTGTAAAATACCAAAAACTTTCAGAACGGAAGAAACGGAATCGGGTTGCTTATCAAGATCTGCGATAGCCATAGAGTGAATTACCTGCTCGCGTTGGTTTTGTTTCAAAAAAAATAGAACGTGGTTTTTATTATAGTGGCAAGCGTCACACAGAAGCAATCAAGCCGTTGAACAGGAATGTGAGAACTGTTAACCCTGTTTCATAATATGCATAGACTAAATAATTCGTCACAGACTGTGACTGTTGTCACTTTCAGTTCATTAGCGTAGTAATATTACCCTCACTGATGACTATGCGCTGACAGATCCTATGACCCCAAATGCTATACCCAACGACGGACTTCCCCTTCCCCAGCGATACGGCGCGATTTTGGCTATCGCACTGGGTATCACAGTTTCTGTGCTGGATGGTGCGATCGCCAACGTAGCCCTGCCGACCATTGCCAATGACTTTCACGCCAGCCCGGCCGCGTCGATTTGGGTCGTCAACGCCTATCAGCTGGCGATTACCATCTCCCTGCTTTCACTCGCCTCTCTGGGGGATATTTTTGGCTATCGCCGCATTTATCAAACAGGTCTGCTGGTTTTTAGCATTACATCCTTGTTTTGCGCTCTGTCAGACTCCCTGATGACGCTGACCATTGCACGGGTTTTACAAGGTTTTGGCGCAGCGGCAATCATGAGCGTCAATACGGCGCTGATCAGGATCATCTATCCGCAACGCTTTCTGGGACGGGGAGTGGGAATTAACGCGCTGATTGTGGCCGTCTCCTCTGCCGCCGGCCCGACGATTGCTGCCGGGATCCTGTCAGTGGCATCCTGGCAATGGCTGTTCGCCATTAACGTGCCGATCGGTGTCGCGGCGTTGCTTTTAGGCCTTAAATTCCTGCCCGCCAATTCGACACGCAGTCAGGGGCAGCGTTTTGATTTTACCAGCAGCGTGATGAATGCCCTGACCTTCGGTTTGCTCATCATCGCGATCAGCGGCTTTGCTCAGGGTCAGAATCATGGCTTAATTTTGGCAGAGGTCATCGCCTTGCTGATAATTGGCTGGTTCTTTGTACGCCGTCAGCTTTCACAGCCTTTCCCGTTATTGCCGGTAGATTTACTGCGTATCCCGATTTTCAGCCTCTCCCTCGGCACATCACTGTGTTCCTTCAGTGCGCAGATGCTGGCGTTCGTCTCTCTGCCCTTCTTCCTGCAAAATACGTTAGGACTGAACTCTGTCGACACCGGTTTACTGCTGACGCCGTGGCCGTTAGCAACCATGGTGATGGCACCCATCGCCGGTCGCCTGGTTGAGCGTTATCACCCCGGCATGCTCGGAGGTATCGGGCTTATCGTCTTTTCAATCGGATTGTTTTCGCTGTCACTGCTACCGCCTGAGCCTTCACATCTGAATATTATCTGGCGAATGCTGTTGTGCGGCGCGGGGTTCGGGCTATTTCAGTCTCCCAATAATCACACCATCATCACTTCCGCGCCGCGAAACCGCAGCGGCGGAGCAAGCGGGTTGTTAGGCACCGCACGTCTTCTGGGGCAGACGACCGGTGCGGCTATGGTGGCGCTGATGTTTAACCTGTTTCCGGAACATGGCACACATGCATCACTGATACTGGCCGGTACTCTGGCAGGAACCGGCGCGCTGGTCAGCCTGCTCAGAATGACGCAGAAAACCAGCAGTCAAAAGGCTGCTGAAGACCTGAAATCCTGAGCAGATCTCAGAAAGCAAAATGCCCGGCGATTGCCGGGCATTTTTATGTGCAATATCTGAGGATTACTTCAGATATTCGCCGCTGCGAAGTGCTTCAATACGTTTATCCAGCGGCGGGTGAGACATAAACAGCTCACTGAAAGACTTAGATTTACCGTTGATGCAAAACGCCATCATGCTGCCCGCTTCCTGCGGCTCATGGCTGGTTTTCAAACGCTGCAATGCTGCGATCATTTTCTCACGGCCAACCAGTTTCGCAGAACCGGCATCGGCATGGAATTCGCGATATCGCGAGAACCACATCGTAATGATGCTGGCCAAAATACCAAAGACCAGTTCGAGCACTGTCGCGACAGCAAAATAGATCATCGGATTGCCGTTACTCTCTTCGCCGTCACGGTTGCCAGACAGGAAGCCTGAGGCGACCTGAGCAATCAGACGGGAAATAAAGATCACGAAGGTATTCACGATCCCCTGGATCAAGGTCATGGTCACCATATCGCCATTCGCAATATGGCTGATTTCATGGGCGATAACCGCTTCGGCTTCATCCTGACTCATGCTTTGCAATAAGCCGGTGCTGACGGCAACCAGAGAAGCATCGCGTCGCGCGCCGGTAGCGAACGCATTGATATCCGGCGCGTGATAAATCGCCACCTGTGGCATACCGATGCCCGCCTGCTGTGACTGGCGGCGCACAGTCTCGACCAGCCAGCGCTCTGTTTCGTTACGTGGCTGCTCTATAACTTCACCGCCCACCGAGCGCAACGCCATCCATTTAGACATCAGCAAAGAGACGATGGAACCGCCGAAGCCAAACAACCCGGCCATGATCATCAGCCCCGGCACGCTGCTGGACTGGATGCCTGTCAGGCTGAGCACCAGCCCAAAGACCAGCATAACTGCCAGGTTTGTCATCAGGAACAACGCTATACGCATCATAAAATTTTCAATTCCTCTTCGTTACTTCATTATTATTCATTGGATCCTGCCACCGGGACATGCCCGTCCGGCTGATACTGATCCTATGGGCTTCTTCCACGGATTCAAGCGTTCCGCGGCCTTAAAGGCCTAAAATCACAATACTTTACATTTTGAAGTATTTTATTTCACAGATAAAGCCACGCTATATAACATAGAGATTGCGCTGTCTTTCATTTTCACGGCATAAAAAAAGCGCACCGAAGTGCGCTTCTTAAATTCACAGGCAGATCTGCGAAGCGATTATTTCGCCGCAGCCGGAGCCTGATC
Organism: Rahnella rivi; assembly: GCF_019049655.1. Lineage (GTDB taxonomy): Bacteria > Pseudomonadota > Gammaproteobacteria > Enterobacterales > Enterobacteriaceae > Rahnella > Rahnella rivi. The sequence goes on from NZ_JAFMOX010000066.1 coordinate 19,764, forward strand.
ACTCAATGCTTTTTCCAGCTTGCCGAGATCAACCGCGATATTGTCGGCTTCATCAAGATACGGATCCGGTGCCACATAGTCTTTTGGCAAATCATCCAAAGATTTCAGCGGTTTCTTACCTTCACGTTTGAAGCGTTCATTCAGGCGGTTAAGACGCAGTGCATCATCCTCTTTATCTTCTTTATCACGCTGAGCGTAATTCAGAGAGGCAATATCACGTTTATCTTTCAGCGCTTTGTAGCGTGCAATATCTTGCTGGATGTACTGGAACTCAGGGTCCTTAGCAATACGCGCATCGTGATTTTTCAATAACTCAGGCAGGAACGGCTTCATGTCACCTAATTTATTGTACGTCGCGGCGTTGATGCTATCCCACGGAAGCGCGTTATCTTCGAACTTCTCGCCGGTTTCAATCGATTCAATACCGGTAGGCATCAGAATATCCGGGGTAACCCCTTTACGCTGAGTGCTGCCGCCGTTGATGCGATAGAACTTCTGGATAGTGTATTGCACGGAACCCAGGGCCGGCCATTCCGGGCGCAGCATCTGATCGTAAATACGGTTCAGCGAACGGTATTGCTGAACGGTACCTTTACCAAAGGTCGGTTCACCCACAATCAGTGCACGGCCATAATCCTGCATTGCCGCAGCAAAGATTTCAGACGCAGAAGCACTGAATCGGTCAACCAGAACCACCAGCGGACCTTTGTAGTAAACGACACCATCGGTATCGCTATCCTGACGGATGCGGCCATTGTTATCGCGAACCTGAACCACCGGGCCACTTGGGATAAACAGACCTGACAGAGAAACCGCTTCCGTCAGTGCGCCACCGCCGTTGGTACGCAGGTCGATAACCAGACTGTTAACGTTCTGCTTAGCCATTTTTTGTAGCTGAACTTTGACGTCGTCCGTCAAACCAACGTAGAAGCCAGGAATGTCCATGACAGCAACTTTTTCAGAGCCGACATTTTTAATGGTCATTTTGACTGCACGGTCTTCCAGACGAATTTTTTCGCGCGTCAGGGTAATCACATGATTTTTAGCATTTTTGCCCGCTGGCAGGATCTGCAAGCGAACTTTGCTGCCTTTTGGTCCTTTGATGAGCGCGACGACGTCATCAAGACGCCAGCCGATCACATCAACAATCGGTGAGGGTTTACCCGCCTGAACCTGACCTACGCCGACAATGCGGTCACCCACTGCAATGGCTTTGCTTTTGGCCGCCGGGCCGCCTGCTACCATTGAGTTGATCACCGTATAATCGTCGTCACCCTGCAGAACGGCACCAATACCTTCCAGAGACAGGCTCATTTCAGTATTGAATTGCTCGGTGCTGCGAGGAGAAAGGTAATTGGTATGCGGGTCGATTTCATGCGCAAAGGCATTCATCACCAACTGGAATACGTCTTCGCTGTTGCTTTGGGTCAGACGCTTCATCGCGAAATGATAGCGTTTGGAGAGCACGTCGCGAATTTCCTGATCGTTTTTACCGGTCAGCTTGAGGTTCAGCTCGTCATATTTGACTTTCGCATCCCACAATTTGTCCAGCTCCGCGCGGTCTTTCGGCCACGGGGATTTACTGCGATCAAGTTGAATCGTGTCGTTGCCAGTGAAATCCATCGGGCGGGCAAGCACTTTTAACGCATAGTCGTAGCGTTCAAAGCGACGCTTTTGCGCCAGATTGAATAAAGCGTATGGCGTGGTTAACTGACCGGATTTCAGTTCCTCACCCAAGGTTGCACGTTTATCAGTAAATTGTGCGACATCGGAAGCCATCAATACGTTGTGGCCATAATCGAGCATGTTGAGGTAACGGTCGAAGATCTTCGCTGAGAAATCTGCATTAAGGTCGAACTGACGATAATGCGAACGGGTAAAGCGTGCCGTAACACGCTCGCTCACCGTGGCGTCCTGAGGATCCTGTGTCAGGTCAGGGAGTTGAGCAAGAGTGACCGGTGCACTCTCATTCGCTGCAAAGCTGGTATTAACCAGCCCTGCTCCTGCCATTAACAGACCTGCGATAACGCTTAATCTGACAAATTTGTTCATGCCTGAGTTGGCCTCCGTATCAGAACTGCAAGTGTTCTGCGCGCACGATCATCGCCAGACCCGAAGAGAGTTGAACGCGAACACCGTCTTTGGCAATTTCCAAAACGGTAGCATCCATCGCACTCTGTCCTGCTCTGACTTTGATTTCTTGGCCAATTTGCAGTTTTGAAATGTCTGTTACTGGCACATGACGCGGTTCACGTTTTTCCTCACGCGGTGGACGAGGTGTACGTGGTTTGCGATTTTCCTGACCAGCCACAGCAGCGGGCGCATTTTCACGACGCGGCGCAGGCTTTTTAGCGGCCGGACGTGGACGGCGTGGCTCAGTGGTTTCACCGGCTTCACGACGTTTAGCCTGTTGTTCTGCACGTTGTGCCTGAACGCGGGCTTTTGCTTCTTCCAACTGTTTACGGGCATGTTCGACGTGCTGCTCTTCCAGTACGCCACATGAATTACCATCAAGGTCGACGCGTTCAGCGCCCACTTTAACGCCGTAGAGATAGCGCCAGCTTGAGGTATACAGACGCAGAGCAGAGCGTAACTGAGTTTTGCTCAGATTCTCTTCACCTTGCACGCGCTCGACCAAATCCGCAAAGATACCGATCTTTAATGGGCGTGCTTCGCCTTCGGCGGTAAAACAGAGCGGGAACCGCTCAGCCAAAAAGGCGATGACTTCTTTACTACTGTTCAACTTAGGTTGATTTTCCATGAAATTTCCTGATTACAACGGGTTTGCCAACCGGCGCAGGCATGAACAGGCGCCATTATAATGACGCCATTATTAAATGCCACGTTATCCGACGATCAACTTACGATCAGATTGACATATTTTTCAGCATCACTGTTTTCAAGATGCTGGCAAAGCCCGCTGACTAACTCTGTCAGCCCCAGCTCATCAGCTTCATCAAAGCGCTGATAAACGGTGCTATCAATGTCTAATACGCCAATAACCGTCCCTTTCACCATAATAGGCAGAACGATTTCGGCATTACTTGATGCGTCACATGCAATGTGGCCCGGGAAGGCGTGGACATCGCCCACGCGCTGAACGGTATTTTCCGCCACTGCGGTACCGCATACGCCTTTTCCTACCGGAATACGCACACAGGCAATTTTACCCTGGAATGGGCCGAGTACCAGTGTGATGCCGTCCATCAGATAAAAACCTACCCAGTTGACGCCTTCAAGACGTTCAAACAGTAAGGCACTGGTGTTCGACAGAGTGGCAATAAAATTGTTCTCTCCGGCGATCAACGCGCTCAAATCACGTTTTAATTCCGTGTAGAATGCTTCTTTATTCATGTAGTAACCAATAATAACCTAAGGGCATTGAGCCGTTCTGGTGTGCTTAACCTCTCTAAAATAAGCATTAATTGCCCATATGAAAAGATTAATCCTGTGTGACATCAAAAAGACTCACCTACAATAACTGTTTGCCGACCGCATAATACGTTATTTTGTCAAAAAAACCTGGCTGATCTTGGCCTGATGGCCTCGCCTGCCCCCCTGAGGGGATGCGTAATTGTAACAACAGGTATTCTTACTACTCCAGGTACTATGAAAATACACACGATATCAGCCCAGATCCCGCAAGTTCGCTACCAACGCTGTAGCGAATGCGATCATCTTTTTTCGCTTCCGGCGCTGAAACGCACACAGACTGCACATTGCCCGCGTTGCAATGCCAAAGTCGAAAAGGGCCGGGTTTGCTCCCTGCCCCGTCTGATCACTATTGCCATCAGCATCTTATTGCTGATGCCTTTCGCATTCACCGAGCCGCTGATCAGCATCCGTCTGTTGGGCACCCGTATAGACGCCAGCCTGCTCGAAGGCATCTGGCAGATGTCGCGTCAGGGCGATCCGGTCACAGCCAGCATGGTCGCGTTTTGCACCATTGGCGCACCGCTCACGCTGGCCCTCTCCATCCTTTATCTGCATTTTGGCAGCAAACTCGGCATGAATCTCAAACCCGTGTTGCTGATGCTCGACCGCCTGAAAGACTGGGTCATGCTCGATATTTACCTGGTGGGCATGGCCGTCGCCAGCATCAAGGTGAAAGAGTATGCCGATATCAATGTCGGCGTGGCGCTGGCCGCGTATCTGATGATGACGGTCATGGTCACGCTGACCATGATAAATCTTAATATAGAACAGCTGTGGGAAGAGTTTTATCCGCAGCGCCAGCCTAAAGGCGTGCCTTCGTCGCTGCGTCTGTGTTTATCCTGCAAATTCACCGGTCAGCCCGATGAACGTGGACGGTGTCCGCGTTGCCATACGCCAATGCGTGTGCGTTACAAACACAGCCTGCAAAAAGCCTGGGCTGCGCTGATTGCAGCGATGATCTTTTTGATTCCCGCGAACCTGTTGCCCATTTCGATTATCTACGCCAACGGTCAGCAGTTGAAGGACACCATTTTTTCTGGCGTAGTGTCGCTCGCCACCTCAGGAAATGTTCCGATCGCCGCGATTGTATTCATCGCCAGCGTGCTGGTGCCCTTTACGAAAGTTATCGTGATGCTGACGTTGCTGCTCAGCATCCATTTCAAAGCGATTCAGGGATTGAAAACGCGCATTCGTTTATTACGGCTGGTGACCTGGATCGGACGCTGGTCGATGCTCGATTTGTTTGTAATTTCATTGATGATGTCGCTGGTAAATCGTGACCAGCTTTTGTCATTTACAATGGGACCGGCCGCCTTTTACTTTGGCTCCGCCGTGATCCTGACCATTCTTGCCGTTGAATGGCTTGATAGCCGCTTGATTTGGGATGCACATGCAACAGGAAACGCCGAATACACCGACTGAAGCACGGATAAAACACAGACGCCGGATTTCACCTTTCTGGCTGCTGCCATTTATCGCTTTACTGATCGCCGGGTGGCTGATTTACAGCAACTTTCAGGAGCGCGGCACAACAGTCACCATCGACTTCCAGTCTGCCGCAGGGATTGTGGCGGGCCGTACGCCTGTGCGTTATCAGGGTGTCGAAGTCGGGACGGTTGAATCCATCAGCCTGACCAAGGATCTGCGCACCATTCAGGTGAAGGTCAGCATCAAAAGTGATCTCACTGATGCGCTGCGCGATGGCACGCAATTCTGGCTGGTCACCCCGAAAGCGTCGCTTGCCGGGGTTTCCGGCCTTGATGCACTGGTCGGCGGTAATTATATCGGCATGATGCCAGGTCCGGGTAAAGAGAAAGACCATTTTGTGGCGCTTGATACGCAGCCTAAATTCCGCCTCAATACAGGCGAACTGATGATTCATTTGCACGCTAAAGATCTGGGCTCACTGAGTACCGGTTCGCTGGTGTATTACCGTAAAATTCCGATCGGTAAAGTTTACGATTACGATATTGAAAGCGGTAATAACGGCGTGACGATTGATCTGCTGATCGATAAACGTTTTGCCAATCTGGTAAAAGACAACACCCGTTTCTGGAACGTCTCAGGTTTCAAAGGTGATTTCAGCCTCAGCGGTGCGAAAGTACAGATGGAAAGTCTGGCGGCACTGGTGAACGGCGCTATTTCAATGGATTCCCCTAACGAAGGTAAACCTGCAAAAGCCGATCAGTCTTATGTCCTTTATCCCGATCTGGCGCAAAGCCAGCGCGGTGTAGAAATCGATCTGGATCTGCCGAATGGCAATGGTTTGTCCGAAGGCCAGACACCTCTGATGTACCAGGGGCTTCAGGTCGGTACGCTGACCAAAATCACCCTGCAGGCAGACAGCAAAGTCACCGGTAAACTGACCGTCGACCCGTCTGTGCTGGATATGATCCGCACCGGCACGCGCATTGAAATGAACAGCCCGCGCATCAGCCTTAACAATGCCAACCTCAGCCAGTTGCTCACCGGCAACACGCTCGAACTGATCCCAGGCGAAGGTGAACCGCAGAAGCATTTCGTGGTGGTGGACAGTAACCGCAAGCTGCTTCAGGACCCCGGCACCGTCAAAATTCAGCTGATTGCTCCGCAAAGCTACGGCATTGACGCCGGGCAGCCGATCAAACTGTATGGCATCACGGTCGGACAAGTGATGGATCGTAAACTGACCGACGAAGGCATCCTGTTTAACGCCGCCATCATGCCGGAATACAAAGACCTGCTGCATAAAGACAGCAAGTTTGTGGTCAACAGCCGCGTGGACGTCAAACTGGGTATCGACGGAATGGAAGTGCTCGGCGCCAGCGCTCAGGAGTGGGTAGATGGCGGTGTACGCATCATTCCGGGCACCAAAGGCGCACCGGCGCAGAAATACCCGCTTTACAGCAACGCTGAAAAAGCGGCCGAAGGTATTCAGGGTGAGCAACCCGGCGCAACGCTGACGCTGACCGCGAAAAGCCTGCCAGACGTACAAACCGGCTCTGTGGTGCTCTACCGTAAATTCCAGGTCGGTGAAATCGTTAATGTTCGCCCGAAGGCCAATGAATTCGACGTGGACGTTTACATCCAGCCGCAGTATCGCAACTTGCTCACAGATAAAAGTATTTTCTGGGCAGAAGGCGGCGCGAAGGTTCAGCTCAACGGCAGCGGTTTGACCGTTCAGGCTTCACCGCTCGATCGCGCATTAAAAGGCGCCATCAGTTTCGATAATCTGGAAGGCGTGACGCTGACCAAGGGTGCGAAACGTAATCTGTATGACTCCGAAACCTCAGCCCGCGCTGTCGGCAGCCAGATCGTTCTCAATACCTACGATGCCAGCAAACTGTCGCCGGGGATGCCGCTGCGTTATCTCGGTATCACTATCGGTCAGGTCGAATCCTTGAAACTGGATCAGCAACTGAATCAGGTGGCAGCCAAAGCGGTGCTATATCCGGAATATGTTGATGCGTTTGCCCGTCGTGGCTCGCGCTTCTCGATTGTCTCACCTGAGATTTCTGCCGGTGGCGTCAGCAATCTGGATACACTGCTCCAGCCCTACATTAATGTGGAAGCGGGCAAAGGCGCACCGACGCGCAACTTTGACTTGCAGGAATCAACCATAACCGATTCCCGTTATACCGACGGATTAGGGATTGTGGTCGATGCCGCCGAAGTCGGTTCGCTGCAAATTGGTACGCCGGTGCTGTTCCGCGGTATCGAAGTGGGTACCGTATCCGGCTTATACCTTGGCGCGATGGCCGACAGGGTGAACGTCACACTGCGGATCAGTAAGAAGTATCAGTATCTGGTGCGGGCAAACACGGTCTTCTGGCTGGCATCCGGGTATGACCTGCAATTCGGTCTGACCGGCGGCGTGTTCAAAAGCGGCACATTCCAGCAGTTCATTCGTGGCGGAATTGCCTTCGCAACGCCACCGACAACTCCTCTGGCTCCGAAAGCCGCCAGCGGCAATCACTTCCTGCTTAATCCGGAGGCGCCGAAAGACTGGCAGGACTGGGGAACCGCAATCCCAAGAAACTGATCGCCCCCTCACGCACACAGGCCACCTTCGGGTGGCCTGTTCATTTTGGTCTGTCGCAGCTGCCGTTCATCGGGTGTAAATATGCTAGACTCCGTCGCTGGAAAACTTATTCAGTTCTGGAACCGCACTCTTGTCAAAACTCACCACCACCGGCGCCTTCGCCGATAAATTACCCGCTGCCTTTCTCGATGCGACCCGCGCGATCATGCCTGAAAACCTCAGCATGGAAGATTTCATTGCAGCCTGTCAGCGCCCTCTTCGCCCAAGCCTGCGGGTCAATACGCTAAAAATCAGCGTGGCGGCATTTCTCGAACTGGCCGCCAGCTATCAGTGGGAATTAGAACCGGTGCCCTGGTGCGGGGAAGGTTTCTGGATCAATCGTCATGCTCTGGATGAATCACGCTTAGGCAACGCGCTCGCGCACCTTGCCGGGCTTTTCTATATTCAGGAAGCCAGTTCTATGCTGCCGGTCACCGCGCTGTTTGCCAACGACACCCAACCCGTGCTGGTGATGGACGTTGCCGCTGCGCCCGGTTCAAAGACCACGCAAATCGCCGCACTGATGAATAACCAGGGCGGCATCGTTGCCAACGAATATTCTGCCAGCCGCGTCAAAGTGCTGCATGCCAACGTCAGCCGCTGCGGCGTCAGCAATACCGCGCTGACCCATTTTGACGGCCGCGTGTTTGGTGCCGCCCTGCCGGAAACGTTCGATGCGATTTTGCTGGATGCGCCCTGCTCTGGCGAAGGCGTGATCCGTAAAGATGCCGATGCAATGAGTAACTGGTCGCAGGCCAGCGTTCTGGAAATTGCAACCACCCAGCGGGAACTTATCGACAGCGCGTTCCATGCATTAAAACCGGGTGGCGTGCTGGTGTATTCCACCTGCACCCTCAACGCGCAGGAAAATCAGCAGGTTTGTCAGTGGTTACTTGATACCTATGCGGATGCCGTTGAAGTGGAAACGCTTGAACACTTATTTACTGACGCATCGAAAGCCGTTACCCCGCAAGGTTACCTGCACGTATTCCCTCAGGTTTATGACTGCGAGGGGTTCTTTGTCGCGCGCTTTCGTAAAACTGATTCCGTCCCGCGGCTGCCGGTGCCCGGCTATAAAGTAGGCCGTTTTCCTTTCTCTCCTATGTCACGTCAGGAGAGCGCCGAGATCGTGAATGCAGCGCAACTGTCCGGCCTGCGCTGGCCGGAAAAACAGTTCACCTTGTGGCAGCGTGATAAAGAAATCTGGTTGTTCCCGGCCGTGCTGGAACCGCTGTTTGGTAAAGTCCGCTTCTCGCGTATCGGCCTGCGTCTGGCAGAACGTTTCCCGAAAGGTTTCCGCTGGCAGCATGAGGCCGTGATCGCTTTCAGCGCCGCGGATGCGGTGAATCGTTTTGAGATAAATGATGAACTGGCGCAAAACTGGCTGCGTGGCGTGGATATCTACCCTGACACGGCACCCCCGAAAGATGAATGTCTGGTGACCTGGCAGGCGCAACCGCTCGGTCTGGCGAAGCGGATTGGCAGCAGAATCAAAAATAGTTTGCCGCGCGAACTGGTCAGAGATGGCGCCATCCGCCATCTGAATTTGCCGAACGATCAGCTAACGTGATTGTTGCTAAAGTTTACCGCGCCAGAAGATCACCCTGCTGGCGCAGAATATTCTCTTTATACTTTTCTAAAAACAGCAAAATCCCCCAAAGACGCACTTTAGTTAATACTCCTTACTCATCCCTTTAAGTGAACTTCCGAGAGCTAATCTCATGAATCAAATGCATGATAAAAATTTTATCCTGCAAATCTTTGATATGAAGCTATTTTATCTATTAAGGTTTATTGAATTATAAGTAGGAATAATCCTAGCCTGCCATGTATTATTGCCCTCAAGATAACATTGCTAGTGATATATCATTTTTCTAAATGAATCATAGTGCCTGATGTTGAGTAAAGAGCTGCCAGTCGGAGAAGTATCATGTCGGATGAAATGAAACTCGAATCAGCAGATGGACTGCTTTTACAGGAAATGGCCAGTCTGCGGGATATCATCGATAACAATTCTGACTGGATTTGGGAAGTCGATGCACAAGGACGTTACGTATTTTCCTCGAATAAATGCATCGAGTTTCTGGGAGTCCCGCCTGAAGAGGTTATAGGTAAAACCCCGTTCGACTTTATGCCGCCAGACGAAGCGAAACGTGTGGGCGAACAATTTGCCGCCATCGTTGAACGGCGCGCGCCCTTCGGCGGATTGCTTAACCGTAATATCCGCCCGGATGGAACGGAAGTTATTCTCGAAACCAGCGGTGTGCCACTGTTTGACCCCGACGGCAATTTCCGGGGCTATCGCGGCATCGACCGCAATCTGACCACACTGGATCAGGCTCCCGGACAACGTCTTTTTCAGCTGGAATCCATCTACTCGAACGCGCCTGTTGGGCTGTGCTTCATCGATCTGCACATGCGATATGTGACGGTGAATGACGCCATGGCAAATATTATTGGCCTGCAACCTTTTGAAGCCATTGGCCGCAAAGTCGGTGTTTTCCTGCCCGGCCTGTCGCCGTTGCTCAACAACGCACTGGAACTGGCGCAGCGCAACGAGCATACACCGGACAGAGAATTTTCGGTTCCGGGCAAAAATCAGGTGTTCTTCGTGCGCATTAAAGCCGCTTACGACGGGCAAAATCAGCTGAACGGACTGTCTGTGGCGATGACTGATATCACCAGCCTGAAGCGAATGGAGAAGGCTCTGCGGGAAAGTCAGGAGCATTACCGCAATATGGTCGAGCTGAACCCGCAAATTCCGTGGACCGCTGATCCGCGCGGCATGCTCAATGACGTCAGTTCACGATTTCAGCGCATAACGGGCATGACCCGTCAGGATATTCTGGCCGATAAGTGGATCCAGAGCATGCATGTGGAAGATCGTCGTGGCGCGGTTCAAACCTGGGAACAATGCCTGAAAACCGGTGCACCGCTGGATATCGAAGTGCGTTTTTGCCATGTGGATCGCGGCTGGAACTGGATGCGCATTCGCGCGGCAGCCAGTTATGCACCGGATGGCTCAATCCAGCGCTGGTACGGCACGGCGGAAGATGTTCACGAGCGTAAGCTGCTGGAACTGAAACTGGTCAAGGCTAACCGCCGTCTGGAAATTCAGGCACGTACAGATTCGCTGACCAAATTGCCCAACCGCCGCGAATTCAAAAAAGTGCTCAGTCACGAATACATGCGTTCCAAGCGCAACCGCACGCCGTTGACCGTTGTGATGATTGATATCGATTATTTCAAACATTTCAACGATCACTACGGACACTTATCAGGCGATGCCTGCCTGCGTCTGGTCGCCCGCACATTGCGTAAATCGTTAAAACGCAGCACGGACGTGGTCACGCGATTCGGCGGCGAAGAGTTTGCCGCGATCCTCCCCGATACCGATTTGAAAGGTGCCTGGATCGTCGCGCAGCACATCATGGAATCCATTGAAGCGCTGGGCATCAAGCACAGTTTCAGCGAATTTAACCGGGTGACCATCAGCCAGGGCATTGCGACCTATATGCCCGATCAGGATCCCGGCCTTGACGATCAGTCCGATATCGTCAGCGCTGCCGATGAAGCCTTGTATTTATCGAAAAATAACGGCCGCAATCAGATCAACGCCATGCCGGTTTCTGTAAGATTTAACCCGCTTTAACCTGCTGAAAATGCCGGAACGTCTTACTGACGCACCGGCACTTCTCCTCCTTGCCCTCAGCACGTCTCATGAGATTCATCCCACTTCTTCCCTGCTTGGAAATTTATTATGGCGCTTTTTGTGCTCTCGACTATTCTCAAGTAAGGGCGATCAACTGGTCGTACCTGATCCTGTTCAAATCACTGGCTTTAATCTGGCAAGGAGTACCTGATGGGAAAATCGATTATACGAATTGGCAGTTATGAAATTGATGATGCGCAGTTATCAGCACCTGAAGCAAAAGGCGGCGATAAGGTTCATATCCCCTGCAAATCAGATCCTGATTTATGCATGCAACTGGATGCCTGGGACGATAACACCAGCGTACCGGCGATACTGGATGGCCGTCATTCCGTGTTGTACAAAGAAAAATATGACAAACAGAATGACGAATGGATCATGAGACTGGAGTAACACAGCATGGCGAACGGGACGTTGTTCGCCATGCCGCTATGCGGTCACTTAGCGGCAGCCACCAGTGAAATACCCCGTCCGGCAAAAAAGCGAGAGAATGCATCAACGGACAGCGTAACGTCCTGCTGAGAAGAGATATCGTGGCCGGAAGGATTATGAAACGTTACAGACTGCGCTTCAGCCCGGGTAACAAGAACCAGATGACCCCCTTTATGCGGCGGCATTGACTCAGGTTTACGGATTGACGGATGCACCGACGCGATGAAAAAACGGTGATTTTCCAGCTCACCGGCAATATCTTTAGCGGATATCCCGACTTTCATCTGCGCACTCAGCGATAACTCCTTCCTCACGAACTCCACAAAGGGCGCATAAATCAGGCCTTTGATATTTTCGCCATCCCGCACATAAGCGCCATACGGCAAACTTTTCTGAGTCAGATTTAATATCGGCACTACGTTGCCCGACGTTGCTGCCAGTACCATTTTCAGACAGCACATTCCGCAGACATGGTTAGCCCACTCGATAAACTCTTCCTGTGAAGATGCCCCTGATTCACGCCATAGCGTCACTTCCGACAGCGAAATCTCCCCGGCAATGATCCCCGCAGCAGCATCAGGATCTTCCCATTGGCTGAAATAAGGGATCACAGATTGGGTAGAAAATGCATTCTGAAAAGCAGACTTTGCAGACATAACTGTTTCCTGAACGGGATGCGGATGAACAAGAGGGAGAATAGCTGAGTGATGGAAATTCAGGCCCGTAAAGGGCCTGAACGGAAAATATTAGAATTTTTCCACCAGCTTAAATTTCATCAATAACAGCGGCATGGTGGGCTCAAACATTTCATACTCTTCAAAGAAACGCTGATGCTCTGTGCGCCAGTAGGCCAGCGTACGGTCGCCTTCACCTTCTTCCCAGGCGTGTTGCTCAGTCACCTGGTCGAAAGGCACCTGCTTCACGTCAGTCAGCTGAACGGCGCAGACCGGATTGTTGCGGCCATCAACCACAACAAAGATCTCACCGGCTTCAGGCTCCGGGTCATCGTCGAGGTTTGAACAGGTCGCTGTTTTTGTGCCGTCGATAACGCGCTTTGCCAGTTCATCTGCGGATGATTCAGTATCACCAAAAGACCAACGTTCTGCGTCCCTGTATTTCAATGGGATCTGCGGGATCATAATTTATCCTTTCAATTGAGATAGTTCACAACGATTACCTGTAAACATTAGCACAAAAAAACCCGCCGAAGCGGGTTTCAGTCAGAGAAGGCACCGGCTATTTGGTACAGTTTTCTGGCATAACCGGCGGCCACTGTCTTGTACTTCCCGCTGCGTACAAGACCGAAATACCACATTCTTTATCGATACGCGCCAGAGGCTTACCGGTTTTATCAATCATCATCGACATCACCGGCGTCGACACCACGGCAACGCCGCTGTCAAACGGGGAAACGGCACTGAACACCGGCGGAATTGCAAAGTTGCCTTGTGCATCAACAAAACCATAACCCTGATCGATACGCGCAAATGCCAGGCCGTCAACCGGCAATCCTAAATCGGTAAATGAGACACCGTCAGTCGGTTTTCCTTGCGCATCAATCCAGGTTTTCCTGCCGTCCGCGCGGGTCAGCACAGCGTGGCCGTCGGTCATCCGGCTGGCAAAACCCTGAACCGTCAGCACCAGCTTGCCCGTACTGTCAACATAACGGGTGGCAGGCTCATCGTCCTGCGGATCGTAAGAGACAGACCAGGCACTGCCCGTCGGCAGTACCCATTTACCTTCCGGCATGGCGGCGATGCGTGCACCTTTATCATCAATCAACTCAGCACCCGCTGGCGTTGAACGCAACGCGCGCCCCTGCCCGAAAGCAGAGCCTTCGGACACCGGGACAGGCTGAATTTGCCACTCCCCCTGAGCCGTCAGGTAGCCTTGCTGTGGCTGACGGGAAAGCTTCACCCAATCGCCAAGCGCGCTGATATGTGTTTGCTGCTCGTGAAGCTGAACATTTCCTTTGGCATCCAGTAACCAGGACTGACCCGCCGCTGACGTTGCCAAAATGCGGCCATCGCTGAACTGGGTGACGGATAATCCTGCAACAGGGGAAATACGTGTCTGGGTATCATTGCCGATGATTTCAGCGATAGTACTTGATTCAGGTTGATCAGCCACAGCTGGCTGAGTAAGCAACCACAATGCGGCATTGATACGCTTAACCTCCGCATACTTTGGCTGGACCAGCACTTTACCCTGAGCGTCGACAATGCCCCATAAACCGTCTGGCATCTGTACTTCAGCCTGATTATTAGCGAAATTGCCGACACTTTTGTACGCGGGTTGTGAAATGGTTTTTTGACTGTTCGCGTCAAAAATCCCCCACAGCGCGCCTTCCGCAGCCGTCTCATGGTAACGGAACCAGCCGTTGCCCACAGATTCCAGCTCGAACACATCCGGCAGGCCATAGTGTTTGCCAGCGTGATCCATTGCCGTCAGCTTGCCGTCCAGATAATCCAGCGCATAACCGTTTACAAACGGAGAAATATTGTCTTCCGTCAGTGGGATCAGCGTTTTGCCCTGGGCATCCACCACGCCAGTACCCCCGGCGGTTCGCACAATGAACTGACCGACATTTTGGCTGCTGTCTGCAGGCTGTATATCCAGCCATTTGGTTTCAATCTGAAGTGAACCATCTGAACGCAGGAAACCCGCACCGGCTTTGCCCGAATCATTGTCTGGGCGAATTAAGGCCAACGGAGATTGCGCCCCGGCAGGCTCCGAACCGGCGTTCAGGGGCTCAATACGGCTGTCGCCAAGGGCACTGAGGCTTTTCTGATTCAGCAGCGCCTTACCGGCAGCATCAACGACGTTTAACACGTCGCCCTGTTCATCACGTAGCCACAGGCGATGATCAATCACTTCAGCACTGGCGATTTGTGCCAGCCATCCGACATTTTGTGCCCCGCCGATCATGCCGCCGGATGGCGCCACGATGGTGTTCACTTTCTTCTGCTCACCTTTGGTCAGCACTAAAAACTCACCGGTGTTTTGCCCCAGAGGCTGGCTGGCAGCAGGCACCGTCAGCGGCTGTTTGCGCCCTGGAACAAAGACCGTTAACGCTTCTTTGCCCGATGGATTCAGAACATAGTCACCTGACACCTGCAATGCAGACGCCCCGGCTTCGCTAAATGTCGCGATGACAGCGGCTGAATTATCGAGCAACTTAATGCCATCGGCGGTTTTAGCCAGCCAGAATGCGCCGGTTTCTTCACTGACCGTCAGATATTTCTGCTCATCCTGCACACCATCTGCGCGGATAAGCGTAATACCGTCGGCATTTTTAGCCAATGCAACAGCAGGATTTCTCGGGTCGAGCGTCAGCGCCGAATACTGGGGCTCAACACGCCAGGCGAGATTCTCGTCAGCAATGCCATAACCTTTGTTTGCATCAAACGCGATGAACAAACCGCTGGCACCAAAAGGCTCGACGATCTCCATTTTGTCCGTCGCGACATGCCGGACACCGTCCGGTGACAGCAAGACACTTTTAAACGAAAGCTGCAAACGCGCAGGAACACCGTCAGTCAGGGTTGCTTCATCAACTAACTCATCAAAAGCTTTACCGGCCTGCGCTCCTTTGCGATCAATCAGTTGCGGTTTGCCCGCGAGCGTCACCACAGCCAGACCCGACTGTGTGAAAGGCTGCACGCTGTCGAAAGTCGGTTGTATCAGCCAGTTGCCGGTCGTATCAATGAAACCCCATTTGCCCTGCTGCTTCGCGGCGGCGGTTCCGTAATGATAATCCCCGACGTCATCAAAGACGGGCTTGATCACCAGTTGGCCCTTGTTGTCTAAAAAGCCCCAACGGTCACCGCTTGCGTTCTCTGATGGTAAGCGGACGGCGGCCCGCCCTTCGTGAACATCACGCAGGCACAGATTCTGAACCAGAGGCTGCGCATTACGCGCCTGCATTTCAGCCTGAGCCGAGGGTAATGGTGCGAAACAACTGTCGGATTCTGCCGCCATCGCGGGAATTGTTAGTGTCAATAAGGCCAGCGCGCTTGTGGTATGAAACGCACCGAAAAGTGCGCGATGTAACCTTGAAGGTTTACTAACAATCATTAATTGCCTCCGTTACTGCAAGAAGGCGCTTTGGCTGGCCAGAGATAGGCACCTTTCGTATCAACAATGACACGCTGATTGCAGCGCACTTGTATCTTCGCCTGAACGGCACCCTCAGCGTTCAGCAGACTGACCACGCCCTTACCGCCGGCCCACGCATGTTTCTCACTGAAATCGCCTGCCCAGTTAAATTTAGGCAACACTGCAAACCGGCCTGTAGGATTGATGTAACCGAACAAATTACCGTAGGTCGATTTTTTCATGGCGGCGGCGAAATTGTCATTCATCGATCCCACCTGATCAAAATAGGCGCCGATCAATTTTTTACCCTGCTGATCCACAAACCCGAACAGGCCTTTATTGTCTCGCATTGGGATCACGCCTGAGCTCGCTTTATCTGCCAGCAGACTGTTGAGCCCTGAGAAGCGACGGACTTCATTGCCATCGTTATCGAACAGTACCGTTTCACCGGTAGCGTCATCGTTCATTGCCAGACGAACCAGTGAATTCAGCGGTTGTGCCTGGTCAAAACCATCGAGCGGAACGCCGCCGTGATCGTTGATGAGCGTTGTGTTGTTATCACTTACCCCACGGCTCCAGTTGAGTGGAGAAATGAAGTTAAACTCTGCGGTATACAGTGGCGGGATCTGCCATTCACCCTTGCCGTTAATGGCGCCGAAGTGCGCCGAGAAATTCAGCATCACCCAGTCACCTTTAAACGAGCTTGAGGATGCGACAATGCCTTTGCTCAGAGGTGCACGGCCGGCATCATCGATTAAGGACACGCCACCTTCCGACGGCTTAATCAGCCAGTGATTTTCCCCAACCCGTTGCGGACTGGCTAGCAAGTCAGTGGCCATCGCCTGGCCACTTTGCGCATTATAAAGGGCGAAATGACCGGTCACTGCACCGCGTTCACCGGGCTGATCGTTATCAGAGAAGGTAAACATCCCGTCACCCACATACTGAGGTTTGCCGCTGAGGCTGGCATCCGGTGCAATTGCCCAGGTTCCATCAAGATTAATCACGCCCCAGCCAGCATCTGTTTTCGCCAGCGCATAACCGTCGTTGAAGGATTCAATTTGCAGGTACTGAGGGGCAGCTTTGATGCTTTTGCTGGCAATATCCCAAAGACCCCAGCGCCGTGAATCACCTTCGCCTACCGCGTAATACAACATGCCGGCAGAAAGACGCTGGGCATTCTGTTGAATATCCGCTGGCACATCAACCGCATTGCCGTTGTGGTCGATTAAACGACGAGTCTCTGCTTTGTTGCTGTCGTCCACGGCCCAGGTGTAATCGCCGTTAAACGGGCTGATTTGCGAGTACACCGGCTGGATAACCCATTTCCCTGCTGAATCCACCGCCCCTGTTTTTTTGGTTTGAGTATGGATGATCAGTGGTGACTGAGAGATTGCATTATCAATGGATGCCCACTGCGGGTCCGAGAGCACCGCGCCTTGCGAGGTTAAAATGGCGGGTGGTCTGGCGGCATCTGATGAAGTCAGCACAGCCCATGGCAAAGTCCGCGAGGCATCCTGACTCTCTGAGGGTAATACCGGCGCATCATCCGTCATGACGCTGGTCGCCAGCGGTTGCAACTGATAATCCTTTAACGCCGCGAGCGTGGCATTATTGAGCAGCGCTACGCCGTTATTGTTATAGATTTGTATAACCTGCAGCGATTTACCTTCGTTTTGCGTGACCCAAAGCCGGTCACCCTGCTGTAATAACTGAGGTTTGTTGGCTTTCACCGAGACGATTTGATTATCGGCGCCGATAATGGTGACGCCTTTACTGCCTTGTCCGATAATGGCATTGCCCCAGACGAGGACGTTTTCAGCCTGATCGGCAGCGATATCCTGCACTTTTTCAAGCTTGCTGCTAAGCAGTTGTTTGCCGTTATCGTTCAGGGTCACCAGCCAACTACCAGATGACAGCGGGCGGACAGATTTGTACTGCTCTTTGCTCAGGGAAACACCCTGACGATCAACAAATGTCCAGTCGTTCTTCGTTTTCACCGCAACCACATTGCCGTTAAGCACAGGTTCGTCGCGGGTTTTCAGGATCATCGGATCAATGGCCCATTGACCGTTCTCGTCCAGATAACCCCAAAATCCGTCAGTTGCAGTATCACGTTTTTTCGCGGGAATAAGCCCCGATTGCGGTAAATCGAGGGCCATCACGTCATCAGGCAATGCAAGTGATCGATCGGTGGCGGCATTCCATAACGCCGGTGACACCTGAACCTGTACACTTGCCAGCGCCTGACCCTGCGTGAATCCTTTAGTGTCTGAAGAGGCAGCAAAAGGTAGGGTTTTGATGACTTCACCTTTGCGGTTAATCATCGCCAGTCGATTATCAGTCACGACCAGAGCGGTTCCCAGAGCATTGAAATCGGTAGCGCGGGTAAAGCGCGGCTCAATCGCCCAGTTGCCTTTTTTATCGATATAACCGAACTTATCGCCCTTTTTGACGGCGGCGACATCATTAACAAATCCGCTGACTTCGCTGAAGGCGGGTTTAATCACCATATGTCCGCTGGTATCGACATAACCCCATAAAGGTTCACGGGTCAAACTCACCTGAACCGGGGAAAGCCCCTGCTGGAAAGGTAACTGGCAATCTTTTGCCGTATTGGCATTGCCACAAGCCCGTAGCAGCGCATCATCCGCTTGTACCGGCAGGCTAAAAGTCGCGTTCAGAATCAACGCTAATGCACTGAAATTTCTGAAGTGTTTGAATGTTTCGGAGCAAATCATCCGATGCCCTTATGACTGAATGAGATAAGAAAGTGTAGTGCACACTCTTTTCTTGACCCGCTAAACAAGCGAGTTAGACGGTAAAAAATCCGATAAGAATCAATTTCAAGCGTGCACACATGCCAGACCTATAGGGTGTCAGCTTGCGAAAGAAAAAGCAGCTATTTTATTACTCTGTAACGAATGAATATTGGCAGTCACTGACGTTCACGATAACCGATGAATGTTACCGCCCCGCTTGCTTCTTTACCCTTTCTTAACCGTGAAAACACATGACACCTTTTTGATGAAGTTTTAAGCACCCTTATTTACAACACATCGATGACTCATTTGAATATCTGATGCGCAATCTCATAACTATTGATTAAGGTCATTATTTCGCCACCTGCAGTCTGCTTTTATAAGTTACAGAACGTTGTGTGACTTACATCACTCCAGAGAGTCCGGCGTAAACCCTGGCAGTGTTCAGTTACGGCGTATTTCAGATACATCACTTTATATTGAGGGACAGTCATGCCAAATGTGCGAGCCAGATTAAGTCTTTTTGGGGGCGACACTGTCGTCATTCGTTGTTCAGAGAAATGCCATATCCATCTCATGTGCGAAAATGACACGGAGCAACAGAACCGCCACTCAGGTTTCGGCGACGTACTGACGGTGAAAGATCAAAACACGGCCTATGTCGGCATCCCTTATAAAGGTATCTGGAATGTCCTCATTGATTCTCAATGTGACTCCCTGGAACATTCGATCACTTACCTCCCTGCCTGATTTCTCAAGCCCTCTTAAATGAATGCCTTTCTGGCAGGTCACTTTTCGCCTGCCAGATATTTCTAAAACCCCCTCCCGACTGTCCAGAGCGCAAATCATTTTTTGGACGACATCACGTAAAATACTTTAATCCGTTACATCAATTACATAGCGGTATTGAATTGAACATTCCAGATATTGAACAAACCTTATCAGAGGATTTATTTAGTGATTGCCAGCCCAGATTTGGCATTGCATTCTGTCTGAAGTAACCATGTGGCACCGGTCACGTAGACCGGATATCTCTCAGGCACAGACAGATACTCATAATGACTCATAAAACACTTTGCACCATCGCTGACGTCGCCGATCTCGAGCCGGGACTGCGAGAAATTCGCCAACACCTGCATCAACATCCTGAACTTTCTAACGAAGAAACCGCGACCGCTGCGTTGGTTGCGGATAAATTACGTGCGCTGGGCTATCAGGTGACCACGGGCCTGGGGGGACACGGTGTGGTCGGTTCGCTGACGTCGGGTTCCGGGTCGCGCAGCATCGGCATTCGCGCAGATATGGATGCATTACCTATCGCTGAACGAACTGGCGTGAGTTATGCGAGTCAGTACCAGGGAAAAATGCATGCCTGCGGTCACGACGGACATACCACCATGTTGCTGGGTGCGGCGGAACAGCTGGCCCGAAGCAAGAATTTCTCCGGCACCGTACATTTGATTTTTCAGCCTGCGGAGGAAATCGGCTTTAACAGCGGTGCAGAACGCATGCTGGCAGAGGGGCTGTTTGAGCGTTTTCCGTGCGACGCCGTTTACGGCCTGCACAATCATCCAGGCTATCCGGTTGGGAAAATGATGTTCCGCTCCGGGCCTTTCATGGCGGCCTGCGATACGGTGAACATCACTATTCATGGAAAAGGCGGGCATGCTGCACGGCCACATATGGCCGTAGACCCCATTCTGGTTGCGGGCAGCCTGGTGGTTGCTTTGCAGTCGATTGTGTCACGTAGCATTGATCCTAACGAAACGGCGGTGGTCACCATCGGTTCACTGCATTCAGGCCATGCGTCAAACGTTATTCCTGAAACTGCTCGGCTGGAAATGAGCGTTCGCTCATTCGATGCCGGGGTTCGTAAGATCCTTGAAGAACGCATCCGCACGTTGGTTGAACATCACGCAACAGGATACGGAGCACGGGCGGAAATCGAGTATGTTCCGGGTTATCCGGTTTTGGTTAATCACGATCAGGAAACCGCTTTCGCTCTCAGCGTGGCAAAAGAATTGCTGGGGGAAGAGAACGTAATAGACAATTTACCCCCGATTTCTGGCAGTGAGGACTTTGCGTACTTCCTGCAGCAAAAACCGGGATGCTTTTTACGCCTGGGGAATGGAGACAGCGCCGCCCTGCACAATCCGGCGTATAACTTTAACGATCAGAGCCTGACATTTGGCGCGGCCTACTGGACGCGTCTGGTTGAACGGTATTTGGCCGAATAAAGTTTTCATCTATTAACGACAAAAACCAAACCAGCGCATGCCAAGGTGAAAATGATTGGCATGCGCTGCATTGTAATCCGGCCCTATCGAGTTTCCGAAGTACGGACAGCTTTCTGAAAACAGTGCATGTATAAACTGTGCTTCATCACCGGATTGCGGCCATTGCTTTAAGACTGTCAGTTGCCGGCCATCTTTTAAGCGAAATCCGGCGATATCCAGCGCTTCAGCGGTGGCATGCTCACTCAGCCGGGCATCAGGTTTGCTATAGATATTGCGACAGGCATAACTGCCTAAATGGTCGATGCGTGTAAGCGGTGAACCCAATTTCTCTGATGCCAGCGGTTTGGCAACCTGAGAAACATACATCGCGCTACTCAGGGCCAGACGACAACTCGCCAGATAACTTGAACTGAGTGCCACATCTCCAAATCCCCTCACCCGCACGGGATTTTCCAGCGGGCACTTTCCCCCCATATTTTCTGCACGAGTAAACTGAATCGCACCGGATGATTGCGCGCGATCAAGCGCATCAAGACAGGCTTGCGGGTTACCGTCGAGACGACGGAGTTTATAGCGTGTAATGAGGTTCGGCGCATCGCTGACAGCCAGTGGCGCGAACGGGTTATAAGCCTGAGGAATACGGTCGCCAAGCCACAGGGCGCAGAGTATGGCGATAATGAAAATAACTATCGTGCCTGTCCAATATCGCATCACATTCCCTTTATCAGGCTTATGTTCCTGTTAAAAAGATAGCGGTTATAAGCTCAATGTAAACCCGCTACTGCACGGGTTACATCTCACCAGGCAAACTTACTTTGCTCTGACATAACCCTACATTCTGTTTGATACCTTAGATTCCGAAGACGAAGTTTCTTCTCCTGTGTCAACCGGGAACTGTCCTTCCCGATGTGTAAGACCCTCGCTTTACCCCTTTCAGCCCGCCCCGAGCGGGCTTTTTTTTTGTCCTCAACACGGTCACTCAACTCTAACCACATCAGGGTGCCGTTCACTCGCTGCCTCATGAAAAATATCCCCAAGCCAGCCGGGGATCTCACTCTCAGTCATTTCATCAGGAATGATAATTTCATAAAGCCGCGAGAACTTTCTTTCGGTGATATCCACGCGAAAAACCTGCCAACCCTCAGGCACTTTTAAAACCCCGAGGTATCTCCCGAAAACATTGTAAATCAACATGCTTCCTCCAATCAGATTCAACCAGGTATGGTTTCAGTAAAGCATAGCTTTGCGAAGCTGTTAATCATCGAGGAGCTTGCAGTAAAGGAAATAGGGTGCGGAGAAGATTGAGTGATCTCCTTCTGGCAGCTCTGCAAGCATTGAGTGCATGATTTCACATGGTGATCGCCCTGCTCACTTCTCCCCGCCATACCCGTGCTGGCGTGGATCACAACGGCTCGCGCAACCGCATCAAAAGCGACCTATAAAGCGGGCAGGCGTGACGGGGATAGCATTGCGCTCTATTAGGAAAATAATTTTCTTTAAGTATTCATTTTTTTAGCCCTTTAAGAACGAGATACAATTAGAAGAGAAAATATTAACATTTCTACACGCTGAAATAATATTCATACTTTTCAACATGAAGGCTTCGTTTATTCATTTTTATTTTTTTAAATCACTAAACATCTCAAGATAAAAATAATATTGCCGATATCATTGTTAGTAAAATATAAAACAGCTGTCCTGGCTGTTATATATATTATAAAAAATTCGCGGCTTTCTCAGGCGCAGTACAGTATCCAACACTTGAGGTATATAAAGTGAGATTCATAAGAGATATAAAAATACGAACAGCATTAATTACTATTCTCGTTACCTTTTCTTTTTTGTGGACTGGGGCATCATGTTTTGCGTTATACTCGCTTACTGAGTTGAAAGGCGAGCTTAGTCTTACTAATGTTCAGCAGCAAAACGGCGATATCATCAATAATGCCAATGCGCAGTATTATCGTGCTGTCACAGCATTAGAGCGTGCAATGATAGGTTTGGATAAGAATGAAAATGAAGTTTACGATCTAGAGTCAAAAGCAGCCCTTATCGAATTAGAAAGTCTTAAAAGTGGACTTAATCAATTTAAAAGCATCAGACATGGAAATCTCGACTCAAACACTGTGAATACTATATATAACAGCTCGTTATCTCTTTTTAACGATGCTTTATCTCCGATGTACAAGTCAGCGATAGAAAAAAACACAGGTGTTTTCCAGTCTTTAAAAAATGATAAGTATCTTCCACTGAGAAGAAATTTTAGTAGTGCCATTGATAAATACAATCAAAAAATAATGACTCTTAATGCTGAGGCAAATCAGAGGATTACTCAATGGGTTCAATGGTGTCAGTATATACTTATATGTGCTTTGGGCGTGAGTGTTGTAATCATGCTAACGAGCGATCGTTATCTAGCAAACTTTCTCGTTAAACCATTAAATATTGTAAAAGCGCACCTTGAATCTCTGGCATCCGGTAAACTTGACAGCAAGCTTTCTGACCAAGGTAAAAACTGTGTAGGCCAGTTAACTCCTTATATTAATAAGATGCAGACTAACTGGGCTAAAACGGTATACGACATACGCAATAGTGCTGATTCAATTTACAAAGGCTCAAGTGAAATTTCTATTGGAAATACCGATCTTTCATCAAGGACTGAAGAACAGGCTTCAGCACTTGAAGAGACTGCTGCCAGCATGGAACAACTTAGCTCAACTGTCCGACACAATGCAGATAATGCAACTCAGGCGAGTACTCTGGCAGATCAGGCAACTCGGGAAGCAAATCAAGGTGGTGATATAGTTAACGATGTTGTATCCACAATGATAAAGATTAATGCAAGCTCACATAAAATCGTCGATATTATTAGCGTGATCAACAGTATCGCTTTTCAAACCAACATCCTTGCACTTAACGCTGCCGTTGAAGCAGCGCGAGCCGGTGAGCAAGGACGGGGATTTGCAGTCGTTGCCAGTGAAGTAAGAAGCCTTGCACAACGCAGTGGGCAAGCGGCTAAAGAGATTGGAGTGCTCATTAATGAATCGGTCGAGAATATTAAGTCCGGGTCAGAACAAGTTACACTGGCTGGCGGAGCAATGGATAAAATAGTGAGTTCAGTCAGCCGTGTAAATGACATCATGAGCGAGATAGCTGCTGCATCATCTGAACAAAGCAAAGGGATAAGTCAAATTGGTATAGCTGTAGTTCAAATGGACAGTGTTACACAGCAAAATGCCGCACTGGTTCAGCAATCAGCTGCTGCAGCTGCTTCACTGGAAGAGCAAGCACGTCAACTCACAGAAATTGTCTCTGTGTTTAAAATAGAATATGAAGCCCCTCTGTCTTCTTCAACAATTCCCGTTATCAGACCTAATATACGAGAAAAAAACACCTTATTAGCCACAGAAACAGGTGGTTGGACCAAGTTCTAATGTTGGGCTCTTCTCTGAACATATGAGAAGGGCCACTCGCACCACCATTTTCATTTGTATATGTTGTATTTATATATACGAAATAAATTGCTGTTAGAAAAAATCAATCTTTATTAATTAGTAAGTGGCAAGTTTATCGTGTCTGAACGACTGAATAAATCACTCCTATATCAAACTCATAGTTAGCAAATGAAATGATTGTGCATATTGAGTTAATAACTTTCATTCTCTCCTGTAGCGGCCTCAGTTCATTCCATACGAACTCTTGCGCCGCCTGCTCCACCTCCCCAAACCCTCCGTCATTATCAGGAATGATCCCCATTGTCTGCGGCGGTACACGACGCGTACTTAGCAGATCATCACGGCTGGATTTTTTAATGTTAAAAAAATCATCCCCGGTCGCAACTTCACTCAGCGGCAGAATCTGAGTGCCGTCTCTCTTGCCGTTCGGTGCGTATATGATCAGGTTTGGGAAATAGCCCAGGTCTTTTGTATCCCTCATAGCCTTGCGCATTGAGTCAATATCACTGCTGCTTTAAGCAGCCAGGCAGAGTTCAGCGCCCTCAGGTATTCCGGCAGACAATAAATCTCCTGGTCAATATCTGGCTCGATCAGATGAAAGATGCTGCCTGCTGTGAACTGATGCGGCTCTTTCCATCCCTGTACAAACATGTACGTCCCCTCTTCCACTCGGCGCCGCATATATTTAGCCGGCGCGGCCTCAAAGCGCATCGGTTCGCCAGGCTGGTTACGGATCATTTCCAGATACGCATTTCTGAACACCAGATAGCCCAGCGCAAATTTGCTGAACTCCTGCTGGCTCAGCGGTGGATGCGGGATATTACTTAGGCCGCAGTCAGTGAAACCGTTTCACTTTGGGACTGATGACCATGGAGTGCATCACCTCGTTTATCTGTTACTGAGTCGCGGCCTTTCTCGCCTGGCTCGGCGCAATGTCACCGCAGGATATCGCCTTTCTGGTCGGTGCCGTCGTCCGTGTCGCTACCTTTCTGGTGAACTGGTATTACTGGCGCAAAACCTATCGCCTGCTGAAAGCTATGGGCGTCAGAGGGGACATTAATGCAGCCATCAATCGTTAGACGCTGCACCGTCGCCGTCGTACTGGCGATCGTCGCCCTACTTCCGCAAACGCCGACGCTGAAAACGTCCGCCGCCGGTCTGGCACTGATCGCTGATTTTGAAGGCTGCCGCCTTACCGCCTACCAGTGCAGCGCGGCGTCTGGACAAACGGCATCGGGCACACCGCAGGCGTGAAGCCTCAGACGCACATCAGCGAACGGCTGGCCGTAAAGCCCTGGCCTCTACCATTGCAAAGCGTCTGCGCAAACATCAGCAGCAGCGCATTAAGCGGCAGGTCACGCCGGAGGGGCGGCCGTTCGCCCCGCGACGGGTGCAGCCTCTGCGACCGAAGAAAGGCCGCATCAAGCGGGAGATGTTTGCCAAACTGCGCACGGCTAAATACATAAAGGCCAAAGGCACGGACAAAGACGCAGTGGTGGAATTCATCGGTCAGGTTCAGCGCATGGCGAAGGTGCATCAGTTCGGGCTGCGGGATCGCCCATCGGTCAGGGCAAAAGAAGTGCAGTATCCGGCGCGCCCGCTTTTAGGGCTGAACGCGGAGGATATGAAAATCGTGGAAGATGAATTGCTAATACTTATTGGCTCAGGCTTAACCTGACACAACTGCGGCACAGAGCCAAACCTAATCAGATAGGCAGCTCTGTGCTAAGAGCGGGTATTGAGAGCATAGCCAGTGTTAATTTCTCGGAAAAGGAGATATTATCCTTAATAGCGTTTTTGGTTCCAAGTCACGTATTGCATCCCTTTATCAATAATACGAAGCGAGCTTGTGGTATGAATAATAATCTTTATCGTTTGATTGTTGACTTTCAAGATAATGTCCAAGTTGCTTTAAAGCTAATGCATCGGTCTGGAATTAACATGCCATCTAGTTGCAATGGATGGATTGAATCTGATATACCCCGTATTGGTGAGTTAGATGGTGGTGTAAAATATTATAAACATGGGGCTGGGTGCAGGGTAGATCTAAATTCTGGGAGCGTAGACTTTGATTTTGGGGAGCGAGGTGAGGTAGGAGGGTTTAATTCTTGGTGGTTAACCAACTTTGCAGGTAAAAAATTAACAGATTACGGTTTCAGAAATTTTGGTGATGTCACTGATCATTTAAATAAGGCCCTAGATGATGGAGAGCTGATTTCTTCAGATCATGACCTTTATTACTTTGCTAATTCCCCACATATTTATGCTATAGATACAGATTGCCGAACCCCTGATGACATGCTCCCATGTCGCAATCGAGACCGTGTATTAACACTCCAAATTAATTATTTTGAAACGGCTGATCTTATGTTTAAAAATTACAATAAGCTCAACCAAAAAATGGCAAAGAAAGGCCATTTGAGTCAGAAAGAAAAATTTGACATGGGAATTTATCTTTCTACATGGTTAGGTTTTTTAGGTGTGGTCTGCGAAGGATTTAAAATCTTAAACATGCGACTCTTACTCGATAATGAACGCCCTAGAGATTTTAAAGAATTATTACCAATTTCAGATAGTATCGGAAAGTTGATGAAAGAGCACTCGAACTCACTCAGGATATTTAGAAATAATATTTTTCATCTTAGAGAAAATACTGGGTTTATACGTCATTTTTTTGATAAGGAAGTTGAGCGTCTTCCATGGGCACGTGAATTACATATAGCATTTTCAGAATTTTTTTCGCAGTATAGAATTTTTTGCGAAGTGCATTATGTTTTTAATGGTCGTAAAGGAGATAGCAATATGGTAAATATAAAGGTAACACGCCCTAAGAAAGTTGCTTTGAAATATTAAAAATACATGCTAATTAGTTGCGCTATTCATCTTACCTAAAAAATACATTCTTCTCTTTTTTATCGAGCTTGAATCTTTTTATAGCGTCCGCTTCTTTCCAGAAGCGGACGTTACTGAGGTTCAGTTACGCTAAAGCCAGCATTAAATACGCTCGCGCTCGTTCTAGAAACTCGACTATCATTTATATTGCACAATATTTTCGGACGGCAGGCCTGACTCACTGAAGTGCCGCCACGCCAATGAAAACTTAAGCAATATCCTGATTACTGAGTTGAGGCATTAATCGCTCAAATAAATCATCACTTTCATAGGGAATGTTATTAGTATGCCGAGAGTAAATTAATCCTCCCGAAAAAAATTTGGATATAGAACTTTCACATAAAACGCCTATACATTTTTTATTTTGTCCTGCCATAAAACTTTCTAAATTCGCTAAGATAAAATTTCGTGATAACTCACGATGTATACTCGTTGCCATTCTCGCCTCTTCAGAATTAATTGGGGAGACTCTAAGAAGCAAATCAGTAACGTTACGCCTTCCATAAATCTTTAAAATGAAATAAATGATGCTACCAACTGGGTCGTTTACCCCATGTATACTTAGGCCTGAGCATTCTTAAATTGACATGAATGGGGTGCATGATTAAATCCTTAGCTAACTTAGCTCATTAAGTTAGCTCATTAAGTTATCACCCAAAATGTATTATTTTTAAAGTCTACTATATTCAGCTGAGAACATTCGTAAAAATGTGGAGATTACGTAAACTAGCATGGGGATTGATGTCACTCAATGCATTTGAGAAAGATTAATGATTATGATTAAGCCCCTACTATTTGTGAAGTCAATCAAACTTTGCAACAAAAAATCATGCTTTAATCAACTTGAAGCATGATGCAACTCTGACCATAAAAACAAAATTTCAAATATTCATTCTAATCTAAACAGGTTGGTATGTGATTTTTTGATTTTGGCCAGAGAAATTTTAATAACACAGCAAAATGGAGAAGCAGATGTCAGACGTGCAGATAACTTGTATTACACTTTCTAGTACGAATAAAGTTCATGAGCATATTACACATGTGGGTAGCCCAAATTTCACACCACAAGGTAGTAAAATGACTGTAGCACAAGTAGTAAATCACATTGAAAATAAGACACACACTTTCTTTGTTCAAGCCGCTTCTGCTGGCCGTGCGGATGTAGGTGTAGTTGATCCAGGTAACGGAAGTCCGAAATTTATAAGGACATATGCTGACGGTAAGTGGAACAACAACTTATTGTCGCTACCTCTATGCTGACCGTTATAATTAAAATAATTTAGAAAAGTCATAATACCCTGTAGAATTCAATACAGGGTATTTTTCCTTAAGCTATTAATGCATTCCCAATATGTTAGCCCCACCTCATCATTGCCTAGGGACAGATGATTAACTCGTTCAGATGACTTGCTCGCTATTGAGAGATACCTCAGCCTTCTAGCCTTTTTCTCTTAAGAATTTAAATTTCAAATACTATCTTTCTCCCCATAGCAATATTAATCTCATGGTGCAAACTTGGAGTCCTGTCAATAACTGTGGGTTAGGTTCAAAGAAACGAGCCGCAAATAGGTTCGATAGCCAAGCTGCGGGCGCGCCTACAGCGTCCAATTCTGACAACCTGCGAGTGATTAACTGGACAGACACTGCCGCCGTGAAGGCGATTGTGGCGCGTATACGCGAAGAAACACCGAGGATCAACAAAGCTCAGCGTAGTTTTGACCCGACTAGAAGGCGTGTTTCAGTTCCTTCTGCCAGATTGACCCCGCAGGAACGTGACAGATTGCCTCAGATTCAACAAGAGTTGCTCAAACACGACATCAGACTAGAGAAGTGGGAACTTGAGGCATTAGTCAGGGGGGCAAAAATCACTTTTGGAGACGTTGAGATCCAATATCCTCCGCTGCAGGATTGGGCAGAATTTTATGGGAATGATAACTGATTAAGTATTCATCAGAGCTATGGATCGACCATTAACATGCAGTTTTTTATGGAATTTGTTAAAGAATGGACATATTGTACTGTACAAATAACCAGTGCATTGGAGTGAGTAATGGAATCCTCTCATGAGCTAAAAATGGCTTTTACTAAAATCCGGCTAATGGCTGACATCGCACAGTCAGCCCAGTGCAGAAATGATGAGTACGCACTGGTTATGGAAATGATCTCTGATATGGCTGATCAGGTATTGGATGAAGGGAAAGCCAGTTATCCGCCCTTCACGGTTTACGACGACGAAGAATAGCCTGGAACATCGGGTGATCCCCCTTTAGCAGCTCTGCATGCATTGAGTGCATGATTTCGCATGGTGATCGCCCTGCTCTTTTCTCCCCGCCACACCAGTGCTGGCGTGGATCACAGTGGATCACGCAACTGCATCAAAAGCGACCTATAAAGCGGGCAGGCGTGGCGGGGATAGCATTGCGCGCAAACTTTCAGAGCTTTAACTGTCACCTTGTGAAAAATACGAAGAATGGTAAATTAGAACAATCAATGATTGCACAAGGGATTTTTAGAGATGTATGAGATCATCAAGATGTCAGAAAAGGAAGTTAAAGGATTATTGGATACTGTCGAAGATCACTTTAATGATTTTAAAAGTAAACAAATTGCCCCAAATAAATTACAAGAAACTTTTGTTGCTTTCGCCAATGCCGATGGTGGCAACATTTTTGTAGGCATAGAGGATGCAAATTCTCAACGTGATCGCATTTTGGGATTCGATGAACCCGAAGATGCTAATGCTATTATCGCTATTCTTTTGGAAAACACCAACCCTGCAGTAGAAAATGTGGAAATTGATTATTTTAGAACGCCAAATGATGGTTTGATTTTACATATTGACATACCTAAAAGCCCGAAGGTTCACTACACTGCATCTGGTGATTGTTTTTTAAGGACTAATGCTCAAAAAGTAAAAATAAAAGGGGATAGAATTACTCAGCTATCTTATTCAAAAGGGGCTGAACCGTATGAGAAAAGGGCGGTTGACGTTGTTGATACACAAGATATTTTAGACAGTGCATATTATCATGATTATCTTAAAAGAGTTGATACAACACAGGCACCCCAAGTATTTCTGAAAAAAAATAGATTGCTAACAAAAAAGGATGGCGATTTCATACCTAATGTAGGGTGTGTTTTATTATTTGATGAAGAACCTCAAGGAAGCTTAGATACTCGATGTGCTGTTAAAGTCTATCGGCTTAGAACTACGGAAACAGAATACAAACGTGAGCAGTTGCAAGAAGACCCCGTTACAATTGACGGGACTCTTGAAGGTGTCATTCTCAAAACTATCGAAAAGGTCAGAGAGTATGTAGATGGCGCCTCTTTTAAGGACGGTGATAACCTTGTAAAATTGAGCTATCCAGCAGAAGCTCTAAAAGAAATTTTAGTGAACGCTGTTATACATCGTGATTACAGTTTGAATGATGATGTTCACGTTAAAGTTTATGACAATCGCATTGAGATTCTAAGCCCTGGCAGGCTTCCAGGTTATATGACTATAGCTAATTTATATGAAGAACGATTTTCACGTAATCCGAACTTGGTTCGATTACTTCATAGGCTACCAAATCCAGTGAACCATGACATTGGTGAAGGTCTTGATACTGCAAAAAATGAGCTGAGAAAAGCTGGTTTAGTCGAACCTGAGTTTGAAGAAAGGGGTAATAATTTTGTTGTGATTATAAAGCATCAGACTATAGCCTCTATAGAAGACGTTATAATGAAATACTTTGATGATAACCCAACTGGACAACTTACTAACAAGTTAGCGCGACAACTCAGTGGCGAAGATGACATGCAAAAAGTTAAAAAAGCCTTACAAAAACTCCGCTCCGATGAAAAAATTAAACCTTTGGATCCGTCTGCTCATGCATTTAGATTTAAATATATTAAAGCATAATTAAAGCGGAGAATTTTCTCCGCAATAACATGATTGCAGAATAGTTTAATCATTAGTATTAATGACTATATATCTTAAATCGAATTACATTCTCACTAATAAAATAATCTAACTCCTTCATTATCTCCTGCAGCGGCGTCAGTTCATTCCTAACAAACACCTGCGCCGCCTTTTCTACATCCCCAAACCCGCCCGCATTATCAGGAATGATCCCCATCATCTGCGGTGGAACGCGATGCGCGCTCAGCAGGTCATCACGGCTGGATTTCTTGATGTTGAAGAAATCATCCTTGGTTGCGACCTCACTCAGCGGCAAAATCTGGATGCCATCCTTCTTGCCGTTTGGAGCGTACATGAACAGGTTGCGGAAGTTTCCCAGGCCTTTGGTGTCTCGCATCGCCTTTCGCATTGAGTCAATATCACTACTACTTTGTGCTGCATCGGTCATATACAAAATGTAGCCCGCATGAGCACCGTTCTGATAATACTTCCGGCGGAACAACGTCGCGGCTTCGTTTAGCCAGGCAGAGTTAAGAGCGCTCAGGTATTCCGGCAGACCGGAAATCTCAAAAAGTGTGTGGAACTAAAGCCGGGATACTTACATCCGGTTCGATCAGGTGGAAAATACTACCCGCAGCGAACTGATGCGGTTCTTTCCATCCTTGCACAAACCAGTAAGTCCCCTCTTCTATCCCGCGACGCATATACTTTGCTGGAACGGCCTCAAATCGCAAAGGTTCGCCGAGTTGGTTGCGGATCAGTTCCAGATACGCATTTCCGAACACCAGATAGTCCAGAGCAAATTTGCTGAATTCCTGCTGGCTCAGCAGCGGATGCGGGATAAACGTCGAGGCGAGGATATTCCGCTTCACGTAAATCGGAGAGCTGTGATGAACGGCGGCGCGCAGACTGCGGGCAAGTCCGTCGAAGCTGACTGGCGGCTCATACCAGCGGCCGTTGCCAGTGCACTCGATATAATCCAGAATCTCGCGGCGGTCTAAAACCGGCGTGGGATCACCGAAGCTGAATACCTCTGCGCCCTGCTGGCTTTCAGTGGTCGTGGTCTGCGTGGCTTTACGGTATTTGCGCTTGCTCATTTAGTAGAACTCCAGAATGTTCGGGCTTTGTCCGCCGTTGGCGGCGGTCAGTGGTTCGTTTAACAGGGCGTGCATGATTGCCCACGCCACGTCGGCGTGGCTGGCCTCTTCACTGCGGCTGGCTTCGTAGGTTGAACGGTTGCCGCTGGCAGTCATGGTTTTGCGGATCGCCATAAACGAAGCAGTGATGTCTGTGTGTCCGGTGTCGTATTCCAGGCGGCCGGAGCTGATGGTGTCTTTTACTTTGAGTACCAGTGCGGTTTTCACCTCGGGGCTGTAACGGATCTCACGCGCCGCAGGAAAGAACTGCTGCACAAGCTGGAATACACCCTGCCCGATGCCAGTCGCATCGATGCCGATATACTCAACGGCATAACGATTGGTGAGTTCCTCGATGCTTCTGGCCTGCGCGGCAAAGTCCATAACGAGCTGCCCGATACCGGCAAGCTCACCCGCCACTAACGGCGATTTAAGCAGTGATGTCAGAAACCTGGAGGCCGCGCTGACCGCCTGCGGCCTCCAGGTGGAAGCGGTCAAACAATGCCAGGAGGAACACCGTGTTAAAACCCGCACAGCTACGCAAAGCCCTCACTGACGCCGTGCTGGTGCTGCAAACCAGCCCCGACCAGCTGCGGATGTTTGTGGACAACGGGCGCATCGTTTCCACGTTAGCCAGCTCGCTGTCGTTTGAATATCAGTACCAGGTCGAACTGCTGATCACCGACTTTACCCAGGACAGCGATCTGATCGTGGTGCCCATTCTGGCCTGGCTGCGTGAGCATCAGCCGGACATCATGGCGACGCCAGAAAAGCAACAAACCGGCTTTAAATTCACCGCCGACATGCTCAACGATGGCGGTTATGACATCGCTGTGCATGTACAGCTTACCGAGCGCGTGATCGTTAAACAGATTGATGCCGGTCTGCACGTGGAGCATTTTCCAGAACCGCCGCTGCCGGAGCCGGTGGAAAGGCCGCGTGAACTGTACCTGCACGGCGAGTTAGTGAGCCAGTGGCATGAGTGAGCTGACCGCGTTTGATACCCGCCTCGCGGGGCTGATTGAGGCGCTGTCTCCGCAGAGTCGTAAGGCAATGGCCGCCACCTTTGCAAAGCGTCTGCGAAAACATCAGCAACAGCGCAAATCCATTAATATCGTTGATAACTCTTTTTTACTTGATAAGAACTTATTTATCTCAGAAGGAAGAGCTTTCCGAAAGTGGGAAATCCGCACAAAAGTCCGCAAGAATAGAATTATTAAAAACATTAATATCAGCAACTTATGAAAAAGTTTCTTTATATCGAAGTGAAATGGAGGGTGTAAGTCGTGCAATGAACGGCCTACGAGGAGGGCAGTCATTTACAGCCATGGATGGAAAGCTGCACATCACAAATTTTGAACAAAATGAATACAGATTAACAATGGCTCATAAAATAAAAATAGAGTTGGAAAGAATAGATAAATATTTAGAAGAAATCGAAAACCTCTCTAATTGAGATGCACTTATCGACACTGCTAATAATATAAACTCGTTCTTCAATCATTGCGCAATGAACGACATTTCATAATTCAGTGTCCGTTTATCGCTCAAACCAGACTGTCAGATCAAATCTGAGCTAATACTCTTCAGTCAGTGATCCGCACGTTGTGCCACCCGCTATCAACCCGCCTCAAATTGTATGCCGCCTGACAGGGCGGCATTCTTTTATGCATGAATACTTCCATCCCCAACAACGACATTCCGCGCCTGCTGCGCAATCTGATCCGCATTGGCACCGTTGCCGAGGTGGATTTAGTTGCGGGCACCTGTCGCGTGAACACTGGCGGCAACGTCACCGACTGGCTGCACTGGCTGCACTGGCTGACCTCCCGCGCGGGGCGTTCCCGTTCCTGGTGGGCACCGTCCGCCGGTGAGCAGGTTCTGCTGTTCTGCCTGGGTGGCGAACTCGACACCGCCTTTGTGATGCCCGGCGTTTTCTCTGATGAATTTCCTGCGCCGGCCGCGCCCGCTGACCTGCTGGCGAAAGTTCAGGCCACGCTCAACGATGAAAACGTGCGTCCCGTGGCCGACTGCGTATACGCACTTCGCTCCCGATCACCTCGAAGACGCTATTTATCTGAACCCGCTGGCTCAAATGGTTGGCGAAAAAGTGGCGGCAGAAAGTCCGGATCCGTAAAACCAGGAGGAATAAAAATTGAAGTAAGCGATTGTTTTAAATGCAATTTACTGATTTAAAAAACAGGCAAAAAAAAGACCGAATACTTATTCAACCTATTAAAATCAATGAGTTGCATAATTTATAGGCGACATAATGGCGACATATCCATTTATGTCGCCCATGTTGATATCAAGATTTATCAAATGAAACACAGTCTATTTTATTCATTTTCCAAATTATGACGCTCTATTAAGTTCTTAGCCTGTGTTAACCTACGCCCAGAGAGTAAATTTAGCCCTGCGATCCATCCACCAACTAAAATACAACATATCACTAACCAACCTTTAGCTATGCTTGGAACGGTCTCCATTTCAATTATCATAGATGGGAAAAATCTATCATATGTAATTGGAAGGGTAAAAATAAAACATCCCAATCCGTAGAGTAATACCCTACAAGTTCTAGCGAAGTTTAAATAAACCTTTCTATTATAACGCTTTAATTTCCACTCAAATGAAAGTGGGTTTATTTTAATATTTAGTAGATAGCGACAACTAGAAAATACATCAATATCTTTCACTGGGTCCTTGCTATTTACCAATGCTTTCCTTTGTTCGAGAGACAAAAAGTCATCTTTTGTTATAGCCGCATATCCATATTCTAAAGCAAGATTCTTCAAACTTTCATCATTTGAAATCTTATACATCTCATAACTATGTTTACTAAGCTTCTCTCGTTGATCAAAAATAGCTTGCCTAGGCTTAACCCATCCCTTGAATAAAGCAATAATTGTAATTATCAATGCTATAATCGGAACCATTTGTTTGTTTAAAAAATCAATGAACTCAGTCACAAGGTGCCCCACATATTATATTATTCTAAAAGTCTGGCATTTCACCAGTTTCGACTAGCAGTTGGAACTGGTTTTCATCAAGTATCACCACCCCCTTCATCCGGGCAACATCAACTTTCTTAGGACCAGCATTGTAGCCACAGCAGAGGACTTGCAGGTTTTGAGTCACGGAAGCGCGGACGGACATTTTATTATCTGTCGCTAATGAAATGAGCCTTTCTTTGTCGTCTTTTTTAAATCCGGTGAAACAAATTTCGAAAAGATTTACTTTGGGAGTCTTAGAAAAACTGGGGTGTTCAAGACCTTTATATTCGCTTAAATCTACTAGTGCTAAATCATATGAAGAACATTCTTTTATAACCCGATCTTTTCTGAAGGTCTTCAGTTGATTTGATTTATTACAGACCCCTTGAAAATGTTCTTCGCTTTCACTTACATTATAAAGCGTATAAGCATTAACCTGTTTTTTAGCATTAATATATACAAAATACTTATCCATAAAAAGATCTCCTATACAGCATTTTTAAAAATTACAACGACTAATCCCTTCGGTATTACTTCATTGACTGAACATTCAAAGTCACCATCATGACCACTAATACGCAGTTTGTTGCCAGGTCGACGGGAAACAGTATAGACGTCCAATGTTCCATCAATATCTAAAAGCCATGAGCCATTCGATAACTCGCTAACATCCATTTCAATCAACCAAGATAATTTTCCGCTACTTACATAATTTAATTTTTTAAGATTCACACCATCAGGGACAAATGACTGGTCAATATAGCAAAAACCATCATCATCTAGTTTTCCGGCCAGAAGTATTTTCTTACTGATCATCGGTATTCCTGAGGCGGCGGTGTCCTCTTGAGTGGCTACGCCTATTTCGCCGGTAGCCAACCATTCAAGGGAAACACCTGTATCTAATGCGCAGGTAATCACTACGTCGCCTGGAAAATATTCTCTTCTGACCCAGGTGCTGATCGTTCCTGAAGAGATATTCAAATGCTCGCCAAGTTCTTTTTGCGTTTTGAAACCATAAGCTTCAATGATTCTGCTTAAAACCGCCCTTCCCCCTGAGGAAAGCATTTTCTTCAGAAGTAAATGCCCAGAAGTTGAAGTGTCTTTTTTTGTGATTTTTAAGCTTTCATTTTTTGCAAATGCAAATTCACCGGTAACTAACCATTTCAATTCAGCCCCTGTGTCCAATGCACATTTGATGATTGCATTACCAGGAACACTCTTACGTTGAACCCAGGCACTTACATTATTTGAAGGAACATCCAGACAGCTGGCTAAAGCTCGTTGAGAAGTAACCCCATAAGATGAGGAAAGACGTTCAACGATTTGCGCAGCACTGTCTTTAGTTTCAGGCATAGATCCACCAAAATGAGCACGAAAGTGATTTAAATGAGCACATTTGTGATCTAAAGTGAAAACACACCACATGTTACACAGTAGAACTCAAACTGCTTAAAAGGAGATTTTGCTTTATGTCTGATCAGAATGCAATTCAAGCGACCGTTGATAAGACAGCCGTTTCTAAGGAACTGTTAAACTCTGTTGTTTCCCAACTCCTGCCGGCTTTGGAGTCTGCCCTGTCTGCAACTATTGTGAACTCAATAAGTTTGCAACTGACCACCCTCGCTAACTCCCCGACAATCTCTAAAAAAGATTTTGCTGCAATTAACGGTATCAGCTCCGCAGTCCTCGAAAAGTGGATCGCGAACGGCGTTGTACTTCTTGCCCCAACTCCCTCAACTACAATTACCCAGCAACGCAAAAACCGAAAAACAGGTCAAATGCAAACTGTCGTTATGGAACGTCATGGCAATGCCCTGATCAATCTTGAGGCCTGGCGTGAGAAAAACCGTCAGCAAGCCATCAAGTGCCGCTACATAAATCGTTGAGTCAGACTATTCAAACTAACAGGGACTAACAATGTTTGATTATCGCGTTTCCAAACACGCTCACTTTGACGATGCATGTAAGGCATTTGTGAATCGTCATAACCTTACCGAGCTTGCCGCGCTAATGGGGACTAAACCCCAAATACTGCGCAATAAGTTCAACCCCGAACAACCTCATAAACTTACCTGTGAGGAAGTTCTTTTAATCACTGATTTGACTGAGGATGCTGCCCTTCTCGATGGCATGCTGGCACAGATAAACTGCTTGCCGTCAGTTCCGGTCAATGAAATTGCTACTTCTAATCTTTCAACTTACGCACTCCAGGCAACTGCCGCCGTAGGTTCTATTGCAGCTGATGCAGTGAAAGGTGGTGCGGTCAGCTCTCAGCGTCGAATGTCCTTACTCGAAGGTGTAAATGCCGGTATTCGCCATCTGTCACTGATCGGCTTAGTTGTTCAAGGCCGAGTACAGGCATCTCCAGCCCTGGCTTCTGCAGTTGGTGCCATTGCAAGCGTTACGACAAATGGGTTGGTGTGACTATGGCCGTTTCTATTGCTCCTTTTTTAAAACAGCAGAGTCCATCTCGCCACTTTAGCCACGGTTGCATCGAGTTACCAGGTGGAAAGCGTTGGAACCCTTCAATGTCACAAACCACTGCCCCGCAGGCCGTGAGAAATTCAAAACCGCTTATAAAGCGTCTGTTTAGTTGAGGTGATTATGTCTTTAGTGAATGAAGAACATATTCAAATAGGTAAAAAACATCTTTCCCGAATTAAAGAAATGTTTGATTTCAGAAAGAATGTAGCGCAGGAAACATTTGATACTCAGCCGCTGCATATGCGTAGAACAATCTGTTTTCATGCTGGCTTATCTCGTCGCCATCTTGAGATGAAGTTTGCTGAATTAACGCCGACGGAAAGGCATCAAGTAGTTGCGGCGCTAAATTCTTTGCTTGGTTTAACTGAATCACTGCCGAAATTTATCAGTGAAGATGACTGCAAGATAAACATTAAACATTAACCCAAATCCAAATTAAGTGGCGTCAACCCGCCGGGCATTCTTTTGCCCAAAACAGGAGTTCTTATATGAAAAATATGTTTGATAACACCCGTCAGAATATTGTTGGCTTGCCGGTTATGGGCATTGATTTAGCTTCACCAGAACGCGATTACACCTCTGTTCCTGATTTATCGTTGATGCTGGACACTGCTCGTAATGAAGAACGCGCCAATCGAGCGGTGGTATTTGCCGGCCGCCTGGAAGCAATTGCCAGTTTCATCCTCAAACGTGAAATGACAGGGATTGAAGCTGCTGAAGCACTCCGCATTGAAGCTAACCGAATCCAAAGTGAAGCGGAGGCGTAACTATGGCTGATGTAATTGACACCGCTCAGGAGCGCGCTGATCTCGTCCTTTCCGCCCAAATCCAAGCCGCCCGCGCAACTGTTGCGGGCATTTCAGCAATGTTCTGCATCGACTGTGACCGCCCGATACCGGAGGAACGCCGTGCAGCTCTGCCAGGGGTTGAGCTTTGTGTCTATTGCAAAGAACTCGCTGAAATAAACGCCAAGCACTACCGAGGTAATTGATGATGACTTTCTCGGTTGTTCTTACCGTACTGGCGTTTATCAATGCTCATTTTTTATTCGCCGACATAAAAGCTAATCAGTAATGAGTCGGCATTTTCATGGTACTCCGGTCTGGGGTGGTGCAGGTAAGGTATTGAAAGTGGCTATCCGTGATAGTGGTGCTTTCGTATCTTACGCACGTCCAGACCAGATAAAACAATGCTTCACCTATGCAAATTCTGTCGGCTTAGATTGTGGAGCTTTTAGTGCCTGGAAACGCGGCTTAGTTATTGACTGGACAAAGTACTATCAGTTTCTTTCTGCCTGGTATGGACATGACAAACTTAAGTTCTTTTGCATACCGGATGTTATCGAGGGCGGCGAAGAAGATAACGACCTTCTAATTAAACAACTTCCTACTGTATTTCGTGATAAAGCCGCACCAGTCTGGCATTTGCATGAATCGATTGATCGTTTAAAACGGCTTGCTTCCACCTGGGAGCGAGTCTGCCTGGGTTCATCCGGTCAATATGCGGCTATTCGGACGAAACATTGGCACGTAAGGATGCATGAAGCATTCGTTGCTATTCGGGACGAAAATCCAGGCATTCACGTCCACGGTCTGCGCATGTTGGATGGTCGTGTCTTTGGCAACTATCCGCTTACTACCGCTGACAGTACAAATCTGGCCTGCAATGTGCCAAAAACCGAAGTGAAATATCCTGAACTGACATCCCAGCTCCGCGCTATCGGCTGTAATGAGGAAGAAGTACTCGCGGGTCGCTGCGCAATCTTACGGAAAACCATCGAGATGGTGCACCCGCCGACATTCGCGGAATACTTCGAACGTTATGAAGCAAAGCGTTCGCCCCAGATGTGTTTGGAGTTTTAAATGAAAACTCCTGCTCATACGAACCGTTTTTCTCCTGAAATTATCGTGCCTAACGTGTGGGCATATCCCTGGAACAAACCACGCCAGGCCGTTTCTGGCCTTGAAAGAACGCTTACCCGTGATGAATACGATCAGGGGCAAGCTGTTTTAATCAGAGTAAAAAACCTCTCTACCGATCTTCGGGAAATTTTCACAGGTCGCCATGCGTATCTGCTGAAAACGCAGGGCATTCATGCCGCGAATAAATATCTGGTTTATACCCTTGGTCGCAGCATCCTTCCCCGTGTCGAAGCGGTCAATGCCGCTCACGCGATGAATGTTAAAACCTCCATGAAATTCATGTCTGAGGCAGACACTTATCACAGCCTGCCGAGCATGGGCGATAAACCCTTGCGCCGGTTCGCCCAAGACATCGCCGGACAACTGAAAGAAATCTATGAAGAACGTTGCGATCAGTTGCTTGCTAAGTACAACGGGGATAATTCGATTCTTTTTGAGCGTGATACCCAGTGCGAGCTATACCGCGAAATCGCCGGTATGGCACAGGCTTTCAATATCACGCCGATGTATTGGGCAAAATTTTGCAAAGGCAAACTGGATGCAGTTTCCGCTATCGCTGCCATATCACGCCTGGTTAATCCGGATTGGTGGTTACACCAACTGAAAGGCCAGCGCACCCGCTGGCGTGAATCTTTGCTGATCGCCATCGGCAAAGTGAACCGTGATGCTTCCCCGTATGCCAGTAAACAGGCTATCCGTGAAGTACATGCGCGCCGCCTGTCGAATCTCGACTACCTGAAAAGCTGCGATCTGGAAAACGTTGAAACCGGCGAGCGTTTCAGTCTGATCGACAAAGTGATGGCGAGTATTTCTAACCCTGAAATACGCCGTATGGAGTTAATGAGCACTATCGCCGGCACCGAAAAATATGCTGCCGCAAATGGTGACGTCGGGATGTTTCTGACCATCACCACGCCTTCCAAATATCACCCGACCCGCATGGTGGGCAAGGGCGATAAAAAGCGCGTTCAGCGAAATCACGCCTGGGACAAGGAAGCCTATACACCGAAAGATGCGCAGCGTTATCTGTGCGGGATCTGGAGCAAAATGCGTACTGCTTTCAAAGATAGCGGCCTGTCCGTTTACGGGATGCGCGTTGTAGAACCCCACCACGACGCAACGCCGCACTGGCACATGATGTTATTCACCAAGCCCGCCATGCGTCAGCGGGTGATCGATATTATGCGCAAATACGCTATGAAAGAAGACGTGGACGAACGCGGTGCAGCTAAAAACCGCTTTGACTGTAAGCACCTGAACCGTGGCGGCGCGGCGGGCTATATCGCCAAATACATCGCAAAGAACATCGACGGTTACGCACTGGAAGGCGAGCGCGACCACGAAACCGGCGAGCTACTGACAGATTCCGCTGCCGCCGTTACCGCCTGGGCTGCTACCTGGCGGATCCCTCAATTTCATCCTATCGGCCTGCCTACCATGGGGTCATACCGTGAGTGCCGCCGTATCCGTTCCATCAGCCTGACCGACACCTTTGACGAAGAAGTCGAAGCCGTACGCGCAGCTGCTGATGCTGGTGATTTTATGGCGTACATGGAGGCTCAAGGCGGCGCGAATGTTCCACGTGAAGATCAAACCGTTCGTGTAGCTCGTCGGGTTGCTGCTGAACTGAACGCCTACGACGAAGAAGTGAAAAAGGTTGTGGGCATTTTTGCCCCTCACTTCGGCGACTCTCGTGTTTATGAAACCCGTACAACTCAATGGCGCATCGTTTCTTCCGCCGTTGACGTTGAAGTTTTGACCTCAAAAAGCGCCTCCGGCGCGCCTCGGAGTCCTGTCAATAACTGTGGGTTGGGAGGAAACAAAACGGCGGCAAATGAGTGCGATAACCCTGCTGGGAGCGTCACCACAGCGACCACTTCTGACAACTTGCGAGTTATTGACTGGACAGACACTGCCGCCGTGAAGGCGATTGTGGCGCGAATACGCGAAGAAATACCGAGGATCAGCAAAGCTCAGCGTAGTTTTGACCCGACTAAAAGGCGTGTTGCAGCTCCTTCTGCCAGATTGACCCCGCAGGAACGTGACAGATTGCCTCAGATTCAACATGAGTTGCTCAAACACGACATCAGACCGGAGAAGTGGGAGCTTGAGGCCTTAGTCAGGGGGGCAAAAATCACTTTTGGAGACGTTGAGATCCAATACCCTCCGCTGCAGGATTGGGCAGAATTTTATGGGAATGATAACTGATTAAGTATTCATCAGAACTATGGCTCGACCATTAACATGCAGTTTTTTATGGAATTTGTTAAAGAATGGACATATTATACTGTACAAATAACCAGTGCATTGGAGTGAGTAATGGAATCCTCTCATGAGCTAAAAATGGCTTTGACTAAAATCCGGCTAATGGCTGACATCGCACAGTCAGCCCAGTGCAGAAATGATGAGTATGCACTGGTTATGGAAATGATCTCTGATATGGCTGATCAGGTATTGGATGAAGAGGAAGCCACGTATCCGCCCTTCACGGTTTACGACGACGAAGAATAGCCTGGAACATCGGGTGATCCCCTTATAGCAGCTCTGCATGCATTGAGTGCATGATTTCGCATGGTGATCACCCTGCTCTTTTCTCCCCGCCACACCAGTGCCGGCGTGGATCACACTGGATCACGCAAGTGCATCAAAAGCGACCTATAAAGCGGGCAGGCGTGGCGGGGATAGCATTGCGCGCATGAGAAGTTAAAGAATTAAATACTGAGGGAAGATCCAAACTTCCCTCAAATAAATCACTACTATAGTGTCAACTTACATCCAGTTGAGTTTTCCCACGCACTGATAAGATTAAATAAATTGCTATTTCGGAAATAGGTATTTTCATATGCTAAAAACATCATATCTTCTACACAATCCGCATCGACTAAAGCTTTATTTTGGCTTTTTAGTCCTTTCTTGCATAGTATAAACAATACTTCTGCAATATCGTGCCCATTGACCATCTCTCGGACATCATGATTTTCACCTATTATCAAATCTAAGCACCGAGATATTTCAGGCTTCGAAGCAGGTTCCACACCTCTATTTTTGGAATACTCCCAGACTGTATTAATTAAACATTCATGCCCTAAATATTTAATAGTCTTTTCACATACAAACTTCCAAATTTTGAGTTTCCTTCCTTCTTTTTCTTTAGGTTTAAAAGACAAACCCAGTCCAAATCTTTTATTTGCAAGTCTTAAGCAGGCTAAAGGATATGATAGTTCATACGCCAAACTTACAATATCACCATAACTACCCTCAAAATTCTTTATTTTTTCATCATTAGTAATAGTCCCCAAGAATCGCATCACTGCAGGACTGTTAGTCACCATACCTTCAGCATCATGATAGTCGGTCGGGAAAATAGGAAGATTATAAGTAACAGAGTATTTTGGGTTATTAGGTATTCTCAAAAAATCCGCATCCCTTATACCTATTGCCCGTTCAAATCCCCATCCTGTCAAGATCTCGTACACCGACCTCATATTGTACTTACCGTGCATTACCTTTAACCGTGAAATATTTCCATCAAAAAAAGGTCTGAATATTTTAATATCTTGCTCCCCTTCAACAAGAACATAATACCCCTCATACCTTTCATCCATCATTATAGCATTAGCTATCCTCTCTGGCTTAATATCCCGTTCCACTATTCTACTCCTCGTAATTTTACACGAAGACCCCAATTATCATTTATAATATCGGGTGAGTGAGTAGCAATAATTATCGTAACGTTATTAATTGATGTAACATCTTTCAAATCAGCAATGAATTCATTTTGCCAGGAAATGTGCAGAGAAAGTTCTGGCTCGTCGATAAGAATCATATCTCCCTGCTGAGAATTGAATATTAACTTATAAAATAAGATTAATTCATTTTGCTCACCGGAAGAAAGTTTTGAGGCAGGCATCAACTCAAATTCATCTTTTTTATTTTTCTTAACCGTTGATCTAAATACTAGACCACTACCCCTACTTATTTGCAACTCCTTATGCTTAAAACGTTTATTTATAATATCCTGAAATAGCTTTAACTTTATTGATAATGCATCAAATGGTTTGAGCTTTTCATGACTGTCATCAATATAAAGTTTCAAAAGATTGATTAAATCAGTCTGTGTTTCATCAATTTGCAGTATATCTGAATCTTGTGTATCTACACCCAAGCCTACGGATGAAAGCATTTTCCTTCTGTTATCTAGTGTCTTGAGTGCATCATTCAATTCTTCAAACGTATCAATCGTACCTTGTCTTAATTTATTAATTAATCTGTTCGGGTAGGAACTATCTAGCCCGGAAGTAATATCAGATGAGGCTTTCACTGCATCGGTAATCATCTTAAGAAGTTCAGCGGAACATTTCTGAACACTATTCACATAAGAGTTACCTCCAGTATCATTAGCAGTTATTATACGCTGAGTTTCAATTAATTTAACATTAACCTTATCTAGCGTTTCCATAAACCACTTTGGCCTGCTATTAGTATCCACCTCATCAAACTGAGAGTGAAAATATATATTCCTCCGATACTTCATTTCCAGGCGCTTTAAATTTATATACTCATACTCTTCTTTAATAGATTTAAAGTCTTTATCATTATCACTATCTAAATATTGCATTAATTCTAAATCGCGAAAATATTTCCTCTCCAAATCTTCATTTGCTTTTTTCTCTACATTTTTTTCAATTTTTATTTTGGCTGGTTTAAGTAGAGCATCAGATTTAGCTCTAACCCCCAGTTCAGGTTTAGGTTTTATTTTTCCATCTAACCTAGTGATATGTAAAAAGAGGTCACCACTTGAGATCTTTTTTTCTATCCTCCAAAACTCATCGTTATCAAAAGTAATAGTAAACAGTTCAAAATCAATAGATTTAAAATAATCAAATCTATTATTAAATAACGAATCAATAGCTTCAAGTATTACTGTCTTACCCAAACCATTCTCGCCTATCACTATGGTAATATTCCCATCACTCACTAAAGGTATTTGATGATCAAAGATACCAAAAAGTTTTTTGACTTCTATTTTCTTAATTTTCATTTATCACCTTTTTCATTTAACTACTAATTGCCGTGT
Source organism: Rahnella rivi (assembly GCF_019049655.1). Classification (GTDB taxonomy): domain Bacteria; phylum Pseudomonadota; class Gammaproteobacteria; order Enterobacterales; family Enterobacteriaceae; genus Rahnella; species Rahnella rivi. The sequence goes on from NZ_JAFMOX010000066.1 coordinate 64,369, forward strand.
CTAACATAAAAATCATCATTAAAATTACAATGAAAAAAAATTTACCACAAGTCAATTTAGACTTTAAAAGAGCTTGAAGTGAGTGTTTTTATGTCTCGGAATCAAAGGGCTAATCGCTATCCGTGCTAGATTATGTAATCTAAAAATCGTCTATATTCATAGCAAAAACTGTCAAAACCGGTATCTTGAAAAATGAACAACCTTGCTCATCGACGTGGCATTAATCTCCTTCATCCTCTCCTGCAGCGGCGTCAGCTCGTTCCTTACGAACACCTGCGCCGCCTTCTCCACATCTCCAAACCCACCGGCATTATCAGGTATGATCCCCATCATCTGCGGCGGAACGCGGTGCGCGCTCAGCAGGTCATCACGGCTGGATTTTTTGATGTTGAAGAAGTCGTCTTTGGTGGCGACTTCACTCAGAGGCAAAATCTGAATGCCGTCCTTCTTACCGTTAGGCGCGTACATGAACAGGTTGCGGAAGTTGCCCAGGCCTTTGGTATCACGCATTGCCTTTCGCATTGAATCGATATCACTGCTGCTTTGCGCGGCGTCGGTCATATAAAGGATGTAACCTGCGTGCGCGCCGTTCTGGTAATACTTGCGGCGGAACAACGTCGCGGCTTCATTCAGCCAGGCGGAGTTAAGAGCGCTCAGGTATTCCGGCAGGCCGTAAATCTCCTGATTGATGTCCGGTTCGATCAGGTGGAAAATACTACCCGAAGCGAACTGATGCGGCTCTTTCCATCCCTGTACAAACCAGTACGTCCCCTTTTCCACTCCGCGACGAACATATTTAGCCGGTACAGCTTCAAATCGCAGCGGTTCTCCGAGCTGGTTGCGGATAAGTTCCAGATACGCATTCCCGAACACCAGATAATCCAACGCAAATTTGCTGAACTCCTGCTGGCTCAGCAACGGATGCGGGATAAATGTTGAGGCGAGAATATTGCGCTTCACGTAAATCGGAGAGCTGTGATGAACGGCGGCGCGAAGGCTGCGGGCAAGGCCGTCGAAGCTCACCGGCGGCTCATACCAGCGGCCGTTGCCAGTGCATTCGATATAATCCAGAATCTCGCGGCGGTCTAAAACCGGCGTCGGATCACCGAAACTGAATACCTCTGCGCCCTGCTGGCTTTCAGTGGTCGTGGTCTGCGTGACTTTACGGTATTTGCGCTTGCTCATTTAGTAGAACTCCAGAATGTTCGGGCTTTGTCCGCCATTGGCGGCGGTCAGCGGTTCGTTTAACAGGGCGTGCATGATTGCCCACGCGACGTCGGCGTGGCTGGCCTCTTCACTGCGGCTGGCTTCGTAGGTTGAACGGTTGCCGCTGGCGGTCATCGTTTTGCGGATCGCCATAAACGAGGCTGTGATGTCGGTATGGCCGGTGTCATATTCCAGGCGGCCGGAGCTGATGGTGTCTTTTGCTTTGAGTACCAGTGCGGTTTTCACCTCGGGGCTGTAACGGATCTCACGCGCCGCCGGAAAGAACTGCTGAACAAGCTGGAATACCCCCTGCCCGATGCCAGTCGCATCGATACCGATGTACTCCACGGCATAACGATTGGTGAGTTCCTCGATGCTTCTGGCCTGCGCGGCAAAGTCCATACCCTTCCATTGGTGACGCTCGAGCACGCGGAACTTGCCGCCAGACACTACCGGCGGAGCAATTACCGCGCAGCCTGCGCTGTCGCCGGTGTGCGACGGGTCGTAACCGATCCAGACGGGACGATAGGTAAACGGTCGTTTCAGATACGGGTCGAAGTCTTCCCACTCGTCCAAGCTGTCCACCATGCATCCCTGCAACTCGGCGAACGGGAACACCGACGCCTGATCGTCCACGAACTCGCACATCAGCAGGTTTTCATATTCGGCGGGGCTGTATTCCAGTTTCAGCTGTTCCAGGTCGAACAGGTTACACCCGCCTGACAGCGCATCTTCCACCGTTACAATCTGCCGCCACTGGCCGTCATCGCACAACACGCCTTTCGACAGGTGAGCGTGGGTCAAATCCAGGTCAATCCTGTCGGCTTTATTGCGACGGCCTTTATTGAACAGCTCGCCTGACCAGAACGGATAGGCGCTGTGTGCAAGACTCGACGGCGTGGAAAAATAGGTGCTACGCCATTTCTTATGCAGTGACATGCCGGAGGCAACTTTGCGCAGCTCCTGAAACTTAGGGATCCAGAAGTATTCGTCCAGGTATAAATTGCCGGTGTAGCTCTGCGCGGTGCGGACGTTGGTACCGAGGAAAATCAGCCGTGCGCCATTCGGCAGCACAATCGGGTCGCCTTTTAAATCCACGTCAACCAGTCTCGCAAATTCGATGATGTAGTTCTTAAAAACATGCGCCTGTGCCTTACTGGCTGACAGGAAAATCTGATTACGGCCTGTGGTCAGCGCATCAATCAGCGCCTCCCGGGCAAAGTAGAAGGTTGCGCCAATCTGGCGGGACTTGAGGATGTTGCGAATACGGTGCTGTAATCCGGCCTGATGCCATCCGCGCTGATACTCAAACGACGTTTCAATGAAGATGTCGCCGAGTTTCTCAATGGCCTCATCGCTGAAAACATTCTTATCTGGTGCCTTTCGTTCGCCCTTGTTGCGGTTCGCGACGTTCGGGTTTAAATCAGCCTCGCTGCCAGTATGGTTGTAACGATTAACCCTTGCCAGGCGTTCAATCTGTCGGCCTAACAGGTCGATTTCCTTGTAGTCCTTACCCTCCTTCACATCTTTCATGACTAGCTGGATAAGCCGCGCTTCCATGCTGGTTTCCACGCGAGAAATGGGCGCAATGGCCTCCCACTGATCGCGAGTTTTCCAGCTCTGCACGGTCGGCGTTTTTTGGCTCAGCATCTCACCGATTTGCCGCACAGAAAATCCCTGCCAGTAAAGCAGTGCCGCCTGTCGGCGCGGGTCGCTGATGATGGTGGAGTTTGAAATATTCATGCCGCCACGTTACCGGCCAGACAGACGTTTTTCGCGCTGCCCACGTTGTGCCATTGGGCAACAACCCGCATCGGCTGGCGGCTTGCGGTGACTGTCTGGAAACTAACTCCCGTTCTCAACACTCATTACCGGAGTCAGTCACATGGCAAAGAAAGTATCGAAATGGTTCCGCATCGGGGTCGAAGGCGACACCTGCGATGGCCGCGAAATTGATGCTAACGACATCAAACAAATGGCGGAGACGTACAGCGCGAAAGCCTATGGCGCCCGCGTCAATCTGGAGCACATCAAAAGCGTATTACCGACCAGCGATTTCCGCCGTTATGGCGACGTGATCCAGCTTAAAGCCGAACAAATTAATGACGCGGCTGAACCGCTACTGCATGAAAAATGGGCGCTGTACGCAATGATCAGCCCGACCGCGGATTTAACGCAGATGGTCGGCGATGGGCAGAAGGTTTACACCTCGATGGAGATCAAACGTAACTTCGCCAATTCCAATAAATCCTACCTGGTCGGTCTGGCCGTCACCGACGACCCCGCAAGCCTCGGTACTGAAATGCTGGAGTTCAGCCGCAAAGCCAAACAGAACCCGCTCGCCGGTCGTAAATCCGATCCGGACAGCCTTTTCACGGTTGCCACCGAAGCCCTGATTGAGTTTGAAGATGCGCCGGAAACTGCCCCTTCTCTTTTCGCCCTGGTGAAACAAAAGCTTTCACGTAAACAGGCGTCAGACGATGCCCGGCTGGCCGATGTTCACGAAGCTGTCAGCGAAGTCGCTCAATACGCTCAGACCGGACTGGATAAGCATGAATCCAGCCTGACCGAACTGCTAGGTCGCGTCGATACGCTTGAGAAAACCACCGCTGCGGATCATGAGGCATTTGCCGCACTGAAGAACACGCTAACGCAGACATCGGCGCAGAAGTTCGGCCAGCGTCCGCAAGCTACCGGCGGCGCAGGCGCAGACGAGACGGTCACCGACTGCTGATCCGACACCTTTAACTCATTATAAGGAAACACCTCATGAAAAAAGAAACGCGCTTTAAATTTAATGCGTTCCTGTCTCAGCTCGCCAAACTCAACAGCGTTGACGTCGGCACGCTGGATAAAAAATTTAACGTCGAGCCGTCCGTCACGCAGACGCTGATGACCAGATTACAGGAATCCTCAGAGTTCCTGACCCGTATCAACATCATTCCGGTGGACGAAATGATGGGCGCGAAAGTGGGCGTCGGCGTCACCGGCACGATTGCCAGTACCACCAACACTGACGCCGGTGATGAACGTGAAACCGCTGATTTCACCAAGCTGGATCAGGAAGGCTACCACTGTACCAAAACCAACTACGACTTCCACTGGATGTACAGCAAGCTGGACTTGTGGGCGCGCTACAACGATTTTCAGACCCGTCTTCGTGACGCCATTATTAAGCGTCAGGCACTGGATCGCATCCTGGTCGGCTTTAACGGTGTTTCCCGCGCACCGACGTCTAACCGCGTTCAGAATCAGCTGTTGCAGGATGTCGGCGTGGGCTGGCTGCAAAAATACCGCCTGAATGCCCCGACCAAAGTGATGGGCATGATTGTCGCCGAAGACGGCACCGTGACCAATGAGGCGGTGAAAGTCGGTGGCGAAGGTGAGTACAAAAACCTCGACGCGTTGGTCTTTGATGCGGTGAATGAACTGATCGACCCCATCTATCAGGACGACACCGAACTAGTGGTGATCTGCGGCCGCAAGCTGCTCGCGGATAAGTATTTCCCACTGATCAACAAACAGCAGCCGAACACTGAGGCGATGGCCGCCGACCTGATTGTCAGCCAGAAACGCATCGGCAATCTACCCGCCGTTCGTGTGCCGGGCTTCCCTGCCAATGCAATGCTGATCACTCGCCTGGATAACCTGTCTATTTACTGGCAGGACGGCACGCACCGCCGCCACGTTGAAGAAGTACCTAAGCGTGACCGCATCGAAAACTACGAATCCATTAACGAGGATTACGTGGTGGAAGATTACGGCTGCGGCTGTCTGATCGAGAACATCGAAGTGACCGCCGGAGAAGACGACACAGCTGAAAAAGCCGAACTCAGCAAATTCACCTCGGCGATCGTTGATGCCATCAAAACTGCATCCGGTACCACTGCACCGGCAGCTCAGGAGTAAGCCATGACCAGCCCTGCCCGACGTCATTTGTTGCGGCAGTCAGCTATCGAAGCCGCGCAGCAGGATACCAGCCTGCTGCGTCATACCACCGGCTATGAACTGCTGCTGCAAAAGCTTAATGCTGACCAGAAAGCCCTGAAAAAAGCCTACTCCGCAGAGAAAAAGGCAGAACTCAAACGCAAGATGCTGCCCGAATATGCGCCGTGGGTGGCGGGCGTTCTCGCCGAGGGGAAAGGCGCACAGGACGCCATACTGATGACCATCATGATCTGGCGTATTGATGCCGGTGATTATGCCGGTGCGCTGGAAATCTCCCGCTATGCGCTGCATTACAAGCTGGCGATGCCGTTCGGCAAACGCCCTGCCGGTTATGCGCTGGCGGAGGAAATCGCCGACATGAGCACCCGCGCTCATGCTGCCGGTGAGCCGGTCAGTCTCGATGTACTCATGACCACGATGGAACTGACGGAAAACCAGGACATGCCGGATCAGGTTCGCGCCAAGCTGCACAAAATTACCGGTTACCTGTATCGCGACGCGGAGAAATTGCCGCTCGCCCTGCAACACTTGAAACGCGCCTTCCAGCTGAACAGCAACTGCGGCGTTAAAAAGGATATTGAGCGGTTGGAGTCAGCCATTAAAAAGGCAGCCAGCAGCTAAAAAGAACGCGCCCCGCGCCGGACGGCACGCCAGCCGCGACAGGTCTGTGACCTCGTTCAACGCTGGCGTCCACCGTCCCCTATTCAGAGGTCACTATGTCTCTTGTTGTACCTGCACCAAAGCCGGACGCCGCGACGGAACCCGCGATCAAAAACACGCTCTTCTGGCCGGATATCAATCCGGTGGAGTTACGCGACACGCTACGCCTGGAAGGAACGGTGACCGCCAAACGTCTGCGCGCCGTCATTAAGTACGCGCTGACCGAAGTGAATGCCGAGCTTTACAGCTACCGCGTCGCACAGCTTGCTCAGGGATACAAAACCCTTACTGATGTCCCGGCAGACCAGATTGATGACGAAAGTATCAAAGTCTGTGCCTACCTGCGGGCGGTTTCCTCAATTACGGCTGCCATTCTGGCGGAACGATATCCGAACAGTGATACCACCGATGCTGGCAGTAAAAAGGCGGAGATTATCGAAAGCACGGTTGATGAACTGTGGCGTGATGGCCGCAATGCGATCAGCGATGTCGCTGGCGTGTCGCACTGTGTGATCGGGCTGCTTTGATGAAAGTCTATGCCGAACAAGGTGACACTGTGGATTCGCTCTGCTGGCGGTATTACGGGCGTACCGAGTCGGTGATGGAACAGGTTTACGCGGCTAACGTTGGCTTAGCCGCTCGCGGGGCAATCCTGCCCCATGGCTACGCGGTGGAGCTGCCGGATATTACTCAGGCCGCAGTCAGCGAAACCGTCTCACTTTGGGACTGATGACCATGGAGCGCATCACCTCGTTTATTTGTTATTGCGTCGCTGCCTTTCTTGCCTGGCTCGGCGCAATGTCACCGCAGGATATTGCCTTTTTAGTCGGTGCCGCCGTCGGCGTCGCGACCTTCCTGGTGAACTGGTACTACCGGCGCAAAACTTACCGCCTGCTGAAAGCAATGGGCATCAGAGGGGACATTAATGCAGCCATCAATCGTTAGACGCTGCGCCGTCGCCGCAGTCCTGACGATTGCCGCGCTGCTGCCGCAAACACCAACGTTGAAGACATCCGCCGCCGGTCTGGCACTGATTGCTGATTTTGAAGGCTGCCGCCTGTCCGCCTATCAGTGCAGCGCGGGCGTCTGGACAAACGGCATCGGGCACACCGCAGGCGTGAAGCCGCAGACTCAAATAAGCGAACGTCAGGCCGCCGTGAATCTGATGGAAGACGTGATGCGGGTGGAGAAAGGCATTGCGCGCTGCATGCCGATCGACATGCCGCAGCCGGTTTATGACGCCGTGGCGTCCTTTGCGTTCAACGTCGGCGTGACGGCGGCGTGTAAATCCACCCTGGCGTTTTTCATCAACAAAGGCGAATGGCGAGAAGCCTGTGAACAGTTGCCGCGCTGGGTGTTTGTGAACGGTGTCCGCGTCACCGGCCTGGAGCGCCGCCGCGCGAATGAGCTGGCCTACTGCCTGCGGGGAGTCTGATGCGCGTTTTAATTTTATTACTGCTGGCAGCCTGCGCACTGGCGGGGCTGCAAACCTGGCGTATTGGTGGCCTGCATGATGAAGCCGACCAAGCGCAGCGCATTATCGGCACGCTGTCGGCAGGTATTGAAAGCCGCGACAACGCCATTCACCGCCTGAACGATGAGGCCGTAACGCGGGAACGGCAGGAACAAAACCTGCGCACCCAGCTCTCACGGGCGGGTGAGCAGGCACGCGTCCGTGAAATTCACCTTCAAAGGTTACTTAATGAAAATCAGGAAATACGCGATTGGTACGGCGCTCGTCTGCCTGATGCTATTAGCCGGATGCACGCACGTCCCGCCTTTGCCAGCGCCGCAGATTATTTACGTTGGCTGTCCGGCGGTGACGAGCTGCCCGATACCGGCAAGCTCGCCGGTCACTAACGGCGACTTAAGCGCCTATGTAAGAAACCTGGAGGCCGAGCTGACGTCCTGCGGCCTCCAGGTGGAAGCGGTCAAACAATGCCAGGAGGAACACCGTGTTAAAACCCGCCCAGTTGAGAAAAGCGTTAACTGATGCGGTGCCGGTGCTGCAAACCAGCCCCGACACCCTGCGGATGTTTGTGGATAACGGGCGTATTGTTTCCACGCTCAGCAGCTCGCTTTCGTTTGAGTATCAGTATCAAGTGGAACTGCTAATTACCGACTTTGCCCAGGACTGCGATCTGATCATTGTGCCTATTCTGGCCTGGTTGCGTGAGCATCAGCCGGACATAATGGCAACACCGGAGAAACAGCAAACTGGCTATAAGTTCAAAGCCGATATGCTCAATGATGGGAGCTATGACATCGCTATTCATTTGCAGTTCACCGAGCGCGTGATCGTCAAACAGATTGACGCCGGTCTGCACGTTGAGCATTTTCCTGAACCGCCAATGCCGGAGCCGGTGGAAAGGCCGCGTGAACTGTACCTGCACGGCGAGTTAGTGAGTCAATGGAATGAGTGAGCTGACCGCGTTTGATAACCATATCGATGCACTGATTGCTGCGCTTTCACCACAGCGCCGAAAAGCTTTAGCGACAGAGATTGCAAAGCGTCTGCGCAAACACCAACAACAGCGCATCAAGCGGCAGGTTACCCCGGAAGGGAAACCTTTCACCCCACGACAGGATCAGATCCTCCGCAGCAAAAAAGGACGACTCAAGCGTGAGATGTTTAGCAAGCTGCGCACGGCCAAGTACATGAAGGCCAAAGGCTCAAATAATGATGCGGTGGTGGAGTTCACTAGCAGAGTTAAACGAATGGCTGAAGTGCATCAGTACGGCCTGCGAGATCGTCCGAACGTCTGGGCTAAAGAAGCGCCTTATCCTGCTCGTCCTTTGTTGGGATTTGATGCTGAAGATTTGAAAATTGTAGAAGAAGAATTACTAATACTTATTAGCTCAGGCTTCTCCTGATATAACAGCGGCACGGAGCCAACCTAATCTGATAGGCAGCTCTGTGCCAGCAGCGAACATTGCTACATCACAATGCGTTAATCAACGGCGAGCAGGTTAATAAAGTGGTGAAAGGAGTATGTTATCCTCAGTTTTCGGCCGCCATAAACGTCAGCGATGATTCTTAACTGTACGCCCTTTAATTTACAATTGCTTCAATGAGTTACATGGATTGAGTTTAGCTAATTTTAACATTGCTTCCTTTCTGCCAAAGTAGGCAATCACATGCACACCATTTTAAGGAATGGTGTAATAGAAGGAGATGATACGCCATGCTTTTCAGATGTATTTTGTTGTTTTATAAACGTTTTATAGTGCTATAAAGGTCCGGACTGAGGAATGAAAAGTATTAAAGTCTCAAAACGCTAAGCGTGGGCAAGGTTGAGCAAAAAAAGATATAGATCGTAGATTTTTTTGATTCTCTACCTTATGATTCAAAAAAGTTCACTGGAAGATACTGTATGGCCAACAATCAACCACAAAAAACCAATGCTTCAGGTGCTGCTTCAGTAAGTCAGGTTGCTCTGCCTATTGTTCAGGATGGTTTTATAAATGTCATAACGCAGCTTCCTGCGTCCGGGTTAATGGCTAAAACATTTATTTGTTCAAACTTTGATTTAGCAAACCAAACTAACACATATTATATGAAAATTTATAATGACGATAAAATTGTTATAAATGAGATGGTTGGTTATATTCTAGCTAAATCAAGTGGCTTGGACGTGGCAAGTAAAGCCTACCTACTTGAATTAGGTACCATGACTCGTGCTCTTATTGATAGCTTTTATAAGCTTAGAGGTATCACTAACAACAGAGAGCATTACAATTCCGCATATGCTTTTATAGTATCTAGTGCCCCAGGAATAAATATAACCACTCATAGTAGTAATACAGTCGCCCAAACTGATTTTTTTAAAAAAAGAATAAGCAATTGGAATAAAAACAATTCCCTTATAGCTTTCGATGAGTGGGTGGCGAATACTGACAGGAATGCTGGTAATATTTTATTTGGTAACAATGCCAATTATGTTATTGACCATGGTGCAATGCCTGTTCAGATGAACTGGAGTAAGGGATGTTTACAATCGAATATGTGCTTCACTAACATCCACTATGCCAATACCGCTTTGGTAATGTCAAAAAATCCGGCGGATGTTGAGCTTTTGATTGAATCATCGAAACATGCTACAGCTTTCAATAATGTGAAAAATTCAATCATAGATATAATAAAAAATACAGTTAAAATGAACCCAGACTATCAACAGATGATTGATTTCCTTGAGACTAGAGCTGTTTCTGTCAGGAATGTAACATATGCGAATATGGCAGGAGCCAGATAGATGAAACAATTTAATTGGCACAAAATACAATGGATGCCGTTTTTCAATACTCAAGAAATTATTAATGTTGGCGTTGTTGTAAGTGATGATAAAAATAACATATTGAATATTAAGCTCATTGAGGATTTATCTAAAGTTAAATTCTTTTTTGGTGACTCAATAATAAGTGATGCTTCATTGGCATTTGACGTTGTGAGGGTAATGGTTAGCGGTAACACGATATCAGGTGATATTGATACTCCCCAAGTTAAAATTAGAGATCAAGGGATCGCTTTTTCCAATAGTGTTGCTTTACTGACCGAGCAATTAATGAGCCAAGTAGTAACTGCATATAAAGTTAAAGAGAGAAAATCCAGATACTCACCGTTGACAACCAAAAGGCTATTAACAACGTTAAAAGATAAAGTTCCGGATATTTATAAGGGTTATATTCCAGATAATCCATTCTTGGAAGTTAAACCAGATTTGTCTGTGTATATTCCGATGAGAAAAAATGGATTGAGCGATGTTGCGACAGTAATATCTGCAGATTATTTGGACATTGAGCGAAGATCCACTCGTTTTTATGAAGCAATGAGAGACCTTTCTTTAGTAAATATGGCCTCCAAGGGAAAAACTAATTCAAAAAGTGCTTTTGTATTAAAACCCCAAGGGATAACCCATTTATCAAATTCGCTCAGAAAGAGTATTGATGGTGAAATAGAGATGTTTAAGTACCAAGCCAAAGATAGAAGTTTTGAAGTGGTCATATGCGATGATTCGGATGATTTTGTCACTAAAGCATTATCTTGGTGCGCTTAGTTAATTGAATATAAATGTTTTTTTGTGAGCTGCGTTAAGTTTACATTTATCCAAATCATATAACCGCCTTGATGTCGCCTTTTGGTTTGGAATTAGCGTAGCTCTCATACATACGATTTGCGATTTTCACTTATTATGGCCTGCTCCCCGTTTATAGACATTCAGCTTTGTTAGTAACGCCCACATCAGATGAAAGAGTAACTGCTAACTTCCGCTTTTCGCTCAAACCAGACTGTCAGATTTAATGATGTTCTACCTACGAAATGTGTCAGCTCAAGTTCGAGCTAATATTCCTCAGTCAGTGATCCCCACGTTGTGCCACCAGCCATCAACCTGCCTCAAATTGTATGCCGCCTGACAGGGCGGCATTATTTTATCCATGAATACATCCATTCCCAAACACGACATTCCGCGCCTGCTGCGCAATCTGATCCGCATTGGCACCGTTGCCGAGGTGGATTTAGTTGCGGGCACCTGTCGCGTGAACACCGGCGGCAACGTCACCGACTGGCTGCACTGGCTGACAGCCCGCGCGGGGCGTTCCCGTTCCTGGTGGGCACCGTCTGCCGGTGAGCAGGTTCTGCTGTTCTGCCTGGGCGGAGAGCTGGATACCGCCTTTGTGATGCCCGGCGTTTTCTCTGATGAATTCCCCGCCCCGTCTGCCTCGGCGGATGCCGTACACGTCACTTTCCCCGACGGCGCGGTGATCGAGTACGAACCCAAAACTGGCGCACTGCTGGCTGCTGGCATTAAGTCCGCCACGGTAAACGCATCGGAAAAAGTCGCGGTGACTGCACCGGATATAACCTGCACGGCGAAAACGCGCATCACGCTCGACTCGCCGGAGGTGGTCTGCACGAAAAAGCTCACCACCGGCACTATCGAAATCAAACAGGGCGGCACCATGACCGGCAACCTCACACACAGCGGCGGCAGCATCACGTCAAACGGCGTGGTTGTGCATAACCATAAACACGGCGGCGTCCAGACGGGCGGCGGTAATACCGGCACACCGATCTAATAAGGGGATTTAATGAGCAAGAATCTAAAAGTATTTTTGTCTGTTTTCGCTGCCGCAATAGCTGGTGTCATGCTGGCAAGCGGGACGAATGGCTGGTGGATAGTGGCGGGTATCGGCGTGTACCTGTTGTTTAAAAATGACTAACGCTAAATACCTCGGTCTGGCTCGCGATACGGGGCGCTGCGTCGAAGACATGGCGCACATCCAGCAGTCGGTCAGCGACATTTTGCGCACGCCCGTCGGCTCCCGCGTCATGCGCCGCGACTATGGTTCGCTGCTGTCTGAGCTGACTGACCGCCCCCAGAATGCGGCGCTGCGGCTGCAAATTATGGCGGCGTGCTACAGCGCGATCCTGAAATGGGAGCCGCGCGTCAGCCTCACCGGCATCACCTTTGAAACGACGTTCGACGGGAAAGCGGTGGTTGAACTCACCGGCATCCGCATAGACACGTCCGCCGCCATCTCCTTAATCCTTCCAGTGAGCTGAATTATGGCAACTATCGACCTGAGCCAGTTACCCGCCCCCGACGTGGTGGAGGTGCTGGATTATGAAATTCTGCTGGCGGAGCGCAAAGCCACGCTGGTGTCGCTTTACCCCGAAGACCAGCAGGCCGCTATCGCCCGCACGCTGACGCTGGAGTCTGAGCCGATTGTGAAGCTGCTGGAGGAGAACGCTTACCGTGAAGTGATCCTGCGTCAGCGGGTTAATGAGGCGGCGCAGGCCGTCATGCTGGCCTACGCGACCGGCGCTGACCTCGACAACATCGCGGCGACGTTCAGCGTGGAACGCCTGACCATCACGCCTGCGGATACGGTCAGCGTGCCCGCCGTGGCGGCGGTGATGGAAAGCGACGCCGATTTTCGTATCCGCGCACAGCAGGCGTTTGAAGGGCTGAGCGTGGCGGGTCCGGTCGGCGCGTATGAGTATCACGGGCGCTCTGCCGACGGGCGCGTGGCGGACATTTCGGTGATCAGTCCGTCGCCCGCCTGCGTGACGATTTCCGTGCTGGCACAGACCGGCAACGGCACCGCGCCCGCTGACCTGCTGGCGAAAGTGCAGGCCGCGCTCAACGATGAAAACGTGCGCCCCGTGGCCGACCGCGTGACCGTTCAGTCAGCCACCGTCGTGAATTACACCATTGATGCCGTGCTGTATCTGTTCCCCGGTCCCGAAGCCGAACCCATCCGCGCAGCCGCCGAGGCGAAGCTTATCGCCTACACCACCGCGCAGCACCGTTTAGGCCGCGACATCCGGCTGTCAGCCATTTACGCCGCGCTGCACGTTGAGGGCGTCCAGCGGGTGGAGCTGAAAAGCCCGAAGGCCGACATCGAGCTGGACAAAACCCAGGCGTCATTCTGCACCGCCTACACCTTAAAAGTGGGCGGCTACGATGAGTGATCGCCTGCTGCCCGTCGGTTCATCCGCGCTGGAGGTGGCCGCCGCCGACGCCTGCGCCGCGCTTGAAAACGTGCCGGTGCCGCTGCGGCAGCTCTGGGATCCGCTGGCCTGTCCGGCAAAGTTTTTACCTTACCTGGCGTGGGCGCTGTCGGTTGACCGCTGGGATGAAAACTGGCCGGTTGCCACTAAGCGGCGCGTGATTCAGTCGGCCTGGTTCATTCACTGCCATAAGGGAACCATTGGTGCTATTCGCCGCGTGGTGGAGCCGCTCGGCTACCTGATCAATGTGACCGAGTGGTGGGAAACGAATGACGAACCGGGGACGTTTCGCCTGGACATCGGCGTGCTGGAAACCGGCATCACTGAAGAAATGTATTTAGAGATGGAGCGGCTGATAGCCGATGCCAAACCCGCAAGCCGCCACCTGATCGGGCTGACCATCACCCAGGATATTAAAGGCGACGTTTACATTGGCGCAGCGCAGTACGTCGGCGAGCTGCTGACCGTTTACCCCGCATAAGAGGACGATATGAGCACATTTAAATCCGTTGTCACCACGCTCGGCCAGGCGCGCATCGCGGCGGCCATTGCGGCGGGGACTGACATCAACATTACGCAGCTGGCCGTCGGCGACGGCAACGGCAAGCCAACAACGCCGGTCGCCTCACAGACCAAGCTGGTGAAAGAGGTCTACCGCACGCCGCTCAATTCCTTAAAGCTGGATCCGACTCATGGCAACTGAGTGATTGCCGAAGCGGTACTGTCTGCCAGCGTCGGCGGCTTCTGGATGCGTGAAATGGGGCTGTTCAGCAGCGACGGCGCGCTGATTGCCGTCTGCAACATGGCGGACACCTATAAACCGACGCTGGCGGAGGGTTCAGGCCGCACGCAGACGTTGCGCATGGTGATCGCGGTCAGCAACACCGAAGTGATCAACCTGCTGATCGACGACTCGGTGATTATGGCAACCGAGCAGTATGTGAACGACCTGCTGGCCGCGCATGAGAAATCGCGCAATCATCCAGACGGCACCACTGCGGCAAAGGGATTTGTTCAACTGAGCAGCTCGGTCAGCAGTACCAGTGAAGCGCTGGCCGCCACGCCAAAAGCAGTGAAGACTGCCAATGACAACGCCAATACGCGCGTCCCTTCCACGCGTAAAATTAACGGTAAGGCATTAAGCGCTGACCAAACTCTGACGGCGGCGGACGTGGGGGCGCTGCCTGTGGCATCCGCTGTACTGGGCACGACAAATATCAATACACTTAACCTGGCAAAAATAGGCGTCTACGTGCAGAGCACCGGCGCGAATGCCACGGTCGCGAATGGCTATCCGGCGGGCTCGCAGGCGGCGGGCGTGCTGGAGGTGATCCCCGCTTCCTGGACAGGCGGCGTTCTCCAGCGTTACACGGTGCAAAATACCGGCCTGGTGTGGACACGTGCGCTCAATGCCTCCTGGAATGGCAGCGATGGACCCTGGCGTAACTGGGAGCAAGTGAGCGCAGTCAATTCCGTTAACGTACCCACCGCCATTCTGACCGCTACCGATATTAATACTTTGGGTTTTGCCAGCGGCAACTCAGGCACGGCGATTTACTCACAGCCTAAAAATGTGAACGCGACCGCCGCGCTGCACTATCCCCAGACCATCGCGGGTACACTGTACGTGACACCCAGCGCCTACGGCTGCCAGCAGATGTATGTGACGTTTACGGGCAATATCTGGAATCGCGGATTGTCTGCTGACTGGAACGGGGCAGATGGTCCCTGGAAAGAATGGGTGCCGACCTATAGCGCAAACAACAAGCCGACGGCGGCAGACGTAGGCGCCTGGACGGCAGCGCAAAGTGCCGCCAGTGAAAAGGCGCTGTCTGATGAAATTGCCACGGCCTTTAAAATCCGCACCAACTTAACCGCAACGGATACCCCGAACACCTTGCGCGGCAGCAGTATGTTTGGGCATTACGGCGTGCCAGGTGCTGCTGCGGCGACCACGGAAAAAGGCTATCCGATAAATAATTTTGTCGGCGTGATTTTCGTTACCTGGGGTCCGAATGCGACGCAGCAAATTGCTTTCAATAACAACGGACGGCAATTCACCCGCTCTATGACGGGGGCGTGGAACGGTGTCGATGGTCCATGGTCTGCCTGGAATGAAATTTACTGTCAGGCAAACAAACCGACATTCGCAGACGTCGGCGCACTGCCTGCGGGCGGTACCGCTGTCGCGGCTTCTAAACTCGACACCGCGCGGAAGATTGCCGGTGTAGCCTTTGACGGCACCAAAGACATCAGTATAAGCGCAGCAAACGTCGGCGCACTGTCATCGGGCGGCACTGCCGTAGCAGCGACTAAACTCGCCACCGCCCGGAAGATTGCCGGTGTAGCCTTTGACGGCACCAAAGACATCAACCTCACCAACTCGAATGTCGGGCTGGGGAATGTCGGGAATTTTGCCGCTGTTCAGCAAGGCGGCGGTGCCGGTATGCAGAGCAATAAAGTCTATATCGGCTGGACGGGTTCGAAGGTCAAAATTCAGGTAGATGCTTCTGATATGGGAGAGGTATACACCACCAATTTCCCGCCGCCGCAGCAAGATTTGTCAGGGTATGCTCACCGTGATTGGATCACCTATGTTGGCCTCGAGGCTGATAACCCAAATGCCCCTTACATGAGGCGTGCATCAAATAATGCGCTGGTTTATTTAGCAACCAGCGCCTGGTCGGACTCTCGCTTTATTTATGACGTGCAGCGCGGCAGCCAGGCGCTGGAGAATGCGGGATGGACGGCGCAACAGAACTGGGAAGCGCCTACCGGTTGTTTCATGACGGGGTTAAATATCCGCTCGGATATGGGCGACTGCCGAATGATGGGGAAATACTACCGCGCATTAATGATTAGAACGGCCAGCGGAAGCTGGCGTCAGGTGGGTAACTAAGATGATCACATTTAAAAATATCAAAATTTCTAAGCAGGTGTTAGAGGAAGGCATTCCCCTGCCCGTGATGTATTTTGAAGATGAAACGGGTCAGGACTGGTACAAACTGCGAGATGAAAAATGGCAGGGCGAAAACTGTTTCATTGCCGTTGGTGCTGACGGATTTATTTCTACCTGGTCGGATAACCCGAACTTTCTCACCCTATCTGAAGGCGTGAGCATTTACGAAATCAGCCGCGAAGCGCTGCCGGAAGATGTCAGTGATCACCCTTACAGCTATGCAAACGGCGAGTTCGTGAAATTTGTACAGCCTGCGATTGAAGTCGCCGCGCAGCAAAAAAATACGTTGCTCAGCCAGGCCGCCGCCGCCATTGCTCCGCTACAGGATGCGGTTGATGTTGACGACGCCACCGACGAGGAACTGGCGAGCCTGAAAGCCTGGAAGAAATACCGCGTTGCGCTGAATCGCCTGGAATTATCCGCTGCGCCGGATATCGACTGGCCTGCTGTACCTGAATAAATTGATCGCTGAAAACGATCAATTACGGATAATTGATCAGTAGTAACTATTTGAACATATCCCGCATATGTCTAAGGATATCCCCAGACTTTTTAGGAGGATGAAATGGTATTAAACCAGGAAGAAGCGGAGATAGTTGCGGGATTTATCGCGGCAAACTGGGCGGCATTTTCACAAGCCGCTGAGGGCGTGATGTCCGTTTACGCTTTGCACCGGCTGGCTGAAAAATTAGGGTTGGAGAATTAACTCCCCCGCTTTTCAATTCTATTGACCACTGCCCCCTGGAGGGGCTTTTTTGTATCTGGCCTTCACCACGTTGTGCCATTTCCCACACACCCCGCCCGCCGTGCCTGCGCGTACACAACACGCGATGATTGACCTCACCCCAATCACAGGAAAAAACACCATGGCTGATTATCATCACGGTGTGCGCGTTGTTGAAATCAACGACGGCACCCGCGTTATCTCCACCGTTTCCACCGCCATCATCGGGATGGTCTGCACCAGCGATGATGCGGACGCCGACGCGTTCCCGCTTGATACGCCGGTGCTTATCACCAACGTACTGACCGCCGCAGGCAAGGCCGGTAAAACCGGCACGCTGCGTTCATCCCTGATGGCAATCGCCAACCAGGCGAAACCCGTTGTCGTTGTCGTGCGCGTTGCCGAAGGTGACACCGAGGCGGAAACCACCTCGAACATCATCGGCGGCACCGACGCCACCGGCATGTATACCGGCATGAAAGCCCTGCTGTCTGCCCAAACCGAACTCGGCGTGAAGCCGCGCATTCTCGGCGTGCCGGGGCTGGATAATCTGGACGTCGCGACGGCGCTCGGTGCCGTCTGTCAGCAGCTGCGCGCCTTCGGTTACGTCAGCGCATACGGCTGCAAAACCGTGTCCGATGCCATCAAGTACCGCGAGAATTTCAGCCAGCGTGAGCTGATGGTTGTCTGGCCGGATTTCGTTGCCTGGAACACCACCACCAACGCCAGCGACATCGCGCCCGCCACCGCCTATGCCCTCGGCCTGCGTGCCAAAATCGACGCCGAAACCGGCTGGCATAAAACCCTGTCTAACGTCGGCATCAACGGCGTAACCGGCTTGTCTGCCAGCGTCTACTGGGATTTGCAGACCCCAGGCACCGATGCAGATCTGCTGAACCAGGCGTGCGTCACCACCCTTATCCGCAAAGGCGGCTTTAAGTTCTGGGGGCAGCGCACCTGCTCTGACGATCCGCTGTTCCTGTTTGAGAACTACACCCGCACCGCGCAGGTGCTGGCGGACACCATGGCCGAAGCGCATCTGTGGGCAATGGACAGACCGCTGACCCCGACGCTTGTCAGAGACATGATTGCGGGCATCAACGCCAAACTGCGCGAGATGAAGACCGCCGGTCTGATCATTGACGGTAACTGCTGGTATGACACGGACGCTAACACCGTCGAAACACTGAAGGCGGGCAAGCTGTTCATTGATTACGACTATACGCCGGTGCCGCCGCTGGAAGATTTAACCCTGCGTCAGCGCATCACCGATCAGTACCTGGCGGAGTTCGCCACGTCCGTCAACAGCTAAGAGGCGCTAAACCATGGCACTGCCAAAGAAACTGAAATACCTGAACCTGTTTAACGACGGTCACAACTACGTCGGCGTGGTCAGCGCCCTGACGCTGCCAAAGCTCACCCGCAAGCTGGAGAACTATCGCGGCGGCGGCATGAACGGTGCCGCGCCGATTGACTTCGGTCTGGACGACGACGCGCTGACGCTGGAATGGACGATGGGCGGACTCGATACGCTGGTTCTCCAGCAGTGGGGGGCGGTTGACGCTACGCCGCTGCGCTTTGCCGGTTCCTTCCAGCAGGACGATACCGGCGAGATGCTTGCGGTGGAAGTTGTGATGCGCGGGCGTCACAAAGAGATTGATTTCGGCGAATACAAACAGGGCGAAGACACCGAAACCAAAGTGTCCACCCAGTGCACCTATTTCAAACTGAGCATCAACGGGCAGGACGTGATCGAGGTGGACACCGTGAACATGGTGGAAATCGTCAACGGCACTGACCGCCTGGCGGAGCACCGCAAAAACATCGGCCTGTAACCCCTGAGCGGCGCTGGTTCGCGGCGCTGCTATACCCCTTACGATTTAAGAGAATGTTATGAAACAGATTAATGAAGCCGCTATCGAAAACGAAAACGTCATTACCCTGGAAGAACCGATCACCCGTGGCGAGATGGTGATTAACCAGGTTGAAATCATCAAGCCAAACGCCGGTCATCTGCGCGGTATCGGCCTTGCCTCCTTGTCGAATGCGGACGTTGACGCGCTGGTGACTGTGCTGCCGCGCATCACGCTGCCGATCCTCACCAAACAGGAATGTAACGCGCTTTGCCTGCCCGACCTGATCGCCCTGGCGAGCAAGGTGGTCGGTTTTTTATCGCCGAAATCGGAACAGTAAAACTGCCCGCCTCTTTGATAGTTGACGACCTGATGGCTGACATTGCGGCGGTGTTTCACTGGCAGCCCTCGGAACTGTTTGCGATGTCGCTGACCGAGATTATCGGCTGGCGGCGTCGCGCGTTACTGCGTAGCGGAGCCGAAAGTGAGTAATTTACGATTGCAGGTGCTGCTGAACGCCGTAGATCGGGCGTCGCGCCCTTTCCGCTCGGTGGAAAAAGCCAGTAAGGCACTCAGCGGAAACATCCGCAACACGCAGGACACCCTGCGAAATCTAAACGCGCAGGCGTCGCAAATCGACGGCTTTCGCAAGGCGAGCGCGCAGCTGGCCGTCACCCGTGCCAGCCTGAAAAAAGCCAAAGAGGAGGCCAGCAGGCTGTCGCAGGCGTTTGCCAATACGGCGAACCCGACGGCTAAGCAGACGCGGCTGATGGAGGCCGCCAAGCGCGCCGCCAGCGAATTGCAGGCAAAAGAAAACAGCCTGCGCAACTCCGTGCAGCGACAGCGCAGCGCGCTGGAGTCGGCGGGAATTTCCACGCGTAACCTCGCCGCCGAGCAGCGCCGGTTACGAGCCAGCTCGCAGGAGGCTAACGCCACGCTTGCCCGTCAGCGGGAGGAGCTGGCACGGCTGAACCGGCAGCAGCAGCGGCGGGACAACAGCCGCAGGCGTTTTCAGGCAACCCAGCGCGCAGGCGACACCATCCGAAATAACGGCGCGGTAGCGATGGGCGTGGGCTCGGCGGCGCTGTATGCAGAGGGAAAATTTATAGCCCCAGGCATCACTTTTGATAAAGAGATGTCCGGTACACAGGCGATCCTCGGACTGGATAAAACCGACAAAAAGCTGGCGGCTATCCGGCAGCAGGCGCGCGATATCGGCGGAAGTACGGCATTTTCTCCGATGGCCGTTGCGCGCACGCAAGGCGTACTTGCCCGCTCCGGCTATAACGCCGACTCCATTCTCAGCTCAACCGAATCCACGGTGAACCTCTCGCTGGCTTCGGGGATTGATATCGCCGACGCCGCCGACATCGTCACTAACATGCAGTCTGCGTTCAACATCCCGATGGATCAGATTAAGCGCGTCTCTGACGTGATGACCAAAGGGTTTACCAGCTCTAACACCAACCTGATTGAGCTGGGCGAAGCGATGAAATACGTGGCACCTATCGCCCAGGCGGCGGGTGCCAGTATCGAAGACACCACCGCGATGCTCGGCGTGCTGGCGGATAACGGCATCAAAGGCAGCATGGCGGGCACCGGTGCCAGCGCGATGTTCAGCCGGTTGCAGGCACCGACGGGGCAGTCACCAGCGGCGCTGAAGGAGCTGGGGATCAGCACGCGGGATAAGAAAGGCAACATGCTGCCTGTTCAGAAAATCCTCACCGACATCAACGCCTCATTCAAAAGGAACAAGCTCGGGACGGCGCAGCAGGCCGAATACCTGAAAGTGATCTTCGGTGAAGAGGCGATGAAAGGCGCGGTGAAGCTGGTGGAGGCCGCAGGCAACGGCAGGCTGACCGAAAAGAAAACCGCGCTGGAAAACTCGCGGGGATCGGCGGCGTCGGTCGCGAAGGTGCAGACCGATAACCTCGACGGCGACCTGAAAAACATGCAGTCCGCGTTTGAGGATTTGCAGATCGAGACCTTTGATAAACAGGACTCCAGCCTGCGAAAGCTGACGCAATCCGCGACTGACTGGCTCGGCAACGTGGGCAAGTGGGTGAAGGCCAACCCGAAGCTGACCGGCACTATCGTTAAGTCAGCGCTGGCGGTGACGAGCCTGGTTGTTGGCCTCGGCGTGCTGGGCGTGGTTGTCGGTCCGGTCGTGAAAGGTCTGGGTTATATCGGCATGGCACTGAAAGGCGTGGGTACCGCGCTGCTGTGGATGGGACGCGCCGCGATGGCAAACCCGCTGCTGGCCGTGGTCGCACTGATCGCGATGGCGGCGATTTATATCTGGGCGAACTGGAGCACGCTGGAGCCGAAGTTTAAAAAGATGTGGGACGCGATTGCCGCCTGGACGACAGAAGCCTGGGCAACCATCACCGACTGGCTGACCGGCACCTGGAACAGCATCGTTGCCGGTGTGCAGGGATTATCGGATAAGTTTGCGGCGGTCTGGACGGGCATTAAAGACGGGGCAAAAACCGGATTTACCGCCTTTGTCGATTATCTCAAATCCTTTGGGCTGAAGATTATCGACGTGGTGAAAAGCCTGCCAGGTAAATTTAAAGAGGCGGGCAGCAATATGATCACCGCGCTGATGAACGGAATTGCAGCGAAGTGGCAGGCGCTGAAAGACAAGCTTTCCAGCATGACGGATTTTCTGCCGGACTGGATGAAGTCGGACGGCGATAAAACCATTTCGGTGAGCGTCAGCAATAGCCTGCCGAAACCGGCGGAGGGGCTTTCTTCCCCTGCGCAGTTTTACGGCACCGGCGGCGAAGCTTACGGCTATGCGGGCATGTTCGATAAAGGCGGCGACATTGCCGCTGGTGAAGTCGGCATTGTGGGCGAGAACGGCGCGGAGCTGGTACGCGGTCCGGTGAGCGTCACGGGGCGTCGGGATACGGCGGCGCTGATGCGTAATCAGGCTCCGGCTGCCGCTCCTACCTTGAACGTCTACGCTGCGCCCGGACAAAGTGCGAAGGACGTCGCCGCCGAGGCAATGCGTTTATTTGAAGATTACATGCGCCGCCAGCGTTCTGCGGCGCGAAGCTCAATGAATTACGGCTAAGGGGGTTTCTATGATGCTGGCTTTGGGGATGTTCGTGTTTATGCTGCAAACCCTGCCCTATCAGAGTTTGCAACGCTCGGCGGAATACCGCTGGCCGACCAATGACCGGATCGGCCTGCGCGCCGCGCCGCAGTTTCTCGGGCAAGGGGATGAAAAAATTACCCTGACCGCCACGCTGCTGCCGGAAATCACCGGCGGCAGACTGAGTCTGGACGCGCTGCGCCTGATGGCGGATCAAGGCCGCGCCTGGTCGCTGATTGGCGGCAACGGTGCGATTTACGGGATGTTCGTGGTGGAAAGCCTCAGTGACGAGCATTCAGAGTTTTTCGCTAACGGTGCCGCCCGCAAAATTGAGTTTACGCTGAGCCTCAAGCGGGTGGATGAAAGCCTGACCGCCATGTTCGGCGATATCAAAACTCAGGCCGACGGCCTTCTGGATCAGGCGGGCGGGATTGCCAGCAATACGCAGAAGTATGCCGGCGGGCTGCTGTCATGATGTCCACGATCGCAATGAATAACGGCGCACAGATTGCGCCGGACTACATGGTTAAACTCGCCGGTTCAGACATCACCACGGATATCAGCAGGCGACTTATCTCGCTGTCGCTGACCGACAACCGCGGCTTTGAGGCTGACCAGCTCGATATAGAGCTGGATGACGCGGACGGGCTGATGAAGATGCCCCCGCGCGGCGCGGTGCTGAGCGTCTTTCTAGGCTGGAAAGGTCAGGCGTTGTTCCATAAGGGGGAGTTTACGGTGGACGAAGTGGAGCATCGGGGCGCGCCGGATACGCTGACGCTGCGCGCCCGCAGCGCCGACTATCGCGGCAGCCTAAATTCCCGCCGCGATAACTCCTATCACGACACAACACTGGAGGCGATAGTCTCCGCCGTCGCGGCGCGAAACAGTCTTGAGCCCGCCGTCGCCGAGTCGCTCAAGGGTGTGAAGGTTTCGCACATCGACCAGACGCAGGAAACCGACGCGGCTTTTATCACCCGTCTGGCCGAGCTGAACGGCGGGGTTGTCGCCATCAAGGCCGGTAAACTGATTTTTATTAAGCCTGGCTCAGCATTAACCGCCAGTGGTAAGCCTATCCCGCAAATGACGCTGACCCGTAGCGATGGCGACGGGCATACGTTCAATATTGCTGACCGTGATGCTTACACCGGCGTATCAGCCACCTGGCTTCATACCAAAGAACCAAAACCTAAAAAGGTAAAGGTACAGAGAAAGAAGAAAGAAAAGCACCTGCGCGCCCTGCAACATCCGGCGGCCAAAAAGACCGCAGCGAAAGCACAAAAAACGCCGGAGGCGAAAGAAGGCGAATATCTGGCGGGCAATGATGAAAACGTGTTTGCGCTGACGACGGTCTACGCCACGCAGAAGGCCGCCATGCGGGCAGCACAGGCCAAATGGGACAAGCTACAGCGTGGCGTCGCACAGTTTTCTATCTCACTGGCTCGCGGACGTGCCGACCTGTTCCCCGAAACCCCGCTTGCGGTGTCAGGCTTTAAAGCAGTGATCGACGCGCAGCCATGGATAATCAGCAAGGTCACGCACAGCCTGAACAATGGCGGCTATACGACCGGGTTGGAACTGGAGGTATTGTTGTCGGATGTGAATTACGAGGCGAGCGGGGGCGAAAGATTGTGAATGATGAATGCAAAGTTTCTTTATGAGTATCTAAAAATTATTCAGAAACAATAAAATAACCTAATTACTACAGGGAAGAGTACGTATATAAGAAGGCAAACCCATACTGCCTTCATAAACCAACGGGCACGACGCCAGATATAGCGTTCCCTTTCGTTAGCGTCACGTATCGCGCTTAGTATATCGTCCTGATTTGTCATCTCGTCTGCCTTGAGCAATTAGTCACCTGTTATGTAAAACACTGTAATCCCGGATGTATGTTTTTAGCAATAACATACAATGATTACATATGATTTAAAATGACAAAATGGTGATTATTATGATGCATTGCCCCAAATGCCAGCACGCAGCTCACGCCCGTTCAAGCCGTTACCTCAGCAGTAATACCAAAGAGCGTTATCACCAGTGTCAGAATATCAATTGCAGCTGCACGTTCAAAACTCACGAGTCGATTGCTGACATTATCGTTGAGCCAGGAACTGTTCATGCCGTGCTGCTGCATCCGGATAAACATAGTCAGCAGTCGTTGCAAATGCACTGAGACGAAGCCCGCGAAAGCGGGTTTTTACTTTCATAGATTCAGTGAATTAATCCCCTTACATGTATACGCCTGACTAAATCAAACATTTACACTGTGTTTATATACAGTAAAATTCACATTCTCAAAAAGGAGGATGTGATGAGTGTAAGAAAGCTGTCTACCGGTAAATGGTTATGTGAATGCTACCCGAACGGGAGTGGAGGTAAGCGATGCCGCAGGCAGTTTGATACCAAAGGTGAAGCCGTTTCCTTTGAGACTTACACTATGGATCAGGCAAAGAACAAACCGTGGTTGGGTGAGAGGGAAGACCGGCGGAAGCTTAGCGAACTGGTCGATCTCTGGTACAGCCTGCACGGCTGCTCTCTGAATGATAAAAAGGGACGGTTGGGCAAACTGAAGATTATCAGCGCGGGCATGGGTGACCCGATAGCCAGTACCATAACGCCGAAAGACTGGGCGCATTATCGCGATCAGCGGCTGCGCGGTGAGATTGATAATGGCTACAGTACCAGTCTGGCGACCCGAAAAGTGTCAACCGGCACGGTGAACTGTGAGCATGCTTTTCTGCGGGCTGTGTTCAACGAGCTGAAACGCCTGGGGGAATGGTCGCTGCCAAACCCTCTCGAGAATATCCGCGAGTTTGATCAGCCGGAACGCGAAATGGCATGGCTGAACCAGGAACAAATTCTGCGGCTCATGGCTGCCTGTGAAGAGCATGGGAATGATGAATTAACGCTGATCGTTAAACTCTGTCTTTCGACCGGCGCACGCTGGAACGAGGCCGCCAAAATCAAAAGCTCGCAGATCTCCCCGTACAAACTCACTTTCATCAATACCAAAGGTAAAAAGAACCGTACCGTTCCCCTTGCCCGCCCACTGTATGACGAACTTATCGCCCGCAAGGGTGTGCCCTTCTCGCCCTGCTATAAGCAGTTCTATCGGGTGATCAGGCTGGCGGGCATCGAGCTGCCTGAAGGACAGATGACACACGTTCTGCGGCATACGTTCGCCAGTCATTTCATGATGGCCGGCGGCAACATCATCGTGTTACAGCGTATCCTCGGGCACTCCGATATCCGCGTCACGATGCGCTATGCCCACTTCGCCCCCGATCACTTAGAAGACGCTATTTACATGAATCCGCTGGCTCAAATCAGTGGCGATAAAATGGCGATGGGGAATCCAAATGGGTAGCATTGAGGGTAAGTAGAACTGAGGTAAGTGCTTGTTTTAAATGTAAGTTGTTGATTTTAAAAATCAACAAAAAAAAGACCGAATACGATTCCTTTATCCGCTTTCAGGTTTAAATTTCATTTAAAATCATATAGTTAATGTGTTTTTAAATGAAAAGTAACCCTTCAATAGTTACTTTTTCCTTCGTTTAATTTCAAACAGTTAGAAGGTAATTCGTTTCGATTCGGGGAAATTTAGTGTATTAAAATTACAAAATAACGTCATACTGCACTATTCTCAAATCAGCTGACACAAGATCAGCAAGCCTGCCAAGGCAAATCATTCATACCCTTACAAAAGCCCGCCCTAGAGGCGGGTTCTTTTTTGCCCGAAAATGGCGAATTTCTAAAGCTAGGCTAATATTTGAAACGGACGTTATGACTACCGTCCTGAAGTGCAAGTAATGTTGATACCTTTGATTTTTGCCCGCCGTTAACGCGGGCTTTTTTCGTCTAATTAGAACTATCTATGACCTATCATAATTAATTTTTTTCATGCCAACATGGCAATAGTTAAGTTAAAAAGATCTATAAAATCTGATTAATGATGGATTTGGTCGCTTTAAAATCATTTTTCGAACAAGTCATCATTTTATCTTGTGGATTTTTATACAGTACATATACTCACTGCCGTGATTATGTACCCTCATGTAATCACGGATGGAACCCCTTGCGACGACAAGCTTGCGTCCCCGCCCTATAGGGCGGTTTTTTACTCTAAGAGCTGGTTATTCCAATAAGTTGGGCTAAGTTGATTTTCAGCTAACGCATAAGCAGCAATCCTACTGAGGCCGCGAGTAGCTTTCTACTGATAGCTCGACGTTAACTCTGGCTCTTTTTTAAGTGCTAACTACCCTTTCTTACCAGCTCAGCCGCATCACGCAGTATCCCTTTGTGAATCGTGTTACCAACCCCCCTTCTCTTCGCCTCCAGGCTATCAACAATTGCATCTTTGCTAATGACGATGCCCACCACTACCAGCTCAACGACAGCGCCGCCTATCTCACCGGCCATAAATGCAGCCTTTTCCTCTTGCCATGAATCTTCCATACCAACCTCCGCTGAAATTTCATCCAACCTTACGCCCTGACGCATGCTTATGGGAAGTGTATGAGTCACGCCTAAAGGGGATTTGTTTTTAAAAATTTGGAAAGTCCGATCAGCAACGTTTTGTTATGCCGCTGATCGGCAAAGGAAGAAAATTATTTGGTGGGTTTGACGGGCCACGTCACATCCGGCGCTTTGCTCGTGTCCACTGCCTTCACAGCTTTAATGTATTGCATCCAGGTAATCAACGATGCCTTATCCTCGTCACTGATTATTCCCAGCGCCAACTCAGTACGCCAATCATCCGTTACGGTATTCGCTTCATTGAGAAGAGCCTGTTTTTGATTGTCAGCCCGAGCAATAAGCTCTGCCTGGGTCGGAGCAGGCGCATCAATCCAACACGGCATCCCATCCGAATCCGTTCCCCGTAGTTTCCCTGTTGGTGGCTCGCCAGCGTAAACAGAAAAAACATCCTCTTCGCAATCTGCTCCGTTTTCTGGCCACGAACCCGCAGCCTCATATTCCGCCTGCATTACAGTTGGATAAAAATTATTATTGCCGTAGAAATATTTCATACGCCGATTGCCTCCCAGTAAAATAGTACGTTTGCAACTTGTGCGCCGCCACCAACAGGTGCGTTATATCCCGTAACTGAAAACGCAGTAAGCGACGTTCCCGACGCCGGGTTTAGACTTGGAACTGCTGAGTTAATGCTACCTGCATTAACATTGCCCGTTGGGGTCGTAATAAGTGAACGTAACTGGCTAGCGAATGGAACAGGGTAATTAATTGTTATCGCTCCTGATGACATATTAAAAACATACCCATATTGCATTAGCATCCCTGAGGGCAATTTTTGCCAGAATGACGCACCTGACGCACCGGATGTAAATGACGACATGTCGGGTACCATGCCACTACCTGTACCTATATTTGTTACCGATGTGCTGCCAAGTCCAAGGTTTGAACGGGCAGACGATGCTGATTGAACATCGGCGAGATTGCTTGCTTTCTGAAGTGATCCGGTTATGCGTGAGTCATTACCAGTTGCCACCGTTCCTGCTGCAGTACCTGTGTTAAGTGTGGCTACGTTCCCTAACCCAAGATTAGTTCTTGCTGAAGCCTGGGCTGGAGCCCCAGCATTTTTAATTTCGACAAGATTGTTTAGTGTTTGAAGAAAATCATTTGCACCATTAGCTTTAAGTGCAGCAATTAAGCTGGATATTAAAGTCGCTGTATCGCCGTTATCTAAAACATCATTCCCACTCGCATTTGCAATAAATTGCGCCAGCACGCTCGCCATAACCGTGCCCTGACGAATGGCTTTATTGACCTGTGCCGAACTGGCTTTACCGGATTGAAATCCAGATAGCAGAGCCGCCAAAGCTTCATAGTCGGCCTGTGCTATTACATTTGCATCAGCGCCAATACCAAACGGTTTAAAGTTGTTCGTTGCCATTATAATGTTTTCTCCCACGCGCCAGTATCAAACCCGGCTATATATTCGTTATCCATATCAAACCCGAAAAATTTATTTCCTACAGATGGGGTTTCAATGGATGGTGTCTGAATGTCGCCCGCCCAAACACCGGCGGCTTTTACGGTCAGGTATCCTTGCCGAATTGCAGCGATAAGCTCGAGCGAAACATTAGAAATGTCGGTTTCCGGAAATACCCAAACTGAAATTGTCATGTCCTGGTTATCTACGATCTGCATCGTTAAGCCCGAACCGGCCAGCGCCGTATCGAGAATTGCCGGTAGTGTTTCGTTTGTTCCATTCCAGTGGTTAATCGCAATTTTTGCTTTCAAGACGATGCGGTAAGTTTCATCGCTCAAGTTCGTAAATCCAGCGTCAGGATCATACGGCCCCTGCCATACTCCCTGATCGAACCCCAAACCGTCCGTGTCAAAGGAAAAATAAACGCCAGAAATTGGCTGGCTCACTACTCGCGTTCTGCCAATCCACTTACCGAGGGTGTCCAACTGGACACCGATCGCTTCATCAATATCAAATTCCCTGATAAGCGATGTCATTACATTCGACGCGTCTGTTAGTGGCCGGGTTATCAGGTCAATGTGGTTAACAAATAGCGGCTTCTGGCTGTGATAATTAGTGATGAGGTCGGTGTATTTGCTCATGACGTCACCGTAATGCTGATGTTATTCACATCGCAGGTTGCTGACTCGCTGTAACCGATAGTGATATTCGCGGCTGCAACCGTCCCGGCGCTTTTGCCAATCATCAAACTGGTGATGTCGTAATATCGACTTTCTCCCCCACTAACCACACCGAGGTTTGCCGGTGAATAAACGCGGCTTAATAACACGTCATCACCAATGGTCAGCGCATTGATATACGCAGCAATGGCCGTTTTAATATCTTCGCCGATCTGCGTGGTGTAGCCCGTAAAGGCCTGAAGTGAAATAGCAATATAAACTGGTACTGGAACCGGGCGGTTGAACCCAATTACGTGAGGATTCCCGTATTTATCAGCCACGGTAATTTGCGTGGTGCCATTCGGAGTGACACCCTGCCCTTTTTTCAGCTGTATTGTGGTCGCTATTTCATTTGCATCACCGCCGTCAATAACCGCGGTGATCGAGTGAGCTGGCAGGCCGTTGGCATCCACCGCGCCAGTATCGTTCTCGTAGAGCTTGTGACGGGTCACGCCTGAGATATTAGCGATAGCACCATCCAGCGCATCGAAAGGCGTTATCGAGGCCAGCGCCACGCTCTGCGCCTGTCGAATGCGCAGCGCCGCATCCGTTTCAGCCGCAGCCCCAACAGTGGCCGCATTCGGGTTCGTGACTGATACCCACCCGCGCGTGGGGGTGTTGATGCCTGTAATCGTCCCGGCCAGCGCGGCAACAGCGCCAGCCGTCGCACACGTCGCGGTCACAATCACCGTTCCGCCGGTACCGATCACCACCGATGCCGGAAGCGACCAGGTGATGTTGTTGGCATCCTTCGCCGAACCGTTGACAATCTCCAGCCCGATGGTGCCGGTGATCAGCAGATCTACCGTTGAGTTGTTCGCCGGGTCACGGGCAATGCCATTAATTTTCACGTTGCTGGCGAGCCCATTCCCGAAACCGGTGGTCGGAGAGAATGAGTTATATACAGCGATAGCTGTGTTATTCGCGTCGTGGATCGCCAGCGCGTACAGGGCAATCATTTGGCCGTCTTTTCCGTCAGGCTCAAGATACGCGTCGGTACCGTAAATCTGTTGAAAATATCCGGTCACCGTGGAGAGGATGGTCTGATAATCGGGCGCACTGATCCCGGAGGCGGTCACCGTAGCGGAGAGCCCCAGCGTATCGAGATTGAGCATTATGCCTCGCTTGTGAAGGACGTCTTGCCGTAGATGGTGTCTATGGTCGCCGTAAAGGAAACGCGCCGCGTTCTGCTGTCAACGGACGTATCAAAGGAGATAATTGAGCTGACACCCTGCGTCTGCAGAATGTGCTGGCGGATGGCCAGGTTGTAAACGTCAGGATTTTGCTTGCCGAGCACGGACTGGATATAAGGCGTACCGGCCGTCGTATCGAGGAACCATTGCCCGCGCCAGAGCAGGAAGCGCGTTTTGACCGCCTGCCCCACCGTCTCCGGCAAATTTATCAGAAACGTGTTATCACCCCGCCCGAATGTGTAATCACCATCAGCGTCTTCTCGTCGATATCTCATACCGGTTTCCCCGTCTGCCCGCCGCCATTCTGCACTCCGCTGTGAACGTGATTTTGCAGGCTCTTGCCGCCAGCGGTAACGTCGTTCGTAACGGTGATCGGCCCCATCATTGTAGCGTTGCCGCCGCCCGGACCCATGCCCTGGCTCAGCGAGCCGTTAATCGTCACAGAACCATTCAACACGATTGTTGGAGATGTAATTTCGGTTCCGCCCTGCGCACTGGCGGTCAGCTTGCCGGGGGTATTCACGGTAATGTCATGACCTGCGGCCACTTCAATGAATGCCGCGCCATCATCAGTACGCAGCTGTGCGGCGCTGGTGCTGATCCCGCTGATTTTCTGCGCCTGTGACTGCGGGCCGACAATAACAAAAGCGTCAGAGGTATCGTGCTGGCGCTCATCTACCGCGTCGCCGGTGCCGCCGCTCTGGTACCAAAAATCTATGCAGCGGTCAGAGAAAATTACCAGGCACTCATCACCGGCCTTAACCGGGAACGTCAGCGTGACGCCCCCACCGCGCGGAAATATAACAGGCAGGTCAACCAATAACGTGATGCCCTCAACGGATTCAGCACCAGTTTCATCTGGTACCGATCCGTTTACCGCTGGCTGAACAGTGCAGGTCACCGTTTCCGGATCAAACGATTGGATTATGCCAGGAACTGCAACGCGCAAATTGCTGCTCAGCTGTTCGCCTATGGCTTTCAGCGTCTGTGACAGGTCACCGCTTAAATCATGAAATGGAATTGGCATTAAAAAACCCCATAAAAAAACCCGCCGAAGCGGGTTGATTAGTCATTCTGCAAATCAGCGGGTTGAAAGCGTCTCAATCAGCTTGTATAAACCGAAGATAACGCTAGGCAACCCAAGTACCCACAGCACAATTCCCAACTTTTGATCTTTCAACTTCCCATCGTACTCAATGGATTGGGTCGAAATTGCTGATGTCAAAGATTGAGTCTGCTGAGAAATGGAAGAAGCAAGTTTTTCTCCTTGAATCTCAATAGCAGATGACAATTTTTGGGACTGAATATCCATCGCTGACGTGAATTTTTCATTTTGTATATCAATGCGATGATCGAATTTTGTTAGGGTTTCATTCAGGCGCGACAAGGTTGACTCTAATGAGTCTACCTTTTTTTCCAGCCTTTCAAGGCGATCATTCATACCATCACCTCCATCTCCACCGTTGTCACCATTTTTAATATGGGGTTCGTGATCGAAAGAACCAATAGCCTCACCATTAAGAGGCACTGCATATAACTTGCTCACGCTTCAGGCACCTTGACTTGAACCCAAAATTCGCTTGTATGCCGATTAATTATTACGTCAGATTTTCCCCCATTTTCATCAGCTTCGTACAGGGTAACCTCGATTTCATAATAACCAGAAGTAGTAACCTTTAAATCACGCAGAAAAAATGAGGACAGAAAAACACCCGTATTGTTATTGAAAAAGCCGCCTTTCAGTGTTTCAGAGCGCCCTTCTAATGTGATGTTATCGCGATCCTTTTCTTCCCCTGTTTTATCCACACAAACTAAAATGAAATTTCGACCATTGAAATCAATCGTATAACCAACAGTAATAACAACTGGTTGTACTGAATCAGGTTCAAAACCCGTTAAGAAAGGTGAGGGGATGCACATTTCCTCTTTAGTCATATCCTCCTTGTATGCTACGGGATAGGCGAAGAGGACTTTGCTTTTACTTTCCATGCGCGCTCCGGCAAGAAAATTTTAAAATGGCTATCGTGCAGTTTAACAGATAAGTCATTTAATCTTCAGACAATCGAAAGTCCCATACGTGCGCGGTGCATCCATACTGGCTTGTAGTATCTGCGCATTCAGGAACGCTTTCCCGTTGCGCTTGATGTACTCGAGCCCATACAACTGGCCGTCTTTTGAGGACTCAACGACCCATTCCATTTTAATGTTGTTGTAGTCGTCTTTCTGTTTCAGAAAAGTAACTTTCTGGGTCTTAGGCTTATCGCCATTGATGCGGGACCATCCGTCGTTTGCCGGGCTGGTTCCTAAATAAAATGGTCCACACTGAGAATCCGCGTAAGCCAAACCAGGCAGCAGAAAAACCAGCGAGGCCAATAAAATTTTACTCATCAGTCAGTATGTCCTGTTCAAGGCAGAATTGGTTTGAAGGTCAGCAGAACCTCGCGCCACGCACATCATATCCATGTACCAGGCCTGCCCTCTCGTGTCCCCAGTATAAGATATCGACTGAACAATATACACACCATCCGTGGCAATACTGGCGGGCGGGATGCTGGCAACGCCGGTGACCACCAGATTGCCGTTGTCGTTGATTTCCGTGATCCGGCCGCCGGACATCTGAATGTCGTTCGATGACAGAGAAGCGCGATAAACTGACGTCTGATCCAGCTCTATCAGGCCATGCACACGAATATTTGGATTGATCAGACAGCGGACGTTTACCCCACCGCCCATGGTCTGCTGCGGCATGCCGATCAGGCCCGTCTGGCTATTGAGCACAATGGCTTCATGAATGAATTTATCATTCGCAACCATCTGCACCTGACCATCAACTATCTGCCAGGTGGCTTTGCACTGCTGAGCCACATTATCCATGACGTCATGCGCCATCGCATACATCGAACGTCCACGCGGGTATACCGTCGTCGGGAATTCCGGTGTCTGCCCGGCTGTTACGCCGAACGGGGCAAAATGTGACATGGTCAGATCGTAAAGGTCTTTAACCGTGTAACCTTTCGCCAGCGTCGTATTCATCACAGCGCTCATCAGCGCACGGTGCCCGTCGATGGCCTGGATGATGATAAACGTGTCAGTGGGATTATCTCGCCCGGTTACCGAGAACCGGATTTCCCCGTTATAGATTTCTCCAAAATTCTGGCCGTTGGTCTGGCCTACCTGCGAAGAATCTATGGTTGTTGGCTTGCCGACCTGACTGGCATCTAATGCCGAGGCAATCCCGTCATAGCCGGCGATGATTTTTATCTTTGAAAACTCAGCACCCAGGATCCGGCTGTTGGTGTTCTGGGAGAGGTTGTAAATTTTGACGGTGGCCACGCGGGAGAACTTTATGTTGAACCACTCAATGTCAAAAGTAACTTTGAAGTCCGACAGGCTGATCCCTTTGCCATTATCATCGAGCAACTGTATTTCAAAGTGACGCTGCCAGTTCTGGCCCATGGGTATTCCTTAATTTTGCACGATATAAAGATGGCTGCCGTTTCCGAGGTCAATTTTCGTTGGGTATTCCTGCGTGGCATCGTCGCATCCCACGTAAAGCGAGAAGCCAAACCCCATAAAGGAATACTGCGCCAGCAGGTCGACACCAGTGACCAGGGGAATGCCGCTGACCATCGGGTTACCGCCGCTGTCCTGCATATCCATGATCCAGCCAGCTGCATCACGCCAGAGCAGACGCATTTTGTAAGTGGTGTCTGCCAGGCTGATATTGAATTGCTGATTGTCCGGCGAGAGTGGGATTTCGCTGATGCTGATCGTCATAATCCAAACGCCCCCTTCGCGCCGCTAAACAGCGTCAAAAGCAGAGAGCTATTTGCGGTCTTTACAGACTTAGTGCCGGTGTTCTGCAATGACGCGGTGCTGACGCCTTCCTGCATATCGGCTTTATCCGCCACAGTAATGCTCTCAGTCTGAGAGATAATGACCTCGCGGAGCGTGAGCACGCACATCAGCACGTTCTCGCTGGTCCGGTCAGTCGTCACATCGATGGCGCGGATCAGCATGTTGCTGTATTGCCGCTTACCCGTTGTCACATCGAACGGTACCCGACTGGCCTGCAGGTCGCGAATTTGCTGATAAATCTCCTTCGGGCTGGTGCCCAAGGAAATACCGAGAGCTGAGGTGTCGGCAAAATCCAGCAGCGAGCCGCCGCCGGAAAAGCCGATTTCCATAGTGACTTCTGACGGGCGTTTATAAGCGTGATCTGAGACAGGTGCGCCAATTTCCACCGGATGCTCGGTGATTTCTAAAGCGTCCTGATGCTTTTCAGAAACCACCACATCCGGGATGATCAGGCCAATTTTACGCGACCGCTGGTTGAATAATACGGATAGGACGTCCATTAACGCGGCCCTCTCGATACCTGCTGCGCGAGGCGTGAATTAACACCGGTTTGCCGGTCAGCTACTTCCATACCGGCGCGGGTTGGATCACTTACGCCATGAATATGGATGTTGGTTTCCTGACTGACCGTCTGGTTGCCTGGCATATTGCTGAGCACCTTCGGCACGTAGTTCCGGGTTTCCTGAGGCATCAGCGCCATACCATGCTTCTGGACGTTACCGATCCCCCAGTTGTACGAAGCCAAGGTTTTCTCCAGATCGCCGCCATTCATCTTCATCAGCTGGCTGAGATATTTGGCGGCCGCCTGTGCGGACTTAACCGGGTCGAAGACGTCATTGCCCTTGAGCCCCATGTCGCGAGCCGTTGGATCCATAAACTGAAAGAGGCCTTTAGCACCAGCGCCAGACTGAGCCAACGGATTACCAGCTGACTCGGTGATAGCAACGCTTTTCAGCAGGCCAGCAGGAAGCTGGTATAGCCCTTCAAGCTTATTCAGGGTGGGTTCCAACAAGTTGAGCAGTTTAGAACCTGACTCTGTGGCATGCGGTCGGCGCACTGACTGGGCATACTGCACAGGCTGACTGGTTTGATCAGGCGGTACCGGGTTACCAACATTCCCACTGAAGAAGTTCTGCATGTCCTCAGTGTCTTTGTCAGACATGATGTGAGCTTTACGCAGTAACCGCCAGAAGGGGCTATTTGCGAGCTTTCGTCCAAACTCTTCGAAGAAACCGTTGAACTTGAGATTCACGTAGTTAATGGCTTCAGTTATGGCCTTCGACCAGTCTCCTTTCATGAAGTCTGAAAGACTTTTTAGGGTATCTTTCCAGGTGAGCGTCCCCGTATTCAGGTCGTTCAGCTTATCGGTGAACCATTCCAATCCCTTTTTAGCGGCTTCAATTCCGGGCTGCCATTTTTCCCAGTCAATAAGGCTTTTGCTGCCCTCTTTCCACGATTTATAGTCGTCGTAGAGCAGAACCAGAGAGCCACTCAGAGTGGTGATGATGCCGATCGGAGAGGTAAGAAACGCGCTGTTAAGAATACGCCAGGCCACTATCAATCCGCCAAACGTGGCGATCAGGCGTTGCGTTCCGCTATCAAGCTCCTTCCACCAGTTACGAATATCGCCAGCGGCCTGTATTAAGCGGAATACCACCCGCCCAATCACGTCGGCCAGCCAGAGCAGGCCTTTGATGCCCCGCGTGATGGTTTCTTCTATCTTCGGGAAGTTATCGAGAATTTGTTTGCGAAGGTTATCGATCGAGCCCGCCAGCCCTTCGGCCAGGTTAGAACCAATCTTATCCCGCGCCATGCCCGCCATCTGACCGAACGCGTGCAGGGAGGTCATAAATTTATTGGCACTGACCGCCGCGGTATCAGCGTTATAGCCGATGGCTTTGGTCATCTGGGAATATTGCGCGCTGAAATTACCCAGACCGCGCCGCATCGCCAGCAGGGTATTTTCATCAATGCCCAGCATCTGCGCATACTGATTAGCGCGGTAATACGGCATGCTGCTGAGCTTCTGACCGACGCCGGTGAAGACGGTTGCCATGTCGCGCATGTTGCCTTTGGCATCACGCGTCTGGATCCCCAGCCGGTTTAAAAAACTCTCCGCGCCGGGGCTGTTGCGCATAAACCGGGACAGGCTCTCCAGTGAGGAACGCGCACCGTCAACACTCCCGCCCATCTGTGAAACGGCATAGCCGATTTGCTGGATACCCTGCACCGTTGCGCCAGTGCGTTGGGAAGCCCAGTAGAGATTATCCAGACCGCTGGCAATCTTCGCAGTGAACGCTACCACGGACAGTGCGGCACCCTCGACTACCGCAGCCATTTTGAAGACATTGGCCGTCACGCCAACGATCACCGAATCGAACTTCTTCGCGCCAGCGTCATCGATTTGGAAACCGAGACTGATCAGGAAGTCCTTAATAGTTTCAGCATCCATCGTTATCCGCTCTCCATTTCGCTATGCGCGCTTCGTTATCGTTTTCCATCTGGAGGTAATCATTCATCAGAGCGATGTCGCACAGATCAACAGCGCCCGACTTCAGGTCTTTCATGTCGAGCTGAAAGGCCTTGGTCGGGCGCATGATGAAATCCAGATTATCCGGTAATGAGTTGAGCGTTATGCCTCCGGTGGCTTGTCCGTCGGCGCTGTAGGGAGTTCGCGCAAAAAATTTCCCAGTGAGTCGCCCACCACGCGACCGACGATTTGAAGCATTTCCAGCATGTCCATATCGTCGAACGCGAGCACGCCGTCCTGAAATACCGGCGCCCATCCTTTCGCGTGCTTACGGTAGGTTACCGTCAGACAGGGGAAGATCACCGCGTTGGCGTCGTCTTCACTCAGGTCTGAAAGTGACTGTGCAATCTTCGGCAGCACCTTCTCCATGATGCTGACCGCATCTTTCTTCGCTGCCAGAGTCTTGATAGCTTGGAATTCCGAGAGCATGCCGGACAAAACCGGCAGCAACTTACGGGACACTTTGAACTGGTCGAACACGCTCAGTTTGCGGATCTGATACGTATTACCTTTGATATCGAATTCCATCGATTAAAACTCCCCTAACAGTTCGTCCACTTTGCCGCCGTCAAACACCCACGCCACCGTGCCGCCATCTTTGGCGTTGGCGAAATCAGGCTGTTTCTGGAAGGCTGCGGAACGGATGGTGACCAGGTCACCGGATGCGGAGTTGCGGACAACGAATACGTTGTTACCCCACAGCGCAGACGACTGGCTTTGCGCGTTGTACGCCAAAGACAGCTTTTTATTCACCGGCGATGTTTTGAGCAGAGTCACGGTAACAGTACCGGCTTTACCCGCATGAAGGCTGTGCATGACTTCGCCATCTGCACCCACCGTCATGGTGTTCTTCGCTTCGGCCATCGCAACGGTGATCCCTTCCTCGGCATTAGCGGCGCCATAGCCCAGGTCAATAACGCCGGTCGGGCCGGTCATGGATGCTGAAACATCAATAAAGGAATAAGTCGGCATTTTTTATCCTTAGCGAACGACGTCGATTAAAACGTCAGCAAAATGAACGGCGCCAGCAAGCTTGCAGGCTACCTGAATGACGGGCGCCTTACGTGCTTCACGATCCGCCTGTGCCTGCGTAGAGAGCGGCGCTGCATAAACGTAATAGCCTTTTGTCAGCGTGTCGCCGGGGCTAAGTTGTCCGATTGAACCACCATTCCAGAGGCCAGGCGCAACCAGTCCATTTGTCACAGACTGGTCCATTGACTGTTCAACATTGGTCAGCAGGCGTGTAACCCCGGCTTCTGTTTGGGGGATTTTTGTGGTCGAGGTGTAAAGCAGGTTCCAGAGATTGTTCTGGACATAATTCTGCAACCAGTCGAGTCCGTGGCGTTCATCAAAGAAGTCACCATTCGCCATAACACCTCCCTGAATGATCGCGGTGTCATTGGCATAGCGGACGAAAACGTTGCAGTTTTTGGCTTGCAGGGTATCAGCCTGCTGCGCGGTAACCGTCTCGGCGGTGATGCCTGGCTCCTGCTTAAACTTCAGCGTGATGGTGGTGTTATTTCCGAGGAAGTTAACGGTAAACGCCCGACCGAACGCTGATGCCGCTGCATAGTTGACCTGGCTGTACTGGACGAATGAGCGCCTATAGCCTGCTGCTTTAACTTTGCTGGCGATGTCGGTAGTGCTCGTTGCGTCGAGGACCGCTGCCGCGTTTGTAGTGATACCGTAAATCCGTGAGTCGCTGGCCGCACCAATTAGCGAAGAGACGTCGAGATGGTCCTGGTCCGTCATGGCAGGGTCTGAAATTACCAGCCCATACCAGTCTGCTGAGTAATTCAGAGCAGTGTTCACTGATGGCAACGGTGAGGAGGATGCTGCCAGGCCGTCTACTGCAGTCGGATTATGTGCAGCATTGATGCCCAGCAACGACGCTATATCGGTGCCAGTACCGGCTGCTGTCGGAATTCCGATTTTGGACGTTGCGCCAGTGGTCGCTGAGGTCACCGTAAACTGATTTGATCCAGCCACCCATGCAACCACCGTTCCGGTAAGTTTGGCCTGCAGTGCTGTAGCAACGCCCGCTAAATTGGTCACCGCAGAGAGGTCAATGGCGGTGATTGTTTTAACAGTTCCGTCCACCGAAATTTTGATCGCGCCATCACTCACAGCGGTAAAGTTAGTCAGGGTCTGTTCGGTTGAAGTCAGTACAGCGCCCGTTAATTTCCCTGCTGTCGCGGCCGTCGTCTGGCGTTCCATTTTCCCGATATACAGGTCCAGTGGTTGCGGAGACTGTTGGAAATATAGTAATGCAGCCTTATATTCCTCAGCGGCAGTGCCAAAGTCTGTGCCCACGCTTTCGATATCGTTGTAGAGGCGCATCACCTCCGGCGCAAGAATGACGTCAGACGGGCCAAGGATCAGCAACGCCCCAAAGTCTCGTCCCTGCGCGGCTCTCAGCGCGAGCGAAACCTGCACGCGTACAACGCGTGATACAGATAAGCCGTTAGGCATAGGTTAGTCTCCGAAAAATTGTACTTGGGTCGAAAGGAAGGTTTTGATGCCGTAGGTGCGGGTGACTTTCCTGCGCAACTGAACGGTCAGGTCATATCGGCGAACCCACTGGTTATTGATGAGTTCAGGAAGACTCAGGACCCGGCCACACTGCTTAAATGTCAGACCTACTCTTTTCAACTCATCATTATTTTGAGAAACGAAAAGGCCATCCCTGAACTGAGTAGCGGTCGCCATACCCAGCGGACCGTAAAAACACGTCAGAATATCGACGGTTTCATGCGACCACTGTTCGGCACTTTCATCTGACTGGACATAGGCGGGATTAGCATCTTCGGGCACGGTTGTAACGCCGAAGGCGCACCAGGTGGTTCCGTTCTTTGGTATCTGGATTTGCGGGTCAGTCCAGCGCGGATAAACCAGTTTTTTATGCAGACCGGTCAGCCCACGTATCCAACGGCTGATTTCACGTTCCAGTTCCTGGTCATAAGCCGGCACGTCACCAATAGGCGTCAGATACCCTGCTGCAGTAGAGTCATTACTCAATCGGCGTCCCTCCGTCAAAGTCCATTAGCTCGCAGTGAGCCTGAACAAAACCGGCACCGTACGCGGTGTAAGGGTCAACGAAGGTCACGCGATATTCTCTCCCGCGATACGTCACACCATCCGCATCAAGACCGGGTTGTCCTTGCGTGAGTCGAAAGGACGTCACGATGAGAATTGCCCCGTTGATGTTCTGCCCGGCGGCCATGCGTTTGGCTTTCAGCGCGCGGTCGACAGTCACGACGCCTGTAAACGGAATATCAGTCGGCGTGTTCACCGGAAAGTTATCTTCGTCAGTTGTCTGGACGTTGCGATGGCAAACCAGCGTGGTGTCCACGAAGTCCGGATCCAGCAACACGTCGGACACGTCGAGAAGCGGCATTATTTGCTCCTTACCACATATGTGATTGAACGCAGGAGATAGCCATGCGCATAGAGTGGCTTATCGCCGGGAATGCCATCAGCGCGGCGTTGTTCTTTGGTTTTTTCTGAGAGAGGATGCAGCTGATCACCCGAGGAGATCACCGCCTTCGCGCCGTCGCTGGCAATTATCCCCGCGCGTTCGAGTTCCCTCATCGCTGATTCTGAATTGCCTTCCAGCGCCGCGGTTGCCGCCGCTTTCAGATACTCAATCGTGCGCGATTTGTTGTTCTCGATCCCCATGTCAAGAAAGGGGCGTGGCGGCAGAGTAACAGTGGTTCCGCCGAGCTGGACGGTTGCACCCGTCGACTGCAAATAACCAATCTCAGCGTTATTGAGCGTTTCACCATCTTCCCGGGTCGCTTTCTCAGCAGGAATACCAACCAGCACATCCATACCGCTGAGTTTTTTAAGCGACTCCAGAACAGCCGCTGCATTATCAGCCCTGACCGTCAGCCCCGATTTCATAGGAGTTGCCTCCCGCCAGCGCCAGACATTTCCCACCACCAGAAAAACTCGCGGCCATAATCGGTGTTGTTCCAGAAACCCGCATCAGCATTGATAATTCCCGATACGTCATAACTGGCACTGACCTTGTCCACGGATTTTGATGTCAAGATGCCGCCGCCGGACGAATTAACGCCGCCGAGAGCCGCCTGCGCGCTGCGCCGACCGCGAATTTCCGTGTAATGCGCCGTAAATAGCTCAGCGAGATACACGAACTGGTCGCCGAAGCGATCCTGATCCAGAAGATTGTCAGCCTGTGCGAGATAGAAATTTACCGAAGGGTCTGGATAGCGCGTTTTGTCAGAGAACTCAGGGAAGTCAGTGCGGAACTGATCACTTGTTGGAAGAAGACTGTTTTTTGGCATTGCCAGTCTCCTGTTCAGCATCGGGTTGCACCACGTCGGTTTTGCCGTCGTCCGTCAGCGCGCTATCCTGCGCATTGGTGAGGAGTGCCACCTGTGCTTTCAGGTCGGTGATTTCGCCGTCTTTGGTCGCCACCTGTGCTTTCAGGTCGGTGATTTCTGTTTCCAGCACATTAACCTTCAGGGTCAGATCAGAGTCAGAGTTCAGATTTTCAATTTCGGAATCATTGACGGCTTTGGCATGGGCACCAAACGCCCAATGTTCGGCAACCTGCTTATCAAAACTGTGAATGCCGGGCACCAGCTCAACCTGAGAACCGTCAGCAAAGCGGAGCGTTGCCGGGGTGGACACGAAATATTTCATAAATTTCTCCAGAAATGGCGGGGTTTCCCCCGCGCATTCATCAGGCTACCGGAACGTCCAGGTATGCGATGGTGTTGCCGTATGGCGCTTCGATCTGACCGAGACGCCCGTAATAGGTGGTCAACTGGTAAATGCCGCGATATTCCAGTGGAGTATTCAGCAGCGGCACCAGCGGGAAGCGAATGTATTTCTCATCCTGCGTGTAAGCCACCACGCGATGCGCACCAGCCGATCCTCGTTTGCTCGCCCATTTCATGGAGACGATTTCCAGCGGCTCGCCGTTCTCCTGAAACGCGATACAGTTGATCTTCACGTATTCCAGAACGGAGATATTCCCCGCTGATGACACCTTCTTGCTGGAAAGCAGCCCAAACAGTTCAGGCGCCATGCCCACCTTGCGCGGACACATCGCGTAACCAGACGACAACCAGGCCGACGTCAGTAACAGGTTGATGTCCTGAACGATGACGTCAGGGTCAGTTGTTGCCGTCCATGCAGCTGCGGCAGCGACAGGAACAACCTGAGCCAGATTCAGAAGGCCAGTGATGCCCAGATCGGTATCGCCGATATAAACCTGCTCATCGATATCCATGTTCCATTTCAATTGCATGGCATCGTATTTTTGCACATCAACCGGGCGTCCAAGCTGTTGAGCAGAGGCCAGTTCCGGCAGTGTCCAACCCAATTCCATCCCCCAGAGCGTGAGGGGTTGCGGAGTTTTTTCAATGAGAAGGTTGGTAGTCTGGATCGCGGTGGAGTTTTTTCCGATCCAGTTTTTACCGTTCGGATTCACGCCACCAGCAGCAGCCAGGTCGGTGTTGGTGAACGATGAAATTTCATCAGCGATCGACACGTCGCTGCGCAGCGGCATATCGCGGGACCACTTATACGAGACAAGTGGCAGATTCAGCGTCTGGTCAAGACGTTCCAGCTCACCAACGAGGAACGCGCCAGCCGCATCAGTGGTGGCTTTATCAATAGTAAACATTCAGTGTTCCTTAAATGTTGTAAGCGATTTCGATGTGACCTTTACCAGCGCCAGCGATGCCGTCACCCGGACCCATGACTTTCGCCAATGTCAGTTCGGGAGTGTTTGCTGCAGTAGCGTCAGGTGTCAGCACAAGTGAACCCAGCGGGCTGGCAGTGCTGGCGCCAGAGACGCGGACATACACTTTCGCGCCTTTGACGGCTGCAATGGCCTGTGCCTGAGGTACGCTGACGCAGATATAGCCGCGCGCCAGACGGTCGCCCGTCACACCCGCATTCACGCCCAGATAGGCGATATCGGCCTGTGACTGAGTTGGGTATGGGCGGATAAGGATGCCAGCAACTTTATCTACGGTGTCGCCGTCTTCCAGTGGCACAAATTTATTTCCACTCCATTTACCTGCAAGGCCAAGTTGGCCAAACACTTTGGTGTTATCGAGAATGACCGGCTCAGCGGTCAGATCCTGCAGGCGAGTTACTGCACCGGAAATGCCAAGGGGCATCCGGTTTACATAAGCATTTCCAGCCATGGGGGTTACCTTATTGGTTGCGTTTCCAGAAATCGGCGTTGATTTTGTTCAGTTCAGAAGGGGTCACCGGACCGCGTGCGCCGTCGCCGGTTCGCTTACTCTGACTGAGCGGCGCGATATGGTTTTTTGCCTTATTCAGCGTCACGGCAGCGGCAAAGACTGCATCTACCGTGGCCTTAGGCGCTTTAGTGAAATCAGACACCCCAAAACCTTTCAGGCTGTCACCGGTGCGCACGGCGTGATTCAGCGCCTGGCGTTTCAGGCCTTTATCACCCGCTGGCGCAAAGCCAGGAGAAAGGATTTCAGCATCAGCGATAATGTTGCGCTTGTACGCAGCGTCACCCGTGACCTTCTTGTCCTCTTCGATATCTTCATCGGTGGTTGGCAGATCGTCAGGGTTGGCGTCCGCCGTTTTACCTTCCAGCTTATCCAACCGGGCAATGAGCGCCTGAGCCCACGCGGGGACTTCTTCATCACCGGTTTTTTCCGGATCGGGCTTATCGTCAACCGTGGTTTTATTTTCCGCCGGTAGCGATGTCGCCTGCGCGGGCGTGTTCATGTTGATGGTGACGCCGGGGATAGAGCCCATACCATCAGATGGCATGTCCGGTGCTTCGTCGATGAGCTTCTGCAAAGCATCCTCATCTTTCGTTTTGATGGCCGTAGCCAGTTTTTTCAGCCATGACATTGCAGGCTTCTCCTTTTTCGCAGATATGGATGGGGCAGAATCCCCGATTGCACAGCGAGAACCCGCCCGGCCTCTGTCGATACCGACAGCCAGATGGTTTCCAGTGATTTGGTATTGCTTGCCCTTGCCCGGCGCCAGCTGCTTATAGAGCGCGTTGTAACCGCAGCTCACATCTCTGAGCCCGGCGTTAATGGCGTCGATTGCCTCTTGCCGCTTGACCAGAACGTCTGCCAGCAGGAGGTTTGATTTCTCTTCCATGCCACGCCTCACGTTCTGAATATGGCCTTGAGCCAGTTCCGCGTAGTTGCCGGGATTAACGAAGACAATGTTCCCGTCAGCGTCTTCCGGATGACCCAGCGTGACGGCAACCCCTTCGAAGCTCGCCATGGTTTCAGGAGAGAAAACTTCATCTTCAAGGCGGTAAACGGTCACGGTTCCGGTAGCGTCAGCCTTGAGGTCGATCTCTTCGGGTAAGTAGATTTGTGTCCCTGTCCGCGCTATCGGTACGTCTTTGCAAAGCAGCGAACCATCCGCCTGCAAAAATCGCGTCTCTCCCAGGCGGGTGGTGAAGAAATATTTCATTGGTCACCTGCTGAATTGCGGGCATAAAAAAACCCAGCCTCGGCTGGGTTTAGTCTTGTGAAATTAACGTTTAATCTTCTTCCATATCATTTTCAGGTACTGGGGGGAGTTTTAAATTTAAGATGGCATCAATTATAACTTCCTCTGTGGGCACAACCTCATAAGCTAATAAATACTTTTGTTTTTCCCCATTAATGTTTTCTGTTTCAAACTCTATGATTGGGTAATCTTCGTAACTTGGGGCTTTTGGTCCCATCAAGAAAGGCTGACGATGATGGGTCATAACCCCGCTAACACCTAATTTTTTAGAATTCCCATGTTTATCGAAAAAAATATAGTAATTCATTACTTTACCGTCAAAAGTTTTAAGGGTTACTAAGATTAACTATTTATTCCCAGCAGGTATATGGATCTCAGGCCAACATTTGCAATTCGGCAAGCATCCAGCATGGCCGGTCATACCGTCGAGCGTCGGCGGGTTATCCCAGCGCACAAACCTATCTTTCATTTTCTTGTGAGAGGCACGCGTCCCCGCACCTTCAATGCGCCACCAGTACCCCTCCGACCCGACAGATAACGCGCGTGCCTGAGTCAGAGCAC
Organism: Rahnella rivi; assembly: GCF_019049655.1. Lineage (GTDB taxonomy): Bacteria > Pseudomonadota > Gammaproteobacteria > Enterobacterales > Enterobacteriaceae > Rahnella > Rahnella rivi. The sequence continues at coordinate 108,637 of NZ_JAFMOX010000066.1, forward strand.
CAGTAGCCCGGCCGATCTCTGTGCGTGCAATCATCTTTGCCCGGCTGGCAGCGACATCACCGGACTGCATGATCATGTCGTAGAGCGCGTCTGGCCGTTCACCGTTAATGACCGCCTGTATGGCGCGATCCTGAATGTCTTTAACACGGTCCGCCGCTTCCATAGGCAACGACTTCATGAGCTGAATTTGCCGGTACACGATGTCCTGCGTTACCTGCCCCACGGGGGAACTCCCCATGATGTCGCGTAAGCCTTCGGATATTTGCTCCGATACCGAACGCCACTGACTCCACTCCTCCCGCTCTACCTGCAGAAACATTTTCTGCGCCACTTGAGCAGACCAATCGCCGAGAACCTGTGAATAGTCGATCAGGTGTCCGGCGATGGTGTCAGCGCTTGCCTGGGAACCATCGTAGGAACCAGTTACTATCTGGTTTATTTGGCTGACTATCCCCAGTAGGCTTTTCTGATACTGGACTTCTGAACGACGGCGCAGCGCCGGTTTCAAGTTCAGGCTCCTCCCACTGCGACTTCGCATCTTCAATATCCTTGTCAGTGATAGAACCTCCGATGCCGATCACATCCGACATGTTACGCAGGTCACTCAGCGCAGCAGCGGGAGACATGCCAATATCACGAACAGCGGTCGCCAGCGCGGTCGTGACGTTGCTGGCCATCGTCGCCCGGTCGGTATCCGACATTTCCCAGAGTTTATTAAAGTCGAAGGTGAAATCTTCCGGCAACGGTTCGCCAAACAGCGAGCGCCAGGAGATATCGAGCAACCAGCGAATGGGGCGACGCAAACGCCGCTCCTGGAGTGAGTTCACGCGGCTGTAGTAGTTCTCAAGGTCACCATCACCGGTACTGAATCCCGAAGGTGACTGACCAAACAGACGAACCAGCGGAATGCCCGTCGCCCCTGAGACCTGCTCAGCGAAGCGCAGGATGACGTCTGCGATACCGGCAAACGAATAGCTGTGCGTCTGGAACTCGTCACTCTTATCCATAAGCGTCATCCCTTCGATGGTCTGAAACTCACGAATCATGTCCATGTGCTTTTTCAACCCCTCTTCCATCGCGCCCCCAGTAGCGAGGATTTTTCGCAATCCATCAATGCTGTAGGTCCGAAGATGCGCCTTGTGGATTAGCTGAGTAGTGCCTACGGTCGCAGTGTCGAAGGCTTGAATGCGTTCAAAGATGCGCTCAACCACTGACATGCCCCAGCCGTTCTCCGTCTGCGCCTGCTGGAATGGCAGAGAGTCGCCCTCCATGCGTACCAGTCGGGAGTGGTGGATCTTCCAGGGTGGAATGCCCTGCTGATTGGTGACCACTTTATAAAATTTTGGCTTTCCAAAGTCCGGGCCGTAGTCGGTGATTAGATCGTAATAACTCGGATTGACCATCCAGCGGTCAAACACCATCAGCCCTTTAAACTGGCCCTCCTTGATGCGGTCTAGGTTGAGTGGCGTACTCATGTCCTGACCTTCGATGAGAACCACCATCAGCGCACCGCCGTATAGCCGCGACCACTTGAGCGTGTTGTTCACCTCGTCCCAAGCGGCGATATCATCCCAGAAGGTTTCAAACTTCCCCTTCTGCCCGGGCTTTAGCTTTGAGCTTATGTTGATACCCTTGCGGGTCATATCATCGGCCATAGCATCTACGCCGGCGCCCACCAGAAACGATGACCGGTAGGCAAATTCGAGCTGTACGCGATTACGGGAAATATAACCGGGCTGATAGCTGCCGCCGGTCTGGATATTGGCGGTGCGCCCGCCGAGTTTAGCCGTGAAATTATTGTACCCGTCAGCCGTGCGTACGGGTTTCTGTACGCCAGATCGGCGATTTTTACGGGCCATGTATTACTCGCTATTTTTCATGAAATTAAACGGTTTTTAACATAATGACTCTTAAGCGCCCCGGCAGAATCAGCCACATTAAAATGTCGCCTCTTAAGGCGTATTTATCGCTGTTTAGCCGAGTGAAAGGGTCAGAACGGGTTGCATAAACGGTGCATAAAACGGGGGTGCTTTTGCATAGCAAAATATTTAGATGAACTGGCCATTTCCAACGATTTACTGACCCAACCTTCCCCACACTTCCAAAGAGCTGTCTAAAGGTGCGAAAGCCATAATGAATGCGTCCGCAATGTTGGGTGAAGGCACATCGCGTTTAGCCAGGTCTTTTTTGGTTTCTACCATCACGCGCCCGTTTTTATCAAAATCACGCTTCGGCGTTGAAAGCTCATATTTCAGTTTGTCGAGATGAGGACAATCACCATCAATGCTCAACAGCTCATCCACGGGGAATTTCTCACCATGAGTTACTGCGTTGTACGTGTTGCGCAGCCTGTCAGCCACCATCCACCAGGCCTGAGCCTTGAGATTGGCGAAGAAATCCTGATTCGTGATCTCCGGCTGATACTCGTCGTCCGGTTCATGCACACCAGCACCGGCATTAAATTTTGAAAAGGATATGGGCTGACTGGTGTAGGGGTCTTCCTTCTGTCGCTCCTCGTTTATTTCAGCAAACTTAGAGCCAGAAGATGCGCCCACGCCGATTGAGTCGTAAACGATCTCAGCACCGCGTTCGGCTGCAGCCTGATAAGTGCGTTTGCAGCTCTTCATCAGCTCGTCCTCTTTAGCCTTCCACTCGTCAGCCCAGTAAGCCACTGATCCGTGGCGGTAGACGTTAGCGCATTTATCCGCGCCGCTGTCTGCAACGTCGAACCCGATACGCTTACGGCCGCTCGGTGCAAATCCTAGTTTTTTATGTGCATCTATCGCCGCTTCAACCCATGAAAGCTTGATGATCGCCTGATCATCATCGGTGCGAGGAACGCCGAGGTATACGTGTTCAAATACTTCAGGGTCACGCTGCTTTGCCGCCGCAATGACGTTTTGCATGGTTTGGCTCAGGAAGCCGTTCTCGTCGTAATTAATTTTCCTGACGATGGTGTCAGCCGGCGGATCAACGACGAAATTTCGCCAGACAAAATCCGTGACCAGCGTCGGGTTAAAGATGAACCAGCATTCAGACCCTTCTTTACGGATTGTTGGCTCCAGAATCTCCCACTGAGCCTCGGTAATTCCGTGGGCCTCTTCGTTCCAGAGCACATCAATGCTCTCCAGAGATTTAATCTCACTGACGTGGCGCCACAGCCCGTAAAACATAAATTCACTACCGGTAAAACGGTTGATGATTTTATTGTCGAGGATACGGAAGCGGTGCCTAAGTCCGAAGCGCTCAATCTGAATTTTCAGCAGAGCATAAACAGACTCATCGATTTTATTCTGGATCTGGCGTGTGCAGAGAAAACGCAGTTTGTACTTATCCGCGAGAAAAATTGCCATTCCGGCAGCATCCCACGACTTACTCGAAGCGCGGCCACCGTAAAGCACCTTATTCCTCGCCTTGGTTGTCCAAAACGGCCTTAGCGCCGGATTCAGGGAGGGACGTTGGGTTGTCAGCATAGAAATCATCCAGACCGCCAGAGGCGTCATTATTCGGATCACCGAGTTCGAGTTTAAGACGATCGACTTCGAGCCCCACTTTCTCCGCCGCTATCACACGATAATTTGTGTCGGCGAATACCTTGCGGATTGTTGCGGTGGTGCCCTCTATCGACTCAATTCGAACGGTATTGCGCATCATGGCTTTGTCAGCCGAGCTGATTTTTTCAAGCAGCCCTTTTATCTCGTCGGGATTGGCGTCTTCAAGTTCAGTTTTCCAGCGCCCGATATTTTCCGAGGCGACCAGGTTGCTGGCGCGCAAGCGAAAGAGTTCGTCGTCGAGCGTAAGCGCCTTTGCGTCCTCTATCACCTCGTCACTCAATAACAGGCGCCGGGCGTAGCCGCCGTGCTTGAGGGAGAGCTGATTATTCGGTTTGAAGGCGTTAACCGGTGGATCGGTACGCGAGCCTCGAATCGGTTTCGTATTTTCAGGGGGCCGAGTTTCCCCCGCTGCGTTCTTTTCCGAATCGTCAGAAGTGGCGCGCTTTTCCGTGGTACGCACAGTTTTTTTTTGCGTACCGCTTTTGCGTACCTGCGTACCTTTTTGCGTACCTTTCTTTTCAGTGCGTACCCATCCGTGTTTTTTGGCGCGTTTTCTTATCGCCCCTTCACTGATGCCGTAAATATCAGCCAAATCACGAAGAGAAAGTTGTCCGGCGCAGTAATCACGTTCAAGGCCGCTTTCCTCGGGATTTGTCATACCCCCTCCGGAGTTTATTTAACGAATGTCACTTTCGTGGTGATCAGTCGGCGAATGAGTCGAGCAGCTTCACGCTCCATATCAGCGACCGTTTCCGGTGTTGCCGCTTTCCATCGATATTTACGTTCAATCTCAGAAAAAACAGAGTTCACATCAGCAGTAGATGGAGGGAAAATTTCAAGGTTGAGCTTTGACATGGTTCCTCTTAAGGCTTTGCTGCACATTGGACTAAGCGCACTCGACACTCACTGCGATGGGCATAAAAAAACCGCCCGGAGGCGGCTTATTAGTAATTTTGGAAATTATTCCGAATATCTCAATTTTTGTAACCCGGCATTCATTCCCTCTAACGTGATATGCAGCGCTTTCACCGATTCACGATCATAATGATCAGGGAAAAGCCAATATTTTGCTTTAAGAGCACACAAATCTGAAAATTGCCGGTCAATCAATCTTACTGGTTCCGCTGCTTCGCTCCAATAACGAGAGAGTTGAACCTCTCTTGCCTTGTCTCTTTCTAATCCATGCTCACGTTCGGAAAAATAGATTTCGGTTTCATGGATTGCTTTCGTTAAAGCACGGATAGCATCTGTGGCTTGTTTTTCGTTCTCACGTCCTAAGCCTTTAAATGTATTTAATGTGGCAAGTAATGCAGAATAGCTACTAATAATAATTGAAGTTGCTGGCATATTATTTTCCTCAAAATAAACTGAGGTGACATTATCACAGGCACTAAGTGAATTCCTTTTGCAGAACCTTAATAAATAAATTTATTTTTAAGAGCAACCAGATCGGCTACTGCGTCTTTGACCGCTTTTTCTTGTCGCCAATTCAACCAAATCTGTGAAGTCCTCGCATTTGTTTAATCGATGACCGTGATCGTCGACAAAGTTGTAGCCTTTAAAAAGATTTACGATTTCCTCGGGACTCATCCCATCTAAACGAGGAACCTGCTTTGATTCGTCAACCTGTTTCATCTTCAAACCTTCATTCAGTTGGTTATGATAGTGCAACTTCCACTTTGGAAATTGCCTTCCATGGAGGCGGTATCTATCAATATTCTAGAGTTCCAGCCGCCATTCACACGGCACTAATGAATGCACCGTCAAAAGGTCAGTATTTTGATGTTCATATCAAAAAAGCCGGTTACCCATATCGCAAAGTTGGGTGATTAATCTAAGCGAGGTCACCACCTCGCTTTTTCATCATAGGCATTGCTCTCTGATGTACTGCTGTAGTCCGGCAATCATCTTTCTACTGGTTTCGATTCTACCTCTGAGGGTGAAATAATCCCGTTGAGCGGTGTCAGTAAGTCTGGCGCCGGTGCCATCATCCAGGCTGGTGGTGACGGGTGATTTGTCGGTGTGCGGGCAGGTTGCGTTAAGTTGCAGCCGCTTACGGCCAGCAGCAACATCATCGTGCAGCTTTTCAATATTGGCCTTCGCATCTGCCAGCTCTCCAGTGTATTTCGCATCAAGGGCAGCAACATCGCGCTGTCGCACCTGCATGTCGTTAATCGTATCTTGCCGCTGCTGTGCAAGCGACGCTGCTTTATTAGCCCGGGCGCTTTGTTTATTAACCTCACCCAGCAGAATGTAAACTAGCATCGCCGAGAGCAAGAGTTCCACGCCGACAACAATCCATGCTTTCAATGTCATTTATCCAGCCCCCAGCACGTCAGTTCGCTCTCTTGGGCACGCCTGATGACCTGACCAGCGCAGTTGTTCGTACGAATTCGGCAATCTTTCCCACCGTCCCAGATCCAGCGTTTCATCTCTGCGCATGCTCCGAGGCGATCACCAGCATTAATTTTGCGGTAGAACGTCGAAGGGAAGCATTTTCCCGGGCCGATGTTCCAAGGGCAAAAGGAAGCGATACCGACTTTCTGGGGAGGAGTAAGTTGAACGTGAATGTTTTTATCAACCCAATCCAACGCTTTGGCCTGCTCTGCTTTATCGATGGTGTCGCACTGCGCCCAGGTTAATTTCATGCCCTTGAACACAGGCTTCCCATTCACAGAGGTAACGCCACCGCAGATAGTCCAGACGCCGCCCTGATCCTGATAGGCTATCAGGCTGGTGCCTTCTTTCTCTTTTTGGAATTGTTCCATCAGCACAGGTGCGCTTGCGCCAGCAGCAATCAGCGCCAGCATTGCGGCACTGAGTTTCGTTTTAAGGTTTGCCACTTCAGACCTCGCTGGTTTTTTGTGCGAGCTCGTTAACAACCTGGGCCGTTGCTGACGGATTTTTTGCATCAACCTTATCGGCGATTTCTTGGAGTATCCGGGTGCGCTTCATCTGTTCGCGACGATTCAGGAAATACGTCAAAGCAGTAAAGAGCGCCCCAATCAGCACGCCAGCGATAAAGCCCCAATCCTGAAGGGATAAGCTTGCAAAGAAGGCCGTAATTCCAGCACCACCATATGTAGCGTTACTGTATTTTTCGTCCATTTTCATAGTCTCCCCCTCCGGTCAGCCGGTTGGGTGCATGGTCTTAGAAATAAAAAAGGCCACGCGAATGCGCAGCCCTGAAAAACGACAAAACCCGCACATCGGCGGGTTTATACAATTTTGACAACATATCAAATTAGCCTTAAATATCGCTCAATTTGTTCGGTTTTGCAAGAGTTACTCGATAACTTCTTCGAAATTGAGCGCCTCTTTACTTCTCAACACCTGAATTAGCGAATCACAATCAAGCTCAGAAGCGACCAGCTTCAATCCGCGCCAGTGCTGGCTATAAACCTCGCACCAAGTTGACCGGGAAACAGTCATGAGTGTCGCCAGCGCGGAACCTGCGTATTCCTTATATGACTCATTTTTGTTCTTTGCGGCCACATCCTGCACCGCCAGCCAAACGAGTGATATGAGGCGTTTCTTCGTTTTCTCCAGCAGCCCGGCAGGCAGGTTTTTCTGATATGCCAGCCATACAGCCTCGCAGATATTTTTCTGGTGATCGAATTTCAGGTCAAACCCATAGCAATAGCGGATCCATGAGCTTTGGTAAACCGGCAACGTGTTCACAGCTCGGCGCCAGGCGCATGAGGAAAACTCGAAATCCTTCATTGGTGGCGCTGGCCGGATACGGCTGCGCGTCTCAAGCGCGTATGTCGGCGCACGCTCTGACCGGACCTGTTTATTACCCTCCAACTGTACTTTATGAATGTGCTGGCGAGGATATTTGTTTTTATCTGCCGGGGGATGCTCACTAAACGCCTCTAACTGCCCCTTCGTCCCGCCGGACAAATCCATTAATGCCGTTGCCAGTTCTGTGCGCGCGTATTGCAAAAGTTGATTATTCACGAAGTTATCCCCTCTTCAATTTCTTTCAATGCCTGCTCAAGGAGCTGCTCTTCGGTGCCAAAATTCTTTTCCCATTCTTTCTGTCCTGCGTGAATGGCTACACCGTAACCACCAGTTCGGTGGTGTTGCGGGCAAAGTGGGATTGCACGGTAGTTACTGGCGCGCTGGCCAGCGCCGCACCCGGTACGCAAATGGTGAATTTCAGCAGGGGATTCGCCATACCCCAGATTTCGGCAAACTATGCAGCCCATATCTGAGAGCCTGTTCAGGTGTTTTCGCTCTGAAATTTTCATGCCGCATAGCTCATCAGCTGGCTTGCAGCGTTCTCTGCGGCTTCGGGGGTGCTGAAGGTTTTGTTGAGGATCCACGTCCAGAGGGTATTAAGCGTGGCTTTGTATAGCTCTGCGAAATCCGTCTCGTCCATTTTTGCGAATGAAATGGAAACTGGCTCTTTCGCAGTAACGCCATTAGGCATTACCAGTTCGGTGTAATACCCCGACTCAATGGTGGTCCAACGGCGGAAGGCGTCGAATGATTTAATGAGTGTCACGCGATCAGTACGCTCGGCCCGCACGCTCCTGAGGTAGCCGATGGCTAGCGAATTCAACGTTTCGCCATGCCCGGCAAATTCAGCAATATGGTTTACATAACCGCGAATGAGGGCTTTCTCTTCAGGGGAAATCGCGCCGCCTGTTGGCGTCCAATATTCGAAGCCGAGATTGAGAAGGGAGAAATAAAGACGATGGAAGCGCGGGTTACGGACTTTTTTAAAGTCGGACGTGATCACGTCACCCAGCTTGATTTTTGAATGCACGAAATCTCTGGTATCCGGGTTGGCGGGTATCAGAGTGTTGTTGGATGCTTTAATAAATGCTAATTGCGCCATTTCTCACCTCTTCGCGAGTAATGGCACAGCAGAAAACGGGGTTGTCAGTTGTTCAGGCTGACCGTTGAATTATATCGTGGAATAGTGATGTTTGTTAGTCAAATTCAGGAGGGATAATCGTGTATCCGGCGCACTCGGCTATTTCTAAAAAAGCCTGAAGGTTTGCTACATGCTGGTCAGCTCGGAGTATCTCGGCACTCGCGATCTCGTCGCCTGTCATTTGTATCAATACGCGGCCGCTTTCGGGGAGGGTGAATTTTACTCCATTGATTATTAAGTGCTTTATCATCTCTACCTCTTTTTTAAGACATTCCCGGTCCCGAGGTAGCCATATCCGCGCAACGAAGCGTTTACGCGGATCGGCTTTTTAAGAGTCAGGGCCATTGACAAAATACTGTATATAATCACAGTAATTTTTAATGGGTTTTATTTCAAGTTTTTTAAGATATTGACCGTCTGATTACTCATATATTGAACGATAGATTCCTATAATGAACGATTATTCAATGGCCTGTCTCTGCAGTGGTCAGCTTCTCTCGCTTTCTCATGCAGGCGACGCAGTTCTCTTTATCATTGTGAAAGCAGTCAACCCGTGCACCAGTGAACATCCACTTACCGCACAGGCTAGATATGCTGTTTTCAGTGAAGTAATGCCCCTTCTTCGCCAGATATGGGAATCCCCATCCTTGCTCTAAGGTAACCTGCCGATCGTCCCAATACGCTTTTCCGCTGGTCATGACTTGGCACCAGAGTTTGATGGGGATCTGGATTGGTGCTGACCGGTAACCTGCTCCCAAGCCCTATCCATAAATTCCCGGCTGAAATCCATCTCAGGTGCCTGGACGAAGGCGATATAAGCCTCTTCATGACAGTTGGTGCAGTAGCCAGAACGGATGGCGCAGCCGCAATTTTCACAGTGTCTGCTCATAGAGCCCCCTGTTTCGGCGCAGCGGCTAACATGGCTGCCCAGCACAATTTCGCGCGGTGTGCTGCTTGCTCACATCCACTCATGGCTTCGTAATTTTCCCATTCTTCATCTGAACTAAAGCACTGGCTTGGTTCTGATTCGAATCCATTGATAACCATGTCTTCTGTCGGCTCAATCGGGACAAGCGCACAGCCTTCAGGAATTTCTGATGTACTTTTTCCCCGGCGTACCTGGGAGAAGTATCCGAGTCCGGAATCGGTAAAACTGATCCGAACCTTTTCAGGGTCACCCTTTTTGACTTCGCCGCCGGAAAAGCAGGCAACAAAGCCAGTCCCATATTTCTCTGCATCTTCCTGTGCATTAAGGACCGTTACTGCCAGTTCAACTGCCTGCAGGTAGTTTTCCTGCGAGATCGTTATGTCGCCGTCATCGGCTTTACCTTTCAGGAATTCGAGCAGTTCCTGTGCTTTTTCGAGGGTTAGCTTTTTCATGCTTTGCTCTCCGCTGCCAGGTGACACATGATTTCGGATTCAGTCGGTAGCGGAGCCGCAGCGCACTTCATGAAAATTGATTTTCGCGCCGGAGTGCCGCGCTTAAGCAGGTGGCGCACTGAGTCTTCTGCCATGCAAAGTGCTCGAGCAATCTCCTGATCGGTTTTTCCTGACAGATGCAGCTGGTAAATACCGGTGATCACTCTTTTGCCGTACGAGATGCGATTGCCAATTTTTACAACAACGCCGCTGGCCTTCGCTGCCGCGGTAACCGGGACCGGTTTGATCGGTGGAGTGGCGGGCGCCCGGCAACGTGCGCGAGCTGCAGCGCCCCAGCCGTCGATGATGGTTGCTGTGTAATCGCAGCCATCATCCTGCAATGGGCGCACTTCTTGGATTAGATGGTTGATATCAGACATGGCGAACCGCCTGCACGTTCTGGCGCTGCAGGGAGCGGATTGTAGTGCGTAATTTCTTCAGCCGTTTGGCAGTGGCTTCATGCTTGCGGATTTGCTTGGTCAGGTATTCCGGTGTCGGGATGTTCAGCGTCAGAAACTCATCAGCACCCCAGATCACCTTCGGTAACTCAATCTTTTCTTTCGCAGGCTGTTCAGGGACCGGCGCCGGTGCTGGGTTCACTTCAACTTTCTTAACGCTGGCCACTTTAGCAGGGCGCGGTTTTACCAGTTTTTTGGCTTTTATTGGTGCAATCGGCTCAGGAGAGTAATTGCGGCCTTTCTCGGTGATTGAGTAGAAACCATTCAGGCATTCCACATTTCCCGTTTTGACCTGGCTATTCAGCATCGCTACGGCGATACCTGGTTCCAGACCCAAAGAGTCCGCAACGATCAGGGCTGTTGCCTTTCCCACTTCTTGCAACTCATTCAGTATTTTTTCTACGGTGGTGCTCATTGGTCATTCCTCGCTGTTCAACATTTTTGACTTTGCTAACATCTGGCGACCGGCTGGCGTCTGCAGCAGCTGGCATTCCAGTTCTTCATCCAGCTCGTCAGACAAACCCGCGTCATCGTCTGGTTCAAACTCATTCGACATAGCGCTTTCCTGCTGCCATCTGCATTGCTGGCGTCGGGCCAGATGGGTTTTTGGAGGCAGCAATCTGTCGGCGGATGGGTGGCACTGAGAAGCCAGCGGCTAATTTCTTTTCCCAGCGCGCCAGCTTCGCTCCGGCCAACCTGTCCATTTCCGGCTGTGTCAGTCGGCGTTCTACGCCCTCGCGGCGCATTTCAACGCAGATGTGATACAGAATTGGGTGGCGCCACGGGAACTGCTCGGATGTGCCATAACGCCATGACTCTGATTTCCAACGCTTGTACTCAGCGATAACATCGCTGACCGTAAGTCCGACCAGGCCGCCGCCGACCTCTGCAACCAGCGCGATAAACTCAGCGAAATCTGGTGGCCAGGTACTGCCAGCCTCGCAACGCTCAATGCAGGCGTTGCAAACACGAGTGATCTGGTCACTCGTCATAGCCCCGATCTGTTTTTCCCAGAGGTCCGTGGGACGATTGCCATTCTTCGCTATCCATCGGGTGCTGTAGATTTTGATCATCAGATCCCACAGACGCCACGCCGGTGAATCCGCGCTCTTTGGCCCACTGTTCGCGACCAGCTCGTAATTGCCGCTCGGCAATGGATTCGCCGTTGTTGCCGATGGTGCTTGCGATGTTTTTTGCATGATTCATTCCCCCGGTGTTTACCTGCCAGTCGTTCTCAAAGGCACGTTCTTTGCCGTAAAACCGCTGTGCCTGCATCACGTATTCGGTACCGGCCTGCCCACGCATCTCGCAGTACAGCCGATATCTCCGCGTCCCTTCGAGCATTACCTCCTCGCTCACCCCTTCCAGCTTTCGGGCTTTCCAGCAGGAGTGCGCTTTGTTTTTCGGATTTGCACCTTCGCGCTTCGGGTACTCATGCCAGAGGGTCTCGAACTCCTCAGGGTAAGAACCCGCTGCGTTTTTCTTCGTCGTGGGCTGGGCCTTTCCAGCACCCGACAAAAGGGTTTTATCTTTTAGTTCTTTATCTGTATCTGTATCTTTATTCGTTGAACGGTCGCTGGAATTGCGTTGAACGGTCGTTGAACGGTCGTTAAATGCCATCTGATTTTTAAGGGCTTTTTCTTTAGCCCTTTTTGCAGCAGAAGCATTTCCCGCTGCAATTCTCTGAGACTGAGCACCTTTAACAACTTCCAAATCTCGCTCAATTCGCTCATGAACCCATTCAGAACCGGTGTCCAAAAAGAACTCGTTCAACGTGCGTTCAACGTCCGACCAACGCTCGTTGCTTAACTTTGCAATACCCGCCAGCCGAGATTTTGGTAATGGCCTCCCCGTTTGCCAGTAGTTGAACATGAGGAGCAGGTAAGCACCGTGCTCCTCGGTAGTAAGATGCGGCGTGTCAGCCAGGTAATCAGCGACATAAAGCTGCATGTAAGGGAGTGCAGCCATATCTACCAACCCAGCTGTTTAGCAACTATTCCAAAGGCTTTATTCAGGCGCTCAGACTGTATTTCTTCGCGTTCTTTTGCGATTTGACGCACCAGCACTCGCATAAATGGCTTAGTGACCGGCATCGCACCGTAATGAAACCGCTTATTCGCATACGATAATTTTTTCATCGGCGCGCCCTCCCCTGATTGCGTTTGATATCCGGCGCGCCTTTGATCCGCTTGGTGGACTTCAGGAACGTCTTTGCGTGCGCAATGCTGCTGACTACCGTCGCGTTCGCTGAATCGCAATAGTGATCAGCTCCGCGCATGGCCAGCGTCAGGGCAATGCCGCTCTCGACACCTTCACGCAAAAAATGCGCGTTAATCTGCTGCTGGATCTGTTCTCTTGAAAATTTGGCCATTGGTCATACCTCGTCTTTAATGCAATAAACCGCGTACGCTCTGCTGCAGCGACGCATACGCCCTCTCCCAGGCATCACAATCCGAATCAAAATCAGAAAGTGGAGCGCGCAGAAGGACTGAACTGATCAGCTTCTGGTTGGCTTTCATGGCCTGTGTCGCCAGATACTCGACTGAGTTACCGGCAATGAGGCTGGCGCGCAGTTCCGCAGGCAGCGCGGCAAGGATCGCCGGCAGTAACTGCTGAATGTTCTGAACTGCGCGCGGGCGGTCGCTATCAAGCCAGCGGAAGATTTGCTGCTTGTTGTTGTGCAGCGCGGCGTAATCAACAGTACCGTCGCCGTGCTCTACGATTTGCAGGATTGGTGAATGCAGGCTGAGATCGAAATACGCTTTCGTTACTTTTATCGCGACCTGGCTTTGAGAGACTTCACTCGCCCAGTTGCGAAGCGCGTCTCTGATGTGGTTGTGCTTGATTTCCATAAATCAGAACTCACTCATGGGATGTTGTAGATTTGATATACAGATCAGGGTTGTAGACGAGAACTCCACCAGATGCCTTTTCTAAACGAACGGCTCTTTTTTCCGGAACAAGCTCCCCCCAGGTGGAAACAGACGGCGGTTTTACGCCGGCGGCCAAGGCTAACTTGACCCTGTTTCCGAAGAATTTAATTGCGTCGTTCTTGTACATAGCTAACCTCTGCATTTAGGAATACCTAAACGATACGATTTAGCAAAACTTTAGTCAAATAGATTTAGTATTTCCTAATATGAATACTCCCGGACATCGACTTAAAGAGCGCCGCAAGGCACTGAAACTTACCCAGCGCGAACTGGGTAAAGCTGTTGGTGTTGCTCACGTGACGATTTCCCAGTGGGAACGTGATGACACCGCGCCATCTGGTAAGAATCTTTTTGCTCTGAGCGCCGCATTGAAATGCAGTCCTACCTGGATTTTGATGGGTGACGAGCAGTTTGAGCCTGAAGAAGCTGACACACTGCCCCGTCAGTTGGAGGAAAGAGAGGAGGAGTTGCTTGATTTATTCGCTGCTCTTCCTGAGAGCGAAAAAGAACCTTTCTTAAACGCATTGCGGCTGAAGATCGACGACTACAACAGGCTTTTGGAAGAATTACTGAAAAGCCGAATGGAAACTCGAAAAAAGAAGAGTTAAATACACTTTCATTCCACATCCTTCGACATAAAAATAACCACATCTAAATCATGTGGTTAACCTTTTTGCATCAAAATATTTAGTTATTCCTAAATATTACCCCTTGACTGATTTGTTAGGATTACCTAAATTACTCCCATCGACGGCACAGCAGCCTCGGGGTAACAGTTCTGACGGCGTGAAAGAACGCGAGGTATGACCAACGGCAGCATCCACTCGGTGGGAGTTTACGAAATGATTTTATTGTCCATATACGTCGTCGGGGTTGTTCTCGGCATTTTGGCTCTACTGGTTGACGAACGCGGGACTCCTGACTGCGAGAAAACACCCGCTTCAATGGCCGCACTTCTGATCATTGCATGGCCGGTTACTGTTTTTTGTTGCCTGTTCTCATTGTTGATGGGTTTCACCGAGCCGCGCCGATAAAAACAACGCACAACGCAAAGGGTAGTGATGGAGGCGCAGCTAAAGCCTGTGAAATTAATGCTCTTTTCGTTGTGGTGGTGAAGGGTTGAATGGGTTTGTCTCGTGCAAAGAACGGTCGTAAAAACGACGCCGGAGCGTAACCGGAAAAACCCACCACAACACTTTTTATTTAAAGATATAAAGCAGTTTAAAAACTCAGAATTTAAATCAATCAATTTTAATAATTGAGGTATGACCAATGATTATCGAAGCAAATATTACTGGAACTGAAATCGTTACCGGAATTACTGAGTTGTCCGAAAAAGAAAAAGTCATCGGGTATTTGATTGAACCGAATAAGCGTCAGGGGTCCACATCTATCGTCACACCTGAAGGCAAAACCCTCGGTGAATATTGCTGCACACATCACGCGGTAAAAGCGGCATTCATCCAGGCTCATGACTTGCCAGTAGATTCAGTTTCTGAACGCAGCACTAAGTTCTCAGTGGCTGATTTACTGCTGGCATCACTTCTGCAGAGTTTGTCACGTCACTGAATACCAGGCCGGTATATCCGGCCATATTGAGATGCATCTCACCTTCAGGTGGTTGGTTGGATGTAACTCAATATGCGGTGGCGGCGGCGAAAGCTGGCGAGGTGTGAAGCAGCGACCCGCGGCCCGGCGTTAAGGGCAACTTACAGATGTAAAAAAGCCCGCACAAGGCGGGCAGTTCTACCGGCTTTACACCCCGGAGGTGGCGGAGTCAGCGACCAAACCGACTCCAGCGAGGTATGACCAATGGCTTCCACCACTGGACGCTGTGATTATAGTGCGTATCGAGGGGACTATGCAAACCGAACTACCTGCAACGGTAAGCGCGAAGGTGTTCATCTTTGCGAAAAAGGACGTATGGGATGGAGAATATAAGCTCCATGTTATGAGCGGTGATATTTCAGGGCTTTTGGATGGATATATTCTATTAGGCTCTGAAGATATAACGGTCAACGTGCCAAAAGTGGACTTAGTTAATGGGGCATTATCTTTCTTAAATAAACAGAAAGAAAACCTGTTAGCGGATGCCGAGTTGGCGGCGAAAGATATCGATAAAGAAATTCATTCTTTAATTCATCAAGAGACGAAGTAAAACAAAGCGAGGAAATGACCAATGCCATTTTTCATAATTGCCTTTTATCCAAAAAAATCAGCAGCAGCAAACGGGGCTGTACCTCTGGCCACATGTATTGATTCTAAAAATGCCAAACTTGCAGAAATGAAAGCAACAATGGCATTGGAGGAATCTTTCCCTGATACAACGGATAACTTTTTCAAGCCAAAGATTTGCGAATTGACCGCAAATATTAACGGGCGTCCGCCGGTCGATGGATTCAGCGAACACTGGCTGACCTGTAACGTTTGGGATGAAGAAAACAAAACCTTCGAGCACATCCCTACAACAACCACCATCGATGATACCGCTGACGAACTCGATCCTCTCGCTGGCGCCAAGACAATTGCCGACCTGCCATTCTCTGCGCGTGTCGCTTATGTGTCCATGTACGGCGCTGAAAGTAACGAGCTCGATATGGAGCAGGTTTCTAACGCCATCGATATGGTTTCTGACGACGAAGCGCCGGAAGAAATGAAAGCATTCATCACCGGGCTTTCTGGTATTCCCGCACTGCAGCAGATGTTTCCCGATCGCCTTTCGGTACTGATCGAGACAATGCGCGCGCAAATGCCTCCATTCGACAGCGCGAAAGATGTTCGTAAGTTCGCTGAAAAATGGGTTGCTGAGCCGTCTAAGCGCGAAGAGAAGGCGCCAGGCACGGCGGAGCTGGCTCGCACTTACGAGACTCTTGATCTGGAAGTTGCCCTGCATGTGATGGGGATTAACCCTGATGAAGCGAAAGCATCTCACATCCGTGATGCGAAATACCTCAAGGACAATCACGATCCAGCCTGGCGTGGATGGGCAACTTCATTACGCGTCGTGCCGGGGATCCTCGACATTCCTCGCGGTGAGCTATGGGAGCTGATGGCTGATGGCCACAAAGACCTTAAACTGATTGAAGATACTGATGCCCGCCGTGATTACGTGAGCAGCAAGCTGCATGGCCACCCCCTGCTGCCCGACTATCAGCCGGAAGCCGCAAAGGTTCAAAATCTCGGCGGCGGTAAGTATTCCATTGAAGGTCTGGCCGGAACTGGCGCCTCAAATGAAGTCGACAAAACGGAAGTGGTCGAAGATCAGCTTACCGAACTGCAGGCTCATATTCGGGATCTGGTGATAGGGAAAACCAATGTCGTTTCTCCAGATGAAATGGCAAAACTGCTGACCGATAAGAGTTTGGGTGCAAAGCTGGTGGTGAAAAAGCTCGCTAAGGATTACGAGCTTTCTGGCAATGCATTCGGCCTCCTTAAACTAGATGAAATACATCACCTGACACTTGATGTCGTTGAATCGTGGATCCCTGACCAGACCGACCGCATCGCCTTTATTACTGATCGCGTAAAATTTTACATTGATGAACGCACTAATGAAGGCGCGGTTGAGAAGCCTGTGACTGATACAAAACCAGCCGAAACCGTAACAATCGCCCCGAAAACTGAAACAGTTCAGGCCAAAACGGCGCCCGAAACAGCAGAACCTGCATTGCCTGAAAATACCGTGGCCGCTCCTCAGGATGATTTCAGACAGCGCGCTGCCGCCCTTGAAAGCGGGCTTGCCGAAAAATCAGAAGAGGCGCTGGGAAATCTGCATATCTGGAAACAAGTTCAAAGTACAGACCCCCGCTACACAAAACCGTTGGAAGGTGCTGGCTTTGCCGGTACCAGCATTAACGCCGAATATATGTTCATGCGCGCAACCGAGATCTTCGGGCCGGTCGGTACCGGCTGGGGATACGAGATTGTTGAAGATCGCATGCTCAACGGCGCACCTCTTTCAGAGCAGATTTACGAGAACAATAAGTTCGTAAGGAGTGTTCTGTTGCGTGATGCCGACGGCACGCTGCTCTTTGAACAGAATCACGTACTGCGCATTAAGTTTTGGTATGCGATCGAGGGAGATGTTCGCGGTGAGCTGGAATCATATGGCTCGACGCCTTATCTGTATAAATCAAAACGCGGGATCACTACCGATGGAGAGACCCACAAAAAGAGCCTGACGGATGCCATTAAAAAAGCGCTATCTATGCTGGGTTTCTCAGCCGATGTCTGGCTGGGCTGGCACGACATGCCTGAATACCTGGCAGATAACGCGATCGAATACAGCATCAAAAATGCCAGCGATAAGGCCGAAGATACTGTTCGCCTTCGCAAAGAGCTGGATGAGAAATTTGCTGCCAATACGGAAACCATGAAAGGCGCTGTTACCGCAAACGAAGTAACCAAAATCGCTTCATCCCTTAACCGCACTATCGGCGTTCACCTCAAGAATGCGAAGGCAGTTAACGACACTGAGCATGCGCGCTATCTCGAAACCCGGCTGCGTCGCCTGGAAGAAATTAAAACCGAATGTCTCGCAAAATTTGAAGGAGAAAAAGCATGAGCAACAGAACCATAGATTTAGCGCTTGAAATGAAAAAGCTGCAGGAACTGGCGGAAGATGGCGAACTTACTCCGGACATGATCAAAGACACCCTTGAAGGGCTCGAAATGATGCTGGGGGATAAGCTGGACGCCACTATGCATGTTGCGCGGGACTTCATCGGCAATGCGGAAAAGTGTGATACGGAAGCCAAGCGCCTGGCTGAACGTAAGAAAATGTGGACTAACCAGGCTGAACTACTGAAAAAATACATCCTCGACTGCATGATCACTGCC
Source organism: Rahnella rivi (assembly GCF_019049655.1). Classification (GTDB taxonomy): domain Bacteria; phylum Pseudomonadota; class Gammaproteobacteria; order Enterobacterales; family Enterobacteriaceae; genus Rahnella; species Rahnella rivi. The sequence goes on from NZ_JAFMOX010000066.1 coordinate 126,725, forward strand.
GGGAGCGATAGTGTGAAAACCGCAGCCAATACCTTCAGCGCCCGCAAGGGATCTCAGCGGCTTATCGTTGACGACGAAGAGTTACTTCCTGACGATTATGTTGAGTCGTTCACGCAGATCATAAACAAAGTAAAAAGTGATGAACTGAAAAAAGCGCTGCAAGCCGGTACTGAGATCAAAGGCGCGCACCTTGAAGTCGGCCCGCGCTCGCTGGCAGTTCGATAACCAAAACTGATTTCCAATAATCAAAACTGATCCGGTCATCATGCCAATATGCTGACCGGTCAACCTAATGAGGTATGACCAATGGCTAAGTTGCTAACTTTAGAAGAATGGAGCGATAAAAATTACGAAAGCCATAAGCCATCGATCCAGACACTCTGGCGCTGGGCTCGTAACGGGTGCATCTATCCGGCACCGGAAAAGCACGGTCGCCAGTACCGCGTGCAACCAACCGCCATCTACATCAATCCAAAAGATGTGAGGCTCGGCAAAAAAATAAAAGATGCGCAAAGCAGCTTACCGGCGCGCAGCGCGTTCATGGAGAAAGTTATAAATGACGCGGCGAAGCACAAAGTATGACGCTAATCTCCCTAGGAACCTGACCTATCGCCGCCGTTACAAGTCCTATTACTGGCGCAACCCACTCACCAAGAAAGAATTCTCGCTCGGCCAGATCTCGCGCAGGGATGCGATCTCTCAGGCCATAGAGGCAAACAACTTTATTGAACAGAGCTTCTCCCCCATAGCACTGTTGGAGCGACTGAAGGGCACTAACGAGTACACGCTAAAATCCTGGCTGGAGCGTTATGACATCTTGTTTAAGCGAAGGAAATTAGCAGACAACACCTACAAAGTGCGGAAAGGACAAATTGCCGTTATTGAAGAGAAAATGGGGGAAATGGTGTTGGGGAAGATCACGACGCGGCATATCGCTGACTTTCTCGAAATCTGGGTCGCCCAGGATAAAAAAACCATGGCGGCCACAATGCGTTCGGTGTTGTCAGATATTTTCCGGGAGGCGATAGTCGAGGGGCATATTGAACAGAACCCAGTTGCGTCAACGCGGGCCGCGAAGCCGGTGGTGAAGCGTGAGCGATTGGAACTGGAGCAATACCTCGCAATAAGACAGAGCGCCGACTTACTGCCCGCATGGTTTGGCCTTTCTATGGACCTGGCGCTTATCACTGGCCAGCGGCGAGAGGATATTGCGCTTATGCGCTTTGACCAAGTTGTTGATGGGCGACTACTGATAGATCAGGGAAAAACAGGGGCGATGATATCCCTCCCTTTGGATCTTGAATTGCGGAGCGTTGGTTTACGATTGGGCACGGTGATCGACCGTTGCAGGCTAGCAAGTAGCACTGATTTCATCGTCAGCGCAGGAAAGCGGAAAAACAGCCCTGATGGATCGCTACACCCTGATGGACTAACTAAGAAATTTGTCGCAGCGCGGAACACTGCAGGAATTGAGTTTCAGGATAATCCGCCGACATTTCATGAAATCAGAAGCTTGGCAGGGCGATTATATGAAAAGGAAAAAGGTAAGGAGTTTGCAAGGAAAATACTGGGGCATAAATCTGAGAAAATGACTGATAAATATCTGGACACAAGAGGAAAGGAGTACTCACTATTGTGAATTACTCCAATTCAAATAATCAAGATTGACTATAATGAATAACTAACCATTTAACTAAGTAACCATGTAACAATACGAGGTAAAAACCACATAGAACTCGCAAGCAATAAATAAATGATCACCATCGCGCCTAAGGAGAAGAACAGTGTCTTCCTTCTTTTTCTTATAGGGAGGAGGAAACTTTCCTGATTTTCTTCACGTGAAGTATAACGTTGTAGAACTTTCAACCACTTTTCACTTTCACTCAAAGTTAAACATGCGTCTCTAGAATGAATAACTACCTGTAGAGCGCAAGACAAAATCAAATACCCTGCAAGAAATTTAACAAGCAAAGACAACTCATGGCTTGCTAACAGCTGGTCAATATTTTTGTTGTCAAACTTTCCTAAAAAAGAATAACCAACAAAAGCTAAAATACCCAGAACATCCCTCGTAATATTCGAGACTAGATCGCGCACCTTAGATGCATACATATCGGCCTGAGAACGCATATCTTTAAGTAACTCGCGAATTTCTTTATGGTAAGCATCTTTACGGTCTAATATGACGAAGGCATAACTGTCCTGCGATTGTTGCAAGGCTGTACTGATATTTTCAGCAAGTTCTGAGTAAAAATCATTCGTAGTAATAATATCTAATGACAGACGGTCCATCACTAGTTGCAATCTTGTTTCTGCTCGCTCTCTATATACCCAGCTTACAGTTTTAATTAATTCTTCATTTAACTTAATAATATCTACAAATGCATTTTCAGATAGATTTACTGTTAGTTTTTTCGTGCCTTTAAAACATGCATAGTAATTGCCATTCTCTTTTTTTAACTCATAACAAATACTTGCCACAAGGTTTCTAATTGAAATCAGAGAAAAGGCTAATGCTATTTCTGAACTAAAATCCCCCCAAGTCAAAATGAAATTTTTTGGTTTAATTTGAAGGTATTCTTCTGAATTAATATGTACTAGGTCTGATACTTCTCTTGCATCAGGTAATGTTGCAACAGTTCTATCCAAACCTCGAACATAAACACCATCGGCGGGGATAATTGATATGAAGTCACCCCCTGAAGCCTGGCTCAGTTTATGCACCCATATACTGGTACTTTTTTTGAAATCTGGCTCATGCTGGCTAGTCACCTCAGAGAAAGGATCAATATTCTTTACCCAATCTAAAGCTCGTGCTTCAGATAAAAAAAACACATTTATATCGGAAATCACATCATCCGAACGCTGTGCTAAGAGTTCTGCTATTTGCTTTTTACTTAATACTATGCACCAATCGCTTTTTTCAGCATGTAAAAAATCGACCATCTCGTCAAAATCGACTATATTTCCGCCGACTTTTAATGTAGGGCAAGGCAAACCAAGAATATTAGTTAATTGTTCAATTTCAGAGCACAAAGCAACCAGTTCCTGGTCGATACAACTCCCAGTTACAGTTAACCGATAGCTCTCCTCAAGAACCTCTGAAGAAATTTCACACAATCTGTCTAATTTGGTTAGCAATACCCCGATCGTCATCCTACTTTACCTTGACTTCAAACTTGTTAGTTTCAATTGTAATCTGTTCTTTGCCATTTGGTAACGTTTTTCGAGTCAAACCAGCTGCTGCTGCGTCACCAGCAAAGGTAATGACAACACCTTCGGCTGTTTCGTAAATAACTGTTTTATCCCTACGGCTTATGGACGCGGGTGTAGGCTTAAATTGTTGGCCTGCCACTCCAATACCCACTAATTTCTCGTGCAATTCATCTATCAGGACTTGACGCGCGCCCTTGTCGTCATGTCTGACAACAGACTCCAAATATCTTTCAGTGTCAAAGGTTTCACATGAATCAAAATAACTTATCGATCTACCAATTATCGTATTGGCATCTTCACCCTCAGGCAGACTTTCCCTAGGTATTAATCTTGCCCAGGAACGCAGTGCTTTATGAGTCTCAATTGTTAAAGTGGAAGGCGTTTGCCTCAATTTAACACTGAGAAACTTTTTAAAATAATCTGTAAGATTCGAGTCTACACGGTCATATGCAAGCACGTCCCATGCAAAAGTACCGGAAAGATCAATAAGCGCGCTTTTTTGTACTGCTTGCTTACTTTCGCTTAGAGCATTAGGGACTTCATTAATAACAGCTATTTTTTTACCATTTTTTTCTTCGTAACTGTAGGTTAATGTAGCCGTCTTGTCTAATTTAACCAGAAATAACAATGATTTGTATTCATTTGGACTGCTGAGATATTTCACGACGGAAACTACAAATAAACCATCAGCAGCTGAACCTGCATGAAGTTTAGCAAAGCTGCGTGTAACATCTTTGGAGGTTTCCGCAAAGTCTTTCTGCCCTGTTACCAGCTTTTGGCATTTTTCAGACAAGCTATCCACATCCTCTTCGAAAACGTACTGAGTGCCTTTTGCGCATTCCTTCAGTCTATTAAGAAAAAATGCTTGTTGAGCCTCTGCCAGTGAGACTGAATCCAAAAAGATTGTCTTATCACCATCAGCATCTGCATTGATGATATGAAAAATAAAGTTACTTATTTCTAATGATTCAATCTGTCCTTTGCTCAAAACGGACTCAATAGATTTGGCCATGTAAATAATCCTTATTGATTAAAAAATTAATCTAACAATTTTCTATTGTTTTTTGTATGTCATAAGTCACTTTTTTGCTGAAAATCAATTGAATAGATACTTAAAATGGATCCTCGAGTCAAAACAGTATGAGGGAGGAAGTTTAGGTAGGAGGTGTACATTTTGCTGCAAGTAACGAAAAGACCGAGTACAGAATTTCGTGTAACGTTCGTGTATTTTCGTTTTTACAAAAAATAAACCTTACAGATCAATAGCATAAAAAAAGACCGAATACGATTCCTATATTCGGTCTAGGGAAATGGCTCTTGGGAGAGAGCCGTGCGCTAAAAGTTGGCATTAATGCAGGCTGTTAAGCCGTACAATGTAAAGGATAGCCGACAGCTGACTATTTTCCACTCAACTCGCAACATAGTGATAATAACAATGCTGTATTATTTTCATTATGTGACAACATTCGCAAAGCATGAGTTTAACAACAGTCACTTATTAGCCGCACAGCAACTCAGCAGAGTGATTCCGCTTTGCTGATAAATGGCGCGAGGCTCATTTTTTGTCCCGGATTCTGCGGGTCATCAAGCCAGATTTTTTCAAGCGGAACCGCCTGGACCTGACGATTTTTCACCTGCTCTTTCGCCACATCGTTCAAAGGATATTGCGCCAGTGTGCTGTCGTTAATCACATATAACGCATGGCCGGGACGGCATTGCAGCATCACCTCTTCCCGGGTGAAAGCCCATGCCTTGCCGTATTGTAAACGGCTGACGGTTTCCAGTTGTGGCGCGGCCAGACTGCTGGCGGACAAGGTCAGCAATACGCAGGCAAGCAGTGATTTCCTCATGATATTTCCTCGGTAATAATTTTATTCTTAATACGTTATTAATAACTGTTTCAGCGCGGTGCCAGCGTAGCAAAAAGGCTCACCAGCAGCAGAACGATCAACGCCAGAGCCCATTCTATCCGGGTCATCAGCACAAAACGTCGTTCGGCCTGCTCGGGTTCTTTGCTCATCAGTGGTACCAGATGATAACGGTTATATACGGCGACGGCGGCCATTATGCCAACCAGCACGATTTTGATCTCGAGCAGACACTGGTAAAGCGAGGTCATATCCGTCGGCCAACGTTGCAGGATAATGGCAGTGTTGGCGATGCCGGTCAGTATCACCAGCGCGACTGCCGCGTGGCCCCAGGTCGAAAAGCGGATAAGCGTGGCAATAGCGTAAGGCCGGACTTCAGGTTTTCGGGCGTAGAACATGCATGTCAGCAGCGGGAGCAAACAACCAAACCAGTAGGCGGCGCTAAGCAGATGAACCATATGATTGAGGCGCTGCACCAGCCCTAATAACCCCTGATGCATGGCGGCATGGCCTATCAGCGCCTGGCTGAGCAGCAGGCCTAGCGAGCACAGAAATACCAGCAGGTTGCGAACCGGAAGCCAGTCCATCAGTAACACCAGCAGCAGCGCGGCAGTCAGCAACAAGTGCCAGCGCCATACTTCGCCAAAAGTGGTGGTCAGCACCAGCAACCAGACATTCAGGTTCAGGCCGTCACTCCAGCCATTGCCCATCAGCGCAGCCTGAATCGCCAGCATTCCGACAGACGTGATCGCGGCGACCACGCCGGACCACATCATCAGGGTCTGATTTCTCTGCAGTAACATCCCCGAAAAACCGGCAGGCGCCAGCAGGGAGCAGAACACACTCAACCCGAAAATTTGCATCAGCGACGCAAAGTGGGCAAACCGGCACAGGACGAACAGTGCAGTCAGGCTCATAACTTATTTAACGGTAAAACTGTAGTTACCGTGGGTTTTATGACCGTCAACTGATACCACATTCCACGACACCGTATATTTGCCGGATGTCAAAGCCTCTGGCAGAGGAACGACCGCCTGAGTATTGTCATTGGCAGCCAGTGTCATCGCCCCGGTTTTAACGGCTTTTTTGGCGGCGTCTGCCAGGGTAATTTTGCTGAAGTTCGGTTCGATACCTTCACTGAACCCAAGAGAGAGTTCGGTCGGGCTGGCAGTCAGAACGGCGTTCGCAGCGGGAGTTTGGGTTTTAAGATGTGCATGCGCGAGGGCTTGCTGTGAGATAAATCCGCTCAGCAATACGGCTGAGACTGCCATGGCACGGCAAAGAGAGGAGGTTTTTTTCAACACGATAGTTCCTTGGCTTGCGTAATGATGAATTTATAACGCCGCCACTTTATCGCAATCCCATGTAAAACGTTTGTCATAAATGCATAAAAAAACGCAGAAGCCGGAGCATTCTGCGTTTTATGACCATCACAAACCGGGTTTATACGGCCGGGGCTTGTGCCGCCATGGTTTTAAGATCTTTATCGACAAAGAACAAGCCGTTGCCGGTGTTGCTGACCAGAGCCAGTTTATCGAGAACTGATTTGAACAAGGTTTCTTCTTCATGCTGCTCTGCCACATACCATTGCAGGAAGTGGAAGGAAGAATAGTCTTTCAGCGTCATCGCCAGATCGGCCAGTTCGTTAATTTTTTGTGTGATCAACTGCTCATGCTCATAGGTCTGCATGAACAGATCAGACAGGGATTCGAAGCTGACTGGCGGTGCGGCGATAGCGCCCAGCAGCGGCAATGCACCTGTATCACTGACATATTTGAACAGGCGGTGCATGTGATCCATTTCTTCCATCGAGTGCTTTTTCAGAAACGCTGCCGCGCCTTCGTAGCCTTTGTCACTGCACCATGCACTCATCTGCAAATATAAATTGGCTGAATAAAATTCAAGGTTCAGTTGTTCATTAAGCTGATCGATCATTTCTTTTTTAAGCATGATGCGGCTCCATAAAATAATTAAGGCAGGCGGATGTGTTTATTTACCCGCATTATGCCCGTATCAATACAAAATAAGAACAGCCAATTCACAATATTATCCATACAGGCAACATTTAAAATTAACTCATTGATATATATTGCTTTATTTTTATCGCAAATATCCAATAATGATAACCATTAACATCTAAATGTATATTAAAAAGAATCATTCCTATTCGCAGAATTAATTAAAAGCATGCTGATGAATATAATTATCACTTCCATAACCTGAATAGTTCTTATTTACTTAAATTGCATTTAACGAAAATGGATTTTTGAGCGGAACATAAAAGTGAGCCAACCGCGTTCACCCCGGCGTTGTGCTCGGGTACAATGCGCGCAAATGAGATGCACGGGAGGTTGCAATGAGTATCAATCTGGCAGAAATCAGTAAAGATGAGATGGATCGGATTAACATCGATCTGGCGGCTTCAGCGGTCGCTTTCAAAGAGCGTTACAACATGCCCGTTGTGGCAGAAATGGTAGAACGGCAACAGCCTGAACATCTGCGCACCTACTTTCGTGAGCGTGTGATGCATTATCGCGGGGAATCCCATAAATTCTCCCGTTTACCTTATGAACCGAAGCAAAAGTAACGCAGCTTTAGGCAAACGGGAGGGGAAAGCGATTACCGGCGGGTGGCGAATTGCTGGTTGGTACGAATCAGCTGGTCGAGGATCCCAGGCTCATCAAATGAGTGCCCTGCCCCTTCGATAATATGAAGTTCAGCTTCCGGCCAGGCTTTCGCCAGGTCCCAGGCGTTTTGCACCTGACAGGCCATATCATAGCGACCATGTACGATCACCGCCGGAATATGCCGGATACGGTCAACGTTACGTATCAACTGGTCATCACTGTCTAAAAAGCCAAGATGCGTGAAGTAATGATTCTCGATGCGGGCGAAAGCCAGCGCAAAGTTATCCTCACCAAATGACGCCGAACCTTCCGCAGGCAGAAGCGTGACCGTCTCCCCTTCCCACAAGCTCCAGATTTTTGCAGCCTCGAGCTGCACTGCGCGATCGCTGGATGTCAGGCGTGCGTGATAAGCGGCGATAACATCCTTGCGTTCTTCCTCGGATAAAATTGAGAGGATACGCTGCCATTTTTCAGGGAAGAATCGCGACGCGCCGTCCTGGTAATACCAGGTCAGCTCCTGTTTGCGCATGGTGAAAATACCGCGCAACACCATTTCACTGACGTGTTCGGGATGGGTCTGGGCGTAAGCCAGTGCCAACGTGGAACCCCACGAGCCACCGAAGACCAGCCATTTTTCCACGCCCGCCAGCTTGCGCAGACGCTCAATATCTTCGACCAGATGCCATGTGGTGTTGTTGTCGAGGCTCGCATGGGGTGTGGAGCGCCCGCAGCCACGCTGATCAAACAGCATGACGTCATAATCATTAGGATCAAACAGCTGGCGATGTACCGATGAACAGCCGCCGCCCGGCCCGCCGTGAATAAAGACAGCCGGCTTGCCTTTCGGGTTTCCGCTGCGCTCCCAGTAAACCTTGTGACCATCGCCGGTATCGAGCAAGCCGCTGGCATAAGCCTCACACGGAGGATATAACCCTTTTAATTTTGGCATGACATTTCCTGTTCTATTTGGCCAGAGTATTGATAGATGTTTTTACAACTCAATAACAGCGCATCGGCCAGCCAACGACAAGTTGTTCTGCATCAAAATCGAATTTTTGTATGCTGTTCGCATACTTATCACGCAATTTCATCAGGAACTCCCGGTGATGAACCGGAAGACATGACTGTAAAGTCCTGTCAGAAACAAGAAGGGGCTTGCAACCTGAGCCAATTTGGCACTAAATAGACGGGCAACCCAATCCACCAGCTTTAAAGAGAGGCAATCATGAGTAAAGGAATGGATAGCAAAAAGAATGCGAAGAAAAAGCCATTGAAAACCCCTGCCGAAAAAAAGGCTGATAAAAAAGCCAAGAAAGCATCTGCTTAACAATGTACTTCGTAGAATAAACCCGCTCAGCGCGGGTTTTTTTATGGGATTTTTTCAGGACTTGCAGGCTTAGTTTTTTGCCGCCAGCGCCAGCACAAAGGCGTATTCCAGCGCGATATCTTCGTAAGCTTTGAAACGGCCAGATTTGCCGCCGTGGCCGGAATCCATATCCGTGTGCATCAGAAGCTGGTTGCTGTCCGTTTTCACATCACGCAGTTTCGCCACCCACTTTGCCGGCTCCCAGTATTGCACCTGAGAATCATGCAGGCCGGTGGTGACCAGCATGTGCGGATATGCCTGGGCGCGCACCTGATCGTACGGGCTGTATTGCAGCATGTAGTCGTAATAGGCTTTGTCGTTCGGGTTACCCCACTCGTCATACTCACCGGTGGTCAGCGGGATAGATTCATCCAGCATCGTTGTCACCACATCAACAAACGGAACCTGCGCCACGATGCCGTGATACAACGCCGGTGCCTGATTGATGATAGCGCCCATCAGCAAACCGCCTGCGCTGCCCCCCATGGCGTACACCTGTTTCGCATCGCCATAACCTTCAGCGATCAGTTCTTTGGTCACGTCGATGAAATCGTTGAAGGTATTCAGTTTGTTGAACAGTTTACCGTCGTCATACCACTGCTGACCGAGCTCTGCGCCGCCGCGAATATGCGCCAGAGCAAAAACAAAACCGCGATCTAACAGGCTGAGGCGGCTGCCGCTAAACGCCGGATCCATGCTGCTGCCGTAGGAGCCGTAGCCATAAAGCATCAGCGGATTCTGGTGCGGCTTAAATAACTCCGCGCGGTAAACCAGTGAAACCGGTACTTTCACGCCGTCGCGGGCAGTGACCCAAACACGTTCACTGCGATAGTTCGCCGGATCAAAATCTTTCACTTCCTGCTGTTTGAGTAAGGTGCGCTCCTGCGTATCCAGATCCAACTCAAATAACGTACTCGGCGTGGTCATGGAAGAGTAGCCATAGCGCAACAGCGAGGTGTCCGGGTCAGGGTTATAGGCCAGCCAGGTGGTGTACGTCGGGTCGTCAAACGCCAGCGACTTTTCCTCACCGGTCTGCCAGTGGATCTGGCGCAGATGCGTCAGCCCCTGCTCACGCTCTTCCACGACCAGCCAGTCACGAAACAGGCTAAAACCTTCGAGCATCACTTCATCGCGCGGCGCAATTAAAGCCTGCCAGGCGGACTCTTCACCGCGGTCACTTTGATACAGGCCGAAGTTTTTACCGTCTTTATTAGAACGGATATAGAACTTGCCGAGGTAATGATCGAGTGCATATTCGTGATCTTTCCGACGCGACAGGAAGACCTGAGGTGTCGCCTGCGGATCGTCAGCATCCAGCAGTAAAATCTCCGAGGTGGTGGTGCTGTCGAGATGGATCAGAATGTATTTTTCTGACGTGGTTTTATCCAGACCCACATAGAAGGTGTCGTCTTTTTCTTCGTACACCAGTTTGTCTGTTTTCGGGTCGGTGCCGATAACGTGGCGATAAACCTGATACGGCAGCAGCGTTTTTTTGTGTTTGCGCACGTAATACAGCGTCTGCGAATCGTTCGCCCATTCGCTGCTGCCGGAGGTGTTTTTCAGCAGATCGTCGGTCCAGGTTTCGTCATCCAGATTTTTGATGCGGATGTCGTACTGGCGGCGCGACAGAAAATCTTCAGCAACGGCCATCAGTTTGTTATCACGGCTGATATCCAGCCCGCCCAGCGTATAAAACTCGCTGTCTTTGGCGCGTTCGTTACCGTCGATCAACGTGCGCCAGTTTTCCGTCTCGTCTGCAGGTTGACGAAGATAGAGGGCGTATTCGTTGCCCGGCTCATAGCGTGTCTGATAACGGAAACCGTGTTTAACATAAGGAACGGAATGATCCTGCTGGGCAATGCGTGCCACCATCTCGCCATAAAGGGTTTCACGCAGCGCCTGATGCGGCTGCATGGCCTGATCGGTGTAGGCATTTTCGGCGGTCAGATAGGCCAGAACCTGAGGGTCGGTGCGGTCATCGTCACGCAACCAGTAATAATTATCGACGCGTTCATCGCCGTGTACGCTCAGGGTTTCAGGGCGTTTTTCAGCCTTTGGAGGTGTCATCATCGCGGGATCTCTTTGTCCTCTTAGTGGTGTGGTAAGAGTGACAGGTTTATGCGGGGAAACCAAGGGACGGAAAAGAAAGGAATAATGCGTCCGCTGGCTGGCAACGGACGCAAGAAATGCTTAAACGGGTGCGCTGTAGCTGATTTCGCCAAGCTGACAGTTGAGCGTCACCTGATAGGTTTTATCGGTGTGATCGCCACGAACTTTCAGCGGGATCTCCCAGCGGGCATTATCGCCGCTGATGCTGTCCGGAACGACCCACGCCACCGGTGTGGAAGTACCGAGGGTTTTCTTATCGGCATCCCAGCGCGGAATACGGTTTTGCAGGAAATCACGTTTAACCAGCGCTGCAATCTCATCTTTGCTGGCGGTGGAACAAGGTGCGACCGTCGCCGTTCTGACTTCAGGTTCAGCGGCCTGCGCCACCTGACTCATCCCGCTCATTCCTGCTAACGCTATTACCACGCCTGTGATCATCTTTTTCATTGTGCGTCTTCCCGCTTTTTGTCGATCGTTATCACTGACCTTGCAGGATCCATATCCCTACAACTGACAAGGTCATCGCTTGCGTCAGATAATATAATCCTCAACAAGGTAATAACACAACATTAACAATAAGACCTGCAACGCAAAAGCGGGATGAAAATCCGTTAACGCAAGATAATAGCCTTACAGTTTTTGCCTTTGATCTTACCTTCCTGCAAACGCTGTAACGCTTTTTTAGCGCTTTTCTGACGGATAGCCACGTAAGCGTGGATCGGGAACATATCGATTTTACCCACTTCCGCAGCCGTCAGACCCGCTTCGCCGGTCAGAGCACCGAGGATGTCGCCGGGACGAATTTTGGCCTTACGCCCCCCGTCAATGCACAGCGTCGCCATCTCAGGATCGAGCGCCACCGGTGTCGCTGCCAGCGCCTGCGCTGCGGGCTGCCAGGTAAAGGTCTGACGGGTATAATCTTCCAGCGCGTGCACCCGCACCATTTCCTGTGGCGTCACCAAACTGACTGCCAGACCGCTGGTGCCTGCACGGCCTGTACGACCGACACGGTGAATGTGCACTTCAGGATCGAAAGAGAGTTCGTAGTTGATGACCAGACCGAGATCTTTGATGTCCAGCCCGCGCGCAGCCACGTCAGTCGCCACCAGTACGCGGCAGCTGCCGTTAGAGAAACGCACCAGCACGCGGTCACGGTCGCGCTGTTCCAGATCGCCGTTCAGCGCCAGTGCGCTGATGCCTTTACCGGAAAGTGCATCACACACGTCCTGGCAGTCGCGTTTGGTATTACAGAACACCACGCACGACGTCGGCTGATGCTGATACAGCACCGCCGCCAGCAGGGACAAACGCTGATGTTTATCGGCTTCGATAAAGACCTGCTTGATATCAGCAACATCTTCCTCGCCTTCAATTTCGACTTTCAGCGGCTGACGCTGGAATTTAGAGCTGATGCGCTCGATGCCATCCGGATAGGTCGCGGAGAACAACAGCGTCTGACGGGCTGGCGGTGTATAGCTGACCACATCTTCGATATCTTCGCTAAAGCCCATATCCAGCATGCGATCGGCTTCGTCCAGCACCAGCACTTTCAGCTGATCCAGTTTCAGGGTGCCTTTACGCAAATGTTCCTGGATGCGGCCCGGCGTGCCCACAACAATGTGTGGCTGACGAACCAGAGATTCCAGCTGTGGCCCGATGGACTGGCCGCCGCACAGGGTCAGGATTTTGATGTTCTGGGTGAATCGCGCCAGACGACGTAACTCTTTACTGACCTGATCCGCCAGTTCACGGGTCGGACACAGCACCAGCGCCTGCGCGTAGAACTGTGCCACGGTGATGCTGTTCAGCAGGCCGATACCGAAGGCTGCCGTTTTACCGCTGCCGGTTTTGGCTTTCGCCAGGACGTCCTGACCTTGCAGGATGGCAGGCAGAGAAGCGGCCTGAATCGGGGTCATTTCGGCATAACCCAGTTCGGTCAGGTTAGAAAGTTGCTCAGCGGGCAATGTCAGGGCTGAAAAGGAATGCGTGCTCAAGGCGATAACTCTTTATGTGAGGCAAAAATCGGGGCAGCGGCAGAAGGTCTGACGCCATGGTTTGGCTAAATGATAACAGAGACGCCCGCCGACTGCCTTAAACGGCAGAAAACGGACTGAAAAAATCCGCAGATGCCCTGGCCGGATTGCGTCTCTGAAATCGTTTAAGATGCGGCGCAATCGTTTTCGTATGGCATAAATTCAGATATACTGCGCGCCGAAATTCTCATTTTTCTTCATCACAGATCTGGGTACGAAGCTATGTTAACCATTGGTACTGCACTGCGCACCGGCGCCACCCGCGTCATGTTGTTAGGCTCTGGCGAACTCGGTAAAGAAGTGGCGATCGAATGCCAGCGTCTTGGCCTGGAAGTGATCGCCGTCGATCGTTACGCAGATGCACCGGCGATGCAGGTCGCTCACCGCAGCCATGTCATTAATATGCTGGACGGCGACGCCCTGAAACAGGTGATTGAAAGCGAACGCCCTGATTTCATCGTGCCGGAAATCGAAGCTATCGCCACCAGCATGCTGGTTGAACTGGAAAAACAGGGTCACAACGTGGTGCCTTGCGCTGAAGCGACGCGCCTGACCATGAATCGCGAAGGGATCCGTCGCCTGGCCGCAGAGACGCTGCAATTGCCAACGTCGAGCTACCAGTTTGCCGATGATGAAGCGTCTTTCCGCCAGGCCGTAGACGCGATCGGTTACCCGTGCATCATCAAACCGGTGATGAGCTCCTCCGGTAAAGGCCAGAGCCTGATCCGTGGCGCAGACCAGCTGCAAACCACATGGGATTATGCGCAGCAAGGCGGCCGTGCTGGCGGCGGGCGCGTGATTGTTGAAGGGCTGGTAAAATTTGATTTCGAAATCACGCTGCTGACCATCAGCGCCGTTGACGGCATCCACTTCTGCGCACCGATCGGCCATCGTCAGGAAGACGGGGATTACCGTGAATCCTGGCAGCCGCAGCAGATGACCGAACTGGCGTTACAGCGCGCGAAAGACATCGCCGAAAAAGTGGTGAAAGCCCTGGGCGGTAAAGGCCTGTTTGGCGTCGAACTGTTTGTGTGCGGCGACGACGTGGTCTTCAGCGAAGTGTCACCGCGCCCGCACGATACCGGCATGGTGACGCTGATTTCTCAGGATCTCTCTGAGTTTGCCCTGCACGTTCGCGCCTTCCTCGGCCTGCCGGTGGGCAATATCCGCCAGTTCGGCCCTTCCGCCTCTGCCGTGATCCTGCCTGAACTGACCAGTAACAACGTGACTTTCAGCGGTCTGGAAAATGCACTGACCGGATACAATCAGATCCGCCTGTTCGGCAAACCGGAAATCAGCGGTAAACGCCGTCTGGGTGTGGCGCTGGCCATTGCCGAAAATGTGGAAGATGCCGTCGAGCAGGCGAAGCTGGCCGCCGCCGCAGTGAGTGTGAAAGGCTAATCTCAGTCAGTTCATCCCGAAAAAAAGCCGGACACCTGTAAAGGGTCCGGCTTTTTTTCATCACGAGATCGGCTCTTATGAAGCGTCTCAGGTTCGAATGTTATTCGTCTTCGTCATCAAAAATGACGGTCACGCGATCGCCTTTATGCGTTTCACGGATTTCTGCCGCAACGGTGGCAATGGCTTCGCCGCTGCTCATGCCGTTTTCCATTAACTGGCGGATACGATCGGCGGCCTGTTCTTGTTCGTTATGTGAAAGTGAAGGCATACCTGTCAGCATAGGAAATTCCTGTTGTACGTGTTGGATGAGGCAAGAGAGAAACAACACCCGCAGGCTGCGGGGTTGCACAGTATACGCCTTATTCACGCAAATCGCCTGCGCTGGTTTCCGGTGGCCTGATCTATGTTAGGATCACAGGTCTGTTACATCATTTATCGCGCCAGAGAAACTGAAACCCGCCATGCAACCCGCTCACTCCGTTGTTCATCATTCGTTGCCCTATCAGCCAGATGCCTTGCTGACGCTGTTCGCGCCACTTTCTGCGTTGCCCTGGGCCATGTTGCTGCACTCGGGTGCCGCACAGCATCAGCATAACCGCTTCGACATTCTGGTGGCGGATCCGCAGATAACGCTGACCACGCGCGGCAACATTACCCTGGTTGAGCAAAACGGCAGCGTGGTATCGCGGGAAGATGATCCGTTCACCCTGCTGGAAGAGCAGCTTTCGGCCAGCGGATTACAGGCAACCAGCGCGGATAATTATCCTTTTCAGGGCGGCGCGCTGGGTCTGTTTGGCTATGATTTAGGCCGTCGTGTCGAGACACTGCCGGATATCGCCCAACGCGATATTCATCTGCCGGACATGGCCGTGGGCATTTATGACTGGGCACTGATCGCCGATCATCATTTACAGCGTCTGACGCTGGTCTGTCATGGCGATGTGCAGGTACGTCTGCGCTGGCTCGAAGCGCATGCGCAGCCGGTAAACACCGCGTCTTTTCGCCTGAATGCGCCCTGGCAGGCGAACATGAGCCGCGGGGAATATGGCGAGAAATTCCGCCAGATTCAGGAATATATTCACAGCGGTGACTGTTATCAGATCAATCTGGCGCAGCGTTTTTCCACTGATTATCAGGGAGATGAATGGCAGGCTTTCCTGCGGCTGAATCAGGCCAACCGCGCGCCGTTCTCGGCATTTCTGCGCTTGCCGGAAAACGCCGTGCTCAGCCTTTCGCCGGAACGCTTTATCTGGCTCAGGAATAAGCAGATCCAGACCCGCCCTATCAAAGGCACGTTGCCGCGCTGTGAAGATCCGCAGGAAGATGCCCGTCAGGCTGAACGTCTGGCCGCGTCGGAAAAAGATCGGGCCGAAAATCTGATGATCGTCGATTTACTGCGTAATGACATTGGTCGCGTGGCGACGCCCGGCACCGTGCGGGTTCCCGAACTGTTTGTGGTCGAGCCTTTCCCGGCTGTTCATCATCTGGTCAGTACCATCACCGCGCAGTTACCGGACGACTGCCACGCCAGCGCCCTGCTCCGTGCCTGCTTCCCTGGCGGATCGATTACCGGCGCGCCGAAAGTACGCGCGATGGAAATCATCGAAGAACTCGAGCCGCAGCGACGAAACGGTTACTGCGGCAGTATTGCTTACCTCAGTTGTTGCGGCACCATGGACAGCAATATCACTATCCGCACGTTGCTTACCGAGCAGGGGAAAATCTACTGCTGGGCAGGCGGCGGCATCGTTGCAGACAGTCAGGAACAGGCCGAATATCAGGAGACGTTCGATAAAATTGCCCGCATCCTGCCACAGTTAGGAGACGTACAGCCGTGACGTTGCTGGAACAACAGCCGACCTTGCAGGCATTTTCGCCCGCCGTGGAAGATTTTATTCTGCGCTTTCAGTTGCAGCAGCCACGCCTTCCCGCACCACAGCTGCGCGGAACCCGTCATGCCGCGGTGTTGATCCCCATTATTTGCCGTGAAGAACCGACCATTTTACTGACCCGGCGATCAGACAGCCTGCGCAAGCATCCCGGCCAGGTGGCGTTTCCCGGCGGCGCAGCCGATGCCACCGACGCGTCGATTATTGCCACCGCGCTGCGCGAGGCGCAGGAAGAAGTCGCCATCCCGCCCGAACAGGTGCACGTGTTAGGCACGCTGGCACCGCAGGACAGCAGCAGCGGGTTTCAGGTGACCCCGGTCATTGGCCTGTTACCGGTGGATGTGACATTCCACCCGCAGGAAGACGAGGTGGCAGAGCTGTTCGAAATGCCGCTTCAGGAAGCGTTCGATCTGGCTCGCTATCACTCTCTGGATATTCATCGCAGAGGGATCCACCACCGGGTGTATTTATCCTGGTATCAGCAACAATTTGTCTGGGGACTTACCGCGTCGATCATTCGTCAGCTGGCCCGGCAGGTTAAAGACTGACCTCAACGGTTACACATCGATCACACTTTCGCATCAAATAAGTTTATTTCATGCGAAAAATGAAACTATTGGTCTTAACCCCTTTTACACTATGGATCTACCCATAAGATCAGATCTCCCCTCGGGGCCAGATTTCAGTTATGGGTGTCAGGGATCCCGTTCCCTGCCGTTATCAATTACAGGAGTATTCGACGTGATTAGCGTTTTCGACATGTTCAAGGTCGGGATTGGCCCTTCCAGTTCCCATACTTTGGGCCCGATGAAAGCAGGCAAACAGTTCGCTGATGACCTGCTCGAACAGGGCATGATGCCTGCCGTTACGCGTGTCGCCGTGGACGTTTTTGGCTCCCTGTCACTGACAGGTAAAGGCCACCACACAGATATCGCCATTATTTTAGGTCTGGCGGGTAACCAGCCAGATACCGTCGACATCGACGGTATTCCCCACTTTATCCGCGACGTTGAGCAACGTCAGCGTTTGCCGCTGGGTGAAACGCAGCACGAAGTCGATTTCCCGCGCGACACGGGCATGGTTTTCCGGAGCGAGAATTTACCGCGTCATGAAAACGCCATGCAGATCCACGCCTTTGCCGGTGACAAACTGGTTTACAGCAAAACCTACTACTCCGTCGGCGGCGGTTTTATTGTCGATGACGACCATTTCGGCCAGCCGGTGCTGGATGAAGTGGCGGTGCCTTTCAGCTTTAATTCGGCCAGTGAAATGCTGGCGAAATGCAAAGAAAATGGCCTGTCGCTGTCCGGCATGATGATGAAAAACGAGCTGGCGCAGCACAGCAAACAGGAAATCGAGCAGTACTTCGAGAAAATCTGGCACACCATGCAGGCCTGTATCGATCGCGGTTTAAACACGGAAGGCGTGCTTCCCGGCCCGCTGCGTGTCCCCCGCCGTGCCTCGGCACTGCGCCGGATGCTGGTATCAAACGACCAGCTGTCAAAAGACCCGATGAACGTCATCGACTGGGTGAACATGTTTGCGCTGGCGGTGAATGAAGAAAACGCAGCCGGCGGACGCGTGGTTACTGCACCGACGAACGGCGCCTGCGGGATTGTTCCTGCGGTGCTGGCGTACTACGACAAGTACATTCAGTCGGTCAGCCCCGACATTTATCTGCGCTATTTCCTGACGTCCGGCGCCATCGGTATTCTTTATAAGATGAATGCCTCTATTTCCGGTGCTGAAGTCGGCTGCCAGGGCGAAGTCGGCGTCGCCTGTTCTATGGCCGCTGCCGGTCTGACAGAATTGCTGGGCGGAAGCCCGGAGCAGGTCTGCGTCGCCGCAGAGATCGGGATGGAGCACAACCTCGGCCTGACCTGCGATCCTGTCGCCGGACAGGTTCAGGTGCCGTGTATTGAGCGTAATGCGATTGCCTCGGTAAAAGCCATTAACTCAGCACGCATGGCGCTGCGCCGCACCAGTGAGCCCCGGGTTTCTCTCGATAAAGTGATTGAAACCATGTACGAAACGGGTAAAGACATGAACGCCAAGTACCGTGAAACCTCCCGCGGCGGTCTGGCGATCAAGGTACAGTGCGACTGATATTACCGAGGTTTTCCTTGTGCCTGCGGCGGCGAAGAACTGTTTTTTCACCCGTTCGCCGCAGGATATATCAGCCTGGAACTGTCACTTAGTCATTAAATCTTTGTTAAGAAAAACCTGTTGTATTATCAATACTTAATGGCCGTGAGACTTGCTTATACCCTGCAGGTGCGGCATGCTGATTTCCGCTTGTTTTGCCGCACAGACTGCTTCACTCTGTACCACCACGTATAAGATAAAATGAACAGACGCTAAGTAAGTGACAACGTCACAAATCTGGATTTTCTCTGATTTTCCTTCTTCACGCAGGAAGAGCATCCGGCGATTTACGGCTACTATCAATAATAATGAAACGGCTGTTTTGCATCGGTAAACCTTTAAAATGAACACTTGTAAGCCTGCACTTTACACGGGATAAAAGGATTAGAACGATGCTGTTCTCCCAGACCGGACTTGCGAAGTATCGCTACTATCGCCTTGCACTGGCCGGCGCGATGGGTATTTTTACCCTGCTGTTAACACTCAGTATCCGTATTTATGAACAAAGCCAGGTGATCACCGCCGATCAGCAACGCGTCGCCTTACACACCGTTCAGAAACTCGAAAAACTGCTTGAACCCGCTATACCTGCTGCGCAATCCACCCCTGTCGATCCGGCGCTGACCTGCCGTGAATTACAACCGGCCTTGCAGCAAACTGTCGCTCTGATGCAGACATTGCGTTCTATCACCCTCGTCAATAATGGCACCATCACCTGCTCAAGCCTGATTGGTGCACTGGATCTCAGCCTCGATAAAACGCTGCCCGATATCGCGCAAGGCAAAACGCGGCTGGAACTTCGCGCTGCGAAATTAAGCCGGCTGAACATCCCTACCCTGCTGCTCTGGCAGCCCGCCACGCCCGATAATCTCAACGGTCAGCTGTTTGTGTATAACATCGGGATCCTGTCGAATTTCCTGCTCGAACCGCAACCGCCGTATGCGCGCCATATTGTTCTGAACGTCATGAAGCAAAGTCTGGAATATGGAAAGAACGAAATTATTCCCAGTGTGAATTTGCCGCAGCAGCCGTTACTGACCGTCACGTCGCCAAATTATGATTTCACCGTGTCCATTTATGGCGAAGAGGCCTCGGCGCTGGCGTGGTCAGAGCTGGCGTCTCATCTGCCTCTTTCCATGTTGATAAGCTTACTGACGGCAACAGCAGTCTATTTATTGTCAGGCAGCCGGATAAGCCTTGCCTATCCGATAAGCCACGGGATTTCGCACCGAGAATTTAAGGTGTATTGCCAGCCCATTATTAACAGCGTCGATGGCCGCTGTATCGGCGTGGAAACGCTGATGCGCTGGAAAAATCGCAGGCAGGAGTGGGTGTCGCCAGATGTGTTTATTCCGCTCGCCGAGCAGCACGGATTAATCATCGCGCTCACCCGCTATCTGATTAAAACCGTCACCGATAATCTCGCCGTTTTCCCCGCCACATCCGGGTTTTACGTGAGTATTAACGTCGCAGCGCAGCACTTCAATAATATGGAAATTGTGGATGATATCCGCAAAATCTGGCTTCCCGCCGAGCCCTCCGTCTCACTGATGCTGGAGCTGACGGAACGCACGCGCTTGCAGGAGCTCAGAGCTGCCGAGATTTCTCAACTGAAGGAGATGGGGATTTTACTGGCCATCGATGATTTTGGTACCGGCCACAGTTCACTGAGTTATCTGAAAACGCTTAACCCAGACGTGCTGAAGATCGACCAGGCGTTTACCGCCTCAATTGGCACCGATGCCATCAATGCCACGGTGACGGATACAATCATCACGCTGGCGCAGCGCCTTAATCTGAAACTGATTGCCGAAGGGGTGGAAACCCGTGAGCAGGTCGATTATTTGCGTAAACGTAAAGTCGACTCCCTGCAGGGCTACTATTTTGCCCGGCCAATGCCGATTGAGGTGTTTCCGATCTGGCTGGCGCGCTACGAGAAATCGACCCAGGCACTGCAGCCGGTTGAAGAGGAGTCTGACGAATAACAGCCATAAAAAAACGGCGACCGAAGTCGCCGTTCTCAGCAGAAGTACACCGCGGTTACTGGTCTTCTTCCCACCCGTTTTCAGACTGAATTTTCGTTATCCGTACACGCTCAATACGGTAATCCGTCACTTCAAGGATTTCAAAGTGCAGCGACGCCATATCAATCACTTCACCGGCCACAGGCATCTGGCCTGATTTCGACAACAGCAGCCCCGCCAGTGATGCAAAATCATCGTCCGGGCTGACCAGCGTGTTGATATCCAGGATCTGCTGCAACAGATGTAAATCCGTGCCCCCTTTGGCAATCCAGGCGTCGCCATCAGCAATCACGTCAGGCGTTTCATCTTCATCAGGGAATTCACCGGCAATCGCCTCCAGCACGTCCAGCGGCGTAACCAGCCCCTGAATCACACCAAACTCGTTACTGACCACCACCAGACGCCCTTTCGCTTTGCGCAGCACCGCCAGCAGATTGATGACATCCATGGTTTCCGGCACCACGATGGGCGGCGTTTTTTCGGCAAAGGCCACGATACTTTCACCGTTTTCCAGCGCCACCAGCAGATCCTTCGCACGCACCACACCGATCACGTCATCCAGTGAATGGCGGCAAATCGGGAACAGGCTGTGCGGCGTATCCAGCAACTGACTGCGGATTTCTGCCGGAGAACGTTCGCAGTCCACCCAGGATATTTCGGTACGCGGCGTCATAATGCTGCGCAGTGAGCGTGATGCCAGCGTCAGTACGCCGGTGATCATGTGTCGCTCTTCTTCAGCAAACGTCTCATTCGCAGGCAGCACATCACCGGAAGGTTCATCTTCATTCTGATGC
The DNA here is from genome assembly GCF_019049655.1 of Rahnella rivi. Taxonomy (GTDB): domain Bacteria; phylum Pseudomonadota; class Gammaproteobacteria; order Enterobacterales; family Enterobacteriaceae; genus Rahnella; species Rahnella rivi. The sequence continues at coordinate 148,197 of NZ_JAFMOX010000066.1, forward strand.
TGGCGTTTCCCGCCCATCAGACGCTGAATCGCCTCGGCGGTACGTTCACGCATCGGCCTGGTGGACTGGCTTTTCAGGAAGTTACGACGGGCAATCTGGTTAAACAATTCAATCAGAATGGAGAAGCCGATCGCAGCGTACAGATAACCTTTCGGAATGTGGAAGCCAAAACCTTCCGCAATCAGGCTCAGACCGATCATCAGCAGGAAGCTGAGACACAGCACCACCACCGTCGGATGATTGTTCACAAAGCGCGTCAGCGATTTCGACGCCATCAGCATGACGCCCATGGCAATGATAACCGCCGTCATCATGACGTAGAGGTTATTCACCATGCCGACCGCCGTGATCACCGCATCGAGAGAGAAGACGGCATCCAGCACCACAATCTGGGCGACGACCGACCAGAAGCTGGCGTACCCACGATTTTGTGAACCGTGCTCTTCATGCCCTTCCAGCCTTTCATGCAGCTCTGTCGTCGCCTTGAACAGCAGGAAAACCCCGCCGAGTAACAGGATCAGATCACGACCAGAGAAACTAAACTGAGCAATGCTGAACAGCGGCGTGGTCAGTTTGACCATCCACGAAATCAGCGACAGCAGACCTAAACGCATGATCAGGGCTAATGACAAGCCGATGATACGCGCTTTATCACGCTGTTTTGGCGGCAGTTTGTCCGCAAGAATGGCAATAAAGACCAGATTGTCGATACCCAGAACAATTTCCAGTACGACAAGTGTCAGCAAACCGACCCATATTGAAGGGTCCATCAAAAATTCCATGTCAGACTCCGCAATGAGTTAAAGAAAAAAGACGCAAAGAAACGCGATTCGCTGAGCATTCAGACGCCCGGCAAAAAGTTTTAACTGGATAACTCACAGATGAAAGCGGTTTCAGTGCGGCAAAAATCAGGCCCATTGGGGCGGATTTGCCGGTATTGATGAGGTGAAGAAGCGAAGAATAGTGACGTCGGTGACAGTCCATAGGGAGGGCTGAGGCCCGGTACTCCTGTTCAATTATTTGGAAAATCACTTTATCAGGAATGATTATCAGGGGAAAGTATGATCTTTTACCTCCAGCATCATTCTGAAACATCTATGCTGTTTTATTGTGCACGTGAAAGCGTATTCACAATACGTCGTTGAATAACGGACAGTCGTCACAAAAATTATTTTTTCACACACTAAAATAAATCACGTTGCACAACCTGTTGAGGTTCTGCTGTTTTACTGTTTATCAGTGTTATCAGAAATTAACGGACGTTCTTTGAGTTCAGTCTCATGCAGGGAATGCCCTGTCCGCCTCAGGAATAAAAACGGGCGGATGTCATCGTCAGCACCATTACTTATGTGCATAACTCTTAACGGAGTTAACAGAGGAGGTAGCGAGTGAGTATTGCTATTATCATCGGCACGCACGGGTCAGCAGCTGAGCAGTTGCTGAAAACAGCGGAAATGATTTTAGGTGAACAGGATAACGTCGCCTATATCGATTTCGTACCCGGCGAGAACGCCGAAACCCTGATCGAAAAGTACACGGCAAAGTTGGGTGGTTTAGACACCAGCAGCGGCGTCCTTTTCCTGGTCGACACCTGGGGTGGCAGCCCGTTTAACGCCGCTAGCCGCATTGTTGTCGATAAGGAAAATTACGAAGTTGTCACCGGTGTGAATATCCCAATGCTGGCAGAAACGTTCATGGCACGTGATGACAACCCCTCTTTCGCAGAGCTGGTTGCCATTGCAGTGGAAACCGGACGTATTGGCGTGAAAGCGCTGAAAACCCCGGAACCTGCCACCGAAGCGCCTGTCGCCGCACCTGTGCCAAAAAAAGCCGCCCCGGTTCAACCTTCCGGCCCGAATGACTACATGAAGATCGGTCTTGCCCGTATTGATGACCGTTTGATCCATGGCCAGGTAGCGACCCGCTGGACCAAAGAAACCAACGTCAACCGCATTATTGTTATCAGCGATGAAGTCGCTGCCGATACCGTGCGTAAAACGTTGCTGACTCAGGTTGCTCCTCCCGGTGTTACCGCACACGTTGTCGATGTGGAGAAAGCTATCCGTGTCTACAACAACCCAAAATACGCAGGCGACCGTGTGATGTTGCTGTTCACCAATCCAACCGACGTGTTGCGTGTGGTGGAAGGTGGCATAAAGATTACGACCGTCAATATCGGTGGTATGGCATTCCGTCAGGGTAAAACCCAGGTGAATAATGCCGTGTCCGTCGACGAGAAAGATATCGAAGCATTCAAAAAACTGGATGCCAAAGGTATTGAACTTGAAGTGCGTAAAGTGTCCTCGGATTCACGTCTCAAGATGATGGATCTTATTAATAAGATGAATTAATAAGCACATGCCTTTCGGGCAGATGACCTCAACGTTATCTGTACCCTGTGTGCTTGTTTTTACTCAGCGTCCTTTGGTCATAGGAGAAGTGCAATGGAGATCACCACACTACAAATTGTGCTGATATTTATTGTTGCATGTATTGCCGGGATGGGTTCGATTCTGGATGAGTTCCAGTTTCACCGTCCGTTAGTTGCCTGTACTTTGATCGGTTTTGTTCTGGGTGATGTTAAAACCGGGATCATCATCGGCGGTACTTTGGAAATGATCGCTTTGGGCTGGATGAACATCGGTGCTGCTGTTGCGCCAGATGCTGCTCTCGCCTCTATCATCTCGACCATTCTGGTTATTGCCGGCGGACAGTCTGTCGGTGCGGGTATCGCGCTGGCGATCCCTCTGGCAGCTGCCGGCCAGGTATTAACCATTATCGTTCGTACCATCACCGTTGCCTTCCAGCACGCCGCTGATAAGGCCGCTGAAAAAGGGAATCTGAGCGCCATTACCTGGATCCACGTTTCAGCACTGATTCTTCAGGCAATGCGTATCGCCATTCCAGCCGTGATTGTTGCTGTTTCTGTGGGTACTGCCATCGTTCATGATCTGCTGGCATCGATTCCGGAAGTGGTCACCAACGGCCTGAATATCGCGGGTGGTATGATTGTTGTTGTCGGTTACGCCATGGTCATCAACATGATGCGTGCTGGCTACCTGATGCCTTTCTTCTACCTCGGTTTCGTCACTGCGGCATTCACTAACTTCAACCTGGTTGCACTGGGTGTAATTGGTGTGGTGATGGCAGTGCTTTACATCCAGTTGAGCCCGAAATACAACAAATCTGCGCAAGCAGCGGCGGCTCCGGGTGTTAACGATCTCGATAACGAATTGGATTAAGGGTGAAGGACATGGTTGATAAAACTGAAGTTAAAAAACTCACGGCAAGCGACATTCGCGGTGTGTTTATGCGCTCCAACCTTTTCCAGGGGTCATGGAACTTCGAACGTATGCAGGCTCTGGGCTTCTGCTTCTGTATGGTGCCTGCAATTCGTCGTCTCTATCCTGAAAATAACGACGATCGCAAAGCGGCGATCAAACGCCATCTGGAATTCTTCAACACCCATCCTTACGTTGCAGCGCCTGTTTTGGGTGTAACGCTGGCGATGGAAGAACAGCGTGCCAACGGCGCACCTATCGACGACGCAGCCATCAACGGTCTGAAAGTCGGTCTGATGGGGCCTCTGGCCGGTGTGGGTGACCCGATCTTCTGGGGTACTGTACGTCCGGTGTTTGCTGCGCTGGGTGCAGGTATCGCGATGACCGGGAGTCTGCTCGGACCGTTGCTGTTCTTTATTCTGTTCAACGTAGTGCGCCTGCTGACCCGTTATTACGGCGTGGCATATGGCTATAAAAAAGGTGTCGATATCGTTAGTGATATGGGCGGCGGCTTCCTGCAAAAACTGACTGAGGGGGCGTCGATTCTCGGCCTCTTTGTCATGGGGGCGCTGGTTAACAAATGGACCCACGTTAACATCCCGCTGGTGGTATCGAAAATTACCGACCAGACAGGCCACACCACGGTCACCACGGTACAGACGATTCTGGACCAGCTGATGCCAGGTCTGGTGCCATTGCTGCTGACCTTCGGCTGTATGTGGTTGTTGCGTAAGAAAGTGAACGCGTTGTGGATCATCGTTGGCTTCTTCGCCATCGGTATCTTCGGTTACTGGATTGGCCTGTTAGGTCTCTGATAACCACAAGCCGGGGGATCACTCCTCCGGCTTTTTTATTGCCTTAATTTGCCCATTTCTGATTTTATTTAGTTTTGCCTGTTGGCAGTGAGCTGGAGTTTTTTTTCATGTCCGTGACCGATATCGTCCTCGTCCTCTTCATCGTGCTGCTGCTGGCTTATGCCATTTACGACGAATTCATCATGGGAACCCGCAACGGAAAAACACGTCTGAGAGTCAATCTCCGACGCCGTAACAAACTGGATTCCATCATTTTTATTGGTCTGCTGGCGATACTGCTTTACAACAATATTCAGGCGAATGGCACGCCTTTGACTAATTACCTGTTGATCGGCCTGGGGCTGGTCGCGTTCTACCTTTCTTTTATTCGCTGGCCAAAGTTGCTGTTCAAACCTGCGGGTTTTTACTTCGCCAATGCGTTCATTACCTACGACCGTATCCGTGGCATGAACCTCTCAGAAGATGGCGTGCTGGTGTTTGAACTGGAACAGAAGAAGTTATTGATTCGCGTAAACGAGTTGGACGATCTGGAAAGGATTTACAAAATCATGGTTGAAAATCAATAGACTGACCTTCAACCACTGAATGCCGTAAGCGGACTGACGCCGCACAGTGCGACGCTCAGACTAAAATTATGACTGGCCGCTCTCGTCATCCGCTTTACGCTGGTACAGCCTGATAACGAAGTCAGTTTCACACTCGAAAGCCTGCTCTGCCTTGAGATTTTTCATCACCTCTTCGGTGGCACGCCACGCAAATGGCGTCATCTGCAATAAATCAAATGCCTCCGCGCCGTTAAGCTGCATCCCGTAAGCCAGAGACTCCGTCGCCACGCGCTCGAATCCTTCCAGCTGTTCATCCAGTTCAGCATGCAGTTGCACATCCTGATAAATCAGCCCTTTCAGCTGATAAAGATGACGTGGCCCCGGTGCCACGGTTAACACTATGCCACCCGGTTTTAACGCGCGGTACAGCTCCTGAGCCTTACACGGGGCGTAGATACGCACCACGGCGTCCAGCGAGGCGGCGGCGAAGGGTAAGCGGTGGCTGGAGGCGACACAGAATGACACAGCGTGGTACCGCTTTGCCGCATAGCGAATCGCGACTTTTGCCACATCCAGGCCAAACACTTTCATCGCACGCGTTTGCATCAGGCGCTCCGCGATGGCCGTGGTGTAATACCCTTCCCCGCATCCGATATCGAGCAGCGTACCGGCACTTTGCGGCAACACATCATCAAGAATGGTCACCAGACGGTCGCGCAGCGGCTGATAATGACCGGCATCCAGAAAGGCACGTCGCGACATCATCATTTCGGTGCTGTCCCCCGGTTGCTTCGAACGTTTGTGCTGCACGGGCATCAGATTGACGTAGCCTTCCTTTGCATGATCGAACTGATGATTTTCCGGGCAACGCCATTGCTGGCCGGTCAGCTCAAGAGGCTGGAAACAAAGTGGACACTGATAAGTCATGCGGGAAACCTGCAAGGAAAGTCTGAAGGGGCGAATATTCGCAATAAGGTTAAGTCTAAAGAAGGCGACTTGCGGTTGCAACTGCTGGAAAATCGGGTGGAAAGCCAGCTACACTGGTGCCATAACATTTTATTAACGAGACTTGAGATGAGTGACAGCTCAGCCTTACTCCGTCAAATCCCCGGTATTCTTCATGGTTTCGGTGACAAACGTGCCCTGCTTCCCGCCGGGTTACAACCTTATGAGGCTACCCGTCCGGTAAAAAAACAGGTGCATGGCGTCAGGATTGTGGATGTCTCCCGGCCAGAGCAAGCCTGTGGTGAAGCTGATGGGCTTTTCACGTCCACACCCGGCATTCTTCTGACGGTGTACACAGCAGACTGCCTGCCGGTCATTTTCAGCCGTAAAGATGGTCAACACATTGGGGTGGTGCACGCCGGCTGGCGCGGGCTTATCGACGGGATTCTGGAGCAGGTCGCGGCCCGCATTACACTGTCAGGCGATACCGCCGACTGGGTTGCCTCTGTTGGCCCGGCGGCGGGGGCCTGCTGCTATGAAGTCAGCCAGGAGCTGAACGATACCTTTATAGAGCGCCTCGATTTACCTGCATCGCTGATTTCTCCCCGGCCCCGTCATCTTGATTTAGCCGCTATCGCACAAGCCAAGTTACGCGCACTCGGTTTCACTGAAACAGACCGAGCAGGCCGCTGTACCATTTGTACGCCGGATGAAACCGGACAAGGGTTCCATTACACCAGTTTTCGTCGCAACAGCCATCAGCGTGCGTTGAATCCATCGCATCCTGGGATCAGCGGGCGAAATCAGCAGTCGGGGATCATCATCCTCTGAATGCCGGACACAAAAAAACCCGCCTTAGCGGGTTTTTTTACAGCTGACGCTGCTTAGATTGCAGTTACGTTAACTGCAGACGGGCCTTTCTGGCCGTCCTGGATTTCGAACTCTACGTTCTGGCCTTCAGCCAGAGTTTTGAAGCCATTACCCTGGATTGCAGAGAAGTGTACGAACACGTCTTTGCTGCCGTCAGCAGGAGTAATGAAGCCGAAACCTTTAGACTCGTTGAACCACTTAACTTGACCTTTGATCTTTGCCATCTTGAGTATTTCCTTTGGATTGTTTAAACCGCCCGTAGGCGTTACATAGACAAACTAGAGTCGTTACTGCTTGAGGCACTAAGATAAGAATCGGCAGAGAAGCGGTATTCAACGTGAACGTCTTTACTCAGAACTTCTATACTGAAAATGCCACACATATACAGAACTGTACCTCGTTTTACCCAGAAGCGTTATCACATACTCTGAATTCGATGGCAAGCCATTTTTAATCAGCGATGGACATGTCGCACATATTTGAGCCGCTTAATGGCACTTCGTGTTCAGTTAAGCTGAAATATGTTGATAGACATGCTTTTTTCTGCTTTACAGGCACAGCGGTATATCAAACAAAACAATAACGACCTTTTTCGATTATTGATCATTTAATGCAGAACCGTAAGCGTAAAAAACATCTTTATTTGAATTTTTATGGAGAAACTGACTACAGAAGCCTTACACATCAGCCTTCAGCGCCACCTCCACGGGCAGGCTGCTGACAGTGAAGCCGGTTACCGGTGCGACCCGAACTTAAACCCTCCCCACTCTCGGCGCAATTTTTGTCCCCACCTGCATTGTGACTGGTTATGCAATAATCAATAAGGCCATCGATGAATAAAATGGTGCAATAAAAACAAGGAAAAGAAATAAATGCACCTTAACTGTGCGTCTTCAGAGGGGCACAGATATTATTGCTTCAGAATTTTTCCTGAAGGCTTCCAATTCCAGAAACCCTGTTCACAATATGTATATTACTTACTCAGCGTTTTTTACATTATAATGAATTAAATTTTGCGACTTAGTTAAATTAGCATTAACATTTCGCCTGTTATTTGAGCAGCCTTATTCAATAATAAAATATCATTATAATTAATAATTATTTAATACCGTGACCTGCCTCGCAAAAAATCTATTTTCCCGAACACAATCGGGTGGAGACTTTTGCGTCTGAACTTGCTGCATAGCTCACTGTAAAACCCGCGAAAAATCCCGTCTGCGGCAGCTCCGGTGCGCTTTTCTGTTCCGGTTCAGCACAAATCTCTTTGTCTGTAAGCGTTAAGCGATGTCTTGCGGTGATAAACACCCTATTTCACCGTCAGACATGCCAATATCCTGTCTGCACTGCTTTCCAGAAAACGCTATTTAGCGTTATTTATTATAAATACTAACAATTCATTAACCCCTTCATTGATTAAGGTGAAGCATTACCGCCGCTCAGGTGATAATACTTCTCATTAATAAACATAATCCCTCAGGCGTGATGAGCAACATTCCTGTTTCACTCTTTAGATATGCTGGCTCCCATTTTTAATGGCTTGAAATTCATATCTGGATTAACGCTTTGAGCAATCGCCTGGGTTAATTCCTTTAAGGGCTGATCAAGGGATTCATCCGCTAATTCAAAAACGCCCCAATGGATCGGCACAGCTTTGTGACAACGCAGTTCTGAAAACACCCCGACAGCCTGCTGCGGATCCATATGCTGCGCGCTCATGAACCATCTTGGTGCATAAGCACCTATCGGAATGGCCGCCAAATCGAAGGGGCCCAGTCGCTGCCCTATCACTTCAAACTGATTGCTGTAACCACTGTCGCCTGAGAAATAAAAACGCATTGCCGGATGTGCAACCACCCAACCACACCACAGGGACTGATTGCGATCCCAGGGCGTCCTCATACTCCAGTGGCGCGCCGGTACGGCTGAAAACGTCATTTCTCCAAACTGCCGTTCCTCCCACCAGTCAAGCTCCTCCACAAACTTAGCGCCGCGTTTTTCCAGCCATCTTTTCATACCGAGAGGCACCATAAACTGTACCTGCGGGAAACGACGCAACAGTTTACGCACCGTGGTTTTATCCAGATGGTCATAGTGATTATGTGAAAAAAGCACCACATCAATGGGAGGGAGTTGGCTGACCGCCGCCGGAACCGGCGTTTTACGTTTGGGGCCGTAAAACCTCAACGGCGAAGCCCGTTCCGAAAGCGCAGGGTCCGTGAGAATGTATCGCCCCGCAACGCGTAACAACAAACAGGCATGGCCCAGAAACCATAATCGGTCATCACTGCCGCTGAAGTCGGCCTGTTGCCACCATTGATCAATAAAATGATCATAGCCTTTCTCCGGCGGGACAGGCAGTTGCTGCGCTTTCCGCTCCTGCTGCCAGCGTTTCAAATCGCCCTTCTGGCGATTATGTGGCTCGATGTTGGTGAAGCCTTCGGGCGTGTGATGACTTTTGGACGGATCGTAATACGGATTTTTACCCGGCATATAACTCCTGATGATTATCATTCAAGGGGCGTCAGTGCCTCCTTTATCCGGATTAATTATCATACTTCCCGATATCACCACAGGCTAAAAGTGCAACATTGTGTGGGACTGCGAGTGAAGGAGTGAGTTAAGAAGATCTTAATAATTCTGTGTTTAACTGGTGACGTTCAAAAAGGAGGACATTTATGACCCGGAATACAACCGATCGCCGCAGCTCATTTTCTGCGCGTTTGACCCATATTATGCAAATTCAGACGCAATACGGACGCTTATGGCTTCGCTCCCGCTTTCGCCGGATGAGCGTTCCGCCAGCCCTTAAGCTTGTCACATTCGCTGTTTTCAGCCTGTTGATACTGGCGCTGACGGGAACAATGCTGCTGATGTTTGATCTTATCGCGATGGTTTTCCGCACGCTAAAGCGCCCTTTCCCCCGCGGCGGTTTCCGTCAGCCCCCTCTCATCAGGAAAGCCCTGTAAAACAAAAACCGTGCAGGAAGAGACCGGCACGGTTTGAAGTAAAATTGATGTACGCTGATTATCAGGCAGGCATACCGCAAAGTTTGGTCAGATTTCTGGCTCCGATCATGAGAGTAGCAACATAGGATTGTCTGCGGGTCACCACTTCTACCGCAACACGCGCATCTTTATATTTGATGAGATAAGTCGAAGGCCAACCCTGACGCCGTTTGCCATAGGCTTTTTCATGACTGTCGATAGCTGCGTGAGCAACCACCAGATGGGAGAGAGTTTTATCACCTTTAATGATGCGCTTCATAATGGACTCCGCCTTAGACACAACTGTCAAAATGAGGAAACATTAATCACTTGATACTCATCGCTTTGCGCGACGCTTATTCGAATCACTTCTTTGCAAAACCTTGTCACAATCTGAGTATCTCTGCGCTTTTTACTCTGCGCAAGCCTTACTTTCTTTACTTAGCAGGAAACAGACCATGGCTGCCCGCAATGGACGTTTACTTTGCGCCTGCCACTGGCCATGAGGGCTTTGAATTTCTGCAAGCCAAAGAGGATCGCTCTGTAACTCTTTAAAATTTATGCTGATTTTGTTGGCGCAAATAATAGGCCACGCGTCGGAGGGGTTGTTGCAATAATCTTTGCCTTTGATGCCGCCGTAGGGATACCACTTCTCAGGCTCTTCCCCGGTCAGTAAGGCGATACTGTGGTTTACATCGGTGTCGTTTTCTTCAGACCATTTAATCATCGGTTCTTCCCTCTCACAGAGCACATGCGTGGAGACTACCGGATGATTAAGACAGATTTATGAATCGAAGGTCCAGGCGATCATGAGCAAGTGAAGGGTAAAAACCCGCACGGGGCGGGTCAGTAAAACCACTTATCTTTCAGGAATAAAACCACGCAGGCTGAGAGCGGAATCCTCTTCTGCGTCGGCAACAGGCTCGGCGCCTTTTGCCCTGGCGGTCAGGATCTTGAGCAACTCCGTTTGCTGACGTTGCTGCTCAGCAATTTCCTGAAGCAATTCAATCTGCTGGTTTGCCCTGACACTGGCCCGGCTGACAAAGAACCAGACCAATAAGAATAACAGCGCTGAAAGTGCACACAGCGCCAATGAAGCCAGGCTGTTTTGGCCCATAGCGAAATCAAACATTTACGACCCTACCACTGGATGTTCTGAGCGCACATCTTATCATTCCCGGCGGGACAGGGAAGTGGATCACAAAAAAACAGGAATTTCTTACGCAGGGCTCACGGCTGGCGGCGTTTAAAAAGGGATAAAGGAGGTGATGGCGCACACGCCGAGGTCAAAGTTCCCCCCCTGATCGCAATAGCTGTTGAGCGCCATCAGGTAAAGGCCAACGCAAATAAGCAGGAAAAGAACGAACACGACGATCTTCCTGAACTTGAAAACAGGTTTTTTCAATTTGATTGCGGTTCTCTTCTGGTTTACTGCGCGTCTGTCAGGGCTCAATGGCAACGTCCAACATGATATGGAACAGATTTCCATAGTACGACGGAAATCTTAAACAACGATATAACGAAGCGCGGCCTTTTGCACACAGATTGGCGTGAAATAATCACGTACGTAAATCATACATAAAAATGCATAATTCTTATCAATATATTGCCCCCTAACCTGCTTGATCTGAATCAAATAAAAATGAATCTCTCTGCTCCGCGCGCTGTTCATTATTTCATTGCGTTGTTTCCTCAAAAGAGATTTTTTTAATCAATTTATATTCATGCGAATTTCCGAATAATAAAGACTGAATAAAGCGAAAATAATTTCATCCTGAAAATGGTTCAGTGCTGACTGCGCGCCTTATTCTCTGGTCAACCCCCGGTGCACCATGATTTTTCTTTCGCGCCATCTCACACTTTAAAGCAAGCTATAACTACCATTTGGAAATTATAGGGAAATACGCTGCTTTAAATAACATAAATAAACATTGATTTATTTTAACGTATAAAAAAATAATTCATTTTTCTCTCTGCTTTCTTTGAACTTATTTATTGAATTACACACCTCATTAAAATATTATCCCGCCGTCGAACAGGTATTCTGTCTCTTCGTTATATAAATGAAAGCATAATAACCGGGGTCATTCCCGGTTGATTCATGCTGATGATTTTTTGTTGAGGGATTAATAAATGCATGCATGGAATAAAAAGTTCTTCGTTTCTAAAATAGCGCTGGCCTGCGCTGTTGCAGTCGCTGCACCTGCGGCGATGTCAGCCGACATCTCCGGTACCGTATATGACACGTTCTATCATGACTCTACGCTGGCGAATCATATTGGCTATCGTGGTTATGCGGATAATGATGGTGCAGATAACGGTTACGTTGGCGGAGACATCTACTCTTCAATCAATAATGCTGTGGTGAACGGCGTTATCTCAACTCACTATTTGGGCTTTGATAACGGCACAAATAATACGCTCAATATCACTAACACTACCGTCAACGGCATGATCACCTCAGAGTGCATGACCACCGATTGCGGTAATGCACGAAATGATTATGATCAGTCTCCATTACAGCTGACTATCGATAACTCTACCATTAATGACACATACGAACATTTCGACTACGACGTTACTGATGCTAATAAAGTTCGTGACCATGAAACCCTGAATACCTATGACATGGGTGTGGCCGTGACATTGGATCAGGAAAGTAATATCGTCATCCAAAATAACTCACACGTTGCTGGCATTGCACTGTCGCAAGGTTACGAATGGGTTGATACCGACGTTAATAACGCGAACACGTTCGATAATAACCTGACCGTTAATGATTCCGTGCTGACTTCCGGTTCTTATACCGAATTGCAGACCAGCGGATTCTACGGTCAGTCTGACAAGCCAAGCGATTACGGTAATATCAGTGCAAATGGCGTTGCTGCTGACGATGTCGCCTTATCGGTTGTCGCCAATGCCACAGCTGATAATGCGATGAAAACCAATGCTGTTTTCAATAATTCCACGATCACAGGCGATGTTTCCTTCGTCAGTACCTTCGATGAAAACTATTATCCTGGTGGCCACGACAACAATGCTGATGGGGTGCCAGACAGTAATGGCTGGGACGACACTGACGAACTGAACCTGACGCTGAATAACGGCAGTAAATGGGTCGGTGCGGCAATCTCTGACGTTGACGCAGATGCCTATCTCTATGATCGCTCAGCTAACAGCATCTGGCCTGGATCTGTCTTAAGCGACACAACGGGTTACCTGATTGGCAAAGATGTTTACCAAAGCGGCCTGTTTAATATTGCTCTGGATAATGGTTCAGAATGGGACACGACCAAGATGTCTAACGTTGACAATCTGACCGTAGACCACAAATCACAAGTCAATGTTGCTGAGTCTGGCTTGCTGGCGGACAACATTTCTCTGGCTAACCAATCCAGCCTGAAAATCGCTGCGCATGGTGCAGTCTATACCAATGCCCTGAACCTGAACTCAGGCAGTAAAGCGACGCTGACTGAAGAATCAGCCTCCCTGTATGCCAATACCGTCACCGTAGGCAACGGTTCTGAGCTGAATTTAGGCGCAGGTCAGGTTGATACGCACAATATGGTGCTAACCGACGACGGTACGTTTAACACCGGCAGCCGCGAATATGTGCTGAACGCCGACCTCAACAATGCACGTGACAAAACTGCCGCTGATTATGTTTACGACCGCGGTACTATCGGCATGAATTCCGATGGTCACCTGGCCGTAAATGGTGTGGCTGACGGTAACTATCAGGTGCGTATTAACAACGCAACGGGCGAAGGCCGTGTCGCGGATTACCAGAACAAAGAGCTGATCCGCACTTATGGGGGTAACGCCTCCTTCACCCACGCAAATTCCGCTGATCTGGGAGCCTACAAATATCAGGCACAACAAGTTGGCGATACCGTGGTTCTGGCTAAACAAGGCATCACGTCTACTGCGAACGCTGCGCTGAGCCTGCCTTCTTCCAACGCTGCAACCTGGCATATGGAGCAGGATACCCTGAGCAACCGTATGGATAGCTCACGTCATACCCAGGGTAATGACAAAGGCGGCGTCTGGGTGAATTACTTCGGTGGTCAGCAGAACGGTGACAATGGCGTTGTTGATTACGATCAGGACGTTAACGGCATCATGGTCGGCCTTGATACCGTGACAGAAGGTGGCGGCGATCGTCAGTGGCTGGTGGGTATGGCGGCAAGCTTCGCGAAATCCAGCCTTTCTATGGATGATGCAGACGCAGACACTGACAGCCAGTCAGCTCGCGTTTACTCCAGCCTGGACTTCAAAAATGGCGTATTCATTGATACCTCTCTGAGCTACAGCCACTTCAGCAACTCGACTGACAGCAGCATGAGCAATGGTCAGCAGGTTTCTGGCGATAGCACTACCGATGCCTGGGGCTTTGGCCTGAAAGCCGGTTATGACTGGAAATTCGCGCCACAAGCTTACCTGACACCTTATGCAAGTATCACAGGTGTGTTCATCGGCGATGACGACTACAGCATGAGCAACAACATGAAAGTCAGCGATCAGGCCTATGACAGCATGCGTTACGAACTGGGTGGGAATATCGGCTACACCTTCGATCTGGGTGCCGATCAGGCGATCAGCCCTTATGCAACGCTGGCGTATGTCTATGAAGATGCCAATAACGATGCAGATATCAACGGTGACCGTATCGACAACGGTATCGATGGTTCCGCAGTTCGCGTTGGTTTGGGTGGACAGTTCGATATGAGCAAAAACTTCACCGTTTACGCAGGCGCTAACTACCTTGGCGGCAGCGATGTTGACCAACCCTGGGCTGCAGATCTGGGTATGAAATACCGCTGGTAAGTGCTGTTCTGAATTGACACAGTGACATCAATTGGCTCCTTTACAGGGGCCAATTTTTTGCTTTGACATAAAGAAAGCCAGATTAAGACTCTGCTGAGATGACAACGCACCAGAAATAACATCTACTCTGTTTATCAATATCCTGAATGTCAGGATAGATAATCAGGAGTTTCTCGAATGAGTGTTATCAAAGCCATTATTGTGCTGGCGGTAATTTATGCGATTTTTCTGTTTTCAGGCTACGGTGTTACCGTTGGCAGCAGTGAAAACGCAGCGGGCTTAGGCCTTAAATGTCAGTATCTGACGGCCAGAGGGATTGTCAGCTCGCAGTATATTCATTCGGACAGCGGCGTGATTGGTGTGGCGAATTGCCCGATTTTCAAGCAAATGGGTGAAGTGGTCGATAATAAATAACGCAGGCTTTCCGATCTTCCACGTTGTGATGCCCGTCTGACAGGCATCACAACGTTGGATATCAGCTGTCGTGTTTCGTGAATTTAAGTTCGATGAGTGAAATCGCTTTTTCGATAGCACGTTTGGTCACCGGATCAGCACCCGCCGGGTGATGATTAAAATCGATACTTTTTAACTGATGAGACATCTTGTCGCGCACTTCAGCAGGCGCAATAATCTCAATCACATCCAAAATTTGCTTAATCACCAACTGGCAGGCGACCAGATCAGACTCATATTCTTGTTCTCTGGTTAAAGCGTCAGACATCGGGTGCTCCTTTCATCAAGATCATTCGTAAAAATTATGGCCGCGAGGATATCACGCTCTCTGATTAAATTCTCGCTACGCTAAATAACAGCCCCGCCGGCCCGCTTCAGCGAACAATTAAACAGCAAACAAACATCGACATATGTTGTTAACAGCAGAATGCTTCTATGCTTACCCTTGCGGGAAAAGGAAGGAGGAGCGCTATGTTCGCACTTGTGTTGACCATTTGTTATCTGGGAGGGGGCTGCGAAGAATTTGTCGTGGATGCCTTTAATACTCAGCAACAATGTACCCTCGCGATGCAACAACAGGGGCTGCGTCAGGCAGGTTGTTATCCTATCGAAGATTTCATCGATGGTTACTGGATCCCTGCGCATGACAATGCTGACTTTTGATGCAGTGCGTGAGCATTCACAGAGTCACTACTAATAATCTCATAAAGATTGCCAAACTGTCCGAACAACGGTATGAATACCCTGTTACTCATTGATATTTAACCATATTGACAGGGCAGGAAATGGCAATGACGATACGTAAAACTTATGGCTGCTTTAAAAAGCTACCGCTCGCACTCCTACTTTCAACCAGCTTTCTGACTTCTTTTTCAACCTGGGCCGCGAATGTTCCCGCAGGCGTCGAACTCGCTGCAAAACAAGAAATAGTCCGCAATAACGGCAGCGAACCGGCATCACTGGATCCGCACAAAGTAGAAAGCGACGTTGAATTCAATATTCTCAGCGACCTGTATGCCGGGTTGATAACGATTGACGACAAAGGCAATGCACAGCCTTCGCTGGCGGGCAGTTGGGAAACGAAAGACAACATCACCTGGGTCTTCCATCTTCGTCCCGGGATTGTCTGGTCTGATGGGAAGCCGATCACCGCACAGGATGTGGTTTTCAGCTGGCAACGCCTGATCGATCCAAAAACCGCCTCACCTTATGAAAGCTACCTCGGCAGCATGCATGTGCTGAATGCGGGCGACATTATTGGCGGCAAAAAAACGCCGGATCAGCTGGGTATCAAAGCGCTCGATAAACAGACCCTTGAAATTACCCTCGATCAGCCGCTCTCCTATTTCCTCGGTATGCTCGCCCACCCTTCTCTCTCGCCGATAAGTCAGGCCGATGTGGAGAAGTTCGGTGATAAATGGACGCAGCCAGGCAATATGGTCAGCAGCGGACCGTTCAAACTCGATACCTGGACAGTCAACGAACGCATCACCGCCGTCCGCAACCCTACTTACTGGGATAATTCGCACACGGTGATCAACAAGGTCACCTATTTACCTATCGCTTCTCCGACTGCGGACGTAAACCGATTCAAAGCCGGAGAAATCGACATTACGGCAACCATACCTGCAACCCTGTTTGCTTCACTGAAGAAAGAGCTGGGTTCGCAGGTGCATGTCAGCCCTTACCTTGCCGTTTACTACTACGCAATGAATACCCAAAAGCCGCCATTCAACGATGTTCGCGTGCGTAAGGCGCTGAATCTGGCGATCGATAAATCCATTATCGCCGATAAAGTATTAGGTCAGGGACAAACACCGGCCTGGCACTTGTCTCCGGATAACACCGGTGGGTTTACTTTCGCAAAACCGAAAGAAGCCAGTCTGACGCAAGAGCAACGTAATGAGGAAGCGAAGAAACTGCTGAAAGAGGCGGGCTTTGGCCCTGATCATCCGCTGAAATTCAACCTGCTTTACAACACTTCAGAATCACATCAGCGCATTGCTATCGCGGCCGCCTCGATGTGGAAAAAGAACCTTGGGGTAGATGCGACATTGCAGAATCAGGAATGGAAAACCATGCTTGATACCATGCATCAGGGCACCTATGACGTTGTCCGTTATGCCTGGATTGCAGACTACAACGAGCCATCCACCTTCCTGAATACCCTGCGCACCGGCAACAGTGAAAACACACCGAAATTCAGCAATGCTGCCTACGACAAAGCGCTGGATGATGCGCTGAAGGCCACCGACAAAGCCGATGTCGGTAAGGCTTATCAGCAAGCCGAGGAAGTGCTTACAGAGCAATCACCGGTCATTCCGTTGTATCACTATGTCAGCCCGCGGCTGGTGAAACCTTATGTCGGCGGTTTCAAAGACAACCTGCTGAACTACGTCTACACCAAAGATCTTTATGTGATTAAGCACTAACGCGTCCCGGCCTCTTCCGCTCACCCGGTGGAAGAGGCATCACAATTTTGCGCCACTTATCTCTTCCGCTTTCACCTCGCCCCCTCTTTGCCACCTGCGACTCAGATGATAGATTGTACGTAAATCACACAAACGGGAGCGATGATGAAATTCTCGGAAAGTGAGATACAACCACTATGGGATGAAGTTGCGCGGATTATTGGCGACGGCGTGATTCAGATGCGCCACAGAGGCGAGCCTCTGAGCGTTGATGCGCTGATTGGGTATCTTGATGGGCAACTGGCCAGCGCAACCGGCGTTCAGCGCCGGATACTGCTTGGTGCGGCGATCAACATGCTCAAAGCCGACCGCCGCTCCTGACCCCAGACACACAAAATCCTCGTCACCGTTACCGATGACGAGTCTGCTAAATTACGACGTCGTGCGACGTTACGTCACGTTATTTAGACTGCGCAGCGCGGCCTTGTGCAAACAGGAAAATGCGCTGAGTGATGTCATCCGCGCCGAGAATATTCCCTTTCTGCTCCAGATTGGCCCTGGCATACGCCATGTCGTGAGCCTGATCGACCATATTGATCACCCGGTCACGCGTGGATTTATCAAGTGTTCCTAACAGCGTCGTCAGAATGGCCTGATAAGCGTTTGAGGCGTAAGTGAGCTGCTTTTCACGTTGTTCCAGCGCGTCAATGCGAACCATCAGGGCCTGCAATTGTTCTTGATGCGTCATAGCGGCATCCTTCTTCACGGGTGGAAATAACCGGAGACAGCAGAGAAGGAAGATCTCCGCCGGTTACTTTTCTAAGTTTAGCAGAGTTATGAAAAGGAACGCCTTACCCGACACTTCGCCAATGTAAACCTTACATCAATGAGCCTTTTAGCCTCTCTGACAGATGTAACCGTGACTTATCTCAAACTCCCCGTCAGCAAAGCCACGTTCCGGCCCAACCGGTAACAACGGCAGTAACTGCTTACAGATGCCGAAATGACAACGTGCAACCCGATGTGACATTTTCTGGCTCAGCACTATTTGTTCATTCAGGGGGATATGTGGGTAAGAAAACAATTTTTGGCGCAATCATTGCGGGCATGTTGTTGACCAGTTCATTTGCTCAGGCAGCAGGATGCCTGAAGGGGGCGGTGGTGGGTGGCGTGGCCGGACATCTTAAACATCACGCGGTGCTCGGCGCCGTGGCCGGGTGTGCAGTGGGGCATCATCTGGCAGCGCAGGCGAAAAAGCAGCAGGCTTCGGCGGCAAAATAACGGATGAACATCAGGGCCGGTGTTGCCCTGATGTTCATCGCGCAATCGGGATTATTGCGAAATCACTACGCGATTGCGCCCTTCTTTCTTAGCTCTGTACAGCGCTTCATCCGCGCGCTTCAGCGCTTTGTCAGGCTCGCCCTGTTGCTGATTCCAGTATGCGACGCCGAGGGAAATGGTGATCGGCTGAATGCCTGGCAACATCAGCGTTTCTACATTTTGTCGCAGACGTTCAGCAATCATTCCCGCTTCTGCAAGCGGCGTTCCCGGCAGCAAGACCAGAAACTCTTCGCCCCCCACACGGCACAAAATATCGCTTTCACGCGCACTGTGACGAATCTGCTCAGCCAGTGACTTGATCACTTCATCGCCGATATCATGGCCGTAAGAGTCGTTAATTGCCTTAAAGTGATCGATATCGAGCGTGATGGCGGAAAACTGCTGACGCAGTTGTACAACGCTTTCGAGCGTCATCGCCAGCCCCCGTCGGTTGAACAAACCGGTCATCGGGTCAGTCTGTGTCTCGAATTTCAGCTTGCCGATTTTCTTTTGCAGCAGGCTGATGCCAATCAGCAACGCGCGCTTGAGCTGCGTAGATTCGAAATACCAGGAAGGAATTTCGCGAATATTGCTCGAAACATCCGGCTTATCCATCTCATTGGCGCTTCGCGCAAGCAGCCAGAGAGGCCGCGCGATTAATCGGGAGAATAGCCAGACAATCAACAGCGTGACAATCGCCAGTGGCGTCAGATGCCGGAGAACTTTATACATCAGCCCCTCAAGCGGTTTTAGCGTGGCGTCGGTGGGGCGCTGCGTGACAATCTCCCACCCCGATGACGGAACCACCGCATACCCGGCCAGCATCGCCTTGCCGGCGAGGTTAGTGACCATCAGGCTACCGTTGGCACTGCTTTTTGGCGCCTCCGTCAGAGGGCGCGGCTTGACCACTTCTCCGACACGATTTGCATCCGGGTGATAAAGAATGCGCCGTTCATTATCAAGCACGGCGATATAAGAACCATCGCGGTAATAATGCTCGCCCAGCAGCTCGTTCAGGATGCTTTTCTGCCGCAAATAAATGGTGCCGCCAATGTAGCCCAGGTATTCCCCTTGCTCAGAGACTACCGGCGTTGAAATAACGATCACCAGGTTTTTAGCCAGAGAAATATAGGGCTTGCTGATCATTGGCCGTCGCATTTTGAGGGCTTCCAGCGCGCCCGGCGTGTTCACCGTATGGCCGATAAGTTGCAGACTGTCAGGCGAGGTCGCGAGGATCTTTCCTTTCATGTTGGTGATCACGACCGAGTTAAAACTGTCGGTCTGATACTTCAGACGGGCGGTTTCTGCCTGCAATATTTTGGGATCGTCAAAATGACTCGCTGCGATAACACTGCTGTAAGCGAGCTGCTTTTGCATGCTTTTCAAAAACTGTTCAGTGCTGGCCGCCAGTTTTGCGGCATAGACACGGTTCTCTTCAAGCGTATTGTCGATTAACAACTGGCGCTGGACGCTGTAGCTGGCATAGAAGCTGTTTGCCAGCGTCACGAAGGCGCTCATGACGGCTAAACTGAGGATCAGGCGTCGAAGATCGATACGAAACAAGGAGTTGGAAAGGAATAAGCGCAACGAGAATTCAATCCACTGTCAAAAAAGTGGCTCATATTTAACACCCGCGGCCCGGATGCACAATAAGGCTGAAAAAATAAACAATAAGCCCATGAAAATGAGATAAAAAAAGGGAACCCTCAGGTTCCCTCAGATAGCGTTAATCAGGCATCAGATTCTGATGACTGTCAGCTTACATATTGGCGATCATGTCGTCGGCAAACTCGCTGCATTTACGCAGCTTAGCGCCTTCCATCAGACGTTCGAAATCGTAAGTCACGGTTTTAGCCGCGATTGCGCCTTCCATGCCTTTCACGATCAGGTCTGCCGCTTCGAACCATTCCATATGACGCAGCATCATCTCTGCAGACAGAATGATGGAACCTGGGTTCACTTTATCCTGACCCGCATATTTCGGTGCCGTACCATGAGTGGCTTCGAACAGCGCGCAATCAGAACCGATGTTTGCGCCCGGTGCGATACCGATGCCGCCAACCTGTGCCGCCAGGGCATCAGAGATGTAGTCACCGTTCAGGTTCATACAGGCAATAACGTCGTATTCAGCAGGACGCAGCAGGATCTGTTGCAGGAAGGCATCAGCGATGACGTCTTTGATGATGATGTCTTTACCATTGTTCGGGTTCTTGATTTTCACCCACGGGCCGCCATCGATCAGCTCACCGCCGAACTCTTCACGCGCCAGCTGGTAGCCCCAATCCTTGAAGGCACCTTCGGTGAACTTCATGATGTTGCCTTTGTGAACCAGCGTCAGTGAATCACGATCGTTAGTGATGGTGTATTCAATCGCCGCACGAACCAGACGCTTAGTGCCTTCTTCGGAGCAAGGTTTGATGCCGATACCGCATTCCTGTGGGAAACGGATTTTCTTCACACCCATTTCGTCTTGCAGGAATTTGATCACTTTGTCGGCTTCAGCAGAGCCGGCTTTCCATTCGATACCCGCATAGATATCTTCGGAGTTTTCACGGAAAATCACCATATCGGTATCTTCCGGACGTTTAACCGGGCTTGGCGTGCCGGTGTAATAACGCACCGGACGCAGACAGATGTACAGATCGAGCTGCTGGCGAAGGGCTACGTTCAGGGAGCGAATGCCGCCGCCAACTGGCGTAGTCAGTGGGCCTTTGATAGCAACACGGTAATCACGGATCAGATCCAGAGTTTCTTCTGGCAGCCATACGTCTTTGCCGTACAGTTCTACTGATTTCTCACCGGTGTAGATTTCCATCCAGGAGATTTTACGCTCACCTTTGTAGGCTTTCTGAACTGCCGCATCAACAACCTTGATCATGGCTGGAGTCACGTCAACGCCGATACCATCACCTTCGATGAATGGGATCACAGGATTATTAGGAATAACCAGTTTACCCTGAGCGTCTACTGTAATCTTTTTACCTTCAGCCGGAACAACTACTTTGCTTTCCATTAACCTCTCCTTCGAGCGCATTTTTGTTAAAAATTTGTAAGATGCCGGTTGATACTACTCGAATATTTCCCGCTAGCCAATCCGAAACATTTTTCAAGTATAATGCGCTAATTCTCTCTAACTTCAATGCCTATGAACCCGCTATCTTTTAAAAATCACAACGTTAAACGTTTCAGCAAACGGCCTGCCAAAGAACAATCTGCCCCAAAAGGGCCGAGAAAAGTGATTCTCTTCAATAAACCGTTCGATGTACTGCCACAATTCACTGATGAGGCCGGTCGCGCGACACTAAAGGATTACATTTCGTTAACAGATGTCTATGCCGCAGGCCGTCTGGATCGCGACAGCGAAGGTTTACTGGTGTTGACCAACGATGGCAAACTGCAGGCTGCGCTGACACAACCGGGCAAGCGTACCGGGAAGATTTACTATGTTCAGGTCGAGGGTGAACCCGATGCTGCGGCGGTTGTGGCGCTGCGTGAGGGCGTGGTGCTGAAAGATGGTGCCACCCTGCCCGCTGGCGCTGAAATCGTTGATGAACCGGAATGGTTATGGCCGCGTCATCCGCCAATCCGTGAGCGCAAAGCGATCCCCACTGCGTGGTTGAAAATCACGTTGTACGAGGGGAGAAACCGCCAGGTGCGCCGCATGACGGCACACGTGGGTTTTCCGACGCTGCGTCTTATCCGTTACAGCATGGGCGAGTTTACACTCGGCGACTTACAACCCGGCCAATGGAAGGAAATTTCACATGTTTAAACCGCACGTTACCGTTGCCTGCGTCGTACAGGCTCAGGGAAAATTTCTGGTGGTGGAAGAAACCGTCCACGGTAAAGTCACCTGGAATCAGCCCGCCGGTCATCTGGAAGCTGACGAAACATTAATCAGCGCCGCGAAACGTGAATTATATGAAGAAACGGGCATTCATGCCGAACCTCAGTCGTTCCTTGGTCTGCACCAGTGGCAGGCACCGGACGGCACGCCCTTCCTGCGTTTCGCCTTCGTGATTGATCTGCCACACATGTCCGACACCGCGCCGCAGGACGACGACATCGATCAGTGCCGCTGGGTCACTGCCGAAGAGATTATGGGTTCCTCACAGTTGCGCTCGCCGCTGGTGGCGGAAAGCATCCGCTGTTATCAGCAATCCCCGCGTTACCCTCTGGAAATCCTGCACAATTTCAACCTGCCGGAATAACCTGCCGGGCCGGTTGTTGCTTTCCTGTGAATCAGCGATGCAGCAACCGGCCTGACGTGATAAAATTTCGCGCGTTCTTTTTTGCGTAATCTTTAAGAAGTAACCGATGTCCGGGTTGCTGTGGTGTTTTTTGTCGCGCGCGGCCTTCATCCTCGTGGGACAAATACCCTGAAAAACACCGTCAGCGCCGGGCAATTAATTCCTATGTTTCGGGACTATTATGTCTGACAACAGCCAGAAAAAAGTGATCGTCGGGATGTCCGGCGGTGTCGATTCCTCTGTATCTGCCTACCTTTTGCAACAGCAGGGTTATCAGGTCGAGGGTCTCTTCATGAAAAATTGGGAAGAGGATGACGACGAAGAGTATTGCACAGCAGCCACCGACCTCGCCGATGCGCAGGCCGTGTGCGACAAACTGGGCATTGAACTGCACACCGTGAATTTCGCGGCGGAATATTGGGACAACGTGTTCGAATTATTCCTCGAAGAATATAAAGCCGGACGCACGCCGAACCCGGATATTCTGTGCAACAAAGAAATCAAATTTAAAGCCTTCCTCGAATTTGCGGCAGAAGATTTGGGCGCGGATTACATCGCGACCGGTCACTATGTGCGCCGTCAGGATATCGACGGTGTCAGCCATTTGCTGCGTGGCGTTGATGGCAACAAAGATCAGAGTTATTTCCTCTACACGCTCGGTCACGAACAGGTCGCACAAAGCCTGTTCCCGGTGGGTGAACTGGAAAAACCGGAAGTCCGCCGCATCGCGGAAGAACTGGATCTGATCACTGCTAAGAAAAAAGACTCTACCGGCATCTGTTTTATCGGTGAGCGTAAATTCCGTGATTTCCTTGGCCGCTATCTGCCTGCACAACCGGGCGTGATTAAAAGCGTTGATGGTCAGGTCATGGGCCAGCATCAGGGGCTGATGTATCACACGCTTGGTCAGCGTAAAGGTCTGGGTATCGGCGGCCAGAAAGACGGCAGCGAAGAGCCGTGGTACACGGTGGAAAAGGATGTGGAAAACAACATTCTTTACGTCGCGCAAGGCCACGAGCACCCGCGTCTGATGAACGTCGGTCTGATTGCCCAGCAGTTGCACTGGGTCGATCGCAAAACGCTGACCGCCCCGCTGACCTGTACGGTGAAAACCCGTTATCGCCAGGAAGATATTCCCTGTGTGGTGACACCGCTCGGCGAAGACCGCATTGAAGTGCGTTTTGATGCGCCTGTTGCGGCCGTGACACCCGGCCAGTCAGCGGTATTTTACCTCGGTGAAATCTGTCTGGGCGGCGGCATTATCGAACAACGCCTGCCACTTCAGGTCTGATACTGAACAATCTGGCGCATGAATACGGGACGCTTTCGGGCGTCCCGCTTTATTTCTGCCCGCCTGTGACGTTCTGCACTGATTCCGAACTGTGTTTAGGGGCAGTTTTATGGCATGATCTGTCGCCAATAGTTTGGGCTATTTTCTTTGGCACCGCGTCTCATCGTTTCGAAAACGCTTACAGGAGTAAACGTGGCTAAAAATTACTATGACATTACGCTGGCATTGGCGGGGATCTGTCAGGCAGCACGCCTGGTTCAGCAACTGGCACATGACGGTCAGTGCGCTCAGGAAGAAATGTCAGTTTCACTGCGCAGCCTGCTGGAGATGAATCCGGCGTCCACGCTGGCGGTGTACGGTAATAATGAAGCCAATTTGAAGATGGGGCTGGAGACACTGTTAGGCGTGCTCAACGCCAACCGTCAGGGGCCGGGCGCTGAGTTAACGCGCTACGCATTAAGCCTGATGGTGCTGGAGCGCAAGCTTTATGCCAATAAGCCGGCGATGAATCAGCTTGGTGAACGCATCGATCAGCTCGACCGCCAGCTGGCACATTATGAGCTTGAATCCGACACCATGATAAGTTCACTGGCCTCAATTTATGTCGATGTCGTCAGCCCGGCCGGTCCGCGTATTCAGGTGACCGGTTCACCGGCCATTTTACAAAATTCTCAGGTGCAGGCGAAGGTTCGCGCTATTTTACTGGCCGGTATCCGTTCCGCTGTGCTGTGGCATCAGGTCGGCGGTGGCCGCCTGCAGCTGATGTTTTCCCGTAATCGTCTGTTTGAACAGGCGAAAAATATTCTCGCTCATTGTTAATAAGATCCCAGGAGTTGCTACCGATGGAATTATCCTCACTGACCGCCGTTTCCCCCGTTGATGGACGCTACGGTGATAAAGTCAGCGCGCTGCGCACTATTTTCAGCGAATTTGGCCTGCTGAAATTCCGTGTG
Organism: Rahnella rivi; assembly: GCF_019049655.1. Taxonomy (GTDB): domain Bacteria; phylum Pseudomonadota; class Gammaproteobacteria; order Enterobacterales; family Enterobacteriaceae; genus Rahnella; species Rahnella rivi. The sequence goes on from NZ_JAFMOX010000066.1 coordinate 173,142, forward strand.
CAGGTTGAAGTACGTTGGCTGCAAAAACTGGCCGCCTGTGCAGAAATCAAGGAAGTTCCTGCTTTTGATGCCGACGCAAACGCTTTCCTTGACCAGTTAGTGGCCAATTTCGATGTCAACGATGCGCAGCGCATCAAAGACATCGAAAAGACCACCAACCATGACGTCAAAGCGGTGGAATATTTCCTGAAAGAAAAAGTGGCTGCCATCCCTGCCCTGCACGCGGTGTCTGAGTTCATCCACTTCGCCTGCACCTCCGAAGACATCAATAACCTGTCCCACGCGCTGATGCTGCAAACGGCACGTCAGGACGTTGTACTGCCGTACTGGAAACAAATCATTGATGCGGTCAAAGGTCTGGCGCACAAATACCGCGACATTCCGCTGCTTTCACGCACCCACGGCCAGCCTGCGACGCCATCCACCATCGGTAAAGAACTGGCTAACGTCGCTTATCGTATGGATCGCCAGTTTAAGCAGCTGGAAAACGTTGAAATTCTGGGGAAAATCAACGGTGCTGTCGGCAACTATAATGCCCACATCGTTGCCTATCCGGAAGTGGACTGGCACCAGTTCAGCGAAGAGTTTGTGACCTCTTTAGGCGTGACATGGAACCCGTACACCACGCAGATCGAACCGCATGATTACATCGCGGAATTGTTCGACTGCGTGGCGCGTTTCAACACCATTCTGATCGACTTCGACCGCGACATCTGGGGTTACATTGCCCTGAACCACTTCAAACAGCGCACCATCGCTGGCGAAATCGGTTCTTCCACCATGCCGCACAAAGTCAACCCAATCGACTTTGAAAACTCAGAAGGTAACCTGGGTCTGTCCAACGCCGTATTGCAGCACCTGGCGAGCAAACTGCCGGTATCACGCTGGCAGCGCGACCTGACCGACTCCACCGTACTGCGTAACCTCGGCGTGGGTCTGGGCTATGCGCTGATCGCCTATCAGGCAACCATGAAAGGCGTCAGCAAGCTGGAAGTGAACGAAGCGAATCTGGCGAATGAACTGGATCACAACTGGGAAGTGCTGGCCGAGCCAATCCAGACCGTGATGCGCCGTTATGGCATTGAAAAACCTTATGAAAAACTGAAAGAACTGACACGCGGCAAGCGTGTTGATGCTGCGGGTATGCAGACGTTCATCGATTCTCTCGAATTACCGGAGGAAGAGAAAGTCCGCCTGAAAGCCATGACACCGGGCAATTACATTGGCCGTGCAGCCAAAATGGTTGATGAACTGAAGTAATGTTCTCTTCACGGACGCGCCAGCTCAGCGGGCGCGTCCGTGTTGTTTGTAAGGCTTAACTCTGGGTCTGGAATTTACTTTGACGCAAATCGCCGATGATGTCGTTCATCCGGTCTTCCGTTAAACGGTAATAGCGGATGGAGAACGCGGTAATCAGATAGAAAATTGCCGGTAAAACGGTAAACAGAATTAATACACCCCGTATCGCTTCAGCTGACTGTTGTTCAACGCCTGCCTGATAACCAAACCATGCCAGCCCCCAACCTGTCAGCGCACCACCGATTGCCACGCCGAGTTTAATGACGAAAATATTCGCCGCAATATTCATGCCCGTAATACGACGTTGCGTTTTCCACTCGCCATAGTTATTGGCATCGGTAATCATTGACCATTGCAGCGGTGCATTTATACCCTGTAATAAATTCAGCGCGATATGCACGATAAATGCGGGGATCCAATATTCTGTTGGCAGTACAAAGAATAATAACCCGACCAGCGCACTTAATACGTTAACCCACACGGAAGCGCGGATTTTACACATCCAGGTACCCAGTGATTTCGCGAATAAACTCCCGATAACAGAAGCGACTGTCGTTGCCAGCATAAAGATGGAAATAATACCGCTGCCCTGATGCAACACATATTGCACGAAATACACCAGCAGGCTTCCGCGAACTACTACCCCACAAAGCATGGCAAGATTATAGACAGACAGGATCCGCCACTGGTCATTTTTCATCAAAATACGCACGTCCCGAAGGATATTCATATTCTCTTCTTTGACCGGCGTAATACGCTCGCGCGTCGTCAGGAAGCAGGTCAGGAACATCAGGCAACCAATCACACCAAAAATCCCCATCGCCCACTGCATGCCGGTAGCACGATCGCCGGGAGCGATAAAATCAGCCAGCGGCAGGATGAGTGCAGTCCCCATTGCGCCACCGATAGGAGCAATCGCAAAGCGCCAGGACTGGAGTGACAGGTTGTCCTGCGGGTCTGCGGTAATTGCTGCGCCTAACGAACAGTAAGGGATATTGATTGCCGTATACATGATGGTCATGAAGATATAGGCCAGCACCGCATAAACAATTTTGGCCGTTTGTCCGAAGTCAGGTGTGGAATACACCAATACGCAACTCACGGCAAAAGGCACACAAATAATCAGTAACCAAGGGCGGAAACGCCCCCAGCGACTTTTCGTCTGATCGGCAATTGCGCCCATTATCGGATCAGTAATCGCATCAAGTATGCGCACCACCAAAAATAGCGTGCCCATCACGGCGGGAGAAAGCCCGTAAATATTAGTATAAAAGTAAGCCAGAATAGCGACAGAGGAATCAAAAACGATATGGCTTGCCGCATCACCTAATCCAAAACCCAGCTTTTCTTTGTTGGTGATCCTTTCAGTTAACGCTGACATGCATTCACCTTAATTTTTAAATTAGAATTCCTTTGTCTTTATAATTCCTGACATTGAGGCGGGATATTCTGATATTTCACTTATGTTTTATGCTTTTAATCAAATGTGACGCAGACACGGCTTATTCCTGCTTTTTGTAATAAACAAAATTAATATATTCGAGCCGCATCACATTTAAGGGAGAAAACCAAAAAACATAAGTTGGATGGCGGTTTCGGCAATTGTTGTGTTTGCTTTGCGCTACCAATATTGATGGTCAGAAAACATATCCGCGCCGTCGTGCGGATGGCAACACTTACAAGGGGAAAGCATGTCTGCCATTTATAAGGATGCCCACCGTCCGGTGCATGAACGTGTCGCCGATTTGCTGGCACAAATGACGCCTGAAGAGAAATTCGCACAAATGCACGCGTTCTGGCTGATATTGTCCGCCGCGGGCGATCATCGCGAGCGCACCGATCTGAGCGATGAATTCGCCGGCGTCACTCAACAGGCGGCGCTCAGCGAACGCCTTAAACGCGGGATCGGGCAGATTACCCGCCCGCTGGGAACGCATATTGTCGAACCCAAAGAAGGGGTTCGCGCCCTTAATCGTCTGCAAAGAACCTTAATGGAAGAAACCCGTTTGGGTATTCCGGCTTTATTTCATGAAGAGTGTCTGGTCGGTTTATTGTGCAAAGATGCCACACTGTTTCCTTCGTCGCTGAACTACGCCTCCACCTGGGATCCGGCGTTGATGCAACGTACCGCTGCCGCCATTGGCGATGAAGCCCGCAGCACCGGTTGCCGTCAGGGGTTAGCGCCGGTACTGGACGTCTCCCGCGACGTACGCTGGGGGCGGACTGAAGAGACGTTTGGGGAAGACCCCTACCTGACGGGTGTGATGGCGACCCGTTTTGTGCGGGGTTTACAAGGTGAAAAACGCGATGTGCTGGCGACGCTGAAACACTATGTCGGGCACTCTTTCAGCGAAGGGGCGCGCAACCATGCGCCGGTGCATCTGGGGTTTAGTGAGCTTAATGACACCTTTCTCCTGCCGTTTGAAATGGCAGTGAAACTGGCAAATGCCGGTTCAGTCATGCCTGCCTATCACGATATTGATAATCAGCCCGGCCACTCAGATGCCTTCCTGATGACGACGCTGCTGCGCGAAGAATGGGGCTTTGACGGTCTGATAGTGGCGGATTATGGCGGCATCAGTCTGCTGCACCAGCATCATGGCATCAGCCGCAACGCCACGGAATCCGCCGCGCTGGCTTTTAACGCCGGTCTGGATATCGAGCTGCCGAAAGATGACTGCGCACGCCATCTTGCGCAAGCCGTTGAACAGGGTCTGATCTCCATGGCAAAAATCGACGAGATCGTCGGACGCGTTCTGCAGGAGAAATTCCGTCTGGGGCTGTTCGAGCACCCTTATACCGATGAAAATGCCATTGCGCTGCAAACACCCGAAACCCGTAAACTGGCATATGAAGCCGCAGTGAATTCCATCACGATGCTGGAAAATAATGGCGTTTTGCCGTTGGCTGGCCAGCAACGGCTCGCGATCATCGGGCCGACGGCCGATGATCCGCTGGCGCTGCTCAGCGGCTACAGTTTTCCGGTTCATCTGATCATCAGTGATATGCAGGACAGCGCGTCGCAGGTCGTGACGCCCTTACAGGCATTACAAAAACGCGTAAGCAGCCAGAATCTGCGTTATGCCAAAGGCTGCCACATTATTGAACATCGGGTGGCGGGTGCTCCGGTCTTCCCCGGTGATACGGGTAAACCGATACAAACCTCCCCCGTCTCACGGGATACCCGGTTGATTGCACAAGCGGTTGAAGCCGCAGAACAGAGCGATGTCGCGCTGGTCTTTGTCGGTGATCTGGCCGGATTGTTCCAAAGTGGCACCGTTGGCGAAGGGTCAGATACCGACAGCCTGCGCCTGCCCGGCGTACAGCAGGAGTTGGTCGCCGCCGTGGTGGCAACAGGAAAACCTGTGGTTGTCGTGATGACTGGTGGCCGCCCTTACAATCTCGGCGGGCTTGAAGATCAGGTCGCCGCATTGGTGATGGCATGGGCACCGGGCCAGGAAGGCGGAAATGCGATTGCCGATGTGCTGACCGGCGTGCGGGAACCTGCCGGGCGCCTGGTGGTATCCGTTCCCCACAGCGCGGGCGCCATGCCCTATTACTACAACCACAAACTCAAGAGCGGCGGCACACCCTATGCTTTCCATTTCGGCTCCCGCTATCCCTTCGGATACGGTAAAACATGGACCACATTCCGTTATGGCGAACTGTCGATTGTTCAGCCACAGGTAGCGTCGCTGAACGGCAACGTCATCGCAAAAATTACCGTCAGTAATAGCGGGGATAAAGACGGCAGCGAGGTGGTACAAGTGTACGTCCGCGATCGCGTGGCCTCGCAGGTTCGCCCGGTTCAGGAGCTGAAAGCCTTCCAGCGGGTGCATCTGCGCGCAGGCGAAAGTGCTGAGCTGACCTTCACCCTGCCCACCGACATGCTGAATTTCACTCAGCGTAACGGGCAGCGCGTGGTCGAACCCGGTGAGTTTGACATTCGCGTGGGTGCCTCGAGTGGGGATATCCGCAGTCAGGGCGTAGTGGAAATCACCGGCGAAGCCCGTGCGCTGGAGAAAATGTGGCGAATGGAAAGCCACTGCGTCATCACACATTAACCTTACGGGGCGTTTGAATTTATCTTTAACGCCCCTTTTCCCTCCCGCAGATTTAATCCCGCATACGCGTAAAATGTCACTGCAAAAATTCTCTTTCCTTCTAAAATAGAGGCCATTACAGCCATCAGGAAAAGCCCGTATGAGCATGGACACTAACCAGCAGGTGCTGGAAAAACTGAAAACCGATCTGGCTCAGACAGGCACTATGCCGCTGTATTTGTGTTTTAACGAATCGGTTCGTCAGGCAATGGAATCGGGTATTTTGCAGGACGGCGATTTCCTGCCGAGTGAGCGACAGTTCACCGAAGCGCTGGGGATTTCACGGATCACCGTGCGTAAGGCGCTGGCAAAGCTGGAACAGGACGGGCACATAGGCCGTTCACGCGGTTACGGCACCTTTATCAAAAAAGCGGTTGATGCCAGGCTTTCTTACTCGCTGGCCGGGGTGAAAGGGTTTTCGCGCGAAGTGATGTTACAAGGCCGCAAGCCCGATACGCTGTGGATCAGCCGTGATCAGATACCGGCATCCGCGCTGATTGCCAGCAAACTGGCGATCACCGAAGGCACACCGGTTTATATGCTCAAGCGAATTCATTACATCGACACGCGCCCGATGTCCGTGGCGGTTTCATACGTGATCATGGCCGCCATCGGGGATGTGCAGGATATCGGCGTCTCGCTCTATGACTATTTCAGCCGCAACAATATTGAGCTTGGCGCACTGCAAAGCCGGGTCAGCGCAGCAATGTCCGACGCTGAAACCTTGCAATCTTTGCAGCTGACTGAGCCCATGCCGCTGCTGATCATAAAGCAGACATTGTTCGACGGGCAAAACCGGCCGATTGAATACAGTGAAAGCTTTTGCCGCAGCGACATGTATGAGTTCATCAGCGAAGACTGATTCACAGCGCCGGTTCACTCTTTTCAAACGTGCTGGCCAGTTGCGCCAGCGTCGGCGCGCAATCCCCGCCAGTCTGCGAAACAACATAGGCCGCCACGCAATTTGCCAGCGTCATGCTTTGCCAGTGTGTCAGGCCGAGTGAAAGCCCTGCCAGCAAACCGGCGCAATGGCTGTCACCCGCACCTATGCTGTCAGCCACAGTGATTTTACGCGCCGCAATCCAGCCGCAATCACTGGCCTCCGCAAAATAATAGCTTCCCTTTTCGCCGCAGCGCAGTACCACCAGTTCACCGGTTTTGGCATTCAGCTCACGGCAGAAGGCTTCGGCGTCATCGGTAAACCCCAGCAGCGTGGCTTCCCGTTCGTTGAGCGTCAGGATCACGCCGGGGCGGATCACGCGGCGAATGCGTTCTTCGGGCATCACATCCAGACGCGGGCCAAAATCCACCACCACGCGCACCGCATCGGGTAAGGTTTCCAGCCAGTCGAGCAGCACCGTTCCCTGTTTCGCGCCCAACTGATAACCCGACACATACACCAGCCCGTTTTGTGGCGTAGCGTCGGTCAGCCAGCCGGGCTGCCACTGATTTTCAATACCGTCGACAGAGATAAACGTCCGCTCGCCGTCCGGCTCAACCAGCGCCAGACACCAGCCGTTATCCGCGCCGCGCACCTGCAAATCCGAGGTGATTTCCCGTGCCGCCATTTCACGCCTCAGACGATCGCTCCACATGCCTTCGCCCACCGGCAACAGATTACGGCTGTGAATACCCAGCTGTTTCAGCCCGAGCGCAATATTCAGCGCGCAGCCACCGAGGTGAAAACCGGTTACGTCGGCGGCAATATCCCCACCGCGCTCCGGTAACGCATCGGCTCTGGCAACCATGTCCATGACCGCAGCGCCGACGACCATCACCGGTGCCTGCTGATGCCAGTCGCCCTGCATCAGCGTCTGTAATAATTCGCGATGGCCCTGGCTCATTCAGCCTCCTGCGCCTGCTGGCGGAAACGCTGAAATGCGTCGCTGTAGCGCGTCATATTCTGCGGATTGACCCGTTTCAGTTCATCCAGCCACTCTTTCTTAAACACCTCAATGCCGTTCAACGCGCCGCAAATGGCGGTTGCCATCGCACCAATGGTATCGGTATCGCCGCCGAGATTGGCACACAACACTGCGCACTGATTCGGGCATGTTCCGGCCAGCTCCACCATCGCCAGCGCGGCAGGCACAGACTCAATGGTGCTGACGCCCGCGCCAACCAGCTGATAAACCGCTTCGGACGCCTGCTCCGTTCCTTCGGCTTTCTGCACCGTGGCGAAAGCCAGTTCGATGCGCGCCGCCAGTGAAGCGCTGAAAGTGGTGGGTTTGCGCGTTTGGGCATATTTCGCAATATCCGGCAGTGCCAGGCGGATTTCAGGCCAGCTCGCCCCTTCAATGGCCCGCGACACAGCCCAGGCAATCACCACCGCGCCTGCCACGGCAATATCAGATTTATGCGTCGGGCTGGACGCCAGCCACACCTGCTCGCAGAATCTCTCCAGCGGCGCCGAAGGCAGTACGCAGCCAAGCGGGGAAACGCGCATCGCCGCGCCATTGGTCACACCATTGTTTTCCAGCGCCTCAATGACCACGCCTTTCTTCTGTTCGGCCAGCGCAAGTTTCGAGCTCGGGCCAAGAATGTTTTTATTAAACGCGTCAAAACTGTCTACCCAGCGGATCACATTCCGCGCAATCAGTTCCGGTACGACGCGGCCTTCCGCTTCCAGCAGCGCATCGGCCAGCGCCAGCGCCATCGACGTATCATCAGTAAACTGTGCAGCGGTGAAATAACAGGCGGCGCTATTTTCTGCCGGGCCATCAAGAAAACGATCGATCCAGCCGAAGTGTTGCTTAACCCGCTCGCGCGGCCAGAGCTCCGAGGGCATGCCCAGCGCGTCGCCCAGCATTTGTCCGTACAACGCGCCGAGCATACGGCTCTCAAGGCTTAGCTGTGTCATGTAAATCTCCTGCTATCAATGTCAGAGGGGCAGCCTGCCCGCCTGTTGTGAAAAGAATGCTTAGGAAGGCTGGCTAAGGCTGACCGGTGTAATGGTTTTGCTGCGTTCGCGAAAGAACAGCAGAAACAGCAGCATCACGCTGACAACCATCGCAGCACCCACGCCCCAGACCGCAAACCAGTCGAACGTCATGCCATTTTTCGGCGTGCTCAGCGAGAAAGTGGTCATCGCCCGGCCGCCCAGCCAGTTGCCGATAAAACTGCCCAATCCCTGACAAATCATTGTGATCAGGCCCTGTGCCGCCGTGCGCATATGCAGCGGCGCTTTTTTATCGACATAGATATACCCGGTGACAAAATAGAAATCGTAGCTGACGCCGTGCAACAGAATGCCGAGGAACAGCATGCTGTAAGCCCAGACATCCGCCGTGCCGCCATAAATAAAGAATACGTAGCGGATTGCCGCTGTGACAAAGCCCAGCATCAGCACTTTTTTTATACCGTAGCGTTTGAGCAGGAAAGGTAACGCCAGCATGGCGAAGATTTCAGACACCTGGCCGAGGGTCATCCAGCCGGTTGCGTTGGGCAAACCCACCTGCGTCAGGTAACCGTTGGCAAACTGGTAGTAAAACGCCAGCGGCATACAAAACAGAAATGAGCACAACGCGAAAATCGCGAAAGAGCGGTCTTTCAGCAAGCCCAGCGCATTCAGGCCGAACAGCGCTTTGATATCCACCGGCCCTTTGCCTTTTGCCGGTGTCTCCGGCAGCCAGAAGCTGTAAACCCCAAGCACCAGCGAGGCAATAGCGGTGATCCACAACGGCAACCCGGTATCAGAAATGTTGTTCATGCCAAGCAGCAGCGGCAGCACAAAACCGATCACCAGCCCGGAAGCAATCCAGCCCAGCGTGCCAAGTACGCGGATGCGCGGGAAATCCTTCTCGGTGTCATTGATGTTGGCGAACGCAATGCTGTTGGTCAGCGCCACCGTTGGCATATAGGTGATGGCGTAAACCACCAGCAGCGGGAAGAAGGTGGAAAATTCGGTTTGCAGCGCGATAAACGCCATCAGCACAGCACCGGCCAGCAGCAGCCAGCCAAGCACTTTTTGCGCGACGAAGTAGCGGTCAGCCATCACGCCCACCAGCACCGGCGAGAGAATGGCCGCTATGGCGGTGCTGCTGTAAGACCAGGCGATTTCGGAGGGAGTAAAACCCAGCTTATTCAGGTATTGCCAGAGAGGCACAAACCACGCTCCCCAGATAAACCACTCGATAAACATCATAACGGACAGCTTCAGATGGGTACGTTTCATTATTATATCCTTGCTGAATGAGGGGCCCGCGCGGTGCGATACGCACCCAAAGCGACGGAAAGAGTCAGGTATTCAAGATACCTTTGAAATACCTTAATAGTACCTTTGGTATTTAACAGCGATCGATCTCACATTTTATGCTTCTGCCCGGCAAGCCCGTTTATAATTGGTTTAGGTTTTGTTTAGATTGCCGGTCACGGCGTTGATGTGAGGTTGATTAAAATGTTTCTGAATCATTTACAATTACACTCAGAATGTTTCTGTCGCCTTACGCGCCACAAGGATAAGGAATTACCATGCGAATTTTAGTCATTGAAGATAACGCACTGTTGCGCCATCACCTTTCAGTTCAGATGAGAGAGATGGGGCATCAGGTTGATGCCGCTGAAGACGCCAAAGAAGCCGATTATTTTTTGCATGAACATGCACCGGATATCGCGATTGTCGATCTCGGTTTGCCGGGCGAAGACGGCCTGAGCCTGATCCGCCGCTGGCGCAGTCACCAGGCAAATTTGCCGATTCTGGTGCTGACCGCCCGCGAAAGCTGGCAGGATAAAGTCGCGGTGCTGGAAGCCGGTGCCGACGATTACGTCACCAAACCTTTCCATCTGGAAGAAGTGCTGGCACGTATGCAGGCGCTGATGCGCCGCAACAGCGGCCTGGCATCACAGGTCATTACCCTGCATCCGTTCCAGATTGATTTATCCCGTCGTGAACTGACCGTTAACGAAAATCCCATTAAACTGACCGCTTTCGAATACACCATCATCGAAACGCTGATCCGCAACGCCGGAAAAGTGGTCAGCAAAGACTCACTGATGCTTCAGCTCTACCCGGACGCAGAACTGCGCGAAAGCCATACCGTGGATGTCCTGATGGGGCGCCTGCGCAAAAAACTGCAGGCAGAGCACCCGGAAGATGTGATCACCACGGTACGCGGCCAGGGTTATCGTTTCGACATCCGCGCATAACGACGTGGTTTACTACCGCCTGATGCCTCACTACGTAAGGACGCGTCATGAAAGGACGTACTAAAAAACCCTTCTCCCTGCGCGTGCGTTTTATGATGGCGACGGCCGCCGTTGTGCTCGCGCTTTCGCTGGCCTACGGGCTGGTGGCAGTGGTTGGCTACATGGTGAGTTTCGATAAAACGGCCTATCGCCTGCTGCGCGGTGAGAGCAATCTCTTCTTTAGCCTGGCGCAATGGCGCGAAGGCAAACTCTCCATCAATGTTCCGCCCGATCTGGACCTTAATACGCCCACGCTGGTGTTTATTTACGACGCCGACGGTAAATTGCTGTGGGCGGAACGCCGTATCCCGGAACTGGAAGCTCAGATCAATAAAGCCTGGATGAATAAACCAGGTTTTTATGAGCTGGATACCGACACGCAAATCAGCAGCGAAGTGTTGGGTAATAATCCGCAGGCGCAGGACAAGCTGAAAGATTACGACGACACCGATGCCAACGCCATGACGCACTCCATCGCGGTGAATACCTACAACGCCACGGCGCGCCTGCCGGCACTGAACATCGTGGTCGTCGATACGATCCCGCAAGAGTTACAGCGTTCCGATCTGGTCTGGGAATGGTTCAGTTATGTGCTGCTGGCCAATCTGTTGCTGGTGGTGCCGCTGCTGTGGCTGGCGGCGTACTGGAGCCTGCGGCCCATCAAAGAAGTGATCCATCAGGTCGCCGAACTGGAAACCCATGAGCGCGAATCGCTGGATGAAAATCCGCCGCGCGAGCTGCTCGGGCTGGTGCGCAATCTGAATATCCTGTTGCACGGCGAACGTGGGCGCTACGATCGCTATCGCACCACGCTGGCAGACCTGACTCACAGCCTGAAAACGCCGCTGGCGGTGTTGCAGTCCACCCTGCGCGCCCTGCGCAATGGCAAACAGATGACCATCGAAGAAGCTGAACCGGTGATGCTCGAGCAAATCAGCCGCATCTCGCAGCAGATTGGCTATTACCTGCACCGGGCCACCCTGCGCTCTGAACAAAATTTACTGATCCGCGAAGTGCATTCGGTGCCTGCGATCCTCGACGGTTTGTGTTCGGCGCTGAACAAGGTGTATCAGCGTAAAGGGGTGGTGATCACCGTCGATATCTCGCCGGAAATCACCTTCGTCGGCGAAAAGAACGACTTCATGGAAGTGATGGGCAACGTCATTGATAACGCCTGTAAATACTGCCTGGAGTTTGTGGAAATCAGTGCGGTGCACACCGAAAACCAGCTGGTGATCCTGATTGAAGATGACGGCCCTGGCATTCCGGTCAGCAAACGTGAAGTGATTTTCCAGCGCGGGCAGCGCGCCGATACCCTGCGTCCGGGGCAAGGGCTGGGACTTTCTCTGGCGAACGACATCATCGAGCAATACGACGGCCAAATCATCATTGGCGACAGCCCGCTCGGCGGGGCCAGCATGCGGGTTTGCTTTGGTTTACAGCAAGGCATCGAGCTCGAATAACAGACGACGGATGCAATCTCCGGCAAATTTCGATGCTTTATTCACCGGAGTACGAAATTTGCTGGCAATTGCCCAACGCAGCCGCAACACCTTCCGTTATAATCCTTTACAGACCCACCTTCTTTTGGAAAAAAAATGGATTACAAACTAGACCTGGACTGGAACGATTTCCTGCAACGTTACTGGCAAAAACGTCCTGTCGTGTTAAAGCGCGGTTTCAAAAATTTCGTCGATCCGATTTCTCCGGATGAACTGGCCGGTCTGGCAATGGAAAGTGAAGTCGACAGCCGTCTGGTCAGCAATCAGGACGGTCGCTGGAACGTCAGCCACGGGCCATTTGAGAGCTATGATCATCTGGGCGAAAACGGCTGGTCGGTACTGGTTCAGGCCGTCGATCACTGGCATGAGCCCTCCTCGCATCTGATGACGCCTTTCCGTCATATTCCTGACTGGCGCATGGACGATTTGATGATTTCTTTCTCGGTGCCTGGCGGTGGCGTAGGCCCGCACCTTGATCAATATGACGTGTTTATCATTCAGGGCACCGGCCGCCGCCGCTGGCGCGTGGGCGAAAAAATCGCCATGAAACAACACTGTCCGCATCCGGATTTGCTTCAGGTTGAGCCGTTTGAAGCCATTATCGACGAAGAACTGGAACCTGGCGATATCGTCTACATTCCGCCGGGCTTCCCGCATGACGGCTATTCGCTGGAGAATTCCCTCAATTATTCAGTGGGTTTCCGCGCGCCGAACACCCGCGAAATGATCAGCGGATTTGCCGATCATGTCCTTTCCCGTGAACTGGGAAGCCATCGTTATACCGATCCGGATCTGGTTGAGCGCGAACATCCGGCTGAAGTCCAGCCTGCCGAGCTGGATAAGCTGCGCGGTATGATGCTCGAACTGATCAATAACCCTGAGCATTTCAACAGCTGGTTTGGCGAATTCATCTCACAGTCACGTCATGAACTGGATCTGGCTCCGCCGGAACCTCCGTATCAGGCGGGTGAAATCTATGAACTCATGGCGTCGGGCGAAACGCTTGAACGCGTCGGTGGTTTGCGCGTACTGCGCGTAGGGGATGTGTGTTACGTGAATGGCGAGGCGATGACGTCTGAACAAACCGCCGCCGTTGACGCCATGGCACGCCACAAGACGGTGACTCGTGAAATGCTCGGTGATGCGCTTGACGATCCTTCGTTCCTCGCCCTGTTGTCTGCACTGGTGAACAGCGGCTACTGGTATTTCAACGACTGATATTGATAAAAAAATAAGGGCATTCTGATGCCCTTATTTTTTCCGTTATTAATTATTCCGTTCTTATTTATTTTTTCTTGTTTATAAAAAAACTAGCGCAAACGAAATACCGTTTTAAAGGGGTTTAAATTTCGGGTTTTCGCTGACATTCTTATTTTTACAGCCTTATTATTATCTCGTAAGAGATTACAAATTACAGCAATACGCTTAGGCGTTGAGACGTAAAAGTCACCGTCCATTATCCCAAACACTTTATGCCTGAGAGGGGAATTAATTAAACCGGCTTTTAATATCCTCCCTACTATATTTGCACAATTTTTTGATAATGTTCTAAAGGATGGCGAGTCTTTGGAGTAACAAATGTCATGCCATGTCCGCTTCATCGCTACTTCATCCAGCGATCTGATACCATAAATGACATCCGGATCACAGGCTTCTCTTTCACAATCTATTTCATAACCCGCTGAGGGTCTGGCAGGGTATTTCCTGAAAAGAATTTTGTCGTCTTCGAACCGTGGCCACCAGCTGACATAAGTGCTTTCATGAGCAATCGGACCAATAAACATGGCTGCATGACCAATATTCCCGTCTCCGGGATACCAGATAAATACCCATGCGTTAATTCCCTGACTGAAATCGGCGAAAGCCGTTCTTTGCTTAACAAACTCTCTGATCCCTTCTACTGTCTGCAATCTGGCTACTGTTCGTGCTGTCGGTGCTGTTTCCACGCTATCTCTCCATGATTAACCTGCCAAAATTATGGCATTGATGGAGGCGTAAATATAATGTCATTAATGAATAGAGGTATTATTGATATTGATGGAGGTTATCATTGATATTCAGATAAACTGTAAGTAATCTCTGCGTGTCATGTAATAAACACCCCCGACTTTAATAATAAATCCGGAGGTGTTTAATCAACTTATCTCGATTTCTCTGCGGTGAGCTCTGCAATACGCATAATCACTGATACCGCTTTTTCCATTCCTTCCAGCGTGACAAATTCATGTTTACCGTGGAAGTTATAGCCGCCGGTAAAAATATTCGGGCAAGGTAAACCCCGGAAAGAAAGTTGTGCGCCATCCGTGCCGCCGCGAATGGGCTTCATGATCGGTTCTATATCACAATCCTTCATTGCCTGTTGCGCCAGCGCAATAATGTGCGGATGCTGGGCCACTTTATCGCGCATATTGTAATAGTGATCGTCGAGCGTCACTTCAATATAGCAATCCCGGTGCAGGCCTTTACCGACCAGATGCGCGATATCAATAATCTTTTGCTTACGGGCTTCGAATGCCACTTTGTCAAAGTCACGGATGATGTAATGCATTTCCGCGCGTTCAACGTTGCCCTTAATGGTGGTCAGGTGATAGAAACCTTCATAACCTTCAGTCTGTTCCGGGGTTTCATCGGCGGGTAATTCGCTGTGGAACCGGGTGGCGAGAGAGAGTGCGTTCACCATCACGCCTTTCGCACTGCCGGGATGAACATTATTACCGACGATTTTAATGGTCGCTGAGGCAGCATTGAAGTTCTCGAACTCCAGTTCCCCCACTCCGCCACCGTCAACGGTATAAGCCCATTCAGCACCAAAAGCAGGAATATCAAAGCTTTGTGCGCCTTTGCCGATTTCTTCATCCGGCGTAAAAGCAATGCGGATTGGTCCGTGCGGCACATTGCTGTTTTGCAGACGCACCATCGCGGTAACGATTTCGGCGATACCCGATTTATCATCAGAACCGAGCAACGTTTTGCCGTCTGTGGTGATGAGCGTCTGGCCCAGTAATTGATGCAGCACCGGGAACATCACCGGAGAAAGCACTTCATCACCGTTACCCAGCGCAATATCGCCACCACGGTAGTTTTCGACTACCTGCGGATTGACGTGTTTGGCGGTGAAATCGGGGGCGGTATCAAGGTGGGAAATAAAACCGATAACCGGCACTTTCCAGGCCACATTGCCCGGCACCGTAGCCATGACGCAGCCTTTATCACTGAGCGTTACCTGTGAAAAGCCCAGCGCCATCAGTTCATTACGCAACGCCTGCGCCAGCTTAAGCTGTCCGTCAGTGCTCGGCGTATGTTTTACATTGGGCTTTGATTGGGTATCGAAAGAAACATAGTGAAGAAAACGGTCAAGCAACTTATCCATTTGGGTATCCTCTGGCGGCTGTATTTTATTATGCGCAGCATGAATACCGTGAATATTGCGTCAGGTCATTTTTCACCAAGTTTACGCAAAGAACTCTTAGGATCAGGCGCAATTTTTGGGATGTATCGTTAAAAAAGCCCGGCTATGACCAGGCTTCATCCTTCTTCGTCAGGAATTTATGCACGAATTCAGGCACCACTTCGCTCGCCAGCCCGTAGTGTTTCATATCAAATTCGCTTTCAACCTGACTGGGTTCGAGGTTGAGTTCCACCGCACAGGCGCCGCCGATGCGCGCTTCATGAACAAATCCCGCCGCCGGATAAACATGGCCGGAGGTGCCAATCGCCACGAAGAAATCCGCCTTTGCCAGCGCATCGTAGATGTTATCCATACCCAGTGGCATTTCGCCAAACCACACAATATGCGGGCGCAGCGGAGCCGGGAACTGGCAGCAATGACAGCGATCGTCAACGCTCAGATCACCCGGCCAGTCCAGAATTTGTCCTGACTGCGTGCAGCGCACTTTCAGCAGTTCGCCATGCATGTGCAGCACGCGTGAACTGCCTGCGCGCTCATGCAGATTGTCGATGTTCTGCGTAACCAGCAGGAAATTGTCACCGAGCGCTTCTTCCAGCGTGGCCAGCGCGTAGTGTGCGGCATTAGGTTTGAGATCGTCCTGCTGCAACTGGCGGCGACGTTCATTGTAAAAACGCTGCACCAGCTCAGGGTCGCGGCGATAACCTTCCGGCGTCGCCACATCTTCCACGCGATGTTCTTCCCATAAGCCATCGGCAGCACGGAAAGTCCGGATGCCGGACTCGGCGGAAATCCCCGCGCCGGTGAGCACCACCACGAACGGTTTCTTCAATGACGCGGCGGCCATTGAATCACGGTGGAAAATGTTCGACCGGAACCGCTGATGCCGGATACGTTTATTTTTGCGAAACCGACACAGACGATGACGTGTGCGCATGAAGTGCTCCTTACTCTCTGTGTCTGAACATAAAGGCTGCTTTTGACAATGTGATCACTGACCGCCACTGAGTACCCGGGCCGGATCGATACGGCTTGCACGGCGCGCAGGATACCAGCTGGCCAGCAAACTCAGCACCAGTGCGGTAAACAGTACGCCCGCCACGTCAGTCCAGTGAACTTCCGATGGCAGGAAGTCGATGAAATAAATGTCGCCCGACAGGAACTGATGTCCGGTAAGCTTTTGCAGCGCGTTAATGATATTGGTCAGCTGGAACGCGGCGATCACGCCGATCACTACCCCGGCGATACTGCCGACCAGCCCGGCCAGTAAACCGTACCAGATGAAGACGGCGCGGATAAGCCCGTCTTTCGCGCCCAGTGTGCGCAAAATCGCAATATCACTGCTTTTATCTTTCACCGCCATCACCAGCGTCGAAACGATATTAAAACAGGCTACGCCAATCACCAGCACCATCGCCATATACATAATCGCGCGCACCATCTGGATATCGCGGTACATATAGCCGTAAGTGCCCACCCAGCTGCTGATGTAAACATACGCCTGCGTCACTTCACCGGCGTCGTGCACCAGTTTTTGCGCGGCGAAAACATCGTTCACTTTGATATCGATACCGGTGACGCTGGTACCCATATCCTGATATTGCTGCGCATCCGCCAGTGGCACCATGCCGAGGCTGTGATCAAGCTGGCCACTGAGTTGCAAAATGCCGGTGACCTGCAAACGGATGCGTTTTGGCTGCAACAGCTTCATTTCAGGATCGCTGTTTGGGATCATCACCGTCACCCAGTCGCCCTGCTTCACACCGACCGCATCGGCAACGCCTTTACCGAGGATCAGCTGTTGCTCCCCGGCTTTAAAATTCTGCCATGCGTTGTTTTGCACAAACTTCGGCGCGGCGCTTACGCGGGGTTCACTCTGCGGATCCACGCCTTTGAGCTGAATCGCGCGCAATTTTGCGCCGTGTTCGATCAGACCGTTGAACTGAATATACGGCGCAGCGGCCACAATACCCGGCACTTTTTCAACACGTTCCAGCACGCCCTGCCAGTCATTGAAAGGCTGATTCACCGGACGAATTTCACCGTGAGGCACCACCGCCAGCACGCGATCTTTCAGTTCGCGTTCGAAGCCGTTCATCGCACTCAGACCGACGATTAACACCGCTACACCCAGCGCGATACCCAAGGTCGAAATCACCGAAATCAGCGACACCATGCCGCTGCGACGGCGGCCACGGCTGAACCGCAGGCCGATCAGTAAGGAAAACGGAATGCCTGACATTACTTCGCTCCCAGCAACATCGAATCCTGCTGCAACCTGCCGTCGCGCATTTCCAGCTGACGCGTCAGGCGGTTCGCCAGTTCCAGAGCATGCGTGACCACCAGAAACGCGGTGCCCTGACGCACGTTCAGTTCGCCCAGCAATTCAAAGATACTGTCGGCATTGCGCTGATCCAGGTTACCGGTCGGTTCGTCGGCCAGCACCAGTGAAGGATTATTGACCAGCGCACGGGCGATCGCCACACGCTGACGCTCGCCACCGGAAAGCTCGGAAGGACGGTGATGGCTGCGGTGTTGCAGCCCAACCGCTTCAAGCATCGCCATCGCACGTTCCTGCACCTCAGCGGATTTCTTTTTACCGATCAAAAGCGGCATCGCGACGTTTTCCAGCGCGGTGAAATCAGGCAGCAAATGGTGGAACTGATAGATGAAGCCGAGCTCGCGGTTGCGCAGTTCTGATTTCGCGGAAGAAGACATCGAATTCAGCGACTGGCCTTTAAAAATGACTTCGCCGGAGGTCGGTGAGTCCAGCCCCCCCAGCAAATGCAACAACGTACTTTTACCGGAACCTGAGGTGCCAACGATCGCCATCATTTCGCCCGGCTGCATGGCGAATGTCACGTCACGCAACACGTCGGTGCGCAGTTTGCCTTCCTGATAAGTCTTACAGAGGTTGTCACACTGCAATAATAAAGAATTACTCATAACGTAAAGCCTCTGCGGGGTGGGTGGCAGCAGCGCGCCAGGAAGGATACAGCGTAGATAATAAAGCAATGATCATGGCGGACAGCGCGATAACCACGACCTGAACCGGTTCAATATCGACCGGCAGCGACGCGCCATCAAGCATCAGCCCGATAGCCGGCATAATTGTATTGAGCTGGGTCGCGAGCACCACGCCCAGTACGGCACCGAGCAGCGCGCCGATCACACCGGCACTGGCGCCCTGCACCATAAATACGGCCATGATCTGACGGCGGCTTAGCCCCTGCGTTTGCAGAATCGCCACTTCGCCTTGTTTTTCCATCACCAGTAAACCCAGCGAGGTAATGATATTGAACGCGGCAACCGCCACGATCAGGCTAAGTAGGAGGCCCATCATATTTTTTTCCATGCGCACGGCCTGGAACAGCTCACCCCGACGCTCACGCCAGTCTTTCCAGCTGGTGCCTTCCGGCAGCTTCTGAACGCTCAGGCTGTCGACATCCAGCGGTTTATCAAGGAATAAACGCCAGCCGGTCACGTTGCCTTTCGGATACAGCATCAGACGTGAAGCATCCTGGATATTGACCAGCATCTGATAACCATCGACTTCGCTGTTCGCTGAGAACGTGCCAATCACGGTAAACAAACGCTGACTTGGCACACGCCCGACCGGCGTGAACTGGCTGACGCTGGTCACCATCAGACGCAGCTTATCGCCACGCCGTACTTTAAGCTGTTGCGCGAGCTGATCGCCCAGAATGACGTTGTATTTACCGGGTTGCAGCTCCTGCTGGGCAACGCCAATCATATATTTCGCCAGCGGATCCTGCTGTGTCGGATCGACACCGAGCATGACACCCACGGCCACGCTGCCGGGGCTTTGCAGCACCACGTCACCGGTGGTCAGAGGCACAGCGCGGTTGACACTTTTCAGCGCCGTTATCTGTAGATGGGTAATTTTTTGAGGATCCAGCGATCCGGCCGGTGTGGTCACCAACGCCTGAGGCATCAGACCCAGAATATTTCCTTCCAGATCCTTCTCAAAACCGTTCATGACCGACAGCACCGTGACCAGCGCCATCACCCCGAGGGTAATGCCAATGGTGGACAGCCAGGAGACAAACCGCCCAAAGCGGTCCGAACCACGCCCGCGCATGTAGCGCAGGCCTATGAATAACGCGACAGGTTGATACATGACTTCCGTTTTAAGTGCTTGGCCGCAAATAAGTGCATGGCGCAGACTAAAGTGATGAAGGATAATAAAGGCTAGCACCGCTTTATGGAACCATTAACCCAAAGTAATCGGTTTAATCCCGGGGCTCTTTTGTCCTTTTTTATTGCAGAGCCGGGTTGACCCCGATTGTATGCGCATCGCAAGATACGGTCTGCTAATTGGCCCCCTGCTGCCGCCAAACGAGAACGCAAAACAGCCTATGTCTCAAGATTATCGTTATTCATTGCCTGAACGCCCCGGTGACACCCGCCTTTTAGGGCAACTGACCGGCTCCGCCTGTGCCCTGGAATGCGCCCAAATCAGTGAACGCCACGCGGGCCCGATCATGCTGATCGCACCGGACATGCAAAATGCCCTGCGTCTGCGCGATGAAATTCAACAGTTTACCGATCATAAAGTGCTGAGCATTTCGGACTGGGAAACCCTGCCCTACGACAGTTTCTCGCCACATCAGGAAATCATCTCTTCGCGCCTTTCCAGCCTTTATCAGCTTCCAACCATGGAACGCGGCATCATTATTTTGCCAGTGAATACGTTGATGCAACGCGTCTGCCCGCACGAGTTTTTGCACGGCCACGCGCTGGTGATGAAGAAAGGCCAGCAACTGTCACGCGATAAACTGCGTTCACAGCTGGAACAGGCGGGTTACCGCAGCGTCGATCAGGTGATGGAGCACGGTGAGTTTGCCACCCGTGGCGCCCTGCTCGACCTCTATCCGATGGGCAGCGATGAGCCTTTCCGCATCGATTTCTTCGACGATGAAATCGACAGTCTGCGCACGTTTGACGTCGATACACAGCGCACGCTGAGCGAAGTTGATCACATCAATTTGTTGCCCGCGCATGAATTCCCGACCGATAAAAATGCCATTGAACTGTTCCGCAGCCAGTGGCGCGAGAAGTTCGAAGTGCGCCGCGATGCCGAACACGTGTATCAGCAGGTCAGTAAAGGCACGTTCCCGGCCGGGATTGAATACTGGCAGCCGCTGTTTTTCAGCCAGCCGCTGACCACCTTATTCAGCTATCTTCCGAAAAATACGCTGGTGCTTAATACCGGCGATCTTGACGTTGCTGCCGAGCGTTTCTGGCAGGACGCCAACCAGCGTTACGAAAACCGCCGGGTGGATCCGATGCGTCCGCTGCTCGAGCCTGAAAACCTGTGGCTGCGCGTGGATACCCTGTTCGCTGAACTCAAAGCCTGGCCGCGCGTTCAGCTGCGTACCGATTCGCTGCCGAAAAAAGCCGCGAACACCAATCTCAGTTATGAAAAGCTGCCGGATTTATCTGTTCAGCCGCAAAATAAAGCGCCCATGGATAACCTGCGCCGCTTTAATGAATCCTTTGCCGGCAGTCTGGTTTTCTCAGTGGAAAGTGAAGGCCGCCGGGAAACGCTGCAGGATTTACTGGCGCGCATCAAACTGATGCCGCAGCTCATCACCCGTATTGAAGAAGCTGAAACGGCCGGTCGTTACATTATGATTGGCGCCTGCGAACGCGGTTTTCTGGATGCCGATAAACAGCTGGCGCTGATTTGTGAGAGCGATCTGCTCGGCGAGCGCGTGGCGCGCCGTCGTCAGGACAGCCGCCGCACCATCAACACCGATACGCTGATCCGCAATCTCGCGGAACTGCGCCCCGGTCAGCCGGTGGTGCATGTCGAACACGGCGTGGGCCGTTATCTGGGTCTGACCACGCTCGAGGCCGGTGGCATCAAAGCCGAGTACCTGATCCTGACCTATGCGGGTGAAGATAAACTCTATGTGCCGGTGTCGTCCCTGCATCTCATCAGCCGTTATGCGGGCGGTGCCGATGACAGCGCTCCGCTGCACAAACTCGGGGGCGAAGCCTGGTCAAAAGCGCGGCAAAAAGCCGCCGAGAAGGTACGCGACGTGGCCGCCGAGTTGCTGGATATTTACGCCCAGCGCGAAGCCAAAACCGGTTTCGCCTTCAAACACGACAAAGAACAGTATCAGCTGTTCTGCCAGGCCTTCCCGTTTGAAACCACGCCGGATCAGGCACAGGCCATCAATGCCGTACTGACCGACATGACACAGCCGCTGGCGATGGATCGTCTGGTCTGCGGCGACGTCGGTTTCGGCAAAACCGAAGTGGCGATGCGCGCGGCCTTCCTCGCCGTCGCCAACAACAAACAGGTGGCGGTGCTGGTGCCGACTACGCTGCTGGCGCAGCAGCACTTTGACAACTTCCGCGACCGCTTTGCCAGCTGGCCGGTGCGCATCGAAATGATGTCCCGTTTCCGCAGCGCCAAAGAGCAGCAGGCGGTGATCGAAGAAGCCGTGGAAGGCAAAGTGGATATTATTATCGGCACGCACAAACTGCTGCAAAGCGACCTGCGCTGGAAAGATCTCGGGCTGCTGATTGTCGATGAAGAGCATCGTTTCGGGGTACGCCACAAAGAGCGTATCAAAGCGATGCGCGCTGACGTTGATATTCTGACCCTGACTGCCACACCTATCCCGCGCACGCTGAATATGGCGATGAGCGGCATGCGTGATCTGTCGATTATCGCCACCCCGCCAGCGCGCCGTATGGCGGTGAAAACCTTCGTCCGCGAATACGACAGCCTGGTGATCCGCGAGGCTATCCTGCGTGAAATTTTGCGCGGCGGGCAGGTGTATTACTTATTTAATGATGTCGAAAATATCGAGAAAGCCACTGAGCGCCTGGCGGAACTGGTACCGGAGGCACGTATCGCCATTGGCCACGGTCAGATGCGTGAACGCGACCTCGAGCGGGTGATGAATGATTTCCACCATCAGCGTTTCAACGTGCTGGTGTGCACCACGATCATCGAAACCGGCATCGACATCCCGACGGCGAACACCATCATTATTGAACGTGCCGATCACTTTGGTCTGGCGCAGCTTCACCAGTTGCGTGGCCGTGTAGGGCGTTCGCACCATCAGGCGTATGCTTACCTGCTGACGCCGCCGCCGAAAGCCATGTCTGTTGATGCGCACAAACGCCTCGAAGCGATCGCTTCACTGGAAGATCTCGGTGCAGGTTTTGCGCTGGCGACGCATGATCTGGAAATTCGTGGCGCAGGCGAATTGCTCGGCGAAGGCCAGAGCGGACAGATGACCAGCATCGGTTTCACGCTGTACATGGAATTGCTGGAAAACGCCGTGGAAGCGCTGAAAGAAGGCCGCGAACCTTCGCTTGAGGATCTGACCACCAGTCAGACCGAGGTCGAGATGCGCATGCCTGCGCTGTTGCCGGAAGAATTCATTCCTGACGTCAATACGCGATTGTCCTTGTATAAACGTATCGCCAGTGCGCGCAATGAAAGTGAACTGGATGAGCTGCGTGTCGAACTTATCGACCGTTTCGGCTCCCTGCCAGACGGCGCGCGCAATCTGATTCAAATCGCCATACTGCGTTTAAAGGCGAAAGATCTGGGCATCAAACGCATTGAAGGCAATGAGCGCGGCGGCTTCATTGAGTTTGGCGATAAAAACCGTGTCGATCCGGGCCACCTGATTGGCCTGCTGCAAAAGCAGCCGCAGGTGTATCGTCTCGACGGCCCGACCAAACTGAAGTTTATGCTGGATCTGACTGACCGGCCAAAACGGCTGAAGTTTGTCAGCGAGATGCTCGGAGAATTCGCTGAGCATGTGATCTGAGGGTCTGGTGATTAAAAAAAGCCCGGTGAACATATCATTCACCGGGCTTTTTTATGCCTTCAGGTTATCCGCTATGGCTTACGCAGGGCTTTCACCTGTTCCGGTGTGATATCTCCCGGCAGGCCACCGAACGTCACACGCAGGTAATTCACCATTTCAGCGATTTGCGCGTCGTTCAGTCGGTCAGCAAAACCCGGCATGGACTGCATGCTTTCACCGTTGGGGAATTCCTGCGCCGGTAAACCGTCGAGCACTGAAACGATCAGGTTGCGGCCATCCGGCTGGCGCAAAGTGGCGTTGTTTTGCATCGCCACCGCAACATGCGGTTTGCCCGCGCCGTCGGCCATATGGCACCCGGAACACTGGTCGAGATAAGTGATTCGGCCAGCGTCATTGCCGCCCTGCGCGATGCTCACCGGTACCGCTGCGGGCGGCTTGTCGCCCAGTAAATAGGTGACAATGGCGCGATGATCTTCTTCAGTCAGATGACGGGTGCTGAGATCAATAACCTTGTGCATCTCATCAAACGCTGAGCCCTGGGGTGCAAAACCGGTGGCAAGAAAACGGCTCAGATCGGCCGGGTTCCAGCCACGCTGCGCCAGTGCATCCGGGGTGATCGCCGGTGCGGTGATGCGCCCGAGTGTCCCGCCCTTCAGGTTATTCTCCGTGTCCATCTGGCCGAGTTTGCCGCGCGGCGTATGGCATTCGCCACAGTGGCCGAGCACGTCAGTCAGGTATTTCCCGCGCTGCCAGTCGGCAGAATGTCCCTGCGAGCTGGCCGGCATCGGATCAGACGTGCGGAACAACAGATTCCAGCCAATCATCGCCATGCGCTGATTGAACGGGAATGGCATTTCGTTTTCCGGCACCGGCAAATCCACCACCGGGCGCGTCATCAGAAACGCATACATATCGTCTGAATCCTGACGGGTCACGCCTTTGTACGAGGTGTAAGGCATCGCCGGATAGAGATGACGCCCGCCCGGCGCCACGCCTTTGGTCAGCGCCAGATAGAAATCCTCAGAGGTCCAGCGGCCGATACCGGCGTCAGCAGAAGGCGTCAGGTTGCTGCCGAAGATTTTGCCGAACGGCGTTTCCAGCGGATAACCGCCCGCCAGCGGTGCGCCGCCGGAGGCCGTGTGGCAGGCCGCACAGTCAGACGCCTGCACCAGATAGCGGCCACGTTCTGTCTGCGCGGTGTCCGCCGTCACTTTCTGCACCGGTGCATCCAGCGTGCGGTTTTCCCGCCACCACAACACCGCAATAACGATGATAATCACCGCCAGCAGCGCGAGGAAAAGACGTTTTTTCATCACGCGTGCTCCCTGATCAGACCCGGCGTTTTCAGCACAACATCACGCACCGCTTCGTAGTAACGGACATAGCCGGTACAGCGGCAGATGTGGTTTTCCAGCGCACCGTTGATAGCACCTTCCAGCTCGTTGAGCGCAATCGGATGTTTTTCCAGGCGCTCAAGCAGCAGCGTCGCGGCATTCACAAAACCGGGTGTGCAGTAGCCACACTGGAAACTGTAATGTTCCAGAAACGCCTGCTGAACCGGGGACAGCGTCACGTCGCCCTTATCATCGGTTTTGGCATGGCCTTCCACGGTACGGACTTTTTTACCGTTGAAAAAATGCGCGCCGGTAATGCAGGTACGCACCTCTTCGCTGGTGCCGCTGTCGTGATCGAGAATAGCCACACAGGCATGGCAGATACCCTGACCGCAGCCGAGGCGGCAGCCGGTCAGCGCGACGTATTCGTGCAGGAAGTCGATCATCATCAGGCCTTCAGGTACGTCCAGCGGGCCGTAATGTTGATTGTTAATGGTCAGCTCTAAGGGCTTGGTTGGGATGCTCATTGTAAAACCTCACGAATATTTTCAGCACGAACGGGCAAATCACGG
The DNA here is from genome assembly GCF_019049655.1 of Rahnella rivi. Classification (GTDB taxonomy): domain Bacteria; phylum Pseudomonadota; class Gammaproteobacteria; order Enterobacterales; family Enterobacteriaceae; genus Rahnella; species Rahnella rivi. Next base: position 198,365 of record NZ_JAFMOX010000066.1, read on the forward strand.
AAACGGTGGCCGGTGGCATGGGCGATGGCGTTCACCAGCGCGGCGACGACCGGGATCATCACCACTTCGGCCATGCCTTTCGGCGGATCGGTTTCCGACAGCGCAGGCAGGATATCGCTGGTCTGTTTCCAGACCGCCACATCGCTGGCGCGCGGCAAATGGTAACGGTTGAAATTCCAGGTTCCGTTGCCCGGCCCGTCTTCGTACAGCGGTAAATACTCGTGCAATGCGTGGCCGATCCCCATCGCCAGCCCGCCCTGCAACTGGCCGGACACCAGCTCAGGCACGATCAGGTTGCCACACTCCATAATGGAATGGTGGGTGAGTAATTCGACCTTGCCGGTGGCAATGTCCACCGCGATTTCAGCCAGGGTGCCGACCGCGCTGTAATAGGTCACGGAGGCGTTGTTACGCTGCGTCGGCGGATAATACACCGCGTCACGCGCCAGCGTGCGGAACTCGCCTGCGCCGTTTCGCACCGCCATGCCATCCACCGGAATACGCTGGCGCACCGTGTTCAGTGTGAAATCGGCTTCCGCCCATTGCCAGCGGTTGAAAACGTGCACCGCCGCGCCGGTCATGCCGTTCATTTCGTAGACTTTTTTCGCCAGCGTTTCGAGGCTGAGAATTTGCATGCCGTTGGCGGTCAGGCCGCCTTCAACCCAGCGGGCATCTTCCTTGCGCACGATGTACGGCGCGGCCTGTCCGCCGCCGATACCGGTTTGCCAGATAGCCATCGCCGCAGGCCATAAACCCTGGTCGAAAATCAGCCGCGCGGCTTCGCGGGTGCTGTGGGAGAAATAATAGGCGGAGTTACTGGCGCTGGACGGCGAGCAGTAAGACGGCGACCAGCGCGGATTGGTTTGCAGTTTGTCCTGCTCTTCCTGCGACATAATGTACGGGTCGCCGCTGGTTTCCACCGGCAATACCGACCAGTCGGTCACTGAGAAATGCGCCTGTTCAGCCGGTTTCCCCAGCCATTCGGCGCACAACACGGATTGCGACGTGGACATTCCCGTCCCCATTTCTGCGCCGCTGTGCCACAGGCTGATTTCGCCTTTTTCACTGAGTTCGACGCGAGCGAAAGAGGTTTCCGCGCCGGTGCCGAAGTCTTTCTGCACGCAACCAAAACCGACGCCATAACGTTTACCCGGATTCTGGCTTTCGTATTCGGCTTTGCGCTTCTGGCGCTGCGTCCATAACGGATGAACGGCGGCTTTTTCCAGCACTTCATCGGCGCGAATTGCGCCCGCAGGAATGGCGCCCTGGGTGTTTTTCATGCCCGATTTCAGGACGTTGCGCAGACGGAACGCAATCGGATCCAGTTTCAGTTCGGCAGCCAGTTCATCCATCATCATTTCGGTGGCGGCCATGCTTTGCAGCGTGCCGTAGCCGCGCGCTGAACCGGCGTCCAGCGCGCGCGACGCCAGCCCGACGGCTGAAAGATCACTTTTCGGGAAATAGTAAATCGACTGCGCAGCGGTCGCGCCCACCATCACCACCGACGGCGTAAAGTTGCTGCGCCCGCCGCCGTCTGCGGTCATTGCTGCGTGGAATGACTGCAACATGCCGGTTTCACGGTTAACCGCGATGTCGTAATTCATATCAAACGCGTGGCGTTTAAGGGAAGACTGGAACTGCTCGAAGCGGTCATTGGCCAGACGCACCGGCAAACCGTCGCCGTACATCGCCGCGACGGCACCGTAATACGGGAAGTTGTAGTGATCTTTCGAGCCATAGCCGACGGTGTAACAGGGATGCATAATCAGCGTTTTCACCGTGCGGTGCGATTTCGCCATCATGCGTGGCATTTCATCGGCCACTTCCTGCGGCGACTGGGTTGGCACCACCATATGCAGCGTTTGCGTCGCCGCATCGTACCAGCCGTTGGCATTATCCGGCTCGAGGGCGGAAGTATCGACGGACTGCGTGGTGAATTTGCGCGACATCACCAGCCAGTCCTGTGGCGGAGAGTTGAGCTCATCGGCCATTTCACGGGCGTAGAACATGCCCTGTTCATCCAACTTACCGCCCTCGCGCCCTTCCGGCCACACCGGCAGATGTTTGCGCATACTGACCGGGAAAACCGGCATGTCTTTCAGGCTGGAGAATTTATCGTCTTCAAAGGCGGTTTCGCCCCCTACGCGCACAAAGCGGAAGGTTCCCCAGGGATCTCTTTCCAGCGGGCCGGTCTTCTCACCGTAGCGCACCACGTTGTCTTTGAACTTGAGGGCGTTTTTGGCGAAGCGGAATTTCGCGAAATCCTGATACACCAGAATCGCCACCGCCTGGCCCAGATAAGCCGGGGTTTTGCCTTCCGGCAGCAGCATGTCTTCACCATAGAATGCCGGGAAGGCCAGCCCGTCACGCGCCAGTACGTCGGCGGTCACCAGCTGATCGGGCTGCAAATCATCGCCCAGCAGAGAGAGATCTAACCCGGCATAAATTTTGTCGGCCTGGGTCACGCGGAGGATAAAGGCATGCGCCTGTTTTTGCGGCCAGTGCGGCATGTCCTGCGCGCGGATATCGCGGGCAAACACCTTCTGCCCCATGACTTTCGCCTTTCCGTCAATGCGGAAACGAACGCGTTTGTTTTGTGCGTCCCATTGTGGCGATTGCAGAATTTTTTCTTCGAACAGCGCAGCGTATGCACGACTGTGCAGCGGCGCGAGATAAACGGAGACACCAGCGATCACAGCGCCTTTAACAAAGCGCCGCCTGGACGGGTTGAAATTGCTCATAAAGTTCCTTGCTTCTTATTGTCTTTCTTATAGTGCGGCGCTTTTACAATTTGTCATAAATTCTAAAAATACCGTTTAACGCGGGCGATTATAGGCAGTCATGTTGCGCTAAGTAATGACGTAATACACATTTTTAATATTTCGTTCACAATTTTGCGCAATAAAATGGGATAATTAATCCTGTTGCGCAAACAATGTACAAAAGGGATGCAAGGAAAATGGCAGGTATTATTCTTCTCGCCGCAGGGCTGGGGAGCCGGTTTATCGCCGCCGGAGGCAAAGGTAATAAGCTGAATGCAATATTGCCCCAAACAGCACAAAATGCTGCCACCCTTTTTGACCTCACCCTCCGTCAGGTGCTGAGCAGCGGGCTGCCGGTGCGCGTGGTTACGCGTGCTGAAAACCGGCAGGTGCAGGCAAGTTGCCTGCGTGAAGGGGTGCCTTTCACGCTGACAGAGAGCGCCGGCACCGGGGGTTCCGTCGCGGCCGGGGTGCGCGATACGCCAGACTGGGACGGGTGGCTGGTTCATCTTGCCGATATGCCTTTCGTCACGCCGGATATTTTTACCGCCGTGGCCGCTTCCCTGCCTCTGAAGCCCGTGGTTCGGCCTTACTGGCAAAATCAGCCGGGACACCCGGTGGGTTTTTCCCGCCCGATGCGGGACGCCCTTTTACAACTTCACGGTGACCACGATGCCAGGGAACTTATCCGCAGCCAGCCGCTGTTACGCCTGGATGTCACAACGCCCGCCGTGATCACCGACATCGATTTGCCGGAACAACTTTCTCTCTCTGCGCTTTTTTCAAACGGATCTCCGCATGCAGCATCTTGATAATCAGGTTATTTCTCAGGCGCATGAATGGCTGACGCATCAGCCGGTGTGGTTGTGTACTGTTCTGACGACGTACGGTTCCTCCCCGCGCGCGCCCGGTGCCTTACTGGCGGCGACCGGCAATGGCCGCTACTGCGGTTCGCTGTCAGGCGGATGTGTCGAAGAGGATTTCTTACGGCGCATTGCCGCCGGAGACTATCAGCAGGCCAGCCAGATTGTGCGTTACGGTGACGGCGGGTTAACCCCCGATGTCGCCTTGCCCTGTGGCGGATCGCTGGATGTGCTGATCGAATATCTGCCCGCAACGCAGGGCAATCTGGATTATCTGCAAAAAATGGGGATGGCGCTGGCCGGGCATTTTGCGCTGGATAAATCACTTACCCTGCCCGCCGCCTGCGATCATCTGGCGCTCACGGGCTATCACAGCGCCACCCAGGTGATGCGTGACGGTGACTGCGTCAGATTACATCTGGCGGCACCGCCGCGTTTGCTGATTGCCGGGCTTTCAAGCGTCGCGATCTACTGCGCAGACTTTGCCTGTGCGCTGGGCTTTGACGTGGTGGTGTGCGAATGCCGTGAAGAGGTGCTGGAAAATTTTCTGCCTGCGCTCAAAGCTGAGATCCGGCTGGAGAAACAGTTTCCGGCAAAGTATCTCGAGTTACAGGGTTGCCATGCCAATACAGCGATAGTCGCCCTGACCCATGATCCGCGCATGGATGACCTGACGCTCATGGAAGCAGTGAATACACCAGCGTTTTACATTGGCGCAATGGGTTCACAACGCAACAGCCTTCGCCGTCGTGAACGCCTGCAAACCATCGCGGATTTTTCCGCTGAGGATTTCGCCCGCCTTCATGCCCCCGTCGGCTTGCCCATTGGCAGCAAAACGCCCGCTGAGATTGCGCTGGCCGTCATGGCCGATATCGTGAAACACAAAAACGGCCTGAATGCAGCGGATACTGCGGCCTGAGCACGTCGTCAGAGACATAAAAAAAAGCCTGAGGTTTGCGCCTCAGGCTTTTATTTGCCACTTACCGGTATCAGGAACGGGTAAGCTGCAACTGACCGCTTTTATCCAGCGGGATTTGTGTGCCCGGATCGTGGTCCATACGCACTTTGCCCTGCTGATCGCCTATCTTATAGGTCACATCATAACCGAGCATTTTATCTTCTTTGTCGTAGACGGTTTTACAACGTTGCTGCTGCGTGCTGTAGGTATCGTTATCCTGCATGCTGCTCTGTACACGGTTACCCGCATAGCCACCGCCCAGCGCACCGGCAACTGTCGCCACATCACGGCCACGACCGCCACCAAACTGATGCCCCAGAACGCCACCGGCGACAGCGCCCAGCACGGAGCCGGCGATCTGATGCTCATCCTGAACAGGACGACGGTGAGTCACAGTGACATTGCGGCATTCCTGACGCGGCGTTTTGATGGTTTCTTTAATTGGCGTCGCGCTGACAACCTGCGCGTATTGCGGGTCAGATGAAAAGACATTCATGCTCGCCACACCGGCAATGCCTAATGCCGCAGCCACACCAATACCGACCCCAGCTAACATTGACTTGTTCACAGGACTTCCTCCGAAAATGTTACCACGCATATTGCGCCTGACTCAGGACACATACCTCAGTGGAAAACTTCACATCCTGAGGTTCGGCGTGCGTGAATCGCCGGCTGTAAACTTGTTAAAGTTTGTACCTGGAATGGTTAAGGAACAATAAGACGAAGTCTGTAAGTGAGAGAAATGCGGGTGTAACGAGGTGTTTCAGAGCATTCTTAGCGGACAAACTAGTTTTCGGTGGCAGGAGCATCTGGTTAGCAATAAAAAAGCCTGCGGGAAGCAGGCTTTCAGTGGCCAAACCGTGAGGAAACGATTCAGCGGACGGTCAAAAAAATCAGTGCAGTTTCAGACGCGGGCGGATCACCCGGTTGATTCCACCTACCAGCATCATCAGGCCGGTTTTGATGTAACCGTGCAACGCAATCTGGTGCATACGGTAAAGCGACACATACACCAGGCGCGCAAGACGTCCTTCCACCATCATCGAACCGCGCATCAGGTTGCCCATCAGGCTGCCGACGGTGCTGAAACGGGAAAGAGACACCAGTGAACCATGATCTTTATAGACATAAGGTTTCAGGCTCTGACCTTTGCGCTGCGCCATGATATTAGCAAAGCAACGTGATGCCATCTGATGCGCTGACTGCGCGCGCGGCGGCACAAAACCACCTGAGGGCTGCGGGCAGGATGCGCAATCACCGATTGCATAAATATCAGGGTCGCGGGTGGTTTGCAGCGTTGGCTCAACCACCAACTGATTGATACGGTTGGTTTCCAGCCCGGCGATGTCTTTCATGAAATCAGGAGCTTTGATTCCCGCCGCCCAGACCATCAGATCGGCATCAATGAATTCGCCAGACTTGGTGTTAAGACCGTTTTTATCCGCACTGGTGACCATCGTTTGGGTCAGAACGCGCACGCCCAGCTTGGTCAGCTCCTGATGGGCCGCCGCAGAAATACGCGGTGGCAATGCAGGCAGAATACATTCACCGGCCTCGACCAACGTGACGTTCAGCGCTTCGCTGTCCAGCCCTTTAAAGCCGTAGCTGTGCAGCTGTTTCACCGCATTATGCAGTTCAGCAGACAGCTCAACGCCTGTCGCGCCGCCGCCGACGATAGCAATGTTCACTTTCTTTTGCTTATCTGCGCTGGCTGAGAATTTGAGGAACAAATTCAGCATTTCGTTGTGGAAACGGTGCGCCTGATGCGGGTTGTCTAGGAAGATGCAGTGGTCTTTCACGCCCGGCGTGCCGAAGTCATTAGAGGTGCTGCCCAGCGCCATGACCAGCTGGTCATAAGCGATATCACGCACAGGCACCAGCATTTCGCCGTTTTCGTCGCAAATTTCAGCCAGCTTGATGGTCTTATTTTCACGGTCGATATCGGTCAGTGAACCAATCTGGAACGTGAAACCGTGGTTACGTGCATGCGCCAGATAGCTCAGGGCATCAACACCATCATCCAGGCTGCCGGTAGCCACTTCGTGCAACAGTGGTTTCCACAGGTGGCTGTGATTACGGTCGACCAAAATGATCTCCGCTTTCTTTTTACGGCCAAGCTTATGCCCGAGGCTGGTCGCCAGTTCCAGACCGCCAGCGCCGCCGCCAATTATGACAATTTTCTTCATTGGTGATGTCAAAATGACCCCCTCAAATGTGAACCATTTGTTATATAAGAGTTAAAAAATAATCCTTATATTACATAGGGTTGCTTAAGTTAATTCGGTATCTGAGTGGGAGGATATCATGCGTGGTGATTTGGTCATACCAAAATTGATGTAGGTCAATTTAAAATGATTTGGTCTGATTGCCCTGATGAAATGGCACGCATTTTGACATTTTTAAATCAGGCAGTTAGCGCGTTTAGCATGAAAACATCACCGGATGCTTTCTGCCGCCCATAAAAAAACCACCGCGCGGGGCGGTGGTTTTAGCGGGATATAAACATCTTCAGGCGATGGTTTTGAAAGCTTTGATCCGCTGCAAATGCGTCGAGATATCCTTGAATTTGTGGCTCTGTTTTTCGTCCCATTCCACAGGATAATAATGATGCAGTTTCTCCGCCGTCTTGCTGCTGTCGAGCACGCCGTCTTCGCGGGACAAAATCACCAGGCAGCGGTCGCGGTTTTTCTCACGAAAATCGCTGATGCACTTGGTGGCAATGTCTTCATACTCTTCAGGACGATCAATCTTTCCGGCCATATTATCCTGCGGAGATAAATTCGGATTGAACATCACCTGGCGGATACCGCACAGGAAACCAATGCGCTCCGCCCAGAAACCCCCGAGGCCGACGCCGCAAATCAGCGGGTGCGGATCCTGCGTTTCGTGCAGCACTTTATCGACTTCTTTCAGCAGATGCTGCATGTCATGGCGTGGATGCAGCGTGCTGTAACTGATAAAGCGCACGTCCGGGTCAATAAACTGAAGCTGTAAAACCTTCTCGTGGTTACCGGGGCTGGTTGAATCGAAACCATGCAAATAGATAATCATCGTTTACCTCATCCTGAATGTGCGTTGACACCCTCTGCGGTCCGAAAACCGTTACCGGGCAGCCTGTTTGTGTTCCTGCCAGCGGGCATCGAGCGCCGTTAAGTCACGGTTTGCCTGCTGCCAGCGGGTTGAATTGAGCAAGTCCTGACGGGCCTCTTTTCCACTGTACCGGCCGCGATGATACAACTGCGCAACACGCTCTGCGTTGACCGGCGACAGGTTATCGAGCACGCTGACCGCGCCCTGACGGTTGTTACAGGCAAGGATCATATCGCAACCCGCATCCAGCGAAGCCTGTGCCCGCTCCGGATACGTGCCCATGATGGCCGCGCCTTCCATCGAGATGTCATCAGAGAAAATGACGCCGTCAAACTTCAGTTCCTTGCGCAAGATTTCCTGCAACCAGTAAGGCGAACCGCTGGCCGGTCGTGGATCGGCCTGGGTATAAATCACGTGCGCAGGCATGACCGCATCCAGCAATTTACGCTGGTTGAGCTGACGGAAAATCGCCATGTCGTGCTCGCGGATTTCTTCCAGCGGACGATCGTCGCGCGGTGTCTCTTTATGAGAGTCAGCGCTGACCGCGCCATGCCCCGGGAAATGTTTGCCGGTGGTTTTCATACCGGCAGAATGCATACCGAGAATATAGCGTTCCGCCATCTCCAGCGCTTTTTGCGGCTCTGCGTGGAAGGAACGTTCACCAATGGCGGCGCTGATATGTCCGATATCCAGCACCGGTGCGAAACTGATGTCGATATCCATCGCAATCATTTCAGATGCCATCAGCCAGCCGCTTTCCTGCGCCAGCCGCCCCGCTTCATGCGGCGCATTCAGCGCGGCAAAAGATTGCGCGGCAGGCAGACGGGTGAACCCGTCACGAAAACGCTGCACGCGGCCGCCTTCCTGATCCACCGCCAGCACCAGCCGGTCGTGCGAAGCCGCACGGATCTGACGGATCAGTTCATGCAACTGTTCGACGTCGTGATAGTTACGGGTAAATAAAATCAGCCCGCCAACCAGCGGATGCTGCAAAATTTCACGTTCTTCGGCATCCAGCTCATAGCCAGCCACATCCAGCATTACAGGTCCCAACAAGATGGCCACTCCTTTTCAATCAATTCAGATAAGCAATTCAGCATTCATCACAGGCGCAGTTCAACGCTGGCGGTGCAGCGGCTGCGCCCATTCACAATATTTCTGCTCGCCGGTTTGCTGCCAGCGCACTTCAAACCACATCAGCATCAGGTAATCCACCCAGGGTAACCAGCGGTTTACCTGCTGCTGTAAAAGAGTTAAATCCCGATAACCGCCCGCGGAGACGTAACGCTGTAAAAACGCGCGCTGTTGAGCAAAACTCCAGCCGTTGCCCCGAATAATGGCAGCCAGCTCCAGCGCGATATCGGCGTCAGCGGCGTATTCCCAGTCAATCAGCCGCAGCCCCTGCGGCGTTGCCAGCACGTTGCCAGCGTGAATATCCATGTGAACCAGGGATAACCGCAGCGGCGCGGGAGGCGGCGTTCGCATCATCTTTTTATGCCACCGCAACCAGCGCGGCGTCAGACGACGGCGGTCCACGTGCTGCCAGTAACGGGCAAATTGCTGATGTAAATTCAGCCGGTAACCCGACAGAGGCAACTGATGCAGTAACACCAGACTCTCACTCAGCGCCTGCTGCCCGGCCGTGGCGGCAAAAGCCTGCCCGGTCAGCGGTGCGCCGTTAATCCAGTCCACCAGCAACCACGGCGGCGAATAAAGTCTGACACAGGGGCCGGGATAATGCCGGGCGATATGCCGCAAAACACGATGTTCGCGGCGTCTGTCCGCTCCGGAAATCAGACGATCAGGTGACTGATATCGAGCCAGTAAATCACCGGCAGGAGAGCTGATTTTCCAGCTCTCCCCCGTCAGACCGGCCACCGGAGACAAATGAAAACCGGCGGTTTTCACCGCCGGATAATGCTGTTCAATCAGTTGCTGTAATTGCGCGTTAATTCTGAACGGCGCCACGGCCAGACCAGACAATTTCACCGCTCGGCGCGGTAATCAAACGCATGGACATGGTCGGTGATTTCACATCGCCGCTCACCGTGCTGTAGAGCACGTACTGTGCTTTGACGATATTGGCCAGACCGATGGCCTTGCTGACTGACGCCAGGCTGTCATCCGGCGATAACCCCAGCGATTGTTTGGCAGAAGCCAGCTGTTCAGCCGGGATCACCTGGAAGGTCGTGTTGTTCGCCAGCGCCGTGCGTAAAGCATCGGTGGCTTTGGCGGTTTGCAATGAGCCGTTGGTGCTGTTTTTCACACTGTCGACCAGCAGAACACTGCCTGACTGAACGCCATCTGCTTTCAGCATTTTCGCCAGCATAGGCTGAACAGTGGCTGTCCAGTCGATGTTGGCAAATTTAGGAGGCTGAGGAACAGGAGGAACGGTCGGTTGCTCTGGCACCGGCGGATTTACCGGCGGCTGAGGCTGCTGCGGTTGCTGGGGTTGTTCCGGCTGCTGTGGCTGTTGCTGGTTTGGCAATGTACAACCGCCGAGGATCAATGCGGCCATTGCCACAATGAGGAAATACTTTTTCATCAACCTACTCCGTCGAGAACATTAGAGATAAAGGTAAAGACGCACGCTGTCCGCATCAAGATTACCATTCAGGGAACTGACTTCCAGACTGCTGTTGGCAGGCACGGTGACCGTTCTGGGTTCGGCAACGGGCAGTAAATCCAGCCCTTGCTTGTCGTACCAGAAGAAACGGTAATGCAACGTCACGGCGTGCGGCTGGTTGTTATTGAGCGTACTGGTGGCTTGCTTTTGTCCACCGGATTCACCGACAGAGGGCGAACTGGGGATAATCCCCGCCGTCAGCACGGGCGATTCCATGACCACTTTTTGTTGATTATTCAGCGCAATGCCCGGACGACTGCTGCACCCTATCAACAAAAGCACCGGCAATATTGCCATCAAAAATCGCATTTTTTATCCTTACTGACATGACAGCAATGGACCCAGCGCGCGGCCACCGACCAGGTGCATATGAATATGATAAACCTCCTGCCCGCCGTCACGGTTGCAGTTCACGATCAGGCGATAGCCGCTTTCAGCAATCCCTTCCTGCTCTGCAATTTTCGCCGCCACGGTCATCATGCGGCCAAGCGCTGCTTCGTGCGTGGCATCCACATCATTCATGGTCGGGATCAGCACGTTCGGGATAATCAGAATATGGCTGGGTGCCTGAGGAGAAATGTCGCGAAACGCGGTGACCAGTTCATCCTGATAAACCACATCGGCAGGAATTTCACGGCGGATAATTTTGCTGAAAATTGTCTCTTCGGCCATCTTAACTGTCCTTAACAAAGTAAAAAGCGATGTACGCAGTATGGGTCAGAATTTCCATTCCTTTCAACCTGATTACGCTTTTAGCTGCTTAATTGCCGCAGAAAGCGCCAGCGTAAGCCCGCGCGCGCCCTTGCCTTAAATCGCAGGCATGAAAAAAGGAGGCCGAAGCCTCCTTTCTCAGAACAGGTACCGCTCAGCATTAATGGCTGCGCATGTACTCATCCATATCGGTTTTCAGGTTGTCAGACTTGGTACCAAAGATTGCCTGAACACCAGAACCTGCCACAACCACACCGGCTGCACCCAGTTTTTTCAGGCCAGCCTGATCAACTTTGGAAATATCAGCCACGCTGACACGCAGACGGGTGATACAGGCATCCAGGTTGGTGATGTTGTCTTTGCCGCCGAAAGCCTGAACCAGAGAGGCAGACATTTCTGAACCGCCCTGAGTCGTGGTTTCGCTTGCAGAGTCTTCACGACCTGGGGTTTTCAGATCCAGTTTGGCAATCAGGAAACGGAAGATGCTGTAATAAACCACTGCATAAACCGCACCGACTACAGGGAACAGCCAGATGCGGCTGCTGTTGCCGCTCAGCACGATGAAGTCGATCAGACCGTGTGAGAAGCTGGTGCCGTCACGCATCCCCAATAGGATACAGATTGGGAACGCCAGACCTGCCAGAATCGCGTGGATCACATACAGGATCGGCGCAACGAACATGAAGGAGAATTCGATCGGCTCAGTGATACCGGTCAGGAACGCAGTCAGTGCAGCGGAGATCATGATGCCGCCGACTTTTGCACGGTTCTCAGGTTTCGCTGAGTGCCAGATAGCCACAGCAGCTGCCGGCAGGCCGTACATTTTGAACAGGAAGCCACCAGACAGTTTACCCGCAGTCGGGTCACCCGCCATGTAACGTGGGATGTCGCCGTGGAACACCTGGCCCGCAGAGTTGACGTACTCGCCGATTTGCATCTGGAAAGGAACGTTCCAGATATGGTGCAGACCAAACGGAACCAGTGCGCGTTCTACCACGCCGTAGATACCGAATGCCACTACCGGGTTCTGGTAAGCAGCCCATTGAGAGAAGGTTTGGATAGCGCTGCCGATAGGTGGCCAGATGAAGGACAGAACCACACCCAGAATAATCGCCGCCATACCGGAAATGATTGGCACAAAACGTTTGCCCGCGAAGAAGCCCAGATATTCAGGCAGCTTGATGCGGTAGAAACGGTTGAACATGTATGCCGCAATCGCACCGGAGATAATACCGCCCAGTACGCCGGTGTCCGCCAGATGGCTGGCTGCAATTTCTTCAGCCGGTAAATGCAGAACCAGTGGAGCCACAACCGCCATGGTTTTGACCATGATGCCGTATGCCACAACGGCCGCCAGTGCAGAAACACCGTCGTTGTTCGTAAAGCCTAAAGCAACGCCGATAGCGAAGATCAGAGGCATGTTAGCGAAGACTGAACCACCAGCCTCGGCCATGACATGAGAAACGATCAGCGGAAGCCAGCTAAAGTTTGCAGAACCGACGCCAAGCAGAATACCTGCGATTGGCAGTACGGAGACTGGCAACATCAGCGATTTACCGACCTTCTGAAGGTTTGCAAACGCGTTCTTAAACATAATTGAGTGTGCTCCTGAGTAATGATGCTTTTTGATACTTCATGCGGTGTAGCCTGATAACTCACCGCGTAGCAAGCGGTCTGAAACCCCGTTGCCGTCGGGTGTCTGAGCACCCCTTTTAATTTTTACGCAGGGTAAAATAAATCCCTTTGTTAATGTTTGATGGCAGTCACGTTTTTCTGAAAAATGCTGAAAAACTGGATTAAAAACCGTCACTTTCACACGAAAAATCCGAATGAGGCTTTCCCGACAACCGAAAAACGGTGCCAAGATACCTCATTCAGACGATTAATTACGAGGTGAAAAATAAATCCAGCGAATATGACTAAGCTACAGCCTAGATCAAGGAGGAAGTGTCGACATGAAATAATCGTGAAAAGTTCTGAGTTGTCGCCTCTGCCAGTTGCTCCAGACTGACGCCTTTAAGCACCGCCATGTATTCGGCAACATCACGCACGTAAGCAGGCTGATTTTCTTTTCCACGATGAGGCACCGGTGCCAGATACGGCGAGTCAGTTTCCACCAGCAGACGATCCAGCGGTACGTAGCGGGCAACTTCGCGCAAGGCTTCGGCATTGCGGAACGTCACGATGCCGGAGAAGGAAATGTAAAAACCCAGATCCAGCAGGAATTCTGCTGTCGGCAAATCTTCAGTGAAACAGTGCAGAACGCCTCCGCATTCCCCGGCATTCTCTTCTTTCAGAATATCCAGCGTGTCCTGGCGGGCATCGCGGGTATGGACGATCACCGGTTTATTCAGCGCACGGCCAATGCGGATGTGCTCGCGAAAAGAGTCCTGCTGCAACTTCAGCTGGTGCGCTTCTTTCTGATAGAAATAGTCCAGACCGGTTTCGCCCATCGCCACTACTTTCGGGCTGGCGGCCAGACGGCGCAGTTCCGCAAAGTCATAACCGTCATCAATATTCAGAGGATGTACACCGCAGGAAAACGCCACATCAGGGCGATCGCCAATCAGTTGGGTCATCGCCTCATAGCCAGGCAGCGTGGTGGCGACCGCCAGCATGAATTTCACATCACGCTCACGGGCCTTTTCCAGCACGTTGTCCGCGCCGGAATGCAGTTCGTTGTAATCCAGGCTGTCGAGGTGACAATGGGAATCGACTAAAAACATAGTGGTTAACTCATTACGATTGAAAGTGGGGTTCAGCGCGACAGGTCAGAACTGAAGTAAGAAGGGACAACTGCGCCTTGCAACATATGTTCCCATTCGAGCAATTGCTCCGTCAGCAGCAGTTCGCGGTTCACACCTGTAATGGAGAGCAACTGCTGACGGCACTGCATCCATGCCGATACGGATTGTTGCAGTGACGCATTGGACTGCGCGCTGGCAAGCAACGCGATCAGAGGTTGCTGGTCATGATTAACGATAAACTGCGCAGCCTGTTGCTGCCATTTGATGGCATCCAGCAGCAGCGAAGCCAGCCAGCTGATGCGGTCTGCGGCATCATCATGGTTCAGCTGTGGCAGCAGAGCCAACATATCCTGCTGCTGACACTGGGTGAAAAGCAGCTGGCACAGCGCCAGACGCTGTTTCCAGCGTTCCGGCTGCAACAGTTCGAGCGCAGAAAGAGGCGCGCCCTGTGTCAGGCGTAATGCGGTTCTGACCGTTATCACATCTGCGCTGAGCTGACGGTTGATCCACTGAACCGACAAAGCTTCTTCGGGCACCGGCAGATGCCAGTAGAAACAGCGGCTGCGGATAGTTGCCAGTAACGCAGAAGGTTCACGGCAGCCCAGCAGAAAATAGGTTCCGGCCGGAGGTTCTTCCAGCGTTTTGAGCAAAGCATTGGCTGCCGCTTCCGTGAGCAATTCGGTCTGCGGGATCCACACAACTTTCGCCCCGCCCTGCTGCGAATAGTTGTAGAGCGTCTCAATCAGCTGACGCACCGGATCAATACCCAGTGAGCTTTTACCCTTTTCGGGCTGCAGCACATGCCAGTCAGGGTGGTTTCCGGCGATCATCAGCTGGCAGCTGTGGCATTTGCCGCAGCTTTTCTCGCCGTCTTTATGCTGACACAACAACCAGCGGCTTAGCCCGTAGACCAGCGCATCGTCGCCCATACCTGCCGCAACATGCATTAGTACGGCGTGATGTCCCCGGCCGGTCTGATACTGTCCAATCAGCTGACGATAGGGAGCGCTGAGCCACGGATACCAGCTCATGATGCGCGACCTTGCGCCAATGATTGTTCATCGAACCAGTTTTTCAGCGTCTGTTCGATAGACGCAGTCACCTGTTCGATAGTCTGAGAGGCATCAATGGTTTTGATGCGGCTGTCCTGACCAGCAAGTTCCAGATAACGGGCACGCGTGCGTTCGAAAAACGGCAAGGCTTCCTGCTCAATACGATCCAGCTCGCCACGGGCGCGGGCTCGTTGCAGGCCAAGCGCGGGTGGAAGATCAAGATAGAGCGTCAGATCGGGACGAAAGTCACCCAGTACGGTGTCACGCAGCGAACTCATCAGCGCCGCATCGATACCGCGGCCACCGCCCTGATAGGCCTGGGAAGAAAGATCATGACGATCCCCCACCACCCATGCACCACGCGCCAGAGCGGGCAGGATCACCGTCTCAACCAACTGAACACGCGCTGCGTAGAGCATCAGCACTTCAGCTTTCACGGTAGGTTTTTCACCGTCCACGCCGCGTTTAAATAAATCCCGCAGCTTTTCCGCCAGCGGCGTGCCGCCGGGTTCACGGGTAAAAACAATTTCTTCGACGCCATGTTGGCGTAACGCATTCACAACCACTTCATGAGCGGTCGTTTTGCCCGCCCCTTCAAGGCCTTCAATTACAATGAAGTTACTTTTCATTCTTATTCTTCAGAGCCTCTAAATACACGCGAACCGCCTTGTTATGATTCACAAGGTTAGTGCTGAAAGTATGCCCGCCTTTGCCGTCAGCGACAAAGTAAAGATAGGGCGTTTTTGCAGGGTGTGCCGCAGCCTGAAGAGAAGCTTCACTTGGCATCGCGATGGGCGAAGGCGGCAAACCGGAAATGACGTAGGTATTGTACGGCGTTGGCGTCTCGAGATCTTTTTTGCGAATATTGCCGGTATAACTTTCGCCCATGCCATATATGACCGTCGGATCGGTTTGCAAACGCATACCAATGCGCAGACGGTTAATGAATACCGATGCCACTTCTGCGCGTTCACCCTTGACTGCCGTTTCCTTTTCGATGATTGACGCCATTGTCACCAACTCAGCAGGCGTTTTATAGGGTAAGGCATCCGCGCGCTCCTTCCAGATATCCGCAACGGTTTTTTCCATGCGCACGTGCGCACGTTTAAGCAGCGATAAATCCGTCATGCCCGCCGTGTAGTGATAGGTATCAGGATACAACCAACCTTCGGCATTTTTCGTGTCGGTCATGCCCAGCACTGCGGCGATCTCTTCCCCGCTTTTGCCTTTTAATTCATGTTTAATAAACTCTGAATTATCCAGAACCTTCATCCAGTCACTGAGCTTAAAGCCTTCGACAAAACGAATGCTGAACTGCGCTTCTTTGCCACTTTTCAGCAACTCGAGCATCTGGCGAACGGTCATACCTTTCTCAAAACGGTAAGTGCCCGCTTTGAATTCACTCAGTTCAGGCTCAAGGCGCAACAACCAGGGAAACCACGGATTGGGTTTCATGAGTTTTTTATCGATCAGTAATGTTTCCAGCACCACGCGCCCGGTGCCCGCTGGCAGGGTAAAAATGGTTTCGCTGCTGACGTTAATCGGACGGTCAGCGAACTGTTTCACTTTGTGGTAGGAAAATGCCGCCATCCCGAGCAGGATCAGGACAATCAGGGCGAGGATTTTAGTTTTTTTGTGTGTCATAGATTGTTCACTTTTTAACAACTGTGGCGCAGGAAATCGTACAAATGTCGCGAGGAATAATGGCGTTCATTCACTTGCGTCACCGGTAATAATGGCATTAATGCGTTACAAATCAGGATCTCATCAGCATCGGCCAGTGTTTCCGGCGTTTCACTGACAATATCGACTGTCCAGTCTGACCTTGCACGCAGCTCCCGAATAATGTGCTGGCGCATAATGCCGTCCACACCAGACTGCGATAAATCCGGGGTGTAAACGCGGTTCCCCTTGCGCCAGAATAAATTGGCCGCACAGCATTCCACCAGGCAACCGGAGGTGTCAACCACCAGTGCCTCATTGGCGTCCGTCTGGTCAAGATGCATGCGGATCATGACCTGTTCAAGCCGGTTTAGATGTTTGATACCGGCCAGCAATGGATTTTTGCTTAACGTGACCGGGCTTGATATGAGCTTCACGCCCTGCTCACGCCACAGGTGATAATGGGCAGGATAATCAGAGAAAGAGACAATGCGCGATGGGGCACTGCATCCTGCGGCGCTGTAACCGCGCCCTCCCTGACCGCGGGTGAGGATCGCTTTCACCACGCCCTGAGCATGTCCCGACGCGGCCTGCATCATTTCGGACTCAAGCGCCTGCCAGTCAGCCTGAGTAATGCTGAGGGCGCTGGCGGCTCTCTGCATGCGGGCAATGTGTAAGGGCAGAAACTGAATGTCTCCCTCAATCACCCGCGCGGTTGTAAAGCAACCGTCGCCAAACTGCACCGCCCGGTCGCCTGCCGGCAATGCATTTGTCACCACACCGTTAATCCACATGGTTACACCCTCCGGGCATCAAAATTTCTGTCAGCAGAGCCTGCGGGAGCAGGCTCATCTCAGCAAGTGGAGCATTCCGACTTTACCGCACTGCAATCTACAGCTGGCATCAACACGCATTCTGTTGAACAGCCGTTTGAGGGGCGCCCTTTCATCCAGACAGCAAAAAGGCCCGATCAACGGGCCTTCTATTTCAGTCATCACCGACTGACTCAGATCTTACGGAACACCAGTGAACCATTAGTGCCACCGAATCCGAATGAGTTACACAACGTGTACTCCATATCTTTGACCTGACGTGCTTCGTGAGGCACGAAGTCAAGGTCACAACCTTCATCCGGATTATCCAGGTTGATGGTTGGAGGAACCGCCTGATCGCGCAGCGACAGAACCGTGAAAATGGATTCTACCGCGCCGGCAGCGCCTAACAAGTGTCCGGTCATCGACTTAGTGGAACTGACCAGCACGCGATGCGCATCCGCACCAAAGACAGATTTCACCGCCTGAGCCTCGGCTTTATCTCCCGCAGCGGTGGATGTGCCGTGCGCGTTGATATAACCCACTGAAGAGGCAGAAATGCCTGCATCACGTAACGCATTTTCCATTGCCAACGCAGCACCTGCACCGTCTTCCGGTGGTGATGTCATATGGAAGGCGTCGCTGCTCATGCCAAAACCGACGATCTCAGCGTAAATCTTCGCCCCACGTTTGCGGGCGTGTTCATACTCTTCCAGCACCATAATGCCTGCGCCGTCACCCAGTACGAAACCATCACGATCTTTATCCCAAGGGCGACTTGCCGCCTGAGGGTTGTCATTGCGCGTCGATAACGCACGAGCCGCGCCAAAACCACCGACACCCAAAGGGGTACTGGCTTTTTCTGCGCCGCCTGCCAGCATCACGTCAGCGTCGTTATACGCGATAATACGTGCCGCATGGCCAATGTTGTGTACGCCAGAAGTACAGGCTGTAGCAATAGAAATGCTCGGTCCACGCAATCCAAACATAATGCTCAAATGGCCTGCGATCATGTTTACGATGGTGGAGGGAACGAAGAAAGGACTGATTTTGCGTGGTCCGCCGTTAACCAATGAGGAATGGTTTTCTTCTATCAGACCAAGCCCGCCGATACCGGAACCGATCGCCGCACCAATACGGGGCGCGTTCTCAGCCGTCACTTCAAGCCCTGAGTCTTGCATCGCCTGAATACCGGCGGTAATACCATACTGAATAAAGGCATCCATCTTGCGGGCATCTTTGCGCGGGATGAACTCTTCACAGTTGAAATCTTTAACTAAGCCTGCAAACCGTGTTGCGTAGGCGCTAGTATCAAAATGGTCGATCAGGCTAATGCCACTCTGACCGGCAAGGAGAGCGTTCCAAGTGGACTCTACAGTATTGCCGACAGGAGACAGCATGCCCAGTCCAGTCACTACAACTCGACGCTTAGACACGGGTGTCCTCCAGGGAGGGAAAAAAGTAGTAATACCGTGGGATAAAAAAAACTTAGGCGGTCAAATGACCGCCTAACTATCTAAACTTAAAGCATGTACGCTTACTGTTGGCTAGCGTTGATAAAATCAATTGCTGCCTGAACAGTAGTGATCTTTTCAGCTTCTTCGTCAGGGATCTCGGTATCAAACTCTTCTTCCAGAGCCATAACCAGCTCAACGGTGTCGAGAGAATCAGCGCCAAGGTCGTCTACGAAAGATGCAGCATTCACTACTTCTTCCTGTTTAACACCCAGCTGTTCAACGATGATTTTCTTAACGCGTTCTTCGATAGTGCTCATACTCTTAAATTTCCTATCAAAACTCGCTTTCGCGATGGTTTTCGTAGTGTATAAAATGTTGAAAAAGATGCAACTAAATCCAGGCTGTTCAAACCACGAATTTGCTCTATTTTGCGGTTTTTACCGCAAAAAACGCAAATAATTTCGTAATTTTTAAATCATGTACATGCCGCCATTGACATGTAATGTTTCACCGGTGATATAGCTGGCCTCGTCAGAGGCTAAAAAAGCAACGGCGCTGGCAATTTCTTTGGCATCGCCCAACCGGTTGGCTGGAACTGATGACAAAATGCCTGCGCGTTGATCATCTGTCAACGCCCTTGTCATATCCGTCTCAATAAAGCCGGGAGCCACGACGTTGACAGTAATGCCACGTGAAGCAACTTCACGCGCCAAAGACTTACTAAAACCAATCAAGCCAGCTTTAGCCGCCGCGTAGTTCGCCTGCCCTGCGTTACCCATGGTGCCAACAACGGAACCAATTGTAATAATCCGTCCACACCGTTTCTTCATCATAGCCCGCATGACAGCTTTTGACAGCCGAAACACTGAAGTCAGGTTTGTATCCAGGATATCCTGCCACTCATCATCCTTCATACGCATGAGAAGGTTATCACGGGTAATGCCGGCATTATTAACTAAAATATCAATTTCGCCAAATTCAGCTCGAATCGTCGTCAATACTTGCTCAATAGATGCAGAATCAACCACATTGAGCATAATACCTTTGCCGTTATCGCCTAAATATTCACCGATCGCTTCAGCACCTTTCTCGCTGGTCGCCGTGCCGATCACTTTCGCGCCGCCAGCAACCAGTTTTTCTGCGATAGCGCGGCCAATACCACGGCTGGCGCCTGTTACCAGTGCAATTTTGCCTTCGAAGCTCATAATATCCTCTTTTTACTGTTCCAGCGCCGCTGTCAAGGTTGCAGTGTCGTTCACTGCGACAGCCGTCAGGGTATCAACAATACGTTTCGTCAGCCCTGTCAGCACCTTACCAGGCCCTACTTCGACCAACTGCTCTACACCCTGAGCCGCCATAAATTCGACAGATTCAGTCCAGCGTACCGGGCTGTATAGCTGACGAATTAATGCACTGCGGATCGCGTCAGGCGAGGATTCTACTTTAACATCCACGTTGTTGACCACAGAGAACTGTGGTGCACTGAAGGTAATGTTTTCAAGTGCTACGGCCATTTTATCTGCTGCTGGCTTCATTAAAGCACAGTGAGACGGCACGCTGACAGGTAACGGTAAGGCGCGTTTTGCACCCGCGGCTTTACAGGCAGCCCCGGCACGCTCTACGGCTTCTTTGTTACCCGCAATCACAACCTGCCCCGGCGAATTGAAGTTCACCGGAGAAACAACCTGGCCCTGGGCAGATTCTTCACACGCTTTTGCAATGGCGTCGTTATCCAGACCGATGATGGCATACATCGCACCGGTGCCTGCAGGAACAGCTTCCTGCATCAATTTGCCACGCAGTTCAACCAGAGAAATAGCCTGTTTGAAATCCAGAACACCGGCACAAACCAGCGCTGAATATTCACCGAGGCTATGACCTGCCATCAGAACGGGTTTAGCGCCGTTCTGTTGCTGCCACACACGCCAGATAGCCACGGACGCTGCCAGCAACGCAGGCTGTGTCTGCCAGGTTTTGTTCAACTCTTCAGCGGGTCCTTCTTGCACCAGCTGCCATAAATCGTACCCCAGCACCGAAGAGGCTTCGGCAAATGTTTCTGCTACCACCGGATATGCAGCGGCTAAATCCGCCAACATACCGAGCGTTTGAGAACCCTGACCAGGGAAAACAACTGCAATATTTGTCATTTTTATGATCCTGTTAAATCAAAAACGAACCAGCGCCGAGCCCCAGGTAAAGCCACCGCCAAATGCTTCAAGCAACACTAATTGCCCGCGCTGAATTCTGCCGTCACGTACCGCTTCATCAAATGCCGCTGGCACGGAGGCCGCTGACGTGTTGCCATGACGATCCAGCGTAACCACAACTTTATCCATCCCCATGCCCAGCTTTTTCGCTGTGGCACTGATGATGCGCAGGTTAGCCTGATGCGGCACCAGCCAGTCGAGTTCGGAGCGATCCAGGTTATTCGCCGTCAGTGTTTCATCAACAATGTGCGCCAGCTCAGTGACCGCCACTTTGAAGACTTCGTTCCCCGCCATGGTGACGTAAGCAGGTTTTTCCGGCTCCGTCTGGCTTGGATACGGTAACGTCAGCAGATTGCCATAATGTCCGTCGGCGTGCATATGGGTGGAAATGATGCCTGGTTCTTCGGATGCGCCGAGCAAGACTGCACCGGCACCATCACCAAACAGAATCACCGTACCGCGATCCTGAGGATCGAGTTTACGCGACAGTACATCTGAACCGATCACCAGCGCATGTTTTACTGCGCCGTTCTTGATGTACTGATCGGCCACACTCAGCGCATAGGTGAAACCTGCACATGCAGCAGCCAGATCGAACGCTGCGCAATCCTTAATGCCCAGCATATTCTGCAACTGGCAGGCTGAGCTTGGGAATGCATGTGAAGATGAGGTTGTTGCAACAATGATTAAACCCACGTCGCTTGCGCTGACGCCGGCCATTTCAAGTGCTTTTTCTGCTGCGTGCAGGCCCATTGTGGCCACAGTCTCATCCGGAGCAGCGATACGACGTTCACGAATACCTGTGCGGGTGACAATCCACTCGTCGGAGGTATCCACCATTTTTTCTAAGTCGGCGTTGGACCGAACTTGCACGGGCAAATAGCTCCCCGTACCGAGAATCTTTGTATACATGTACGATCAGTCACTCTTGGGTAATACAGCTTCAAGGCGCGCGGCAATCCTCTGAGGGACCTGCCGCTGCACCGCCTGCACAGCCTGTTCGATAGCAACAGCAAACGCGCGCTGATTTGCTCCACCGTGGCTTTTAATAACGATGCCCCGTAATCCTAACAAACATGCGCCATTATACTGGTCGGGGTTGAGATGGCTAAAACGCTTTAGCAATTTCTTCTGTAAAATCCGACCTAACCACTTCAACCACCAGGCCTTCTTGCCACCCTCTCCAGAGGATTTTAACAGTGACAAAAACATCCTTATTACACCTTCCATGGTTTTGAGCGTAACGTTTCCGACGAAACCATCACACACCATCACATCTGTCTTACCGGTCAGAAGGTCATTGCCTTCAAGATAGCCGATATAGTTGATAGAGGTGGTTTTTTTTAAAATAGCTGCGGCTTCACGGATGTTATCCAGCCCTTTGCTTTCCTCTTCACCGATGTTGAGTAAGGCAACGCGGGGGTTACTGATACCCACCACCTGCTCCGCCATTACTGACCCCATCACGGCAAACTGAACCAGCATCGTGCTGTCACACTCAACGTTAGCCCCCAGATCCAGCACCACCGTTTTACTACGCTGCTGATTGGGCAATACGCTCATCAGCGCCGGGCGCTCAATACCTTCCAGGGGTTTTACAACCAGTTTCGCTAATCCCATCAACGCGCCGGTATTCCCCGCGCTGACGCACGCCTGCGCATCACCACTTTTGATCAATTCCAGCGCCACACGCATTGAGCTTCCTTTACTGGCGCGTATAGCTTGCGACGCGCGCATGTCGCTGGCTATAACGGACTCAGCAGGAATTATCCGAATTCGTTCTAAAAGAGAAGGATCGGCTTTGGCTAAAAAAGGTGTGATGTCGTCGGGAATGCCGACCAGAAGAAGGTCTAATTCAGAATTAGAGATAAGTGCCTGCAATGAAGCAGGCACTGTGACGGATGGACCGAAATCCCCGCCCATTACATCTAACGCGAGGGTTAGACGAGTCAAGGTATCGCCTTGCTAGCACTTATCACGTGAATAAGTAGCTGGCAAATATCAGCCGATTACCTTGCGACCGCGGTAGAAACCGTCGGCAGTGATGTGGTGACGCAGGTGAGTTTCACCAGAAGTCTTGTCCACAGACAGAGTGGAAGTGGTCAGAGCATCGTGTGAACGACGCATGCCACGTTTAGAACGGGTTGGTTTATTCTGTTGTACGGCCATGGACCTTACTCCTTAAGTACTTTTCTTTAAACTCGCTAATACGGCAAATGGATTTGGTTTCTCCACCTCTGCAGGCAGTTTACCAAATACCATGTCCGCGTCGGACACTTCACAGTGTTCAGATTCATGTACCGGAACGACAGGCAGTGAAAGAATAATTTCGTCTTCAATCATCGCCAGCAGATCGACTTCGCCAAACTCATCGACTTCAATCGGCTCGTACGCTTCCGGTAATGCTTCAGCCTGTTCATCATTACGGACAGGACTAAAACAATATGTTGCGTGAACCTGGTGCTCAAACGTCTTACCACATCTCTGGCATTCCAGAGTCACAGTAACATCAGACTGACCATTAATAACGGCCAGACGAAGATTGTCGATATCAAACGACAAAGAAGTCTGGACATCAGAGTCAACGCTCACCACTGATGCTGCTAATCGTGTCACCTGACCAGGCGTATAAACACCGGAGTAGTCTAAACGCTTTTGGGCGGTACGAATCGCATCAACGGCTAAGGGTAATTTTACTTTTTGCATAGGGCGCGCATATTAACTTTGTAACGACAGAGAGTCAAAGAAAAAGGCCTCAAAACCGCACCTTTCACCAATATTCGCTTCCACAGCGGCCAACAGTTTAAAATGTACTATTCAATAACGCTACGCTTTGTGAAAAAAATTATGACTATGCCTTCTCCACAACTGCTTTTAGCCTCAACCTCGGTCTACAGAAAAGCACTGCTTGAAAAAACCGGCCTCGTCTTTCGCTGTGCTGCGCCAAATATTGATGAAACACCCCGCGCAGAGGAACAGCCTGAAAATTTGGTGCAACGCCTGGCACAAGCTAAAGCCAGCGCACTCAGCGTCTCGCATCCACATCATCTGATTATTGGATCGGATCAGGTCTGTGTCATCAATGGCCACATCACAGGCAAACCCTACACATTTGAGAACGCCTTTCGCCAATTGCGCGCCGCCAGTGGCCAAACTGTCACGTTCTACACGGGTCTGTGCCTGTTGGATGTAAAAACCTCGCAGGTACAAACGCTGTGCGAAACTTTTAACGTTGTATTCAGATCATTATCTGATGACGAAATTTCCGGCTATCTGCACCGAGAAAAACCTTACGACTGTGCTGGCAGCTTTAAGTGCGAAGGACTGGGCATCACGCTGTTTGAAAGCCTGAACGGGCGTGACCCTAATACACTGATTGGTTTACCGCTTATCGCCCTGCTTGGCCTGCTGCGTGAACGCGGTATCAATCCACTTCTCTAAATTTAATCCAGAAAAAGGGCGCAACCTGTGCGCCCTTTTTAGGATAGACGATGACTTATCGGGCGCTGCTTTTACCACGCAGTGCTTTCAAACAGTTACGCAATTTGGCATCCATCGGTGCCTCAATTCGCATCGTCTCGCCGGTATTGGGATGTTCAAAACGCAATGCCGCTGCGTGCAGGAACAAACGATTCAGACCTGTTCCTGACAGTTTTGCATCAAAATCACGCTCACCATAACGATCATCGAACGCGATAGGATGACCGGCGTGCAAAGCATGGACGCGGATCTGATGGGTTCTGCCCGTCACCGGGCTGGCTTTAATCAACGTGGCAAACTCGTAGCGCTCTTCAATTTTGAACCGGGTTTCGGAAGGTTTACCTTCGGCATTCACCCGGACGATACGCTCGCCGCTTTGCAGAATATTTTTCAGCAAAGGAGCCTGAACGACTTTGCAATGGGAAGGCCATTCACCCCGTACCAGCGCAAGGTAGTCTTTCTGCATACTCTTAATGCGCAACTGCTCGTGCAATGAACGTAACGCAGATCGTTTTTTCGCAACCAGCAAAACCCCGGAAGTATCGCGATCCAGACGGTGAACCAGTTCCAGGAAACGGGCTTCAGGACGCAATGCCCGCAAACCTTCAATCACACCAAAACTCAACCCGCTGCCGCCATGTACTGCGGTACCTGAAGGTTTATTAAGGATAAGGAGGTGATCGTCTTCATAGAGGATGCAATCCGTCAGAGCAGCGACTTTATCCAGTTTGGCGGAAACCGGCGCTTCATCTCTTTCAGCAATTCGCACCGGAGGAACGCGGACTTCATCACCGGCGAGAAGCTTATATTCTGGTTTAATGCGTTTTTTATTAACCCTGACTTCGCCCTTACGCACGATGCGATAAATCATGCTTTTCGGCACGCCTTTCAGGATTTTAAGTAAGAAGTTGTCGATGCGCTGACCGGCTTCATCTTCCGAAATGGGAATTAATTGTACAGTTGGATTATCAGTTTTCATGGCTCGGGATTCTAAATATCAGGCACGATTCGCGCCACAGATTTTTATGTGCTTAACTCATAGCTTACCAGCAACTACCATGGAAAACCTGCAAGAAAACCAGATAAAAAGCATGAGCAATGTGCATTGCCTCGCAGATGGATAAGATTCTTGGTCACAACGGGAAAAGTCACCTTGCTATCACAGTGCCTGCAATGGAATAATGAAGTCACTTTCCGCGTTGTTTCTCTTAAGTTAGGGAAAACGCAGGAATTATAGATTTGCCTGATCGCACAAAAACGCAGCAATGGCGTAAGACGTAATGTGAAATCAAGCAATTAGCGGGCTGCGGGTTGCAGCTTGGCCGGCAAACGGAATGAGATCTGTAAACTTAAATTCAGAAGCTATTCCCCTAATAAAAGTGCTGCTTTCATAACGCTGGTGTCTTTAATACAGCAAAAGCAGACTTACCGAAATAATGCGCCCCTATGCAAGCGACAGCCGTGAGGTTGACGATTTGCGAGAAGACTCGGGGCCAACGGTTTATCCGGTCATGACGTCATTTTGCCCGCAGCTCTGTCAATAATGGAAAAATAACGAGTAAGTTAAGATGAAAAGAATGTTGATTAACGCAACTCAGCAAGAAGAGTTGCGCGTTGCCCTTGTAGATGGACAGCGTCTGTATGATTTGGATATTGAAAGTCCGGGCCATGAACAGAAAAAAGCGAATATTTACAAAGGTAAAATCACCCGCATTGAACCTAGTCTTGAAGCGGCATTCGTAGATTACGGTGCAGAACGACATGGTTTCCTTCCTCTGAAAGAAATTTCCCGCGAATATTTCCCTAACAATTACGCCTCACATGGCCGCCCGAACATCAAAGATGTTTTACGCGAAGGTCAGGAAGTGATTGTTCAGGTTGATAAAGAAGAACGTGGAAATAAAGGCGCAGCGCTGACGACGTTTATCAGCCTGGCCGGTAGCTACCTGGTTCTGATGCCAAACAATCCACGTGCTGGGGGAATTTCCCGCCGGATTGAAGGTGATGACCGCACTGAATTAAAAGAAGCGCTGTCTTCTCTGCAACTGCCTGACGGCATGGGCCTGATTGTGCGTACTGCCGGTGTCGGCAAATCCGCAGAAGCCCTGCAGTGGGATCTGACATTCCGCCTGAAACACTGGGATGCCATTAAAAAAGCTGCTGAAGGCCGCCCTGCTCCGTTCCTGATCCATCAGGAAAGCAATGTTATCGTTCGTGCGTTCCGTGATTACCTGCGCCCGGACATCGGTGAAATCCTCATCGATAACCCTAAAGTCCTTGAGCTGGCTAAAGAGCATATCGCTGCTCTCGGACGCCCAGATTTCAGCAGCAAGATTAAGCCATACGTAGGTGAAATCCCGCTGTTCAGTCATTACCAGATTGAGTCTCAGATTGAATCTGCATTCCAGCGTGAAGTGCGTCTGCCTTCCGGTGGTTCAATTGTTATCGACAGCACCGAAGCGCTAACCGCTATCGACATCAACTCCGCGCGTGCAACCCGCGGCGGCGATATCGAAGAAACGGCCTTCAACACCAACCTCG
The DNA here is from genome assembly GCF_019049655.1 of Rahnella rivi. Lineage (GTDB taxonomy): Bacteria > Pseudomonadota > Gammaproteobacteria > Enterobacterales > Enterobacteriaceae > Rahnella > Rahnella rivi. The sequence continues at coordinate 225,333 of NZ_JAFMOX010000066.1, forward strand.
AAGCCGCTGATGAAATTGCTCGTCAGTTACGCTTACGTGACCTCGGTGGTCTGATCGTTATCGACTTTATCGACATGACGCCAGTACGCCATCAGCGTGAAGTGGAAAACCGTCTGCGTGATGCGGTTCGTCAGGACCGTGCTCGTATCCAGATCGGTCGCATTTCCCGTTTCGGTCTGCTGGAAATGTCCCGTCAGCGCCTCAGCCCGTCATTGGGTGAATCGACGCACCATATCTGCCCACGCTGTGCCGGGACCGGTACTGTGCGCGATAACGAATCACTTTCCCTGTCGATTCTGCGTCTGATTGAAGAAGAAGCACTGAAAGAAAACACCAAAGAAGTTCACGCCATCGTACCGGTGCCGATCGCTTCTTACCTGCTGAACGAAAAACGCGAATCGGTGAATGCCATCGAGAAACGTCAGGGTGGCGTACGTGCTGTGATCGTACCAAACGATCAGATGCAGACTCCGCACTACCACGTTCTTCGTGTGCGTAAAGGTGAAGAAATTTCTGCACTGAGCTATCTGCTGCCGCAGATTCATGAAGCTGAAATGCTGCAACCTTCAGAAGAAACGCCGTCTGAGCGTCGTCGTCCTGAGCAACCCGCTCTTGCCGCATTCGCTCTTCAGAGCGAAGCACCGCCATCAAGCTTCGAGCAGACAGCAGTTCCAGATGAGCCAGTACAGACACGCACGACAACCGTCAACGCACCTGCTGCACCGGTCGCTGAGAAACCTGGGTTTGTCAGCCGTCTGCTGAGCGGCCTGAAGGGCTTGTTCGCTGCGGAACCTCAACAAGAAGTTAAACCTGTTGAAGAGCCAAAAGCGGAACCAGAAACCACTGAATCTGCAGAAAACCGCCGTAACAACGATCGCCGCAATCAGCGACGTCAGGGTGGACGTCGTGAACGTAACGGCGAGCGAGGCGAACGTGGTGAGCGTACCGATCGCGGTAATCGTGGTGAAGGGCGTGATAACAATCGTGATAATCGTGGCGAGAGCCGTGATACCCGCGAAAACAACCGTGAACCTCGCGAACCTCGTGAAGACCAGCGTCGTAACCGTCGCAATCAGGAACCTGTTGTTACTGAAACACGCAACGAAGAAGTGGAAACTGTCGCTCGTGAAGAGCAGCAGCAACCTCGTCGTGAGCGCTCGCGTCGCCGTTCTGATGATAAACGCAGAACACAGCCGGAAGAGAAAGTTCAGGACGTTGTGGTTCAGGAAGTGGAAGCTCCGGTAGTTCCTGCTCCAGTGCAGGATGATGCCGAGCAGGAAGATCGCCAGCCAACGCATCGTCGTCAGCGTCGTCAGTTGACTCAGAAAGTGCGTTTCGAGTCAGAAGAAGTGGACTCCGAAGCTGAAGCTGCTGCTCAACTGCTGATTACAGGCAGCCGACCTGCTGAACCTGCATTCACTTCACATGAAGAAGCGGGTGCAGAAACGACTCACGCGTCTGATAACGACGAAAACCTGAATGACAACGCCCGTGAAAACGGTATGCCACGTCGTTCACGTCGTTCGCCGCGCCATCTTCGCGTCAGCGGACAACGTCGTCGCCGCTACCGTGATGAGCGTTACCCGACTCAGTCACCAATGCCAATGGCGGGTGCATTCGTTTCTCCGGAAATGGCTTCAGGTAAAGTGTGGATCACCTACCCGGTGGCTCAGGCATCTGAGCAAGGTCAGCGATTTGAAGAGCACACTGCAGAAACAGAAGCGCCAGAAGTGTTAACTCAGCAAGTTGAAATCGCGCAGGAAAACACCCCTGTTCTGAATGAAACTATTGACGTTACACCTCAGCAGCCAACCGTTGAAGCGACTCGCGTTGAAACGCCAGACGTTGAGCAGGTACATGTTGCTGATACTGCACAGCAAGTTACGCAATCCGAAACTGCTGCAGTAGCTGAACAGCCTGTTGCCGATGAACCTGTTCTGGTTGAGCCAGAGACAGCAGAGCCGGTAGAAGAAACACCAGTGGTCGCGATTTCGCCTCAGGCGCAAGAACCTGCTGTTGTTGAACCGGTAGCTGTCATCGCTGAACCAGAAGTTCAGATTCAGGCTCCGGTAGCAGCACCCGCGGTTGAAGTTAGCCCTGCGCCAGCTCCGGAAGTGAAACCTGTTGTTGAAGCGGCACCTGTCGCGGAAACTCCGGTAGTCAGTCAGGCTGCGGCTGTTGCACCACGCTTTAAGCATCATGCAACGTCACCGATGACTAAAGCACCGGCGCCAAGCTATGTGCCAGAGCCTTCCCGTCAAAGTGACTGGGTTCGCCCTGAGTTTAACTTTGAAGGTAAAGGTTCTGCAGGGGGTCATTCAGCAGTAAGTACGGCGACTGCCCCAGCGACTAAACCTGAAATGCCGACAAAGTAATGCTCTGACTCACTGGTAACTGGTTTACTGGTACAAAAAAACCCGCTTCGGCGGGTTTTTTTACGTCTCAGACTCTGTGAATTGTTTTCAACTCATTGGAATCAAATGTTCAGGCCAGAGTTTTCAAGCGTCGAATGGTGAGTTCATCGAGTTTACCTTCCAGACTCGCGGCGAAGTGCTGGAAGTGAGAAGTGTTATTGTGCTGATTCAGGGCTTCTTCGGATTTCCAGCGCTCATAAAATACGAACGTTCCTTCTTTATCCAGATCCCGATGAAGCTCATATTGCAGGCAACCCACTTCCTGGCGGCTGGGCTCAATAACTTCGAGCAAAGCTTCCGTTACCTCAGCCTTAAATTCCGGTTTAGCAACAATAGTGGCAACAACTCTGATTTCCATAGTAGTTCTCCTGTTATTTTGTCCTGCTTCCGGGTGATCCCGTGAAGCCCGGCGAGTAAAATCTGTGACTACTATGACCCCTTCTCTGCATTGATTTCAATACGAAGTTTATTTAACAGATGCAAGCCAGCGGTTTTGCGCTTATTCTTGTTCCCCGCCGCTAATGCTCCCATTACCGCACCTGATCCCAACATCTTGTCTCTCAATGCCGGAGTTTTGCCTGATGACCGCAACACCGCAAGTTTTAAGAATCCGCCGCCCAGATGACTGGCACATTCACCTACGTGACGATGATATGCTCAGTACGGTGTTACCTTTCACCAGTGAAGTATTTGGCCGTGCGATTGTCATGCCAAACCTGACACCGCCTGTCACTACTGTGGAAGCTGCTCTGGCCTACCGCAGCCGCATTCTCAACGCAGTGCCTGAAGGCCATAATTTCACACCGTTGCTGACCTGTTATCTGACCGATTCAGTCGATCCTGACGAAATTGCCCGCGGATTCGAACAAGGTGTTTTCACCGCTGCAAAACTGTATCCGGCAAATGCCACCACAAATTCCCAGCATGGTGTGTCTGATGTGAAAACCATTTATCCGGTGCTGGAGCGTATGCAGAAAATCGGCATGCCGCTGCTGATCCACGGTGAAGTGACTCACAGCCATGTCGATATTTTCGACCGTGAAGCGTATTTCATTGATGAAGTGATGGATCCGGTTCGTCGTCAGTTCCCGGAACTGAAAATTGTGTTCGAACACATCACCACCAAAGATGCCGCTCAGTATGTTCTGGAAGGCAATCAGTATCTGGGCGCAACGATTACGCCGCAGCATCTGATGTTTAACCGCAACCACATGCTGGTGGGCGGCGTTCGTCCGCACCTGTTCTGCCTGCCAATTCTCAAACGCAATATCCATCAGGAAGCACTGCGTAATGTGATAGCCAGCGGCGCCGAGCGCTTCTTCCTTGGCACTGACTCCGCGCCTCACACCAAAGGGCGCAAAGAGTCGAGCTGCGGCTGCGCGGGGTGTTTCAATGCTCCTTTGGCGATGCCCGCGTACGCTACAGTGTTTGAAGAGATGAACGCGCTGCAGCATTTGGAAGCCTTTAGCTCACTGAATGGTCCGCGCTTCTACGGCCTGCCGGTCAATGAAGATTTTATCGAACTGACCCGTACGCCGGTGACACAGCCGGAGGAAATCGCCCTGGGTGATGAGTGCGTTGTGCCATTCCTGGCGGGGCAGACCCTGAACTGGACAGTGACGGCCTGCTAAATACCCGTCAGACAAAATCGTAAGTAACTGCACTGTGCGATTTTCTCTTCATCTCCTAGTTGCGTAACCCGCGGATTGACTGTATAAATATACAGTCAATCTATTCAGGAGGTCCTATGCGTGTTGAAATCACTATCGATAAAACCAAACCTCTGCCTGTCGGTGCGCTTGATGCGTTATCAGGCGAATTGAGTAAAAGAATCAACAAACAGTTTTCCGACCGTGAAAATAATATTCAGGTCCGTTATGCCGGCGCTAATAGCTTGTCCGTTCTCGGTGGTGCAAAAACTGACCGTGATCTGATCGAGGAAATTCTTCAGGAAACCTGGGAAAGTGCCGATGACTGGTTTTCAAATCAGAATGATGAGTAACGCGATGAAACGCCTGAAAATCAATCTTACTGACCCATCTTATTTATAATAATCAGGTTTTTTACAAACCACGCCGCAAGGCTATTTCAGTATTTTACCGGGCGTCGCAGTCCGGTTTTTTATTGCTCTTTTCTGCTTAACATTGACTCACCGCTAAAAATCGAACACGCATAAATCCCCAGATAATTCTTACTCCACAGTTTGTCACTCACTAACAAATACAATTTTTTTACAATTAAATTCAATCAAACACTCCTCAAAGCGATTTAACTGTTTATACTGAAATAGCTCACCTGATAATGAGCCGCATTGATCCTCAGATAGTCACTCACGTTAGTCACTACAAGATAAGGGGTCTATATGGACAGAAATGATGAAGTTATTCAGACACACCCGCTTGTGGGTTGGGATATCAGTACCGTCGACTCTTATGACGCGATGATGATACGTCTACATTACCTGTCTTCTAAAGACCAGACTCCCGAAAATGCTCAGGTAGACAGAACACTTTGGTTGACTACCGACGTTGCACGGCAACTGATTCACATTCTCGAAGCCGGTATTGAAAAGATTGAATCGAATGAGTACGAATACAGTGATCACCGAAAACACTAATCTTTATCTGCCAGTCTGAGGCACCAGCGATTTCCATCCTGGTGCCTTTTTCTTTGCTGCCGCCCCGCTTGCCTTCGCTGCTGTAAACTCTCTATCATGCCCCAAACCATTTGTTAAATTTTTGTCAGAGGAGTCTGAGTAACATGGATTATGACCTCATCATTGTCGGCAGCGGCTCAGTAGGCTCTGCGGCAGGCTACTACGCCACCCGCGCAGGATTGAAAGTCCTGATGATCGACAGCGCGATGCCACCGCATCAGACCGGCAGCCATCACGGTGAAACACGCCTTATCCGCCATGCCTATGGCGAAGGTGCGCGTTACGTGCCGATGCTGTTAAGGGCGCAGATGTTGTGGGATGAACTGGCTGAAGTCAGTGAAGAAAAGGTCTTCCACCGCAGCGGTGTGCTGAACATCGGCCCGGAAAACTCAGATTTTATCGGAAATGTAAAAAACAGCGCCGAAACCTATGACCTGATAACGCAGGATATGAATGCTGAAGAAATCCGCACCAGATGGCCGCTCTTCACGCTGCCCGACGGCTACTGCGGCGTATTTGAGCCTGACTCCGGGTACCTGCAAAGTGAAATCGCCATCAGCGCTTACATACGACTGGCGCGTGAAGCGGGCTGTGCGCAGTTGTTTAACTGCCCGGTCGACAGCATCCGCTGGCTGGAAAATGGTGTGGAAGTGTCCACGGCAGATGGTGTGTACAGTGGCGCAAAACTGGCTGTCACCGCCGGAACCTGGGTGACAAAAATTCTGCCTGAACTTCCGGTTAAACCGTTGCGAAAGGTATTTGCCTGGTTCCACGCCGACGGACGTTACAGTGAAGAAAATCACTTCCCCGCGTTTACGCTCGAAACCCAGCAGGGCGATCAATATTACGGTTTTCCTTCGGTAAAAGACGCTCTCAAGCTCGGTAAGCACAACGGCGGGCAGTGGATCAATTCGCCGGAAGAACGTAAGCCTTATGGCGGATTCAGTCAGGACGGTACAGAGTCATTTAACTTTTTCCGTCACTTCCTGCCGGGTGTGGGGGTCAACCTGCGTGGTGCATCCTGCACGTATGACATGACGGAAGATGAAGATTTCATCATCGACACGCTGCCTGACCGCGATAACACGCTGGTCATTTCGGGTCTGAGCGGTCACGGTTTCAAATTTGCCAGTGTGTTAGGCGAAATAGTAACGCAATTCGCTAACAATCATCCTATCCCCTTTGATTTAAAGCCTTTTTCACTTTCGCGTTTCAAATAATGGAATGAAAGAGAACCGTCATTTATATTCTGCTGACCGTTCTCTTTTATTCTTTACACTTTATCGGTGGGTTTCACTTTGAACCAGATCAATAGACTGGTATTTCCGAATTGACAGCATTATAGAAAAAAACCTATGCTAGCCCAAGAAATCACAGGAGTGGTTTCCAACGCGTAAATCATACGCTTACACAAGGATGTAATATGAAACTCTCCGTTATTGAACCCTGTGGTTTCACCCGCTTAGGTGTTTTCTCTTATCTGATCGAGAATAATGATCTCTATATTATTGATTCGGTGAATATCTCCCAGGCACTCAAATCTTTCAATGAATTCCAGCCTGATTTGATTCTCGTTAACATGACGCAATATTGTCATAGCGCAGAATTATCTGAAGAATTAAAAGCATTCTTTGAATTCCGCCATGGTGCCCGGATTTACTGCTACATCGACGCAAACTACCCGGAATGTGACGATCCGATCCCGATTACCCGCGATGTTTTTATCCTCAATAAACAATCACTGACAACACTTTTGAAACAGATTGCTTCAGATCCTGATGCTTACGTGCAGGCGAATAATGTCGGATTACCGCGCATGTTGTTCAGCGATCAGGAAATTCTGGTGATGAACTACTGGATGTCGGAAATGCCGAACTACCGCATTGCCAGAAAATTGAATATCAGCAGCCGCACCGTTTATGTCCATAAACGCCATCTGGCGCAGAAAATAAAAGTCCGCAACCGCTTAGAGTTCTGTTTCATATACAATTTGATTAAATATTTGTTCTGGCCCATTGATGACATATCTGCCAGTCCCATCAGCCGCCAGATCAAAGACGATTTGTTAATGATCTATAAAGCTCACAGCTAAAAACAATCGCCCCGGCCTGCCGGGGCCTTTTTTTGTCCTCTCCGCCAACCTCTTCGCAATATTCAGACACGTTTTCCCTTCCCATCACGCGGTTGCAGTTTTAATGCATAGGCCTACAATCGGTTCAGATTACCCGCCTCATTTTGAGGAGCCTCACAAAATGGCCGAATTAAACATGGTGGACGCGACTCCCGCCGAGATCACAGAAACATTACTTTCCGTTATTCGTCTGATGCGTAAACAGGTCGATGCGGCAATGTCCGCTCAGGGGCTTTCACTTGCCCGTGGAAAACTGTTAACCGCCATTGCACATGAAGGCACCTGCCGTCCGGGCGAACTGGCGCACGCGCTTCAGCAATCACCGCGAACGATCACTGACGCGATCGATGCAATGGACAGAGACGGTTTGTTAGTGAGAAAGCCGCATCCCACCGATCGCCGTTCACAGTTGCTTGAACTCACAGACGCAGGGAAGCAGGCGCTGGAACAGGTGAAGCAGCCAAAACAGGCCGCCATTGACCGCCTGTTTGAAGGTCTCGATCCCCTTGCCCGTCAGCAGTTGCTGATTTCGCTGCGAAGTATTGAATCGCATGCGCAAGATATTGAGGAGCAAAACAAGGTCTAGCGGTTTGGTGCGCCATCGCCCAACAGGACAGCAATTTTATGTCCTGCGGCTGTGGGCTCCAGAGCGATTTTCATTACAATCGTCAACGGAACAGACAACAGCATGCCCACCGGCCCCATCAGCCAGCCCCAAAAAATCAGCGAAACGAAGACCACCAGCGTGGACAGCCCAAGCCCGCGTCCGAGGATCCTGGGATCAATAATGCTGCCAAAAATCACGTTAATCAGGATGTAACCCGCCGTCACCATCAGCCCGTCGCTCACGCCGTTGAACAGAAACGTCTGAATAATTGGCGGGATGGCCGCCAGGAAGGATCCGATATTCGGAATATAGTTCAGGGCAAAAGCCAGCATTCCCCACAGAAAGGCAAACCTGACGCCGATGAACGCCAGTAATCCCCATACCGCCAGACCAGTGACGACGCTAATCAGCGTTTTAATCACCAGATACCGCGTCACACTGTCCAGTGCACGCTGGATATTTGCCCTGCCCTTGCCGGGATCGTCTGAGAGTTGTTCCAGTTTGTAGGGCAACTGCGGGACTTCGAGCAGCATAAAGGCGACGGTCATCAGCAATAAGAACAGGCCGGCCATGGCGTTCGACAAATAGCTGATGAGCTTACTCACCAGATTCAGTGTCGCAGCCGGATCAATGTAGCCTGCAAGCTGTTCCGGTGTGAACGTCAGTTCGCCCTGCGGAAAATAGGCATCGTACTGGCGCAGTTTCTCGGCAATGATCCCGCGGTATTGCGGCAAGGTGCGTGCGAAATCATTGAGCGTGACCAGCAACGTCGTTGTCAAAAACACCATCACACAAATCACCACCGTCGCCACCAGCATTACCGCGAGCGCTCGCGGCACCCGCGCTTTCTCCAGCAAAACAATCAACGGATTCAGGACGAAAGCCAGAAACAGCGCCAGAATCAATGGGACGATAATATCTGCGGCGGATTTGATGCCGGCAAAAATCACCACCAGCATCGCCATCATCATGACAATTTTCAGCCCCTGATCCGTCACTATTGTCTTTCGCATGGCTTTCTCCTGTTCATGGCCTGTGCAGCAGATTAACGCGATTTCGTCCATTCACGGAAACGTTGAATATGGACATACAGTGCCGGGATAAACAAGATCCCCGCCGTCGTTGACAGCAACATGCCACTGAATACCGTGACACCAATAATGTGTCGGCTCATCGCGCCGGCACCGGAAGCCAGTACCAGCGGCAAGACACCGAGAATGAAGGAAATTGCCGTCATCATGACGGCACGAAAACGCTGTTTCGCCCCGTCCTGTGCCGCCTCCCGTACAGACGCCCCTTCTTCACGGCGTGCTTTCGAGAATTCCACAATAAGAATAGCATTCTTGGCCGCCAGCCCTATCAGCAACACCATACCAATCTGCGCATACACATCATTGCTCAGCCCGGCCAGATGTAATCCCGCGATAGCGCCAAACACCGCGAAGATGACTGAAATCATCACCACCAGCGGAATACTCCAGCTTTCATACTGCGCCACCAGGAACAGGTACGCGAATAACAGTGCCGCGGCGTAAATCAGAATCGCCTGGCCGCCAGCCTGAATTTCCTGTAATGACATTCCCGTCCATTCATATCCGTAACCAGCAGGAAGCTTTTCACTGAGAATATGTTCCATTTGCGCCATAGCTTCACCGGAACTCACGCCCTGCGCCGCCGAGCCGCTGATGGCCAGTGACGGGAACTGGTTGTATTGCGTGATAAATGGCGCGCCGAGTGAAGGCGTCAGATCAACCATTTTGCCCATGCTGACCAGCGAACCGTTATCGCTACGGACGCTCAGCGTGGAAATCTGGTCGGCGCGCTGGCGGTCCTCCATTTCATTTTGCATCTGCACATTGAACAAACGGTTATTGATAATGAAATCGCTGACATTCACGCCACCCAGAGAGGTTTGTAGTGTGCCGAAAATCCGGCTGACCGGCACCTGCAACTGCGCGGCACGGTCACGGTCAACGCTCAGGGCGATTTCAGGTACCGAGGCGCTGAAAGTGGTGAACACGCGGCTGAGCTGCGGATCCTGATTTGCCGCCATGATCAGCGCCTGACCGGTCGCTGCCAGTTCCTGCGGCGACTGCCCCTGCAATGCCTGCAGGCGAAGATCCAGACCCGATGCGGTTCCCAGGCCGGAAATCGCAGGCGGATTAATCGCCATGATCATCGCCGACGGGATGCCCGCCATCGCGGGTTGCAGGCGGCCTATCACCTGATCCACGCTGCTGCGTTCGCCCCAGGGTTTCAGCAAGACAATCCCGAACGCCGAATTTGGCGCACTGCCGCCGCTAAGCAGGCTGAAACCGCTGATGGCGATGACATCGTCAACGGCCGGGTCGTTTTCCAGCAGCGTCTGCATTTGTCCCAGTACCGCATCCGTTCGCCCGAGCGATGCGCCATCCGGCAACTGTACGTTGACGAAGAAATAGCCCTGATCTTCATCCGGCAGGAAGGATTTTGGCAACGTGGAATAACCCCACACGCACGCGACAAGAATCACCATCACGGTGAGGGCACTGGTCAGCACATGTTTACTAAGCCCGCCGGTCGCCGTGACATAAACATCACGCACCTTGTCCAGCCCCCGGTTGAAAGCGCCAAACAGGCGTGCCGGCTTTTCAGGGCGGGGTTTGAGCAAGGTCGCACAAAGTGCGGGTGTCAGGGTTAATGCATTGATACTTGAAAGAATCACCGCAGCCGACAGCGTTACCGCAAACTGACGATACAGCGCGCCTGTGATGCCGGGTAACACGGCGATCGGCACAAATACCGCCATTAATACCACCGTTGTGGCGATGATTGGCCCGGCGATCTGTTTCAGCGCTTTACGGGTGGCTGCCACCCGGCCCAGCGAGGGATCTTCCGTCATCAGGCGCTCGACATTTTCAACCACCACAATGGCGTCATCCACCACCACCGTCAGCGCAAGAATGATGGCAAATAAGCTCAGCGTATTAGCGGAATAGCCAAACGCGTAGAGCACGGCAAAGGTGCCCAGCAAAGAGACGGGAATGGTCAGCGCGACAATAAAAGTGGCGCGTGCACTTTGCAAAAACAGAAAGACAATCGTCAGGACGACCAGAAATGTCAGGACGAGAGAGACGGCGATTTCATCCAGCGTGGCACTGACAAACTGGGTCGAGTCGAATTTAATTTCGTAGTTGAGATCGTCCGGGAAATAACGCGCCTGTCGGGTCATCTCCTCACGCACAGCATTTGCCACGTTCAGCGCATTGGCACCGGGCGCAGGATAGACAGAAAGGAAAGCCGAAGGCGTCTGATTCAGCGTCGCGTTGACCTGATAATCCTGCGCACCCAGCTCAATGCGCGCGACGTCGCGCAACCGCACCGCTCCGCCCTGTTCATTCTTACGCACGATAATATTGGCGAACTCTTCCGGTGAGCTGAGACGCCCGGCACCGCTGATCGTCAGGGTTTGCTGCTGTAACGAAGGACTCGGCGATGCGCCAATCTGACCGGCCGCAGCCTGGACGTTCTGGCTCTGGATCGCGGCGCTGATTTCTGTACTGCTGACGTTCAGCGCCTCCATCTTGCGCGGATCCAGCCAGATACGCATGCTGTAATCACGCGATCCGAAAACCTGTACGTCACCCACACCATCGATTCGCGCCAGAGCGTCCCGCAACTGAATGCTGGCGAAGTTGCTGATAAACAACATGTCATGGGTATTGTTGGGTGAAAGCAGGCTGATGCCCATTAAAATATTGGAAGCCTGTTTACGAACCGACACGCCCGTGTTCAGCACTTCGGCGGGCAATTTTGCGCTCACCTGAGAAATCCGGTTCTGCACTTCAACCGCCGCCGTATCCGGATCGGTACCGCTGGCAAAGGTGATATTCAGTGAGTAGCTGCCGTTATTGCCGCTGTTTGAGGACATGTACAGCATATTGCTGACGCCGTTAACCTGCGCTTCAATAGGCGCCGCCACAGATTCAGCCACGTCCCGCGCACTCGCCCCGGGATAGATGGCGCTGACAGACACAACGGGAGGCGTGATATCCGGATATTGCTCAACCGGGATCACCTTGAGCGCCACCGCACCAATCAGTGCGGTGACCAGCGCGATGACCATCGCAAAACGGGGTCGCTTGATAAATTGCTGAAGCATCGTCGTTCCTTAACGTTGAGTCGTCTGAGCCGTTGAAACACCCTGAGCATCCCGCGTTGAGACGTTCATCCCCGGCTGGATCCATTGCAGACCTTCGGTTACCACCTTGTCTCCGCCCTGCAAACCTTCCAGCACGAAATAACCCTGAGAATTTTGAGCCCCCAGACGTACCGGCCGCGCTTCAATTTGCTGTTGCGCATTGACCAGCAGGACAAAATGACCGGCCTGATTTTGCTGCAATGCATTGGCTGGCACGACGGGCAGACGGGCATCAGATTGCGGTTCCGCCAGCACGTTTACCGTACCGCCCGGCAGCAAACGATGCTGCGGATTCGCCACCACCAGCCTGACGGCGACGGTGCCCGTTTGCGCATCAATACGGTTGCCCAGGGATTCAAAGGTCGGTGTGGCCATGTACGGAGAACCATCCGACAGACGCAGCGACAGTGCCATATTCTCCCCGGACATCGCCTGTTCAAGCGAACCGGTATTCTGGCTGGCGCTGAGAAAATCTCGTTCATTTACGGAAATCACCACACGCACCGGATCAAGCTGAACGATTTCCGTCAGTGTCCCGCTGGCCGGGTTCACCAGGCTGCCGGTATGAAAATGGCTGACGCCGATACGCCCGGAGATGGGCGCAGTAATGCGCGTATAACTCAGCTGTAATTCCTGCGTTTTTAGCGCGGCCTGTGCTTGTGCAACCGCTGCCCGCGCGGTATCACGTGCCGCCACTGCAGCATCTACATCAGACTGGCTGACAGTGCGGGCATCTCCCAGACGCTGAATACGGTTAAGGTGAGTTTGCGCGTGGCGCGCGGTGGCATTGGCGCTGTCGAGCTGCGCTTTGGCTTGGGCGACGGCAGATTTATGCAATGCGGGCTCAATCTCATACAACAGATCGCCCGCGTTAACGAATTGCCCTTCCTCAAAGACACGGCGGGCAATAAAACCTTCAGTACGGCTGGCAACGTTGACTGATTGCACCGCTTCCAGGCGACCAAGATAGGTGCGGTTCACACCCTCGTTCTGTGTGGCGATGGTCACGGTGCCGACAACCGGGAGTGGCTGCGCGCTCACTGCGCCGCAATGGAGCAGGAAAAAAGCCATGACCGCCGCGATAGCAGTAATGTGTGTACCTGTGGTCAGGCGGCGAATTGCAGGAAATACCATAGCGTCACTCTCCATGTGATGTCTCAGGCCTGCGCTGTCAAAAATGTACCAACAAGCATCAGCAGACATCAGATATAAGGAATATAAGAAAATTCCTAAGCAAAATTTTCGGTAAGTATAATTTCGGAAATATTTCGCAACCTGATCTCGATCACTTACGTCGTCACCCTTATATTTCTTTACGTTCTATTTAAGAAACATTTAAACTTTAGGATCATGTACAGAGAATTATATGGGGATATTCCATACTCATATTTAGAGCCTCAGCGGGATACATCAGAAATTATTAATCACGGGCGAAATTACGTTTTTTACTCAAATTTTTAGAAGTGGAATAATCTTTACCTTGCATGACAAATCCTGACAATCCCCCGCCAGTCAGGGCTTCCTTCAATTTTACGGCGTACCTCGCTAACAAAACCGAAACCATTGAACAAGCAGCGGTCATTAGCATCAAAAATAATGAACAAATGAAATTAATCGACATTTTTGATAATTAAATATTGCCAAGATGTTTCAATATGTTTAGCTTTCGAAAATATCATATTGAACGAGAAGCTTTATATGCAGTGGAGAAATACGCCTGTCCGCTTTGGCCATATTTCCGTGTTGATTCATTGGGGCGTTGCTTTTGCCGTTTACGGATTATTTGCCCTGGGTTTATGGATGGTGGGACTGGGTTATTACGATACCTGGTATCACCGCGCGCCCGAAATACATAAAAGCATTGGCGTATTACTTTTCGTCGCCATGGTATTCCGGCTGGCGTGGCGGTTTATTTCCCCTCCGCCAAAAGCCCTGAGCACTTACAGCGCTAAAACCCGCCTCGGCGCCTGGCTGGCACATGTGCTTCTGTTTGCCGGTCTGTTTGCCATCCTGATCAGCGGTTACCTGATTTCCACGGCAGAGGGTCAGGCTGTCAGCGTGTTCGGCTGGTTTGAAATCCCCGCGACGCTTTTCGGGCTGAACCAGCAGGCAGATCTCGCCGGGACGATCCATTTATGGCTGGCGTGGGGAATTGTGATTGTTTCTGCATTCCATGCGCTCGCGGCACTTAAGCACCATTTCATTGACCGGGATAGCACCCTGACACGCATGCTCGGACGCTAACCCGTTTCACTTTCTGCTCTTCACATATGGACAATGGAGAATCACCATGTTGAAAAAGACGACCCTGGGACTGACGCTGGCATCGCTGTTACTGGCAGCCGGTTCAGCAACGGCCGCAAATTACAAAATCGATAAAGAAGGCCAGCACGCCTTTATTGAATTCCGTATCAAACACTTAGGCTACAGCTGGTTGTACGGCAGCTTTAATGATTTCGACGGCGGTTTTACTTTTGATGAAAAAGATCCGTCAGCCGATAAAGTTGACGTCACCATCAACACCACCAGCGTTTTCACCAATCACGCTGAACGCGATAAACACCTGCGCAGCGCTGAGTTCCTGAACGTCGGCAAACATCCGCAGGCAACGTTCAAATCAACGTCGGTGAAGAAAGAAGGTGAAAACCTGGCTGTGACCGGTGATTTCACACTGAACGGCGTGACGAAACCGCTGACGTTGCAGGCTAAATTACTGGGTCAGGGCAAAGATCCGTGGGGCGGTTACCGCGCAGGCTTTGAGGCGGCTGGCACTATCGCCCTGAAAGACTACGGTATCACCACCGATCTGGGCCCGGCCTCTCAGAATGTTGAGCTGATCATCTCTGTTGAAGGCGTTCAGGAGAAATAATTCCTGCCTCATAAAAAAGGCCCTGCATGGCATTGCCAGTCAGGGCCTTTTTACGTTGGGGTAAACGTATCAGTCGTTTTCAGGCGCAGGAATGTGCATGGTGGTTTGCAACAACCCTTTGGACTTATTGAAAATCTTGATCCCGTTCTCACGTCCTGCACGCAGGGAACGCTGTTCCTCCACCGGCAGTTTCAGTTCTGTCATGCAGATTTCACTGCAACAACCGTCAAACTTCGCCGCACAGGTCGGGCACTGAATAAACAGCAAATGGCAGCCGTCATTTTTGCAATTGGTGTGGTTATCGCAGGCCGTGCCGCACTGGTGACAGTGGGCGATCACGTCGTCTGAAATACGTTCACCCATGCGTTCATCAAAGACGAAATTTTTGCCTTTGAATTTCACCGGTAAGCCCTGCTCTTTCGCCCGGCGCGCATATTCAATTATGCCGCCTTCCACGTGATACACATTTTTAAAACCCTTGTGCAGCATGTAGGCGCTGGCCTTTTCACAGCGAATACCGCCGGTGCAGTACATGACGATCTTCTTGTCTTTGTCTTCTTTCAGCATATCGACGGCCATCGGCAGTTGATCGCGGAAAGTATCCGAAGGGACTTCAATCGCCTTGTCGAAATGCCCCACTTCGTATTCGTAATGGTTACGCATATCCACAAACAAGGTGTCCGGATCGTCGATCATCGCATTGACCTGTTCGGCTTTCAGGTATTCACCGATCTTTGACGGGTCAAAACTTTCGTCGTCAATACCGTCCGCCACAATGCGGTCACGCACTTTCAGGCGCAGAACCCAGAAGGACTTGCCGTCATCTTCCAGCGCGATGTTCAGACGGATCTGATCCAGCGCCGGATGGCTGGTAAACAGCTCGGTTTTGAAGGCCTCAAACTGACTTTGCGGGACGCTTATCTGAGCGTTAATCCCTTCTTTTGCCACGTAAATACGGCCAAATACGTTCAGGCGCGTCAGGCTGATATAGAGGGCGTCGCGGAAGGCTTTCGGATCGTCGAGCTGGAAATACTTATAAAAAGAAACAGTGGTGCGCGGCTCAGTTTCAGCCAACATACGCGCCCTCAGTTCCTCATTAGAAATACGGTTATGTAACACTGGCATGGTGTACGTTCCTGTCTTTCGGGGAATTTAAAGATTGGTCACTTTTAAGCGGCAAGATTATACATTAAAGCAACATTGAGGACATCTCCCGTTGCAAATTCCTCAACAGAAAAACACCCGCTGCACCTTGCCGCCGGGATAATTACGATAACCTATGCTTAGGTGTTATCCATTTTCGGGATTTAACGACGATTCAACTTTTCGCAGGAGCAGGAAACATGAGCAAGCTTTTTGAACCGATTACGCTGGGCAAGCTGACACTCCCAAACCGCATTGTGATCGCGCCAATGTGCCAGTATTCCTCGGATAACGGCAAAGCCACATCCTGGCATCATGCCCATCTCGGTCAGTTATCTTTTTCCGGGGCAGGTTTACTGATCCTCGAAGCGACCGCCGTGGAAGCCGTCGGGCGCATTTCTGCCGAGGATTTGGGGCTATGGGATGACGAAACCGAGGCTGCACTGAAGGACCTTATCACGGGCTTGCGCGAAAACAGCGATATGCCCCTTGGCCTGCAGCTCGGCCATGCAGGGCGTAAAGCATCCTGTGCCGCACCCTGGAAAGGAGGCGCACAAATTCCTCAGTCCGCCGGAGGCTGGCAAACCGTTGCCCCTTCTGCCGCAGCCTTTGCTGAAGGCACTGAAGCCCCGGAGGCGATGTCGCTGGAACGCATTGCACAACTGAAACAGGCGTATGTCGACAGCGTCCGCCGCGCCGATCGTCTGGGGTTTGATTTGCTCGAGCTGCACGGAGCGCACGGCTATCTGCTGCATCAGTTCCTGTCACCGCTGTCGAACCAGCGCACCGACCAGTACGGCGGCTCACTGGAAAACCGTATGCGGCTGCTGCTTGAGATCTTCCAGGACATCCGCGAGGCATTTCCGGCCGACAAACCGGTGGGCGTGAGAATTTCCGCAACTGACTGGGTGGAAGGCGGCTGGGATCTGGAGCAGTCTATTGCGCTGGCAAAAGCGCTGGATGCGCTGGGTTGCAGTTATATTCACGTCTCCAGCGGTGGCCTGAGCACTCAGCAGAAAATTGCCGTTGGCCCGAACTACCAGGTGCCTTTCGCGGACGGCATTAAACGTTACGTGAAAATGCCGGTGATTGCCGTTGGCCTGATCACCGAGCCGGAGCAGGCAGAAGCGATTATCGGTACCGGTCAGGCCGATATGATCGCGCTGGCACGCGGTATTTTGTATAACCCGCGCTGGCCGTGGCATGCTGCTGCCAAACTAGGCGCGAAGGTAGCCGCACCGAAACAGTACTGGCGCAGCGAGCCGCACAGCGTGAAAGGTTTATTCCAGCCCGATTAATCCTCCTTTGTAAATTTCCCCGCGGGCAGCACAATTGGCTGCCCGTTTATTTGACAAAAACCGGTTCTCTGCTGATATTCAGTCGGAAAGAAGCGCGTTTACTTAACGGCGGCTTATAAATAGAGCAGATTGCTTTACATTCAGGCAGTGAATACCAAAAAATGAGGTATTAGTGCCGACGCCTTTCACCTCGCACCAAAAAAGTGCCACAATATGTCACTTTGCTACAAATAATTAACGCATAACACGCACTCCATACGGGGAGTGAACGTACTTATGTAGCGGGCTGCTGCACCAGACAGAGCTTATATATTTTCTACTTCGATTATTATGACGCAGAGATTTTATGACTCAGGTACCAACTTTTACTCTTTCATTACTGCATCCGCGTTACTGGATGACCTGGTTAGGTCTGGGATTACTTTACGCGCTGGTGTTACTGCCTTATCCGGTTATTTATCGTATTGGTACAGGCTTAGGCCGCTTTTCAATGCGCTTTCTGAAACGCCGCTACAAAATCGCGTCGCGTAACATCGAACTTTGTTTCCCTGATATGCACCCTGACCAGCGGGAAGACATGGTGGTGAAAAACTTCGAATCCGTCGGCATGGGGTTGTTTGAAACGGGCATGGCGTGGTTCTGGCCTGACAAGCGTATCGAACGCTGGTTCAGCGTCAGCGGTCTTGAACACATTCAACGTGCACGCGACAACCAGCAAGGCGTGTTGTTAATCGGTGTCCACTTCCTCACCCTCGAGCTTGGTGCGCGTATCTTTGGTATCCATAATCCGGGTGTCGGCGTCTACCGTCCGCATGATAATAAGCTGATGGATTGGATCCAGACCAAAGGCCGTATGCGTTCTAATAAAGGCATGCTGGATCGCAAAGACCTTAAAGGCATGATCCGCAGCCTCAAGCAGGGCGATATCATCTGGTATGCACCGGATCACGACTACGGCCCGCGTGCCAGCGTATTCGTGCCGTTCTTTGCGGTGGATAAAGCCGCGACCACGACGGGGACTTACCTGCTTGCGCGAATGGGTAAACCGGCGATCATTCCTTTCACCCCGCGTCGTCTTGAAGGCGGGAAAGGCTATGAGATGATCATTCATCCTCAGGTCGCCGATTTCCCACTGGATGATGAAGTCGTTGCCGCTGCGTACATGAATAAAGTGGTCGAAAATGAAATTCGTCAGGCACCGGAGCAATATATGTGGCTGCATCGTCGTTTTAAAACGCGTCCGCAGGGCGAATCTTCACTCTATAAAAAGTTGAGTGACTGATGAGAGGGCCGGTTCAGGTTCACTGCACCGGTTCTTATTTTTGATTTGCTTAAACAGTTTTTTTGACAGACTTCTTCAAAGTTATCAGATTTTATCTCATGGCGTTTAGGCCAATACTCTCAGCATAATTTCCCCACGTGATTACCCCGGAACGTTAGGGGCCGCGTGATCAACGAGTCTCTCCCGAAAGGAAACTGTTATGCTGGCTAAACTGAACACTGCTTTTACCCGCGCCACCGATCATCCTGATTTTGGTAAGCTTCTGTTACGTCTCACTTTCGGTATTCTGATCCTGTTTCACGGCGTGGCTAAAATCGAGAACGGCGTCGGCTGGATCGCCAACATGTTAGTCGCCGCTGGCCTGCCTGGCTTTATCGCTTACGGCGCGTACATCGGTGAAGTGATTGCTCCGGTACTGATCATTCTGGGCATCTTCACCCGCCCTGCCGCACTGGTGATGGCATTCAATATTCTTGTTGCCGTTTTCCTGGTTGTCGCCGGTAAATTCTTTACGGTCACCGACGTCGGCGCATGGGGTCTGGAAGGCGAAGCGTTCTATTTCTTCGGCGGTCTGGTGATCATGTTCCTTGGCAGTGGCCGTTATTCCGTGATGAAAAACCCGGCCCTGCGTTAATTACGTTTTATTTTGGTTTTTTGTGTCTGTCGCGGCCAGCCTCATCACTGGCCGTTTTTTTTTGCTTTTTGCCAAATTATTGATCTCCTTCAGTCCGCCAAATTTTTTAAACCTGTATTTTACTCCGCTTGTTACAGTTCATTAACATCATTGAAGTGGATGATAATTAGGCGCATAATTATCCATCTGACTGATTGTTACTTGTGCTCTGCCTTGTTTCTTTCTGCCATCACAGAGCGAACCTGACCTCTTTTTTCCGGTAATTTATGACCTCGGCTCCTGAACCTGAACTCGCCCCAGAACCCATTAACTGGAAACGTAATCTGTTTGTTGCCTGGATTGGCTGCTTTCTTACCGGTGCCGCATTCAGCCTGATCATGCCCTTTCTGCCGTTATACGTAGAAACCCTGGGCGTGACGGGCCATGAATCCCTGAACATGTGGTCCGGTCTGGTCTTCAGTATCACCTTTCTGTTTTCCGCCATTGCCTCGCCATTCTGGGGCGGCCTCGCCGACCGTAAGGGCCGTAAGATCATGCTGCTGCGTTCCGCGCTCGGTATGTCGATTGTCATGGTGCTGATGGGATTCGCACAAAATATCTGGCAGTTTCTGGTGCTCCGCGCCCTGCTCGGTTTACTCGGCGGATTTGTTCCCAACGCCAATGCACTGATTGCTACCCAGATCCCGCGCAATAAAAGCGGCTGGGCGCTGGGTACACTGTCCACCGGCGGCGTCAGCGGCGCGCTGCTCGGGCCACTGGTAGGCGGGTTGCTCGCCGACAGCTACGGACTGCGTCCGGTCTTCTTCATCACCGCTGCCGTACTTTTCCTGTGCTTTGTGATGACGCTGTATTGCATTCGTGAGCAGTTCGTTCCCGTCAATAAAAAGGACATGCTCAATCGCAAACAGGTATTCGCTTCCCTTAAAAATCCAAAACTGGTGCTGTGCCTGTTTGTCACAACGATGATTATTCAGGTAGCGACAGGCTCTATCGCGCCCATTCTCACGCTGTACGTGCGTGAACTGGCGGGGAATACGCAGAATCTTGCGTTTATCAGCGGGATGATAGCCTCCGTACCGGGTGTGGCCGCGCTGATGAGTGCGCCGAGGCTGGGCAAACTGGGAGACAGGATCGGGCCGGAGCGTATTCTGGTGGCGATGATGGGGATTTCAGTGTTGCTGCTGATCCCGATGGCTTTCGTGCAAACGCCGCTGCAACTGGGAATTTTACGTTTCCTGCTCGGCGCAACGGATGGCGCATTGCTGCCCGCCGTTCAGACCCTGCTGATTTATAACTGCACCAATCAGGTGGCCGGTCGGGTATTCAGTTACAACCAGTCGTTCCGTGACGTCGGTAATGTCACCGGCCCGCTGCTCGGTGCAGCGGTGTCAGCAAGTTATGGCTTCAGGACAGTATTTTGTGTCACGGCACTGGTGGTGTTGTTTAACGCATTTTATTCCTACTGGTGTCTGCAACGGCGGCCACGCCAGGCGATGACCGATTAAACGCGGCCGCCCTGCCAGACTGACGCGCTTTAAGGTGCTTTGTCTGGTTGCGGCGGCACAGGCATATCGTCGGGCACTTCAACAACCACCAGACGCACTTCGTAATGCTTGCCGGCCGTCGTCGCTGGCAGCACAGACGTCAGTTTTTGGATGGTGGCTGTCGGGTTATCACTGGCCACGCTGGCACAGAACAATTGCCCCGGATGGCAGAACCCCATCATCATCGGTGGCGGCGGCAGCGGCAAACCTTCTCCGTGGAACATGTTCACAGGAGGTTGCGGATGCGTATTTTCACTGGCCTGACTGGAAATGCTGAATAGCACGGCAAGCGCACACAGCGGCAGGAGTAAAGCGCGGGAAAGAGTCTTCATAAAAGTCACCTTAATCTTGAAAGTTCAGGGTCACTGTAGCCCTCAATTTCACGCCCCGCCGGGGGTTTGCTAAACCTTTACCCCTCCCCTTCAGAGCCTTTGCAAATCAGGGAAAGTGCTGACAGTTGTGTCTGTGCGGTTCCTTTTTCCCGCCAGCTTTCCAAAAAAACATCAATGGTCAGACTGTTTTTCTCTGAAAACTTGCATCCTGTCATTTATCGACAACACTCATTGAATCAGCATTTTTACTGACGAGTGGTTGTTACCTGTTCATTCATAACACTATTTACACCACACGCTTTTTAGCTACACCCCATTTCAACTCAGGAGACAACAATGAGCATGTACGTAACGCTTGAAGAAGCTATTGATGCCGCCCGCGAAGAATTTCTCGAAGCCGCGCAGGACAGGATCCAGGGCGATGAAGAGCCGCTTCCCGATCAGTTCAATTTGCAGAAATACATCATGCAGGATGGCGACATCATGTGGCAGGCAGAATTTCTCAGCGCCGAAGGGGAATCCATTGATGCGCTGACCTTCCGCAGCGGTGCCGCTGCACAGGCCATTTTCGATGAGGATTACGACGTCATCGAACTCGAAGAAGAGTGGCTGGAAGAGGCGACGCTGTACGAATGGGATGAAGGGGAATTCCAGCACGAACCGCAGACCGACACCGAAGAAGGTGCGGCAGCGGCAGAAGAATGGGATGACGAAGACGATTATCCGGGCCGTGACATCGACTGACGTTTAATTGTAAGGGCCGTGGCGGGCGTCAACTGGCAGCATGAAGGTGTCGACAATCATCGACAGCGGAACGTCGATCACAGTGACATAACGCCACGGACTGTCCCGAAGATCCCATTGCACGCCAGGATAATACTGATTGCCATGCCCCTGCCCCGGCACCGTGCGGCTGATGATACTGCCACATCCCGAGAGCGTGACGGCCAGCAAAGCCAGAACAGACCCGCGAAAAACACCCCGATTAATCACTCACACAACCTGTCAAATTGAATCAAATGAAGCACTCCGTTGAGCGCTGAATAGCGCTGTCAGCTTAGCATGCGCGTGAAGACCGGCCATGTTAAGACAAAGTAAAATTTTATACGCTGCGGGTTAAAGAGTCACTGAACTTCACACCATAAAAAAACGGACAGTATGCAAATAACATACTGTCCGTTTATTTTTACTGCCCCTTTACGTCAACTCAGGCCGGTTTAACTTCCAGCGTTTGAGTTTCAGGGAAGGCCTGCGCATTACGAGGCAACTTACTGTAATACTCGCCCCACGCTTGCTGATCAGGTTGCGTCCAGACCGCAGAGTGTAACCGCGCCATCAGCACCGGATCGCTCAGAAGAATCAGGCGATCGGCTTTGCCCAAATCTTTCGGCCCGGTTTTCAGCGCCTGCTCAAGATGAGCGCGACGTCCGTTTTCAACCGCATCGCGCAGCAGGTGGCGTGATGTTGCCATGGCGGAGGCCAATGCGTTGAATGCCGGATCAAACACTGCGTGCATAAAGCCGTTTTGCAGTTTACGTTCACGGTTCAGCTTGAGGTATTCCTCGGTGGCAACCAGTTCGCGCGGAGGATCGTATTCTTCCGGGATCAGGAACAGTTTGGCTCGCTTACTCTTAATCCCAAGCGTTGCACGGCTCGACAGCACCGAAACAATTGGCGAGAGGATCAGAGAGAAGACGATTGGCGCCAGCCACCACAGGAAACGCAAGTCCAGCCAGGCCATACCGGCCGCCCAGACAGCACCCAGCAACAGCTGAGATCCGTGACGTTTAAAGGCTTCGCCCCACGGCGTGTCATCATCGTCACGCTGCGGTGAATTCCAGACCACTTCCCAGCCCAGGAACGCACTGACCACGAAGACGGTGTGGAACAGCATACGCACAGGGGCCAGAAGAACCGAGAACAGCATTTCCAGCAGCATGGAGATCAGCAGGCGGAAACCGCCACCAAACTGTTTCGCACCCTTCGCCCAGATCAGGACGATACTCAGCAGTTTTGGCAGGAACAGCAGCACCATGGTGGTCGAGAACAAGGCGATTGCCAGTTCAGGACGCCATTGCGGCCACACCGGGAACAGCTGACGAGGTTGCAGGAAGTACTGCGGTTCCATCAGCGTATGCACCACCTGCAAGGCGGTAGACAAGGCCAGGAACGTAAACCACAACGGTGCGGAAAGATACGACATGACACCGGTCAGGAACACCGCACGGTGAACCGGGTGCATCCCTTTCACCAGGAACAGGCGGAAGTTCATCAGGTTACCATGGCACCAGCGGCGGTCGCGTTTCAGCTCATCCAGCAGGTTTGGCGGTAACTCTTCATAACTGCCCGGCAGATCGTAGGCGATCCAGACACCCCAGCCCGCACGACGCATCAGTGCCGCTTCCACAAAGTCATGCGACATGATGGAGCCCGCAAATGAACCTTCACCCGGCAACGGTGCCAGCGCACAGTGCTCAATGAAAGGTTTCACGCGGATAATGGCGTTGTGCCCCCAGTAGTGGGATTCACCCAACTGCCAGAAGTGCAGTCCCGCGGTAAACAGCGGGCCGTAGACGCGGGTAGCAAACTGCTGACAACGCGCATACAACGTATCCATTCCGGACGCTTTCGGCGAAGACTGGATGATACCGGCATTCGGGTTAGCATCCATCAGACGAGCCAGACCGGTCAGACATTCGCCACTCATCACGCTGTCGGCATCGAGGATCACCATATAGGCATATTCCCCGCCCCAGCGACGGCACCAGTCATCAATGTTTCCGCTTTTGCGTTTCACACGGCGACGGCGGCGGCGATAGAAGATACGGCCATGGCCGTCTACGTCGCGGCAGACTTCCATCCAGGCTTTCTGTTCAGCCACGCAGATATCCGGGTCATAGCTGTCGCTCAGGACATAGATATCAAACTGATCCAAATCACCGGTCGCTTTCACGGATTCGTACGTTGCACGAAGACCCGCGAATACGCGCTCCACGTCTTCGTTACAAATCGGCATGATAAGCGCGGTACGGTTATTCGGGTTCAGCGGCTCGTCGCCTTTGGTGGACGCCGTGATGCTGTATTTATCGCGGCCAATGAGCAGTTGTAAAAAGCCCATCAGTGCGGTCCAGAAACCGGCCGATACCCAACAGAACAAAATGGCAAACAGCACCAGAATACCGGTCTGCAACACATAAGGCAGCAGTTGCAGCACAGACTGTTGCCAGTCCTGATTCAACATATCTGCGGGGTCGATCAGCGCCCAGCCCTGATAAGGCAGGATGGTTTTCATGTACCAGGTAGCGATCGCCGTTTGCACCAGCATCAGAGCCAGCAAAATATAACGGCGAACGGAACCGGCATGACGCCAGCGTTTTTCGGATTCAGGCATTTCTGAGGCGCGGTGACGGGAAGCCGCGCTGCGCCCCATCAGATTGTCCCAGAAACGGCCTACCGGGTTGGTGCGCCAGACATCAGGGAACATGCTGGAACGCTTAACCGGTGGCATAGCGCTGGCGATGGTGCGGCCTTCGTTATCCACTTCATCCAGCGAGCCCTTTTCCAGAGCGTAAGGCCAGCTGCCGCCTACGCGCGCTTTCACCGAGGCCAGAGGCGCGTCGATGTCAGCCGCAGCGGCAACCGCTGAAGCCGTATCATCGGCGCCTAAGCGCCGGTGCACGGTGGCAAAAGCTTCCCCTTCAGCAGCCGGAAGCTGCTGAAGGAGCGCCGCTTTCTGTTCTTCAGTAAGCGGCAAAGCTTCTACGTAATCATGTGTAGAGTGCGTTGACTTATTCATTTGCAGGCAGCTGATAGCTCCAGGTTTCACTCAGTGTTTTATCGCCATTGGCCAGAGAAGCGCGCATTTCAATCGCTTTCTTCGGATCTTTCACTTTCAGGCGCAGCGTCAGACGCCAGCCTTTGGTTACCGGATTATAGCGGACAGTGTTTTCAACCAGATCGCCGTTGTCGCCTACGCTGACCTGAGACGCCACCGGCGTATCACTTTTCAGGGCTTTGAGGTTTGGACCGACAAAATCAACCAGGAAGGCAACGCTGCCATCTGGTTCACGGATCAGATTTGACTGCTTAACATCACCGGTTGAGCGCATGGTACGTTCGACCCACGCCAGATCGGGTGCATGCAATTTGTCTTCTTCAATAGTGAAGTGCAGACGGTAGTCCATGTTCAGCGGTTTACCCGCATCAGGTAACTGATCCGGCGTCCAGAAGGCGACGATGTTGTCATTGGTTTCATCGGCGGTAGGAATTTCTACCAGCTCAACTTTCCCTTTACCCCAGTCGCCTTTGGTTTCAACCCAACCGCTCGGACGCAGATCGTAACGGTCGTCCAAATCTTCAAAGTTGGAGAAGCTGCGGCCGCGTTGCAACAAGCCGAACCCTTTCGGGTTTTCCATGGAGAACTGGCTGACGGCCAGATGTTTTGGATTGTTCAGCGGACGCCAGATCCACTCACCGTTACCGGCGTGGATGGACAGACCGTTGGAATCATGCAGCGCCGGACGATAGTTCATCACCGGAGACGGCTGATTTGCACCGAACAGGAACATGCTGGTCAGGGGAGCGACGCCCAGTTTGCCCACTTTATCGCGCAGATAAACTTTAGACTGCACGTCTACGGTCGCTTCTTTACCTGGATACACATCCATGCGGTAAGCACCGGTCGCGCGCGGCGAATCCAGCAAGGCATAAATGACTAAATGCTTTTCATCAGGATTAGGACGTTCGATCCAGAATTCGCGGAAACGCGGGAACTCTTCACCCGATGCCAGTGCGGTATCGATAGCCAGACCACGGGCAGACAAGCCATACACCTGGCCTTTACCGATGACGCGGAAGTAGCTGGCACCCAGCACACTCATTATTTCATCATCTTTGTCTGCTTTATTGATCGGATAAAGCACTTTGAAACCGGCAAAGCCGAGGTTTTTCACTGAGTCAGCGTCATGTTTGACGTTGCCAAAGTTGAAGTAGTCCGGGCTGTACTTAATTTCTTTGACTGCGTTAGCCGTCACTTCATTGATTTTCACCGGAGTGTCGAAGTACATCCCCTGGTGGTAGAACTCAAGCTTGAAAGGCGTGTTCTGGTCTTTCCAGTACGCTTTGTCATGATTGAATTGAATTTGTTGGTAGTCTGCGAATTTGAGATCGCGGAACTGGGACGGTAAATTGCTTTTAGGCGCTTCGTAGCCTTTATCGGCTAATGCTTTCGCTTGTTTTGCAACATCGTCAATAGAAAAAGCCCAGGCAGATGAGGTGAACATGGCCATCAACACTGCGGCACTTAGCAAACGGACTTTGATCATACGTGACCCTATGGAAAAATTTTTATCCGACACCTTGTCTCCTTTAAGCGCGCTTAAGGCAATTGCTGTCACTGTTTCATGAGAAGTGTCAGGTTTCCGACAACCTGAGCTGTCGATGGTTCATTCATTGAAGAACCGTTTAAGCGCAACAGGGTACAAGGATATCAATTCGTTGAAACACAGGCTATGGAAACTTGTCCTATAAGAAAGCCTGATTGAGGTTCGGAGTAATACTATTGTCAGTCACGTTCATTTCTGGTTACCTGAGAAAATAAACCTAAAGACAAATTACGCTCTAAAATTAGGATGAGCTGCATACAACGGATACGTGATGAAACCACAAAAACCACAACGTGAGTTCTTTTTAGACTCCATCCGCGCATATTTGATGCTGCTGGGTATTCCGTTCCATATATCATTGATTTACTCCAGTCATATCTGGGCGGTAAACAGTGCAATACCCTCGCACGGCCTGACGATCTTCAATGACGTGATCCACGCCTTCCGCATGCAGGTGTTCTTCGTTATCTCAGGCTACTTCTCTTATATGCTCTACGAGCGGTACGACTCGCACCAGTGGCTTAAGGTGCGTCTTGAACGGGTTGCCATCCCGCTGGCTGCCGCATTCCCGTTGATTACTCTGCCGCAACTCTATTTCCTGATGAAGTACACCAGCAAATTTTCCGACTGGAGCACAATGGGGCTCTATCAGAAAATTAACATCACCGTCTGGGAATTAGTGTCCCATTTATGGTTCCTGTTAACGCTAGTTATTCTCACCAGCATTTGTTTTTACCTGTTTAAATTCATAAAAGAAATTAAGACTAATCGCATTCAATTAATTAAAAGCCGAACAAACAGTTTAGGAAAGCTCTCAATCTTATTTTTATTTATCGGCTTAATTTATGCGACCTTTAACCGTGCATTGTATCTTTTCGCGCCGGATTTACTTTCCAACGGTGCCTTTAACTTTATCGTGATGCAGACGTTGTTTTATCTGCCATTTTTCATTATTGGCGCTTTTGCTTATAAGTTCTCATGGTTAAAGGAACTGTTCATCAAGCCATCGGCTACCGCCGGGGTAGTGAGCCTCCTGCTGTTTGCGGTTTACATGTTCAATCAGCACGTGAATACCCCGCAGCTTTACTCGATGGAGATTGACGCCATTGTCACTACCTTGCTGGGTATCCTGATGGTGAACGTGGTGTTCTCCTTCAGCCACTATCTGTTGAACTTCCAGGCGCCGTGGATCACTTACCTGGTGAACTCCTCATTGTTCATCTACCTGATTCACCACCCGTTAACGCTGATTTATGGTGCGTTTATTACTCCAAAAATTCACAGCGACTGGATGGGATTCTGGCTGGGTCTGGTGTTCGTGTTCGGTATCGCCTTTGTGCTTTATGAAGTGCATAAACGTATTCCGCTCCTGCGTTTCCTGTTCTCAGGCAAACCGCAGCATGTGGCTAAAAAGAATGAAACCGGCCCTACCCCGCCGCAAAATCAGGCTTCATGATCGTTTTATAATGCCGGACGGAAGATCAAAAAAGGCGGCCCCGCACTTACGCAGGGCCGCCTTTTTTATTCAGTTCGGATGACCGGCGACTGAATTATCGCTCGGCGGTAATGATCGTCGGAATCACTGACATGCCCACTTTAAGACGATTCGCATCGGGTTGATTGGGTTCCAGCACAATTTTTACTGCCAGACGTTGCACCACCTTGGTGTAATTCCCGGTGGCATTGTCCGGGGATATGGGAGAAAAGGTCACACCGGTCGCCGGAGAAATACTGTCCACTTTTCCCTTCAGCACCAGGCCCGGCAGTGCATCAACTTTTATGTCTGCAGCCTGACCGGCTCTGACATCCCCTAACTGTGTCTCAAGATAATTCGCCACAATGTAGGCCTCGTGAAGCGGAACGACGGCCAGAACGCGGGAGCCCGCACTGACATAACCGCCGATGCGCAGGGAACGCTGCCCGACAATACCGTCAACCGGTGCTGTGATTTCTGTGTAAGAGAGATTCAATTTCGCCTGGGCCAGCGCCGTTGCGGCTGAATCGATTGCCGCTTGAGCTTCCGCCTGTCCGGCTTTAAGCACGTCAATTTGTTTTATCGCCGCCTGCGCCGCCGCCATATCACTTTGCTGAGCGGCCAGTTTTGATCGCAAATTCGCATCTGATTCATCCCGCGCATCGGCGGTGCCTGAACCATTTTGCAGCAGACGTTTATAGCGGTCAGCACTCTGGCGCGCATAGGCAATCCCAGCGCTGTCGGCGTTCACCTGCGCCTGTGCCTGCAAAATAGTTTGCTGTTGTTTTGCTAACTGGGCAGTCAGGCTGAGCATTTTAGCATTCGCCGTTTCAAGGCTGGCCGCCGCCGTCAGCACGGCATTCCGATAATCCCGGTCATCAATGCGCGCCATCACTTCCCCGGCTTTCACCGCCTGATTATCCCGCACATACACCTGAGTGAGGGTGCCGGAAATCCTTGGCGCGACCAGCGTGGAGTCCGCAGAAACAAAGGCATCATCCGTGCCCGGGTTGCTTTCACCGGTCAATATCCAGAAGGCCATCCCAGCCAGCAATATCACGACGAGGGCGGCGACCAGCCAGCTCAGGCGAACGGGTAATTTTTTTATCATGATTCTTTTCTCTCATTTTTTCTTATAAAGAAATGCACATATTTTGGTAATGACGGGTTCAGACTGATGGTTCAGGAACGATTGACCAGCGACTGCGGCGGATAGGTACGCTTTGGCAAAATGGCCGCCAGCAGGATCAACAACAGCGCCAGCCCGATGATCACCAGATAGGTGTCTGCCAGCCCCAGCACCAGCGCCTGCTTTTTCACCAGCCTGGAAAACTGGGTAATCACTTCGGTCGAGATCGCGGTTCCGTCGCCATTGAGCGGTGCAAGGAAACTGCTTTCGCCGCCGTAAGGCTGTGAAAGGAGATAGCTCACGCTACCGGCGTGGTTAAGCAATACGTTGGAATGAAACTGTTCCCGGTGGCTGACAAAAACGCCCAACATCGCACCGCCCATCACGCTGCCCAGACCGCGCGTGGTGTTGAACATCGCCGAAGCAAAAGGTCCTTCCTGCGGCTGAAC
Source organism: Rahnella rivi (assembly GCF_019049655.1). GTDB lineage: Bacteria > Pseudomonadota > Gammaproteobacteria > Enterobacterales > Enterobacteriaceae > Rahnella > Rahnella rivi. Next base: position 254,859 of record NZ_JAFMOX010000066.1, read on the forward strand.
GACACTGGTCGCACTCATCAGAATCGGCAAAACGGCCATCGGCTGGCCTAACGCCTGCATCATCTGAATCAGATAGAAATTATCCCGTGCCCAGGCACTGGTCATGAACGTACCCAGATAGCAGGAAACACCGATCAGCCCCAGCCCGCAGGCCAGCACCCAGCGGCTGTCCACACGGCGGATGGTGAGAACAAACGCCACCAGCGGCGCAAGTAAGAGTTGCGGCAGCCCTATGGTCAGCGCCAGCGGCCCCACCTGGACGGCGCGGAATCCGCCGACCTGTTCCATGTAGCTGGACGGCAGCGCAGAGCCCGATAAAAACAGGAACATCAGCGCAAACAACGTGATCAACCCATGGGCCAGATTGTGGCGTTTGAGCATTTGTAATTTGAAGAGAGGCAGCGGATGGTGCCATTCATTGACCAGAAAAATTGTCAGCAGTGCCAGCGCAGCAAAAAACATCAGCGTGATCAGCGGAGAGTTGAACCAGTCCAGACGCTCTCCCTGTTGCAATGACAGCACCAGAAGGGAAATGCCGCTGCACCCTGTCAGCATGCCCACCTTATCCATCTGTTTAAAACGCTCGAAGCGCAGAGGATCCTGTGGAATGCCATAACCGACCATGATGATTGCCAGAAGACAAGGCGGGATGACCTGCCAGAAAACCCATTCCCAGCCCACATAGTCTGTCCAGAGGGCAGCTAAAGAAGTGGCCATATTTGGACCAAATGTCGCCGTCAGGGCATAGGCGCTCAGCCCGTATAACTTGTAATGAGGCGGCATAAAGCGCAGAGCAGCCGTCATCAGCAACGGCGGCAACGCCCCGCCGAATATGCCCTGCACGGTGCGCAAGGCAATGAATACCGGCAAATCAGGCGCGAAAGGCAGTAACGCAGCCAGCAGCAAAAAACCGAAGGTGACAAACAGCGTAAATCGACGCAGCGAGAAGGTCATGGCAAACCAGGGAGCAAGCATCATCGCCGCCACTTCGGCAGCCTGATAAACACCAATCAGCCAGGAACCTTGATCGCTGCTGATACTCAACGCGCCACGAACATCGGCCAGCGCGATATCAGTGACACGATCGTTAAGGCCTGAGCACAGCGAGGCAATTAATACGCCGAGTAATCCGATCACCAGCCTCAGAGTAAAGGCCGGCGGAACGGGCTGCGCGGCACTGCCGGGGGCAGATGCGGGTGTGTCTGATGGGTTCATCATTTCGCTCATTAACATCGACGCATAATCATTGATACGCCGACCGTGGAAAGGCAGGTGTGGGGCAACACAAAGGGGAATGCGATCGCTATCACTTTAATTTCGATGCATTGCACCACAATGCGGTACATGCTTAAATACTATAATACGGTGCACTGTATTGCAATGTGATTAAAATTGTTTTCAGAGCGCCCAGCCATTACATTGGCAGTACAGCTTTGGTAAGGATCACCCGACGGTGACAAAGGAGAATTGATGGCACAGGACATAGCAGGAGATGAAGAACGCAGCGGCGGGATCCAGGTGATTTCACGCGCGGCAACCATTCTGAATGCGCTGGGGAAACATCCACACGGGATGAGCCTTGGCGCGATCGCGAATGATGTCGATTTGCCCCGCTCCACCGTACAACGCATCGTCGCAGCACTCGCCGAGGAAGGGCTGGTGCGATCCGAAGGCAGCGGCGGCGTCAGGCTCGGGCCAACGCTGCTTAAGCTGGTGTCGACGGTGCATACCGATGTCATCGCCATTGCCTCACCGTTTCTTCGTCAGCTCAGCGAAATGACCGATGAAACCGTCTCACTGGGGCGCGCCAGTGGCCGCCAGATAGCCAACATTCACAGCATTGTCGCTGAGCGGGAATTACGCGTGGTGCCAAGAGTGGGGCTGAATCTGCCGATTTACAGTACCTCCGGCGGACGGGCACTTTTGTCACTCAAAACAGATGAAGAGATCCACGCGCTGGTCGGGGATGTGCTGGAACCGGCCACCGAACATACCGTGCGCACTCTCGATTCTCTGCTGGAAAAAATTGCAGACGTACGTGAAAGCGGGATCTCAATGGAAAACGGTGAAACCGTAGACGGCGTTTCGACGCTGGCGGTGGCCATCGACACCATCTTAGGTCGCTACTCTGTTTCGGTGCTTTTTCCAACCCCGCGCCGTGAGGCAAAAGAAGCACAAATCCGCGAAGCCCTGCTTGATTGCAAAAACGCATTGATTGGCGAAATTGGTAAGCTGAGCCAAAACAACTAAACCCAGGAGTGACCGTGTTTGATGTTATTTTGCTGGCCGTAGATGGCTCTAAACAATCCGCCGTTGTCGTCGATCTTGCCCGTCAGCTGGCAAGCAGCCATCAGGCAACGGTATTTGTCACCTGCTGTATCGATGAATCCTATGCACTTGAAGATAATGGCGATGTTCCCGGTGAAATCATCGATTATCCTCCCGCAGAAGAAGAACAAAATACTGCACGCGCTGTGGTGGGTAATGCGCTGAAAACGCTGGAGCTGGCAGGGGTCAAGGCTAAAGGGAATCTGATTGTCGGTGACGCAGGGGAAGCGCTGGTCTGCGAAGCCAAAAGGATTCATGCATCGGTGATCGTCATCGGTCACCGTCAGCTCTCGGCATTCGGTCGTATGATGAAAGGCTCCGTCAGCGCTGACGTCATCGCCCATGCGCCCTGCCCTGTTTTGGTCGAAGTTCGCGGAAATTAATCCCCGGCGATAAAATGCAAAAAGCGCCGCTCTGGCGCTTTTTTATCTCTGAGCAATCCGCCTGTTAACTATTCATCAGGCCCATGGACATCGCCCAGTCATTAATGTTGTTGCGATAGAAAAACATGATATCGCTGTCCAGAGGATTCTGTTTTGACGGTGTCACCATGCCGAGGCAAGGGTATTCCTGCGGGCGGGAGTCAAAAAGAAAGTCTTCCATCTCTTCTTCGGTCAGAAGGGTATCACCGTAGATATTATCCTGGCGGAAATAGGCTTCAAGCATCCAGGAACGGTATTCAAAATCATTTTTAATCAAGTGCATAAGAGGAGCTCACAGTAAAATAAGTCTGACGCACCTGATGAAAAGCTTCCTTAAAATACTGAATATGAGATCAGGCACGCGTTGCGTTCGGGCCATCCATTGCTGATTTCACATAACAGAAAATTAACATATTAATTGCAGTTAGCAAGCTGCAATCCGTCCTAAATGCCTGTTTACGGGCTTCATTGATTAATTATTTTAAAATGGACGTCATTTCCATAAATCTTATTAATGTGTTTTTGTATTCACATATTTTTAATCAATTAATTACCAAAGTAACAATCGGTTTTTGACGTGATAAAACGTAAAAGGAACAGAACTGACGTTAGGGATGCATTTGCATCACCACCGCCAACCCTGTTCCCAAAATTTGTTTAATTCTGTGTGGTCTGATATGCCGCTCTTGCTTTACCAGCGACCAGGAGGTGGCCCTTCACGCCAGTGTCCCGGTGGCCCATCGCGCCAGTGCCCAGGAGGGCCGTCACGCCAGTAACCGGGTGGCGGACCTTCATGCCAGTGTTCATGGTGCCAGTAGCGAGGCGGCGGTGGCGGAGCGGGTTCGTAATACACCCAGTGTCCACGCCCCTCATCACGATAATGTTCATCCCACCAGCCTGGCGGACGCCAGTCTCCGCCATCCCAATAATATCCGCGCGGGTCGCGGTCACCGATATGCAGTGACAGCCCCGGCATGTTCACCCCCAGCTCGACGTTTGCATGCGCGAGAGCCGGCAAAGTCAGCAAAACGGCGAGAACAAGAATCAGTTTTTTCATTATAAACCTCACGACCTGCTCATCAGGTGGTGACAAATTACCTCCCGCTATCTTCCTGTTCTATAGGAATTTATCCCAAAAAAAATGTCCTTTCGCTATCCTTACATTTGCGTCAAAAAGGGCTGAGGGAGATGACTGCGCAACGCTATGTCAGTAAAGGAGATTCGGTGAAAAAAACGTGAACGCCCATAAATGTCAGACACAAAAAAACCGCCGAAGCGGTTTCTTTTTTTACTGTACTTCGGGGCAAAAATTAGATTTTGCAGCCTTCACAGTCACTTTCATCCTGAACAGCCTCAGGCACTGCTGCTGCTTTCTCAGCCGCTTTTTCTTCCGCGGACACCAGTGCAGCATCAATGTCAAAATCAAAAATATCGTCGCTCATGTTCATCACCTTAAATGTTCAAATCACCCTCATTATAAACGACACTGGCACACATCTGACGCCTTTTTTGTGCCCTGATGACGCTTTTATTGCCCCCGCACTGAGCACAAAAAATCACCGGAGTTTGCAAAAGTGGTTCACGGAAACCATAGTTATAGTGATTATTCTGGTGTCCCGAAGACACTATTTGCGAACCCTTACGAGGAGAACCTGATGACAACGTCAAACATCAAAGCCTGGGCCAACACCCGTGAAACCTCTCACGAAATCGCCGAAGCTATTTTTGAGCTTGCCAAGAATGATGAAACGCTGGCGCAGAAAATTTGGGAAGAAGGGAACGATGAGGTGTTACCGATCGCCTTCGCCAAAACGAAGGAAGACCATCTGTTCTGGGGTGAAGAAAAGATCGACAGGAAAAATGTCTGAGGGCTAACGACTGTCGGACTATGATTGGGCCCTGAGCCATGCTCAGGGCTGGCAGGAAATTTAGGTCGGAGTTAGCTGTCGAATCCAAAACCCATCTGATGCGCCCACTCAAAAATCTGCTCTTTGTAGACAAACCGCGGTTCGCACACGCCCGGCTCTCCCGGTGTCTGGATCATCACCGCGACACAAGGGTATGACAGCGGTCTGGCATCAAAAATAAAATCATCGACTTCCTGATCGGCAAACTCAGAGGTTTCACTTACCGCGCTCGCCTGGAAAATTTCATCCATTATCCACTTACGGTATTCCACTTCGTTGTTGATAAACTTCATCATTCACCTCAGCTTTTGCTCTCTCTGTATTCTCAACCGTGAAGCTCGTCGCCACCACAGCACGGACAGACTTCTGCACGGGAAACCGACATTTCAGCGAATCCGTCGCACTCCCACTCCACGCGTAACGGTTTCCCGCTGTGATCATCAGCCTTGATATAGCGATTATAGTGGAGAGCCTGCCCGGTCATGGTTTCAGTCAGCAGCAAATGTTCGCCAGCATAAATGCGTGCGACAGCCTGCGCATCCTGTTTTTCACCCGAAACGATTTTGTGAAGATGATGAATAGTCAGTTTAATTCGTTCCACGGCAGCTCCGGTAACGGCTCAACATACAGTGTGTTTCGTCCTGTGCATCGACGATTCATTCAAAAAATGTATATCCAGCCGCTATTTTATCAGAGCTGACGGGGTGACGTCATGGGCGGAAGCCATGTGAATGGGGGCAATTAGTGCGCTAGCTGAACGCTGTTCAGTGTTGAGGGCTGCTGATGCTCGAGGCGCGCCAGATCATATACATCGTAAAAATCGACAAAACCTTTGTTTTTCACGATCGACTCAATGCGGTTTTTAACTCCGGCGCTCACGCTCTCAGCGCTGAGGATTTGCCGTACTGCATCTTCAGATAATTCGCGGCTGAAATACCACTCCCCGTTGTAGCAGACACGCAAATCCAGCACACCGATATCTTCATAGCGGTAGACCGGTTTGATTTCCAGCAGCAACATAGCGGACATGAAAACCAGAAAAGCTGTGAATCCGATAAACCAGCCGATACCCATATAAGGTGAAACATACATCACAATACCGACGGCAATATACCCCACCAGCATCGCGAGACACAGCCAGGGATGCTTCACAAAAAACTCAACGTTGACGCGCGCCCTGCCGTCACGACCTTCCTGACGGTTGATACGGTCAATTTCACTATTTAATACATTTTTGATCACGTCCATTTCATAACCTCGTTGCAGTCACGACTATAATGCAATCTGATAATGTTATTTTATCATGACAACTGTTATAGCGCGTAGAGCAGTTACCGGCCTCAAAACGGGAAACTGTTATAGCTGGCATTTGCGTCACTGATATTTTCATCATGGAATTCTCTCTGTTCATGTCAGATAAAAGGAGAACATCGTGGCACTATTAATCGTAGAAAGACCGGCTAAAAAACTGGTGAGTTACCGGGTAGTCGGGCCATACAAGGAGTCAATCCACAGCGGTTTCCAGCAGCTGACGAAATGGGTCGCACGACACCATCAGCCACACACTGAATGGCTGACATGGTTTCACGATAACCCCGATACCACGCCAGCCGAGGCATTGCGGGCGGATCCTTCCGTGTGTGTGGCTGATAATTTCATACTGGATGACGCTGACGGGCTGGCACTGCAAACCTTGCCCGGTGGCACCTATGCGGCCTATCACACCACCATCACGGACGGTAATTTTGAACACGCCTGGCGGGAATTTTATAGTCAGTTGTTGGCCAGCAATCATTACCGGCCGGATGGCAAAGCCTGTTTTGAACATTACCTGAGTGATGGCACTAAAACCGGCATCTGGGAAGTGGTGTTTTATCAGTCGGTCGAGAAGATCCCGGCCATTCGCTGAAAGGTTCAGACATTGAGTGTGATGTCTGCCTGCTGGCAAAAATCAAGGTAAGCCTGCGGCGGTCTGGCATCGCTGACCAGCGTATTGAAACGGGCTAAAGGTGCGATCGCCGCCGGTCGCACCTGATCAAACTTACTGCTGTCGGCGACTAAAATACTCTGCGCAGACCGCTCCATCGCCTGATGTTTCATCAGCAGTTCATCAAAATTAAAACAGGTCACCCCGTGTTCGATGCTCACACCGGCGGCTGAGATAAACGCCTTCGTTGGCCGGATAAAATCGAGCTCACTGCTGCGACCAATTGGCGTAAAAATACTGTTGCTGGATTTAAACGCGCCTCCGCATAAAATCACATCGCAGTGAGGTTTTTCCTGCAGCGCCAGAAAAGTATTCAGCGAATAACAGATCGCGGTAAATACCCTCGCCTCGGAGATACTCTCGATGACATACGGCATGGTCGTTCCGCAGTCGAAAAATACCGTGTCATTATCAAGTATCAAACTGGCTGCGTTTTCGGCCAGGCGACGCTTTTCCGCCACCTGGCGCATTTTCTGTTCACTGATAAAATAATGCGTCGCCGGGTTATTTTTCGGATCCATCACGATATAACCGCCGAGCAGGATAACCGGCGCAGGGTCGCTGCTCAAATCACGCCGGATAGTCATTTCGGAAACATTGAGCAGTAAAGACGCTTCTTTCAGGTGAATTTTGTCGGTCTTTTTTAGTGCCAGCAACAGACGCTGGATCCTGTCTTCACGCTTATTTTCCATGATGTTATCTCAGCTTTCCGGTTCGCAGCCCGCCACTATACCTTCGCAGCCATCTGGCCGCAAACCGGTGCGTTGTGTGAATCAAAGGGATAATAATGAACAATAAATTACCCATGCAGACTTTGAGGTTTTTTCCATTTCTTCAAATGGTTGAACGCGCCCTACACCTTGTCGCGGCTGAAATCCACTGATAATTTATTTATCGTTAAGTAACTGCCGCCTTTTTGTGCTAGACTACTGGCCGCTCTAAGTAAAACCGGAGGTTTTATGAGTTCTACCGTTGTAAACGCTCAAGACGAGTGTCCGTTGTGTCAAAACACGAATAAGACGTCGGTGAATATGTCGGCGAAAATTGTTACTGTGACCTGCACATCATGTGGCCGTTACAGTATCTTCCGCAAAACCATGGAAGAGATTTCGATAGACCGGAAGAAACGCGTCGCGCTTCAGGCGTTTTTCACCAGCCAACCGAACTACCACCTGCCTTTATCTATCCGGGCACTGAGTAATACAGAAGCACCGGGTGAATTTTAGCCCTAAAAAACGCCCTTCGGGGCTGTTTTAATCTGCATTTCCTACATCTCACACTAACGATCAGCGCAAACCTCACCGGATACTCACGGAGGGAATGATTTCGTCTCAGGGCTGATAAGATGTCGTGTTGCTGTAAAAACATAAAGGCCACTCTAAGAAGTGGCCTTTATTATATTTAAACATATCGTTATCACACGCGTGTTTCTCACGATGCCTGACTGAATTTCAGACATAAAAAAACCACCCGAAGGTGGCTATAACGACATTACTACTTTATTGCTTTTGATTATTCAGCTAATTTTCCATGGTACCCGGGACGAGACTTGAACTCGTACAGCCTAAGGCCGAGGGATTTTAAATCCCTTGTGTCTACCGATTCCACCACCCGGGCTCCGGGAAAATTGGAGGCGCGTTCCGGAGTCGAACCGGACTAGGCGGATTTGCAATCCGCTACATAACCGCTTTGTTAACGCGCCTTAAATCTTACTACTTGTCTTGCACTTAAACCAATCACGAGGATCAGTTTAATAAAATTTGGAGCGGGAAACGAGACTCGAACTCGCGACCCCGACCTTGGCAAGGTCGTGCTCTACCAACTGAGCTATTCCCGCTTTAATCAGAACGTACTGATTTTTTTAACTATCTTCCGGCTCATTGCTGTCTGCCTTCCGATGCGTTGCATTCTACTGACCTGAGAGAATGAGTCAATAAAATTATCTGCATCCTTCGCTCGTTTGACGTTTTTTACGTCAGTTTGATCAGGGTTCCAGCAAATCGTGACGTGCAGCGTTCAAATACTGGAACATTGACCAGAATGTCAGCACCGCCGCGATATAAAGTGCGACCACACCGACACCCACAACGATGTTGTCCGGACGCCATAACAAGGCTACCAGCGATAGCATTTGCGCTGTCGTCTTCACTTTGCCAATCCAGGAAACCGCCACACTGCTTCGCTTTCCAATTTCAGCCATCCACTCGCGCAGCGCCGAAATGATAATTTCACGGGCAATCATGGTGGCAGCCGGTAACGTTATCCACCAGGAATGGAAATACTCCGCCACCAGCACCAGCGCAATCGCCACCATCACCTTATCGGCAACCGGGTCGAGGAACGCACCGAACCGTGTGGTTTGTTTCAGGCGGCGCGCCAGATAGCCGTCAAGCCAGTCTGTCATGGCAGCAAAAACAAAAATGAGCGCGCAGGCCATCGGTGCCCATGGATATGGCAGATAGAAGGCGAGCACGAAGAAAGGTATCAGCGCAACGCGGAACAGGGTGAGGCACGTCGGTATATTAAATTGCATAGCGAAGGTAACTGTTTGTCCAGTTTAGATATTATGAGTATGTTGCTACAACGGCTTTAGTGTTTCAACGCATTATGAATCTTTTCTGCTAATGCGGTAGAAATACCGGGTACCTGTGCAATTTCCTCGACGCTGGCATTCAGTAATGGCTGGATGCCTCCCATATACTTCAATAATACCTGACGTCGTTTCGGCCCGACGCCTTCAATCTCTTCAAGTGCGCTGGTAGTCCGCACCTTGGCACGTCGCTGACGGTGCCCGGTAATGGCATGATTATGAGAATCGTCACGGATATGCTGAATTACGTGTAAGGCTGGCGAATCTGACGGTAAGGCAATTCCCTCACCTTCAGGCACAAAGAATAATGTTTCCAGACCTGCTTTACGATCGGCACCTTTCGCGATACCAATCAGTAAAGGTTTCGATTTATCCCACGTCACATCCAGCGAATGAAACACATCCAGCGCCATTCCTAACTGCCCTTTCCCGCCGTCGATAAAAATTACGTCGGGAATTTTTTTCTCATCCAGCGATTTACTGTAGCGGCGGGTCAGCACCTGACTCATCGCGGCATAATCATCGCCCGGCGTAATGCCGGTAATGTTGTAACGACGGTATTCAGAGCGAACCGGGCCGTTGTTATCAAATACCACGCAGGAAGCGACCGTTTGTTCGCCCATAGTATGGCTGATATCGAAGCATTCCATGCGGTTAATTTCCGCAAGATTAAGGGTTTTCGCCAGTTCAGCCATGCGCTGATGGATTGTTGACTGCTGTGCCAGCTTGGTGGTCAGCGCCGTGGAGGCGTTAGTGCGCGCCAGTTTCAGATAACGGGCGCGGTCACCGCGCGGTTTACTCTGAATCAGGACTTTACGACCCGCTATCTGGCTCAGGGATTCAGCCAGTAACTCTTTCTCTGGCAGACTGAAATCCAGCAGGATTTCGCCGGGCAGCGTTCGCATCTGGCTGCCCTGGAGATAAAACTGACCGACGAAGGTTTGCACCACTTCGCCCAGGTCGGTGCCACCGGGGACTTTCGGATAGTAGCTGCGGCTGCCCAGAACTTTACCCTGACGGATAAACAGAACGTGCAGACAGGCCATGCCGGATTCGAACGCCACACCGATAACATCAAGATCTTCGCTGTTGCCCGAGACGAACTGACGCTCAGTCACCCGCCGCACCGCCTGAATCTGATCGCGGATACGCCCGGCATCCTCGAAGCGTAAATCTTGACTGGCTTCTTCCATGCGATTAACCAGTTGCGTCACAACCTGCTGATCTTTCCCCTCGAGGAACAGACGCACGTAATCAACCTGGTCTTTATAATCCTGATCGCTGACCAAACCTTTCACGCAAGGCCCGAGACACCGACCAATCTGATATTGCAGACAAGGGCGTGAACGGTTGCTGTAAACGCTGTTTTCGCACTGACGGATCGGAAAAAGTTTCTGTAACAGCGCCAGCGTTTCACGCACCGCATAGGAGTTGGGGAACGGCCCAAAATACTCGCCTTTTGCGTGCTTGGCACCGCGATGCACGGTAATGCGTGGATGGTTATCGGCGCTGAGAAAAATCAGCGGATAGGATTTGTCATCACGCAACAGTACGTTATAGCGCGGCTGATACAGCTTGATGTAGTTGTGTTCGAGGAGAAGCGCCTCGGTTTCCGTATGGGTCACGGTGACATCGATTTGCGCAATATTTTTGACCAGAGTTTCCGTTTTACGGCTGGAAACCTGAACACGAAAATAGCTGGAAAGACGCTTTTTAAGGTCTTTAGCTTTACCTACATAGATTACGGTGCCGCTGGCGTCATACATCCTGTAGACGCCCGGTTGGCTGGTGACCGTTTTCAGAAAGGCTTTAGGGTCGAAACGCTCATCATTCACTGCCTGATAAAGTCTCCGTATTGAACAAACCGTGTCGAATAGCCAGATGGGTCAACTCAACATCGCCGCTGATATTTAATTTACTAAACATCCGATAACGATAACTGTTAACTGTCTTAGGACTCAAGTTAAGTTGTTCTGAAATTTCATTCACTTTTTGCCCTTTGGTAATCATCAGCATGATTTGTAACTCACGCTCTGATAACGAATCGAAAGGCGTTTCAGACTGCGGTTCAATCTGACTGAGTGCCATTTGTTGCGCGATATCAGACGCAATGTAGCGCTGACCCGAGTCAACCAGGCGGATAGCATTGACCACTTCCTGTGGTGCTGCACCTTTACTCAGATAACCGGAAGCCCCCGCCTGCATCACTTTTGCGGGCAACGGGTTCTCAGTGTAAATCGTTAACATGATGATCTTGATATCCGGCGAGAAACGGACGATTTTCTTCGTCGCTTCCAGCCCGCCAATACCCGGCATGTTCATATCCATCAGGACAATATCAACGTCATTGGTACGGCACCATTTCACGGCATCTTCGCCGCATTGTGCTTCCCCGACAACTTTGATGCCTTTGATATCTTCGAGAATGCGTCGGATCCCTGCGCGCACCAATTCGTGGTCATCAACAAGAAGAACGCTAATCAAAGAGAATTCTCCAAAAAATAAGGGCGACACACCATCAGGTTCTTCCGCTGGCCTTTACACAATAAGAGGCATTAAACATTAATATGTACAGACAGCGTAGAGAAGAGAAGGTGGCAATAAGAAGCCAACATCAACTCAGTTACCCCACTAGCGCACAGCGATAGTGTTTTTAAATCAGGCATTCAGGTTATTTATTATAGCCCGCGCATTTTACTCTATCTCGCCAGCTTCACCAACAAATGTCTGCAAAAAACTAGTTTGCTGAATGTAAATGAGAACTGCCATCACCTGTATTAATGATACAGAAAAAAAGCATTTTGAATCAAACAATAAGGTCTGTATCAAGCTACATCTTTTTTCCTGTAAAAAATAATGTATTCACCATTCCTTGGGTTCAAATAACGTGTTTTAAAGAAAGGTGATTAAATCAGCAAAGCATCAATTTCATATATCTATGATATACCCAATGATTATTTGCAATAGCACGAAATGTCGCGGTTTTTATAAGAATAAACTTAGCTTTTAACATGCGAAACATCCTGTTCCAAATATGTTTAGTATTCTGTACTGACTTCCGGGAAATGGATTTATCTCAGGTTATTCGTTTCGCTAAATGTTGCATCGCCCCTCCTTTTAACCCGCGCCAGCCCTGTCAGTGCCCTAAAACCTGCGACTATGCTAAAATGCTGTCACTTTGCACCCCGCCCTTTCGGGTCAACCTGTTAATACCCCCTTCTTTTTACTGTATAAAGTCGGGAGCGCTGCCTTGCAGCCTGCCTGAGGAGAAATAATGAGTAACTGCGATTTTACCACTGAAGCAAACGTTGAAACCCTGGCGACAGAAGTTGCCTGCCTGAAAGCCACTCTGACCCTGATTTTGAAAGCTATCGGTCAGGCTGATGCCGGTAAGGTCATGTTGAACATGGAAAAATACGCTGCGCAGATGGAAGATGAACAACAGGCAGAAATCTTCAGAAATTCCCTGCAACAAATCAAATTCGCTTACCGCCAGTAATGTTTTCCCGGAGTCTGTCGCCCGACGGACTCCGCCTTTCCAGCGCGTCCCCGCACAAAATCTGCTATAATTACGCCCTCTTATCATTTCATCAGGACAACGGTTATGAGCGAAAATAATAAAGAAAACAAAAGTAAAGCTGACGATGTTCACGTTAGCGACGGCCTTGCAGAACTGATTGAAGTCTCAGAACAACTGACTGAAGAAGAAATTCAACAGGCGGCAGAAGAAGCAAAACAAGCTGTTGAAGACGCTAAGAACCAGAAACATCACTGATTCATGCATTATAACGTTCTCGCCCCGTATCAGGCCATTGTGCCGCTGGCCATTGATTATCAGCATGGCGACAGCGAACCTGCGCACAGCCATAACTGCTCGCAACTGATCCATACGTTGTGTGGCGTTGTTGAAGTGCATACCGCTCTCGGCACCTGGATGGTTCCGCCGGGGCGCGGCGTTTGGTTACCCGCCCACGTTGAGCACAGTCTGCGTTTTATCGGGGGCGTAAAGGCCCGAACTCTTTTCGTCGATCCGCTGGCACGCGCTGATTTACCGGCTCAGTGTCAGGTGGTGCAGATTTCTCCGCTACTGCGTGAACTCATTCTCGTCTCGCTGACGCTTCCTTCAGACTACCTGCCCGGTGGCCGTGATGAACGCATCATGGAATTACTGCTTGATGAACTGCGTCTCTTGCCGACGCTGCCGCTGCATTTACCCGAACCGCAAGAGCCGGAACTGCTGGCGCTGAGCCAGCATATTTGCAGCGATCTGAGTGCATCATGGGAGCTGGAGGATGTCTCGCAACGTCTGAACATCAGCAGCCGCACGCTTTCCCGCCGTTTTCAGCGCGAAACCGGTCTGCGTTTCAGTGACTGGGTGCGTCAGGCTAAATTGCTTGAGGCGCTTCAGCAATTAGCGGCTGGAAATTCGGTGATTGATGTGGCGCTGGCGCTCGGCTATGACAGCCCGAGCGCCTTCAGTGCAATGTTTCGTCGTTCACTGGGCGTTTCGCCGAGTGAGTATTTTAGTCAGCCAGAATCCCGCCCGCCGCATTAAACAGCGCCTGCAAAGATGCGCTGGACACGTCACTGTCGATGCCCACGCCGTAGCACGTTTCCCCATGCTTACCCTGGCAACTCACATAAGCCACGGCCCGGCTGTGGCTCTGATGCCCTAACGTATGCTCGTGATAATCACCAATCTCGAGCTGAATGTCGTAACTACGGCGTAATGCATCCACTGCGCCGGACAACAACCCGTTGCCGCTGCCGGTAATATTCTGCTCTTCATTGCGGTAACGGATACGCGCGTTGAAATGACAAACGTTCTGCTCATCGCTGCGGATGTCATAACTCAGCAGTTTCACCACCGGTTGCTCGGTCAGGCCGTAGCGCTGACGGAACAGCCGCCAGATATCGCTGGTGCTCATTTCCTTGCCGTGCGTATCCGTATCCCGTTGCACGGCTTTACTGAAATCAATTTGCAGGCCGCGCGGCAGTTTCAGGCCATGATTCTGCTCGAGTAACCATGCCGCACCGCTTTTCCCAGACTGACTGTTTACGCGGATCACCGCTTCATAACTGCAACCGACATCCGCAGGATCCAGCGGCAGATAAGGCACGCGCCACACCGCATTTTCTGCGGTTTTCTGCGCAGCAAACCCTTTTTTGATGGCGTCCTGATGCGATCCGGAAAACGCGGTAAACACCAGCTCACCGGCATAAGGGTGGCGCGGGTGAACCGGCAACTGATTACACTCTTCCACCGCCTCGACAATCGCCTGTAAATTGCTGAAATCCAGCTGCGGCGCGACGCCCTGCGTATAGAGGTTCAGCGCCAGCGTCACGATATCCACATTCCCGGTGCGCTCGCCATTGCCAAACAGACAGCCTTCGACGCGATCGGCGCCCGCCAGCATTGCCAGCTCGGCGCAGGCGACGCCGGTTCCCCGATCATTATGCGGATGCACGCTGATGGAAACCTGCCCGCGACGGCTGAAATGACGGCAGAACCATTCAATCTGATCGGCATAAATATTCGGAGTACTGACTTCGACGGTGGCCGGCAAATTAATGATCATTGGCCGCGACGTGCCCGGTTCCCAGACATCGGCCACCGCTTCGCACACTTCCAGCGCAAACTCCAGTTCGGTAAAGCAGAAGGTTTCCGGGGAATATTCAAACGTCCAATTCGTCTGTGAATATTGCTCACAAAGCTGACGGATTTGCTGCGCACCGCGAACGGCCAGATCGCGCGTGGCTGCCTGATCCTGATTGAAAACCACTTCGCGAAACACCGGCGCAGTGGCGTTATATAAATGCACGATCGCGCGCGGTACGTCCTTCAGCGCTTCAAAAGTACGGGCAATCAGATCTGGCCGCGAAGGTGTCAGCACCTGAATCACCACGTCATCCGGAATTAATTTGTCTTCAATCAGCCCGCGAACAAAATCGAAATCGGTTTGCGAAGCCGAAGGAAACGCCACCTCAATCTGCTTAAAACCACATTTCACCAGCAAATCAAAAAACTGACGTTTACGCGCATTATCCATCGGTTCTGCGAGTGCCTGATTGCCGTCACGCAGATCGCTTGAACACCATTGCGGCGCCTTGTCGAGTACCTTTCCCGGCCACTGGCGGTCGGGTAAATTCACCTGCGGGAAGGGGCGATATTTTTGCGACGGGTCGTTTAACATACGATTCTCCTTTTATCATGTGGGCAGCGTTAATCTTGTGTTAAATCCATAGTACGCAAACGCTATCTTTCTGCGCCTGAATAACTGACAGCAACCCTCGCAAAACGGACAAAAGAAAATGATAAATGAATGAGACTCACGCTATAGTGCATAACTAAACGCGTCCAGGTTGGCGATCAGAGGTCGTACAGAATGAAAAGGGTTCTGAATCTAAACGAAAAAAAACGGCTCTCGGCGCTGCAAAACCTCAATATTGCGGACAGCAATCCGGATGAAGTGCTAGATCTGATTACCCGCCTTACCCAACAGATTTTTGATATCCCGATGTGCCTGATTACCCTGGTGGACGAACATCGCCAGTGGTTCAAATCAAAGACCAATATGGCCATCAGCCAGACGGCGCGTGATATCGCCTTTTGCGATCACACCATTCGTTCTGCCTCCGTGATGGTGGTGAACGATGCGGAACAAGATCCGCGTTTCAGTGACAACCCGCTGGTCACCGCCGAAAAAGGTATGCGTTTTTACGCCGGTGCGCCGCTGATTACCCGTAAAGGGTTTGCCATCGGCAGCCTGTGCCTGATTGACAATCAGCCGCGCGATTTCACCGTGCAGGAGATCGAGATGTTGTCCGATCTCGCGGCCATCGTCATCGATATTATCGAATCACGCAGCTCCGTCGGTTTTACGGATATCGTGACCCGTCTGCCCAATCACCAGCGATTGATGGAAGACATCGCAACGCTTATCAAAACCTCTGATCACACGCCTTATTTGCTGATTCTGATCGACACGCTCGACACCTTGTATGCCTACGATATCGGCCGCGCGATCGGCATTCCGAAAGTCGAAAATATTCTGAAAGATGTCGGATCATTTTTGCGCACAGAGCTCAATGAGAACGACAAAGTTTACAGCCTGATGCTCGGGCGTTTCGCCCTTATCAAACGGCTGGATGAACAGGAAGAGACGTTCAGGCAACTGGAAATCGCCGCGACCAAAATTCAGCAAAGCATTACCAGCGATATCCCGATTAACGTGCGCCTCCACGCCGGTTACACGGTATTTTCGTCCACCTCTGAGTGCGCCGAAACCATCATGCGACAAGGCATGTCTTCGCTGCATGAGGCGATAAGCCACAACCGCTTGGTGATGCCGTACCAGCACGAATCTGATGTGATTCAGTTGCGTGCGTTTAATCTGCTCAATGATTTGATGGCGACGGTGTCATCCTGCGAGGATTTTCATCTGCTCTATCAGCCAAAAATACGGCTGGCGGATAAAAAATTCCACGGCGTCGAAGCGTTAATCCGCTGGCATCATCCGACGCTCGGCATCATTTCGCCCTCAGAATTTATTCCTCTGGCAGAAAAAACGCCGCTTATCACTCCGCTGACGAACTGGGTGATTACGCAGGCGGTGAGGCAGATTGCCGAGTGGCAAAAGCGCGGTGCACAAATTCAGGTGTCGATTAATCTGACCGCCAATAACCTGGTGGAACAGGATTTGGTTCAGCGCATTCATACCGCGCTGATCCTGCATCAGGTTTCGCCCTCCATGCTGGAAATTGAGTGTCTGGAAACCCAGACACTGATGAATAATCCTCACGCCGTTGCCTCCCTCGACGCCCTGCGTCACATGGGCATCAGCATCGCACTGGATGATTTCGGCTCCGGCTACAGCAACCTGAATTACCTGCAAAAAATACCGGCGGATACCCTCAAACTGGATCAGTCGCTGATTCAGGGCATCAGCCGCGACAGTAAAAGCAAAGTCATCGTGAAATCGATGATTGATATGGCGCACGCGCTCAGCTATCACGTCGTCGCCGAAGGCGTTGAAGACAATGACACGCTGCGTTGTCTGGAAGAGCTGCAATGTGATTCCGTGCAAGGGTTTTACTATTCGCGTCCGCTGCAACACGATCAGATTCTGGAATGGTCGAAACCTTACATTTGATTGTGCCCTTCGCCTCAGAAACAAAAAAAACCGCCGCGGCGGTTTTTTTATATCCTCTGCTGAGCGCTTACTGGCCGCTTTTAAGACGAATATCGTAGGTGCCAAAAATGCTGCGGTCAGTTTCAAGATCAACGCTCTGCCCCTTCGCATCCACTGTGATGGCGCCGGTGGTTTTGGTCAGCGCGCAGGCAAGACGGACTTCAACCTTGCGCATCCCATTCGGCACATTCAGGTCCACGAACTGATTGAAATGCAGCGAAGCCACAGTCTGACCATCCAGAATCACAATCAGCGGGCAGGTTTTTTCAAACGGGATCATTGACCACTGATCGATGCGATGCAATCTGATGTGCGTTTGCCCTTCCGGTGCCTTGGTGCTGGCATTAGCGAAAGAGGATTTGACCTGAAGTGTCGGTTCATAAGGATTGCTTGCGCACCCGGCTAAGAGTAAAGCAGCCAAGGCCACCAGTGTTTTTTTCATCGTTATCTCCCTGAGTTTATGCACGAATGATAGCAGCGTGCGCGGCGCGGGCAACAAAAACCGGTGGGAGTTCGGCAGGCAGGAATGAGAAGCCTGAAAACCGGGACAAATCTGTGATGTTCGTACGAAAATCAGCCACCCGAATTGCTAATCACCGTCCACTCGTATTTGATACTCTAATTAAGAGTTATCCGACCCGACGTTCACTTCAGATTCAGGAAACACCTATGTACAGCTACACACTTATCGCACCCGCCGGGATCGTAAAGACGTATGAAGACGAGTTCCGCGAAAAAGGCATTGAGCTGCTGGTGGCCAAACAAAACCGTTCAGAAATGGTGGTTTTCCGCAGCAGCAAGTTTACTGAAGAACGTGCTTTTATCACTCACGTTCACCTGCTGATTTTCAGCCTGTGCATGCGGGTACAAAAACAACTTAAAAATGGTAATAAGCCTAATACGACAATTATGTATTAATTTTTTCTATCCGAAAGAGAATGTTCCGGCCTCAGACATTGAGGCCTGACGCACCGCTCCCTGTTATTTCCCCCTCTGTATTTCGCGTCAACACGACAAATAATCTTATTCCATGATTTACAATTAACCCTCACGCTCAGCGCTTATTTATATGCGATAAATACGGCATGATTTTTTTCAGGCATTGCCTGCTGAAAGGGTGAAGAAAAAAAGCAGAGGGATAAAAATTAAAACTCGGAGGGGAACACTATCACGTTGATTTACTGAATGTTGGTGGGTCGTGCTGGGTTCGAACCAGCGACCAATTGATTAAGAGTCAACGGCTCTACCAACTGAGCTAACGACCCAACGGGACGGATTATTCGCCTCTTGAGCGGTGATGTCAAACGCTTATCCTTACTTTCTTTGCCGTTATTCTCGCGTAAATTTGTGAAGCCCATCACACCTAAAAGCGTTATTATTCCCCCGCAGTCACGCTCATCTGATTATTTAACACGCGGTTATCCTCGATGTAAAAATTACGATACATTTCTTCGATTGGCATTTTTCATGCCCGTTATAATAAATGCGCGCTTAACATTACTATTACATCGTCAGCCCGTCTCTGTCGTTCCAGTGCCGGTCAAATTAACAACGGTTTAAAACATAATTTGTTGAAATAAAGGCGATATGGCGGAGTTCATACGCAAAAAGCAAAAAAACAGGAATCAATACAACATGCAAGAAGAGTCAAAAATCCTCGCTAAGCCGGAGGAAGAGAACGCGGAAGGTCTGCGTCGCAATCTCTCCAACCGGCATATTCAGCTGATTGCCATCGGTGGCGCCATTGGTACGGGTCTGTTTATGGGCTCCGGAAAAACCATCAGCCTGGCTGGTCCGTCTATCATCTTCGTCTACATGATCATCGGCTTTATGCTGTTTTTCGTGATGCGCGCGATGGGCGAACTGCTGCTGTCCAACCTCGAATACAAATCCTTCAGCGATTTTGCCGCCGATCTGCTTGGCCCATGGGCCGGGTATTTCACCGGCTGGACCTACTGGTTTTGCTGGGTGGTGACCGGCATTGCGGACGTGGTAGCAATCACCGCCTACGCCCAATTCTGGTTCCCCGGACTTTCCCAGTGGATAGCCTCGCTGTTATGCGTTTTGCTGTTACTCAGCCTGAATCTCGCTACCGTAAAAATGTTTGGCGAGATGGAATTCTGGTTCGCGATGATCAAAATCGTCGCCATTGTCGGGCTGATTATTGCCGGGCTGGTGATGGTACTGACCCACTTCCAGACGCCCACGGGCACCGTCGCCTCTTTCAGCAATCTGTGGAATGACGGCGGCTTCTTCCCGAAAGGCATCAGCGGCTTCTTCGCCGGTTTCCAGATAGCCGTGTTCGCGTTTGTTGGTATCGAACTGGTCGGCACCACCGCGGCCGAAACCAAAGATCCGCAGAAATCGCTGCCACGCGCCATCAACGCCATCCCGCTGCGCATCATCATGTTCTACGTGTTCTCGCTGATCATGATTATGTCTGTCACGCCGTGGAGCCACGTGGTTGCCGATAAAAGCCCGTTTGTTGAACTGTTCGTGCTGGCCGGTCTTCCGGCGGCGGCGAGCATCATCAACTTTGTGGTGCTGACGTCGGCGGCGTCGTCCGCTAACAGCGGCGTGTTCTCCACCAGCCGCATGTTGTTCGGCCTGGCGCAGGAAGGCAATGCGCCGAAGGCGTTTGGCAAACTGTCATCGCGCGCGGTGCCGTCAAACGGCCTGACCTTCTCCTGTATCTGCCTGCTTGGCGGCGTGGTGCTGATTTATCTGATCCCAAACGTGATGACCGTCTTTACGCTGGTGACCACCGTTTCGGCGATTCTGTTTATGTTCGTCTGGACCATCATCCTCTGCTCTTATCTGGTCTACCGCCGTAAACGTCCGCAACTGCACGAAGCGTCAATCTACAAAATGCCGCTGGGTAAAGTGATGTGCTGGGTCTGTATGGCGTTCTTCGCCTGCGTGCTGGTGCTGCTGACCCTGCAGGATGACACCCGTCAGGCGCTGATCGTCACGCCATTGTGGTTTGTCATTTTGGGTATCGGATATTGGTTGCGCTGCCGGAAAGCCTGAACAATGTCCTGATGTAACAAAGGAGCCTTTTGGCTCCTTTGTTTTTTAGTGCGGATCACTCAACGTCCAGCGCCTGCCTGAACTGTTGCCACATTTTTGTGGCCGAAGGTCTGGCTGAGGCCACTTTCACCGGCAGCTCAGGCGGTGCACCGGCTTTCATGTCACCGAGATCGAACACAAAGCTGTAATCCGGCTCCTGTCCCATGCGTAAGTCGCTGACCAGAATATGCCCGCCCTGCTCTTTTACGCTGAAGAACCCATGGCTGAACCAGGCGACGCGGGCCATAAATGCATTATCTTTATGCGCTTCATACAGGGCTTCACCGCGTGGATAAAAGCGGAAACGGATCGGCGAATCCGGGTGCAGCAGCGAGGTAAAGCCTTCGCCGTAACTGTCTTTATTCATCACCACAACCCGCCATACCAGCGTATTGAGCGGTGTGGGCGTCACCAGTACCTGCGTGCTTTCAATGTTCTGACGTTGCAGTTCCTCGCCCACGTGGCGCGTCACCTGATGCTGCTCGACCACGGTACAGGCCAGATATAAACAACTGACGCCCAGCAGTACGTTATTCCACATGATCCCGCGCTGCTGCTCGCGATACAGCGCCAGCCCGACGCCGATGATCAACGGCAGCGTATAGAGCGGGTCGATGATAAAAATACTGCCGACCGCAAAAGGATAATTCGTGAACGGCAGGCCGAGCTGGGTACCGTACACAGTCATCAGATCCAGCAGCGGATGGGTGATCAATGCCAGCCAGACCGCGCCCCACCAGTGCCTGAAATGCTGCCCGGCGCTGAACAGTTTTGCCATCAGCCAGGCCAGCAGCGGCGAAATCAGCGTCAGATAAAACAGCGCATGGCTTTCCGTGCGGTGCATCGTCATATTGCTGATGGCGTCACCGTGATCGTAAAACACATCGAGATCGGGCAAAGTGCCGCACACCGCGCCTGCCAGCGCCGCTTTCCACACGGGCGTGCGTTTGCCCATCACCGCGATACCGACCGCCGCGCCCAATACTAATTGTGATACCGAATCCATCCTGACCTCTTTAAGCCCGAAGCTGTATGCCTTCGGTAATAATGCGCTGCACGTTACTCACGGTCTGCTCGAAAAAGTCAGGATCGTTGAGCGTTTTGCCGGTAATGGCTTCCACCTGCACCCCGAAATCAGCGTAATGCTGCGTGGTTGCCCACAGAATAAATATCAGCTGCATCGGGTCAACCGGCGCGATCAATTCGGCTTTTATCCAGCCGCGGATCACGTCTGATTTATCTTCCACCAGCGTTTTCAGGCTGCCGCCCAGTTCCTGTTTCAGCAGCGGCGCACCCTGCACCATCTCCAGACAAAACAACTTTGACGCCTGCGGGTGATCGCGCGAAACGCACAGCTTAAGGCGGATATATTCCCGGATGGCTTCCAGCGGATGCTGATCCGACTGCAAGGCTTTCAGCGGCGCCAGCCAGATATCCAGCAACCCTTTCAGCACCGCGATATACAAATCTTCTTTCGACGGGAAGTAATAGAGCAGATTGGTTTTGGATACGTCCGCGCGCTCTGCCACCTGATCCAGACTGGTGCCATGAATACCGTACAACGAAAAAAATTCCAGCGCGGCGGCCATGATATTGCCCCGTTTGGCGGCGACGGCACGCGAGCGGCGGGTGGGGGCTTTCGCCGCGGCTTTACGGGGTTTACTTTCCCCGACTGCAGACAGCGGATGTTCATCCATTGGCTTCACAATGTCTCCCTGAGACAAACGGCAAGGCAGAAATCATAACAAATGGGGATACCAGCGACTATCGCTATGCGTCGGGATGATAAAAGCAACAAGCCATCTAATACCAGATAACCACAAAGGGTTATAAATTTAACAAATTTGCACCATTTCCGCACATTCCTGCCTGATTTATGTGCAGTTTGTTTTGACCAAATGGTCTGAAACAGACCATTTGCTCCACCTGCCTGTCAGCCCCCTTTTTAACCCACTGAAAATAATAACAATTAAAAAACTGGCATCCCCTTTGCAATAGTTCTTTCGTCAGGAGATTTCAGCACGGTGCAATTCGGAACCCGCAGGACGCACTCAAGCCGCGCAGAGATTTTCGCAAGCCCTTGTTTTGGTACTTATTATTTTCAATCGAGGTGAGCTATGAAAATCGGTGTCTTTATTCCTATCGGCAACAACGGCTGGTTAATTTCAGAAACTGCGCCGCAGTACAAACCAACCTTCGAACTGAACAAAACCATCGTGCAAAAAGCGGAGCACTACCATTTTGATTTCGCGCTTTCGATGATCAAACTGCGCGGCTTCGGCGGTAAAACCGAATTCTGGGAACACAACATGGAGTCGTTCACGCTGATGGCCGGTCTTGCCGCCGTGACGTCGCGCATTCAGCTTTACGCCACCGCCGCCACGCTGGTGATGCCACCGGCGATCGTCGCGCGCATGGCCGCCACCATTGATTCCATCTCCAATGGCCGTTTCGGTGTGAACGTCGTCACCGGCTGGCAGAAACCGGAATACGAGCAAATGGGCATGTGGCCGGGCGATGACTATTTCACCCGCCGCTATGACTACCTGACCGAATACGTCAGCGTGCTGCGCGACCTGTGGGGCACCGGCCACTGCACGCTGGACGGCGAATTCTTCAAAATGGACGACTGCCGCGTCAGCCCGCGCCCGCAGAGCGAAATGAAAGTCATCTGCGCCGGACAAAGCGATGCCGGTATGGCCTTCTCCGCCAAACATGCCGATTTCAACTTCTGCTTCGGCAAAGGCGTCAATACCCCGACCGCCTTTGCGCCGACCGCCGCACGCATGAAAACGGCGGCCGAAACCGAAAACCGCGACGTCTCCTCTTACGTGCTGTTTATGGTGATTGCCGACGAAACCGACGCCGCCGCCCGCGCCAAGTGGGAGTTGTACAAATCCGGTGCCGACGCGGATGCCCTGGCGTGGCTCACCGACCAGAGCAGCAAAGACACCAAATCCGGAGCCGATACCAACGTTCGCCAGATGGCTGACCCGACTTCGGCGGTCAACATCAACATGGGCACGCTTGTCGGTTCTTACGCCAGCGTCGCCAGAATGCTCGACGAAATCGACACCGTCCCCGGCGCCGGTGGCGTGCTGCTGACCTTTGACGATTTCGTGGAAGGCATTGAAAACTTTGGCCGTTATATTCAGCCATTAATGAAAACCCGCCAGCACATCGGCATCGGGCATAAAGAGGTCGCATGATGAACGTTGTTGAGAATCAAACCGTGGTCCGCCGCGAACCCCAAAATACCGGCGAGGAAACGATCCTCACAGCACGTCCTGAAGCCATTGCGTTCACGCCCCAGCAAACGGCGCTGATTGTGGTGGATATGCAAAACGCCTACGCCTCACAGGGCGGTTACCTGGATCTGGCCGGTTTTGACGTCTCCGCCACCGCGCCGGTGATTGCCAATATCAAAGTGGCGATTGCTGCCGCCCGCGCCGCCGGGATCAAAGTGATTTTCTTCCAGAACGGCTGGGACAATCAGTACGTCGAAGCCGGCGGCGCCGGTTCGCCGAACTTCCACAAATCCAATGCGCTGAAAACCATGCGCAAGCGGCCTGAACTGATGGGCAAACTGCTGGCGAAAGGCGACTGGGATTATGACCTGGTGGATGAACTGCAGCCACAGCCGGGCGACATTGTGCTGCCTAAACCGCGTTACAGCGGCTTCTTTAATACCCAGCTCGACAGCCTGCTGCGCAGTTACGGCATCCATCATCTGGTGTTCACCGGCATTGCCACCAACGTGTGCGTCGAATCCACCCTGCGCGACGGGTTCTTCCTCGAATATTTCGGCGTGGTGCTGGAAGACGCGACCCATCAGGCAGGCCCGGAATTCGCCCAGAAAGCAGCGATTTATAACATTGAAACCTTCTTTGGCTGGGTGTCCAGCGTACGCAATTTCTGCGACGCGGTGGGCTATAAAACTGAACAAAACGCGGCCTGACCGCTTTCTGAAAAGGATGAGTAAACATGCCTAAAAGCGCCATTATTCCGGCTGGCAGCGGCGTTCCGCTGGCACCTTTTGTTCCGGGCACCCTCGCCGATGGCGTGGTGTACGTTTCCGGTACATTGCCGTTTGATAAAGACAATAACGTGGTGCATGTCGGCGACGCTGCCGCGCAAACCCGCCATGTATTGGAGATCATCAAAAGCGTGATCGAAACCGCGGGCGGCACGATGGATGACATCACCATGAACTCGATTTTCATCACCGACTGGGCGAACTACGGCGCAGTGAATCAGGTTTACGCCGAATACTTTCCGGGCGAAAAACCGGCACGGTTCTGCATTCAGTGCGGGCTGGTAAAACCGGATGCGCTGATCGAAATCGCCTCGATTGCCCATATCGGCAAATAATCCGCCACGTCCTGAAACCCTGAGGAAACAGCATGTATTACAAGGTATTGGGTAAGAAAGAGGCGAATGCAGAAACCATCGTGCTCTCCTCGGGGCTGGGCGGTTCCGGCGGCTTCTGGCAGCCGCAACTGGCGATGCTGGCAGAACATTTTCGCGTGGTGGTGTACGACCAGCACGGCACCGGCGTCAGTCAGGGCGCGGTGCCCGCCGGTTACCGGATGGAAGACATGGCCGACGAACTGGCGGGCATGCTCAATGAACTGGACATCAGCCGCTGTCATTTAGTCGGGCACGCGCTCGGCGGCATTATCGGCCTGCATCTTGCCCTGCGTTATCCGGCGCTGTTGCAAAGCCTGGTGGTGATTAACGGCTGGACCAGGCTCGACAGCCAGACCCGCCGCTGCTTTGAAGTGCGGCAGAATTTGCTGCTCAACAGCGGGGTCGATGCCTACGTGCAGGCGCAGCCGCTGTTTCTGTATCCGGGCGACTGGCTTTCTGAAAATGAAGCCTTACTGCAGGAAGAGCGCCAGCATCAGGTAGCGCATTTTCAGGGAATGGAAAACCTGCTGCACCGCCTGCAGGCGCTGATGGCTTCCGACCTGACGGAATCGCTCGGGCAGGTGATCGCCCCGACGCTGGCGTTCAGCTGTAAAGATGATTTGCTGGTGCCATGGTCGCAATCTGCCGATCTCGCCTCCCGCCTGCCTAACGGCGAGCACATCCACATGCTCTACGGCGGCCACGCGATGAGCGTGACCGACCCGGAAACCTTTAACCCGATTTTACTGGACTGGCTGAGGCGGCATTCATCGCGAAACCCTGCCACGCCTTCCGGCCACCTGCCCACGGAGACATCATGGCCGAAGCATTAACCGCCAGCGCACTGGCAACGTTATTCACCGAAGCCCGCACCCACAACGGCTGGCTGGATAAACCCGTCACCGGCGAACAGCTGAAAACGCTGTATGAACTGGCGCGCATGGGGCCGACCTCGGCCAACTGCAGCCCGGTGCGCATCGTATTTATTCAGAGTCAGGAAGCCAAAGCGAAACTGGCTCCGGCGCTTTCCAGCGGCAATCTGAAAAAAACCATGACTGCGCCGGTGACGGCGATCATTGCCTGGGATCCGGCGTTCTACGAACTGCTGCCTGAGCTGTACCCGTCCGGCGATGCCCGTTCGTGGTTCACCTCCAGCCCGCAACTGGCGCACGACACGGCCTTTCGCAACAGCAGTTTGCAGGCCGCGTATCTGATCATGGCCTGTCGCTCGCTCGGGCTGGACACCGGCGCGATGTCCGGTTTTGACAACGCGAAGGTCGATGAAACCTTTCTGGTGCACGAAGGCTGGAAATCCAATTTCCTGATCAACATCGGTTACGGCGACAGCAGCAAAGTCTATCCGCGCGCGCCGCGCCTTGATTTCGACCGCGCCTGTCGCGTGCTGTAAGCACACTGATTCATTCTGAGGAGCAGACCATGCCATCAACCCTGAACGCCACATTGTCAGCAACCGATATGCCTGTTGCTGAAAAATTCACTGCCGTTGATAAAAACGCCGCTATTGAGAAACCAGCCGCTGTTGATAAAAACGCCGTCGTTGATAAAAAAGCCGTCGTTGAAAAGCAAGCCGCTGTTGAAAAGCAAGAGTATCGCGATGCGATGGCGCGCCTCGGCTCCGCCGTCAACATTATCACCACCGACGGCCCCGGCGGGCGGGCGGGCTTTACCGCCTCTGCCGTGTGCAGCGTTACCGATACGCCGCCGACATTGCTGGTGTGCCTGAACCGCTCGGCGTCGGTGCACGCGGCATTCACCCAGAATCAGGTGCTGTGCGTCAACACGCTGGCAGACTGCCATGAGTCGCTCTCCAATTTATTCGGCGGCAAAACGCCGATGGAGCAACGCTTTGACGCCGCCGAATGGGCGCGTCTCGCCACCGGCTCCCCGATCCTCACCGATGCGCTGGTGTCGTTTGACTGCAAGGTCACGCAAATCACCAGCGTCGGTACGCACGACATTTTGTTTTGTGAAGCCGTTGCATTACGACGTAACGACGACAGCCACGGACTGGTGTATTTCGACCGGCGCTATCACCCGCTGATGCGTCAGACAGCCTGTTAACTCAACCTGATTAGGGACTTACAGCATGGCAAATACCTCCTGGTTTCCACAATGGCGTAAAAGAGAAGGTAATCTGGATGGCGCGGTGATCGCGCCGGATGAAAGGCTGCCGTTTGGATCGACGGTGATCATGGGGCTGCAACATACGGTGGCGATGTTTGGTGCCACCGTTTTAATGCCATTGCTGATGGGTTTTGACGCCAATATGGCGATTTTGATGTCGGGCATCGGCACCCTGTTGTTCTTCCTTGTTGTTGGCGGGCGTGTGCCCAGTTATCTCGGTTCCAGCGCCGCGTTTGTCGGGCTGGTGATTGCGGTGACCGGCTACAGCGGCCACGGCGCGAACCCGAATATCGGCGTGGCGCTGGGCGGGATTATTGCCTGCGGCGTCGTCTATACGCTGATCGGCTTTGTGGTGATGGCGGTCGGCACGCACTGGATCGAACGCCTGATGCCGCCGGTGGTGACCGGTGCGGTGGTGATGGCGATTGGCCTGAATCTGGCGCCGATTGCCATTAACAGCGTGTCGGCATCGTCTTTTGACAGCTGGATGGCGGTGATGACCATACTCTGTATCGGCTCGGTGGCGGTCTTCACCCGGGGTCTGGTGCAGCGCCTGTTGCTGTTGCTCGGGCTGGTGGCGGCGTACCTGATTTATATGGTGATCACCAACGGCCTCGGGCTGGGCGCGCCGGTGGATTTCAGCGCCGTGGCGCAGGCGCCGTGGTTTGGTTTACCGACGATCACCACGCCGGTGTTCAGCTCGCACGCCATGCTGATGATTGCGCCGGTGGCGGTCATTCTGGTCGCCGAAAACCTCGGCCACATTAAAGCAGTGGCGGGCATGACCGGCAAAAACCTCGACCCGTACATGGGCCGCGCGTTCGTCGGCGACGGTCTGGCAACTTTACTTTCAGCGTCTGCTGGCGGTACCGGTGTGACCACTTACGCTGAAAACATCGGCGTGATGGCGGTGACCAAGATCTACTCCACGCTGATTTTTGTCGCGGCGGCCATCGTTGCCATTGTGTTGGGCTTCTCGCCCAAATTTGGTGCACTGATCCACACCATTCCGGGGCCGGTGCTCGGTGGCGCGTCAATTGTGGTTTTTGGATTAATCGCTGTGGCCGGTGCCCGCATCTGGGTACAAAACCAGGTGGATCTGGGGCTTAACGGCAATCTGATCATGGTCGCGGTCACGCTGGTACTGGGCGCAGGCAACTTTACCCTGAGCCTCGGCGGCTTCAGCATGGGCGGCATCGGCACGGCGACCTTCGGCGCGATTTTGCTTAATGCCTTCCTGAGCCGCAGCCAGCAGGTCAAAACGCAGCCGGAAATAAAAACTGGCACAGAAGCTGCATTAAAAGATCACTGACGACCTCAGTTTCTCCTTAGCTCATCATTTTTGATGATCGCCAGCGGTTAGCCGGTCCACCCGTCCGGATTAGCCGCTGGTTTTTTTCTTTCTGCCTCCCGTCCGTTCCCCCTAATGCCGTTTCCAGCTAACCATTGCTAAATTCCTTCGTTCACCTGCCCTTTAAATTGGTTTGTTATGGGTCCAGCACTTTCGTTCTATGCGAACGGAAAAGTGATTCATCTGCTAATAAGAAAAAGGGTTTAACTATGCAAAACATTCGCCGGGCAAACGCGATCACCCGCGCACTGGCTTTAGGGGCACTTCTCACCAGCACGTTTTCCGCCATCGCCGCTGACGGCACACCGGTTCAGGGCGGCACGCTGATTTATCTTGAGCAGCAGGCGCACACCAACCTGTATCCGCCCGCAGGCGGCTTCTACCCGAACGGCGGCATCCTTAATCAGATCACCGACAAACTGACCTACCAGAACCCGAAAACGCTGGAGATTGAACCCTGGATCGCCCAATCCTGGTCCTTCAACGCCGATAAAACCGAATACACCTTCAAGCTGCGTCCGGGTGTGACCTTCTCCGACGGTACGCCGCTCGATGCCAGCGCGGTGGCTAAAAACTTTGATACCTACGGTCTGGGCAACAAAGAGCACCACCTGCCGGTGTCTGAAGTCATCAACAACTATGACCACAGCGAAGTGGTTGATCCGCTGACCGTGAAGTTCTATTTCAAAAAGTCCTCGCCGGGCTTCCTGCAGGGCACGGCGACGATTGGCTCCGGGCTGGTGTCGCTGAGCACGCTGGAACGCAATTTTGATGCGCTGGGCGATGCCACGCACATCATCGGTTCCGGCCCGTTCGTGGTCAGCAAAGAAACGCTTGGGCGAGAAGTCGATCTGACCGCGCGTAAAGATTACAACTGGGGGCCGAAAAACCTCAAACAGCAGGGCCGCGCCAATCTCGACGGCATCAAAGTGATCGTCACCGGCGAAGACAGCGTGCGTATCGGCGCGCTGCTGGCGGGTCAGGCGGATTTCATCCGTCAGGTTCAGGCCTATGACGAGAAACAGGCCAAAGACCAGAATTTCCCGATTTATGCCGCGCCAACCAAAGGCGTCAACGACAGCATTTCGTTCCGCCCCGATAACGCGCTGGTGTCTGATCTGAAAGTCCGTCAGGCGCTGCTGCACGCCACCAACAGCAAACAGGTGGTCGATACGCTGTTCTCGCCAAACTACCCGCAGGCCACCTCGGTGATTGCCAAAACCGCGGCCGGTTATGTTGATCTGAGCAACAAACTGACTTACGACCCGACGCTTTCCAAAAAACTGCTTGATGAAGCGGGCTGGAAACCGGGCCCGAACGGCATCCGCCAGAAAGACGGCAAAACGCTGTCACTGACCATCTATGAATCGCTGCCACAACCGCAGAACAAAGAGGTGTTGCAGCTGGTGTCGCAGCAATGGAGCCAGGTCGGCGCGAAGCTCAATATTCTGGCGGGCGACGCGGGCAGCCGCGTGGCGGATAACCTCGATCCGGAGAAAACCCCGGCTAACGTGGTGGAAGTGGGGCGCGCCGATCCTGACGTCATCAAAAGCTCTTTCTACCCGACTAACCGTGATGCGCTGCTGCAAAAAGGCGGCCTGAGCAGCAAGGTGAAAAGCTTCCGCGACGACAAACTTAACGACCTGCTGACGGCCATTTCTGCCGAAGTGGATCCGAAAAAACGTCTGGCACTGACCGGCGACGTGCAGAACTACCTGCTCGATCAGGCGTATGTCATTCCGATTTTCGAAGAGCCGCAGGTGTTTGCCGGTGCGCCCTATTTCAAAGGCGTGAGCTTTGAAGCGGTCGGGCGTCCGAGCTTCTACGGCGCGTGGCTGGAAAAGCATTAACTGACGGGGAGTAAATCATGAGCCGATACGTGAGCGGTCGATTCGGGCAGGCGTTGCTGGTGCTGTGGGCGGCGTTTACCGTCTCCTTCATCCTGTTGCAGGTGCTGCCCGGCGACGCGATCCTGATTAAATTTCAGAATCCGGACATGGGATTAAGCCCGGCGCAAATCGCCGATATGCGTGCCGCGTACGGCGCAGATGTGCCGTTGCTGCAACAATATCTGCATACGCTGGGCAATTTTCTGCGCGGGGATCTGGGCTATTCGATTCAGGCTGGCGTACCGGTGACTGAATTACTCAGCAGCAACTTCCCGCCGACGCTGCGTCTGGCGCTGATTGGTTTCGCACTGGCCGCCGTGGTGGCCTTTGCGCTGGCGTTTATCTCCAGCCTGCTGCATTTCGGCTGGCTGAAAAATGCCTTACAGGCGCTGCCGTCGCTGTTTATCTCCATTCCAACCTTCTGGCTGGGCATCGCGCTGATTCAGTTCTTTTCGTTCCATCTGCGCTGGATCCCGGTGATTAATCCGGGTGAATGGGTCGGGCTGATTTTGCCGATTATTACGCTGGCAGTGCCGATTTCCGCGCCGCTGGCGCAGATCCTTATCCGCAGCATTGATCAGGTACAAACCCAGCCATTCGTCGCCGTCGCCCGCGCCAAAGGGGCCAGCCGCAGCGGCGTGTTGTGGCGTCATGTGGCGCGCAACGCCCTGCTTCCGGCGCTGACCATTGCCGGTTTGCTGTTTGGCGAACTGATTGCCGGTGCGCTTATCACCGAAACGGTGTTCGGGCTTAACGGCCTCGGGCAACTCACGCAGCAGGCGGTGAATAATCAGGATGTCGCGGTGCTTCAGGCGATTGTGGTGATTTCCGCAGCCGCCTTTGTCGGCATCAATTTAGTGGTCGATTTGCTGTATCCGCTTCTCGACCCGCGTCTTAAAGCATCTGCGTCTAAAAACTCACGGGGAGCCACCGCATGAGCAGCTTACCGCTTGGCAAAAGCACGCTTTCATTACCGCTCACACAGCGCCGCCGCTGGAAACCCGCCCGCCTGCAACCGGGATTGATCCTCGCCTGGCTGGTGATGGCAACCGTGATTTTATGGGCGATCGCCCCCGGTTTATTCACCAGCTACAGCGGCACCGAAGGGATTGCCGGTGCGCAGCGTCTGGCTCCGCAGGCCGGACACTGGCTGGGCACGGATCAGCTTGGCCGCGATGTGTACGCGCGTATTGTCTACGGCGCGTCGCATTCGCTTTCCGGCGCGCTGGTCGCCGTGGCGCTCGGGCTGGTGTTCGGCACTGCGCTCGGGCTGGCGGCGGGCGCGACCGGCGGTCTGGTGGATGCCATCGTCATGCGCATCAACGACGTATTGCTGTCAATTCCCGGCCTGCTGCTGTCGCTGAGCGTGATTATTTTGCTCGGCTTCGGCACGGTGCATGCGGCGATCGCCGTCGGTGTCACGTCGGTCGCCAACTTCGCCCGCCTGGCACGCGCCGAAGTGGTGCTGGTGCGTCACAGTGATTACGTTGAAGCGGCGTACGGCAGCGGAGGTTCCTTCTTCTCCATTTTGTGGCGGCACATTTTGCCCAACTCGCTGACCTCGGTGATCGCCTTTTCCGCATTGCAGTTCGGCAGCGCCATTCTCGCCATTTCCACCCTGAGTTTCCTCGGTTACGGCACGCCACCGCCGACGCCGGAATGGGGTTTGCTGATTGCCGAAGGCCGTAACTACATCTCCACCGCCTGGTGGTTAACCACCTTCCCCGGCGTGGTGGTGGTGTTAGTGGTGCTTTCCGCCAACCGCATCAGCCAGTCATTACGCAGGAGAACGCGATGAACGCACAGGCCACTTTTACGCATGACGCTCCGCCGGTTCTCGAACTGGACAATCTTTCCATCGCCTATGACGGCAAAGCGGTGGTACACAACGTGTCGTTTTCGATTCACGCCGGTGAAGTGCTGGCGCTGGTCGGTGAATCCGGCTCGGGGAAAACCACGACCGCGCAGGCGATTATCGGCCTGCTGGCGGAAAACGGTCATATCGAACAGGGCGAAATTCGCCTCAATGGCACCGACATCAGCCAGTGGTCGCAGCGCCGTCTCGACGCCCTGCGCGGTGCGCGCATCAGCCTGATACCGCAGGATCCGACCAGCTCGCTGGATCCGGTAAAAACCATCGGTTCGCAGGTGGCAGAAATTCTCGATATCCATCAGCGACTGCCGCGTGCGCAGCGCGACGCCCGCGTGGTGGAACTGCTTTCCCGCGTCGGCCTTTCGCATCCGGAACAGCGGGCGAAGCAGTATCCGCATGAACTTTCCGGCGGCATGAAACAGCGCGTCTTGATCGCCATTGCGATTGCGCTGAAACCGGCGCTGATCATCGCCGACGAACCCACCAGCGCGCTGGACGTCACGGTGCAAAAACGCATTCTGGATCTGATCGACGAACTGCGCCGCGAGTTCGGCACCGCCGTTCTGCTGGTGACGCACGATCTGGCGATTGCCGCCGAACGCGCCGACCGGCTGCTGGTGTTCCGTCACGGCAAAGTGCAGGAACAGGGCATCACCGCCGAGGTACTGAGCGCACCAAAAAGTGATTACACCCGCCAGCTGTTCGCCGACGTCCCTGCCCTTTCAGGCCGTCACCGCGCACAGATCCGTGCGGCTGAAGATCCGGTGCTGGTGGTGGAAAACATCACCCATGATTTCACGCTGGGCGGCAAACATCAGGCGGCGTTCCGCGCTGTCGATCACGTGTCATTCAGCATTCCGCGCGGCACCACGCATTCGCTGGTGGGTGAATCCGGCTCCGGTAAAACCACGCTGGCGCGCATTCTGCTCGGTTTTCAGAAACCGGACAGCGGACGCGTGTTGATCGACGGCGAAGACATCACGCGCCTGAAAGGTGAACTGCTGCGCCAGCTGCGCAGGAAAATCCAGCTGGTGTATCAGAACCCGTTCGCCTCGCTGGATCCGTCGCAAACGCTGTTCAGCGTGATTGAAGAACCGCTGCTGAATTTCGAAAAAATCCCGGCTGCCGTGCGCCGTGAACGGGTGCTGGATATCGCCCGCCGCGTGGCGCTGCCGGAAGAATTGCTCAGCCGCAAACCGCGTGAGCTTTCCGGCGGTCAGCGCCAGCGGGTGGCCATTGCGCGCGCGTTAATTTTAGAGCCGAAAGTGCTGATCCTCGATGAAGCCACGTCGGCGCTCGACGTCACCGTGCAGGCCCAAATCCTGACGTTGCTTTCGCAGTTACAGGATTCCCTCGGCCTGACCTATTTGTTTATCTCGCACGATCTGGCGACCGTCCGGCAAATCTCGCACAGCGTCTCGGTGTTAAACCGCGGACAGCAGGTGGATTCCGGCAACGTTGAGGACGTTTTCGCCCTGCCTTCCAGCGATTACACCCGCCAGCTGATCGACGCAATCCCGGGCCGCCACCGCGCCGCCTGATTCAGCACATGAAAAAAGAAAAGAGGGACATTATGAGCAGTAAACGTCTTGGATTTTTCACCCGCCTGCTGGACAACACCAGCGCGCAGGAACGTTACCGGCTGGCGACCGAACAAATCATTCACGCCGAGCAGTTAGGTTTTGATTCCGCGTGGGTCGCGCAGCACCATTTTCACGAGGCGGAAGGCGGCCTGCCTGCGCCGCTGGTTTTCCTCGCGCAGGTGGCGGCACATACCCGCTTTATCCGTCTCGGCACCGGCGTGATCACCCTGCCGATGGAGAATGCCCTGCGCGTCGCCGAAGACACTGCCGTGCTGGATTTACTTTCCGGCGGACGGCTTGAAATCGGTTTAGGCTCGGGCGGCACGCCGACGTCATTCCCGCCGTTCGGGCTGGAAAGTCAGGATCGCGGCAAAGCCTTTGGCAATAACCTGCAAACCCTGCTCACCGCCTGGCGCGGCGAACCGCTGGCGGGCACCGATAACCGGTTATACCCGGCGGCACCGCAGCTGGCGAACCGCGTCTGGCAAGCAACGTTCTCCGTTGACGGCGGCGCGCGTGCGGGTAAATCCGGCGACGGCCTGATGCTTTCGCGCACCCAGCCACGCCCGGCGGATGCGCCGGATTTGCGCCTCGACGAGCTGCAAAACCCGATTATTGATGCCTATCTCGATGCCCTGCCGGAAGGCGTTGCGCCACGCATCATGGGCTCGCGTACCGCGTTCGTCACCGAAAACGGCGATGAGGCCCGTGAGCTGGCGCAAAAAGGCTTACGCCGTCAGGCCGAAAATCACCGTGCCAGCGGACAGATTGTGAGGGGCGATACGCTCGACGATTACATCCGCACCTTCGACGTGCATCTCGGCACAGCGGCGCAGGTGACCGCGACGTTGCAGGCCGATACCGCACTGGCCCGCGTCACCGATCTGGCGTTTCAGGTGCATTCTATCGATCCGCCGCATCCGTATATTTTACGTTCCATCGAACTGATTGCCCGTCACGTTGCGCCCGCGCTCGGCTGGGTTCGCCGCACGCCGCAGCGCAGTGTCTCCACCTCTTCCGCCGATACTTTATTTTCACGGGAAACCTTATGACATCCTATTCGACCGACCTGCTGGAAAAACTGGCTGACATCGCCCCTGATTCCGCGCTGAAACAGGCCCGCGACACCCGCGACGCCGCCACCCGTCACGCGCAGGGCAGCTATGACGCGCTGTTTACTGAACAGGATGGCGTGGATTTTTCGCTGGCTGAGCGCCTGCGTTTAGCGCAAAACGTCGCCCGCTGGCACGGTGATTCGCAGCTTACCAATCACTATTCCGAACGCTTGCAGGATTTGCCGGACATCGACGAAACCGCCCGTCTCGACGCTGCGCTGACGCACGGCGAACGTCTGAGTTTCAAACCCGCCAGCGCCACGCCCGCACATTTGCAGGCGCTGAAAAAAGCCGGCTGGTCGGTGGATGCGATTGTCACGCTGTCGCAGCTGATTGCTTTCGTCAGCTTCCAGAGCCGCGTGCTGCGCAGCTACCGGCTGATTGGCGGCAAACCGGTGGAGAACGGCAGCAGTAAACCGGTCGGCGCGGCGTTCTGGCTTACCGAACCCAATACCCACAGCGGCCGTGATGCACCGCAGGCGTTTACCCAGGAAGAACTCGGCTGGGAACCGTGGATCCCGGCAAAAAAACTGGAAGAATTTGATGAAGCGCAGCAGGCGATTCTGGCGAAATTCGGCCATACCGATTCCGATTATTTCCGCCTGTTAGGCCGCAATTTGCCGGTTCTCGAACAGCGCACGCTGACCGACAAAGGCATTTTCTACACCTCCGGCGGGCTGCCGCGCAAAGAGCGTGAACTGGCCGCGACGGTCGCCAGCAAAATCAACGGCTGTATTTACTGCGCGTCGGTGCATGCGCGCAAAGCCAGCCAGCTTTCCAAACAGACGCAAGACGTCCAGCGCCTGATCGACACCCCGCCGGGCGGCATCCTCAGCAAAGAACAGTCTCCGCGCTGGCAGGCCGAAATTGATTTCGCTGCCGCGCTTTCCGCAACGCCACCGGTCGCTACAGAACAGCACATTGCGGCGCTGCGCGAACAGGGTTTAGATGAGCTGGAGATTGTTGATCTGGCGCAGTCCGCGGCCTTTTTCGCCTGGGCCAACCGTCTGATGTTAACGCTGGGAGAACCCTTCAATGACTGAAGCACAACGTTCACACCCTCTTCGCCCGCAGCTTGATCATGTGGTGATTAACGTTGCCGAGCAGCTGAATCAGTCCGAGCAGCAATTCCGTAGGCTGGGTTTTCACCTCACGCCGCGCGGCCATCACTCGCTCGGCTCCAGTAATCATCTGGCGATTTTTGGCGATAATTATCTCGAACTGCTGGGCTACGAGCCGGGTAATGCTCACACCCGCACCGACCTGTGGCAGGCACCGCTCGGGCTGAGTGGTCTGGTCTGGAAAACGCAGGATTCATCGGCGGTGTATCAACATCTGCAACAGCAAAATATTGCCGGTTCGCCACCGGCAGAATTCTTCCGTCCCGTTGCGCTCAACGACGGCACCTCGCCAAATGCGCGGTTCCGCACTGTGCCGCTGGCCGCCACCCGCGTGCCAAATGGCCGCAGTTTCTTCTGCCACCACCTGACGCCGGAACTGGTATGGCGCAATGAATGGCAAAACCACCCGAACGGCGTTGCTGATATCACCGGCTTTGTGATTTCTGCGGCAAATCCGCATGAGGCCGCGCAGGTCTATGGCGAGTTATTCGGTGCAAGCGCACTGGACGTCAGACCCAAAGAAGTGATCCTGCGCGCAGGCCGCGCCAGCGTACGATTTGTCACGCCGGAGCAAGCCACCGCAGAATTTGGCATTGTGCCGGAAGGCGAAAATGGCAGCGCCCGGATGATCGGGCTGGAGTTTGCCACGCGCTCACTGGATGCGGTACGCAACAGTTTGCGCGTCGGGGAAATCGCGTTTGCTGATCATACTTCGCAGATCACCGTGCGTGCAGCGGATGCATTAGGGGTGGGGGTTCAATTCAGGGAAGAATAAGGTCAAGGGCTTGTCGCCTGAACTGGCGTTAAGGTCAAGGTCGTGGGCGTCGGCCCACACCGACTTGGGGGTGG
Organism: Rahnella rivi; assembly: GCF_019049655.1. Taxonomy (GTDB): domain Bacteria; phylum Pseudomonadota; class Gammaproteobacteria; order Enterobacterales; family Enterobacteriaceae; genus Rahnella; species Rahnella rivi. The sequence continues at coordinate 291,690 of NZ_JAFMOX010000066.1, forward strand.
CTTATCGCCGCCACCCCCAAGACCCCCAGGCTCTTTCACTGCGCGCTGCCGCTCGCTGGCTATGTTTCAGCCCCCTCCGCTATTGCCGCAAAATCCCGCTGCTGCGCAGTCCCCTCCCGTCGGGTTTCAACCCGCGCAAACACACGCGCGGTTTTCCACCACTCCTCCGGCGCGATTTTTGAGCGCGGCTGGGGATTTTTAGGTCGTCACCTCACCCTTTTTGATTCTTTGAAAATCAAAAAGGGTCGGATTGGGTTTTATCTTTAAAAATAGTGGGATGGCGCGCTCAAAAATCTGGCCGACCGGGGGTTCGAGACGCAGGGCTCGAATCCCGCGGGGAGGGAACCGCGCAGCGGCTAGATTTTGCGCCACATTGGGGAGTGTCAGATCATGTCCATCGACCCAGCGGCAGCGCGTGTTTAAAAAAAGCGAGGAGAGTGCAGAGAGGAAAAGCAATTTCCTCTCTGCTCGGTTTCGGCGCGAAAAGCCAGGCGAGCACTGCTATTGAGAAACCGAAATGTTCACGGTTTAACGCAATGTTGAGCGCCACCGGCATGCCCGTCGGGCCAGCGCCACCGCGTGTTTAAAAAAGCGAGGAGAGTGCAGAGAGGAAAAGCACTTTCCTCTCTGCTCGGTTTCGGCGCGGGGAGTTAAGCAATCACGGTAATTAAAAAACCGAAATATTCTCTATCTAAGAAAATGCCGCCCCATTGCCCGGCCAAGGCAATAAAAAAAAAGACGCGACATTTTCACGTCGCGTCTTTTTCATTCACTACCCAATCTGATGTTATGCGGCGGTTTTAGCCGCTACAGCAACTTCTGAACGTTTCAGGATGGCGTAAGCACCGCCCGCCAGAACCGTACCGGCGATAATCGCCACCAGATAACCGAGAACCGGTGTGATAGCACCTGGGATCAACAGAACGAACAGACCACCGTGTGGCGCCATCAGTTGTGCATGGAATGCCATCGACAGAGCACCGGTCAGTGCGCCACCAGCGATACAGCATGGCAGAACACGCATCGGGTCACGGGCGGCGAACGGAATCGCACCTTCAGAAATAAAGCACAGACCCAACACCAGCGCCGCTTTACCGCCTTCACGCTCGCTTTGCTCAAACTTATGACGCGCCAGCAGCGTTGCCAGACCCATCGCCAGCGGTGGCACCATACCGGCAGCCATGATGGCGGCCATAGGTGCGTAAACGGATGAACTCAGCAGTGCCACGCCGAAAGCGTAAGCGGCTTTGTTGACCGGGCCACCCATGTCGGTACACATCATCGCACCAAGGATTGCGCCGAGCAGAACTGCGTTGGCAGTACCCAAAGATTGCAACCACGCCGTCAGACCCGCCATGATTTTAGCCACCGGCGTACCGACAACGTAAATCATCACCAGACCGGTAATCAGACTCGCCACCAGCGGAATGATCAGGATTGGTTTCAGGGCTTCCATACTTTGCGGTAATTTCAGCTTGCCGCTGATGGCCTTCGCCACATAACCCGCCAGGAAACCGGCAATGATACCGCCAAGGAAACCGGCACCGGTGCTCACCGCCAGCATGCCGCCGATAAGACCCGGTGTCAGACCCGGACGGTCAGCGATGGAGAAGGCAATGAAACCGGCCAGAACCGGCACCATCAGCGCGAAGGCTGAAGCGCCACCGATTTGCATCAGTGCTGCCGCGAGCGTGCCTTTAACTTCAAACGCTTTAATACCAAACACGAAGGAAAGCGCGATACACAAACCACCGGCAACCACCATTGGCAGCATGTAAGACACGCCGGTCAACAGGTGACGGTATGGGCCTGCGCCGCCCGCTTCTTTCTTCTTGCTAGTGGACGCACTGCCCTGAGTGGCTGGCTGGAACAGCTCAGCTTCAACCAGCGCTTTGTCCAGTTCCTGCTTCGTCTTTTTCAGTGCCAGACCGGTAGAGGTACGGTACATCGGTTTACCGGCAAACTTCGCCAGATCCACTTCGATGTCTGCCGCGACAATCACCAGATCGGCCGCTGCCACTTCTTCCGGGGTAATCGCATTGCCTGCGCCCACGGAACCGCGGGTTTCCACTTTCACCCACCAGCCACGTTTTTTGGCTTCGGATTCAATGGCTTCAGCAGCCATAAAGGTATGCGCTACGCCGGTCGGGCACGCCGTGATTGCCACGATACGTTTCGGACCCGCAGCAGCCGGTGCAGAAACGGCGGCAACGGCCGCAGGCGCCACATACGGTTTTGCCTCAGCCAGTGCGCGTTGCACAAAAGCATCAGGCTCACGCACCGCATCCGCCACGTTACCGGTGTAAATGTTTTTGCCGGTCAGCGCCGCGTCGTTCGGCACGGTTTCACCGGCCACGATCACGATGTCAGCTTCAGCAGCCTGTTCAACCAACGAGTGCCCGGCTTTTGCGACGGCAGCAGCGAGCAAATTTTTCGCCAGGTGGCTCCGGGCCTGTCCCAGCGAACTGTCTATCATCAGCAGCGTTTTCATTCTGCCTCCTGCGAATTAAAAGGGTTTCAGATCAACACGGGCCATCATCGCCGCGAGCTGCGGACGATCGGTGACACCGACATTACTCTGGCTGACAGCCAGGGCGGCAACGGCAGTGGCCAGTCGTAGCGTATGTTCACTGGATTCACGCATCAGTAAGCCGTAGATCAGGCCACCGACCATGGAATCACCGGCACCGACGGTGCTGACGACTTCACAGGCTGGCGGTTTGGCAATCCACGCACCCGACGCGTTAACCCACAAGGCACCTTCTGCACCCAGAGAAATCACCACATGGGCGATACCCTGGTCACGTAAGGCGTGCGCGGCTTCTACCACGTCACTCAGTTCTGGCAATTTACGGCCAGCCCAAATTTCCAGTTCACGACGGTTTGGCTTAACCAGCCATGGCGCAGCTTTAAGACCGGCGACCAGCGCTTCACGGCTGCTGTCGAAGATGATGCAAGGGCACTGGGCGCGCAGGCGCTTCATCCAGTCGGTGAAAGCATCAGGATCGACGCCCGCTGGCAAACTTCCGCTGACGGCAACCATGTCGAACTGACCCAGCCAGGAGAGGGAGTCGGTCACGAAACGTTCCCAGTCTGCCGGCGTCACGTTAAAACCAGAGAAGTTGAAGTCGCTGACTTCGCCATCTTTTTCGGTCAGTTTAACGTTGATGCGGGTCCGGCCATTGACCACCTGGAAACGGTTCGCAATACCCAGATCGCTGAACAGCAACTGGAAGCCGTCCTGATTTTCTTTGCCGAGGAAACCACCAACGGTGACGTCGATGCCCAGATCTTTCAGCACTTTCGCTACGTTGATGCCTTTACCTGCGGCATGCAGACCGGTGGTTTGCACCAGATTGACTTCACCGCGTTCGATTTCAGGCACATAGCCCACTAAATCGTACGCCGGGTTTAAGGTAATTGTGGCGACTCTGCGGCTCATGCGCCCTCCCCAAGACCTTCAGAAATAGCTTCACCAATGGTTTTCAGTGCCAGTTCGGCATCTTCACCGCTGGCGGTAAAGCGCAGGTGGTGACCTTTTTTCACGCCCAGCGCCACGACTTTCATCAGGCTGCGGCCGTTGGCAGGTTTACCGCTGCCATCAAGGTTGGTCACGGTGATTTCGCTGGTAAATTGCTTGATCACGTTGACTAAGGCGGTACCCGGACGTGCATGCAGGCCGTGTTCGTTACGGATAACGTATTCCGCACTCAGCACGTTGGCTTCTTCTGCCACTTCGCTGGTCAGCAATGCCAGCACGCCTACCGCGTCTGCCGTCAGCAGACGTTCAGCTTTGTTGGCTATCAGCAGATCGCTCAAGTAATTCAGCAGGTTCAGCGGCTGATCGTCGGCGACGGAAATGGTCAGCAACATCGCCACCTTTTCACCGTCCAGATCAAATGCCTGCTGAGCGCGGCTGAGGGTAGCAGCACTTTTCAGGTTGCCTTCCGTGCTGTCACTCAGCCAGATGCCCTGACCCAGGTTCAGCGGTTTACGGCTGATGACATCGCTGACGAAGGCAGTATCGACCGCGCCAATCTGTTGCAGACGGCCAGCGTTCAGCGCCTGCAGAGTGATCAGGTTTTCAGCAGCAACATCCACGGCGATCAGTTGGGTATCAAACAGGAATTCAGCGGCATTCTTTTCGCCCATCAGCAGGCTGCGCAGTTCTTCAGCTGAATCTGTTTTCGCCATGCGTTCAGCCACGCTGTCGTCGCTTAATACGTGCGTAAGCTGACGCAGCAGGCTGAGGTGTTCATCAGAACGCGCCGCGATGCCGATAACGATGTAGGCGGTCTGGTCTTCACCCCAGGAAATACCCTGCGGGAACTGATAGACCTGAACACCGGTATCAAGCACTAAATCACGGGTATCCGTGGTGCCATGAGGGATCGCAATGCCATTACCGAGGTAAGTGGAGGTTTGCAGTTCACGGGCTAACATGCCGTCGACATAACCTTCGCTGACGCGACCGGCCTGTGTCAGTGCTGCGGCGACCTGGCGAATGGCGTCCTGCTTATCGCTGGCTGCGGCACCGAGGTGAATATCTTGCTGTGACAGTTGGAACATAATTCTCCTCTCCTGCTGAAATTGAATCGTTTCAGCTTTACTGAGAAAAAAGGAGCGCCACCAGATTACGTTGTTGAAATCGGTAACGCTGAAACGTTTCAGGAAGTCTTAATCGGGCTCGTTTTTAAAGCAAGCATTCCCTGATTCTACGTGATGATTTTTTGATGCCACGCACAGTTTCCTTTATTCAGAACGCCTGGCGCGAATAACTTAACGCAAATGCTGAAGTCAGGCTGACGCGTTTTTCGTCAGACGAAAAAAACCAAAGCTGAAGCAAGCTGACCGGTATTTGAACATGACATCCCGGACCCTCTTGCGGTTATTTTTAACACAAAATGCGGTTTTATTATTCAGTATGGCAAATTAACTCAGGTTTACATTTTTGATGATCAAAACCTGTTTTTGTTTTTTTTAAACTGACGTAACATTCGCGCAAATTTCGTCCCTCCCCCTACTTCTGGTTCAGTTATACACATGCGAATTTCTACAGCATCAGCCCGCCGTTTGCCTGACATGACCTCGACCGCATTCCTGATCATTGCCTTTCTGACAGGCATTGCCGGTGCGCTACAGACGCCTACGCTCAGCCTGTTTCTGACCTCTCAGGTGCACGTCAGCCCCTTTATGGTCGGGATCTTTTTTACCGGCAGCGCGGTGATCGGCATTTTTGTCAGCCAGTTGCTGGCCACCTGGTCGGATAAACGCGGTGACCGCAAAACGCTGATCCTCTATTGCTGCCTGCTGGGCGCGCTGGCCTGCGTGCTGTTCGCCTTCAACCGTAACTACTTTATTCTGCTGTTTATCGGGGTATTGCTGTCGAGTTTTGGCTCCACCGCCAACCCGCAGATGTTCGCGCTGGCGCGGGAACACGCGGAAAAAACGGGCCGCGAAGCCGTGATGTTCAGCTCCATCCTGCGCGCACAGGTTTCTCTGGCGTGGGTGGTTGGCCCGCCGCTGGCGTTTGCGTTGTCGATGGGCTTCGGTTTCACCTTCATGTACTGCGCTGCCACGCTGGCGTTTCTGGTGTGTGGCGCGATGGTGTATGTCTTTTTGCCTTCGATGCCAAAAGCGCGCGTGAAGACCTCCGCGACGCTGGAAGCCCCGCGCCGCAACCGCCGCGACACGCTGATGTTATTCATCGCCTGCTCGCTGATGTGGGCAGCCAACAGCATTTATCTGATCAATATGCCGCTGTATGTGGTGCGTGAATTAGGTTTGCCGGAAAAACTGGCGGGCGTGCTGATGGGCAGCGCCGCGTGTCTGGAAATCCCCACCATGCTGATTGCCGGTTATCTGGCACGGCAGTTGGGTAAGCGTTTTCTGATGCGCCTCGCCGTGATTGCCGGCGTGATTTTCTACGGATGTTTGCTGTTTACTACCGGCGCCATGATGCTGATTGCTTTACAGCTGCTGAACGCGATTTTCATCGGCATTCTGGCCGGTATCGGCATGCTCTATTTTCAGGATTTGATGCCGGGTCAGGCCGGTGCGGCCACCACGCTGTTTACGAATTCTACCCGCGCTGGCTGGATCCTCGCCGGGTCGCTTGCGGGTGTGATTGCGCAGTTCTGGACCTATCACGCCGTGTTTTACGCCGCGCTGGCAATGGTGGTGGGGTCGGTGGTGTGTATCTGGAATGTGAAAAATGTGGATGATCCGGTCACGGAAACGGTGGCGGCGAAACGCTGATATCACCGCTCAGGGCGCAGTATCCGCTTCAAGCTTTATCAGGTAGGTCAGGGCCTGGTCGCGATGGGTAAAACACATCTCGCGGCTGGCCTGCAAACTGGCGCAGACTTTCGGGCGCAGCGGCGACGTAAAAATGTTGCACAGGAAGTTATCCGCCAGATGAATGCAACGCGTGTTGGCGGGTTTGCCGTCCGGCATTCCGGGGATCGGGCTGGAAATTGAAGGCGCTATGCAACAGGCTCCGCAATCAGTACGACAGTCCATCTACAGCCTCCTCAGGCCTGGTTTTGAGGCGCGACAATAGCAGGCGCTTTCATGCGCCACCAGCGAAATATTTACTACTCTTTAACACTGTTGACCCAACAAGTTTGATACCGGCTGGCTGCCCCACAGAGATGCGCAATAATGCGGGTTTTCACGACTCTTTTTGCGCTATCTGCTTGCCTGAAATCAGCGGCGCGAGTAACGTGTCGCAAATTATTTCCCCCTTTATCTCGACAGGTATTTATATGGCACGTGCTAACGAAATTAAACGCGGCTTCGTTGTGAACTACGACGGCAAATTGCTGCTGGTAAAAGATATCGATGTTCAAAGCCCAAGCGCCCGTGGTGCCAGCACCCTGTACAAAATGCGTTTTTCTGACGTTCGTACCGGTGGCAAAGTGGAAGAGCGTTTCAAAGGCGATGACATTCTCGATACCGTCACCCTGACCCGCCGTAAAGTGAACTTCTCTTACGTCGATGGCGACGAATACATCTTTATGGATGATGAAGATTTCACGCCTTACACTTTCAACAAAGCGCAGATCGAAGAAGAACTGCTGTTTATCCCTGAAGAAGGTTTGCAGGGTATGCAGGTTCTGACCCTCGACAGCCAGCTGCTGGCGCTGGAAATGCCGCAAACCGTGGATTTGGAAATTGTAGAAACCGCGCCGGGTATTAAAGGCGCTTCCGCCAGCTCACGCACCAAACCTGCCGTGATGGCTACCGGCCTGAACATTCAGGTGCCGGAATACCTGAGCTCCGGCGACAAAATCCGCATTCATATTGCCGAACGTCGCTATATGGGCCGCGCGGATTAATCATCCCTGCACATTGCTCTTCAAAGGAACGCCACAGCGTTCCTTTTTTATTGCGCCAGACCTGGCTGAAACTTTGCGTTAAATGCTCCAGACTCTCGATCTACTTCACAAAACGAGAGGCCATCCGGACTTACCAATTCCCCTTTCTATCATATGACTTTACACTCAAAGCCCTGATTTCGGCTTAAATCGTCGCTTTATCCAGCATGAAATTGAACTGACGGGTAAACAGCCCCAATTTGGCCTGACCAATTATTTATTTTCTGACTTGCCTGGAGTATTGCATGAAAACTATTGCCACAGCGTCCCTGCCCGCAGCCGTGTCATTGCCTGCTTACGACCGTGATGCGCTGAAAAGCCGCATTGTTCACCTCGGATTTGGCGCCTTCCACCGCGCCCACCAGGCGCTGCTGACCAACCGGGTGCTGAATTTACAGGGCGGCGACTGGGGCATCTGTGAAATCAGCCTGTTTGGCAATGAAAGCCTGATCAACGCGCTGCGTCAGCAAAATCACCTGTTCACCGTGCTGGAAAAAGGTGCAGAGGGAAATCAGGCCATCGTTGTCGGTTCCGCCCATGATTCGGTGCACGGCATCATTGACGGGCTGGAAGCGGTCATCGAAAAACTGGCGGAAGCGCAGGTGGCCATCGTGTCACTGACCATCACCGAGAAAGGGTATTGCATTGAGCCTGGCACCGGTGAACTGGATCTGCAAAACCCGAAAATCCAGCAGGATCTGGCAGGCGGTCAGGCACCCTGTACCGCGCCGGGTGTACTGGTTGAAGCATTACGCCTGCGCCATGAGCGCAATCTGCCTGGCTTTACGATTCTGTGCTGCGATAACATTCCGGAAAACGGTCTGGTCGTAAAAAATGCCGTTCTGGGCATGGCGAAGGCACGCTCCGCTGAGCTGGCGGAATGGATCACTGCAAACGTTTCTTTCCCGAGCACCATGGTGGATCGCATCGTTCCCGCCGCGACCGAAACGACTCTCGACGAGATCACCGAAGCGCTGGGCGGCATCACCGATCCCTGCGGAATCGCCTGTGAGCCATTCATTCAGTGGGTTGTGGAAGATGACTTTGTCGCCGGTCGTCCTGACTGGGAAAAAGCCGGTGCGCAGATGGTGTCCGACGTTCTGCCTTTCGAACAGATGAAACTGCGTATGCTGAACGGCAGCCACTCATTCCTGGCTTATCTGGGCTATCTGGCCGGTTATCAGCACATCAACGACTGTATGGAAGATGAACATTATAAGACGGCAGCTCACCGTCTGATGCTGAAAAAACAGGCGCCAACGCTGAGCGTGGAAGGTGTCGATCTCAACGCCTATGCTGACAGCCTGATCGCACGTTACAGCAACCCTTCACTCAAGCACCGCACCTGGCAAATCGCGATGGACGGCACGCAGAAGCTTCCGCAACGTATGCTCGATTCCATCCGCTGGCATGTGAAAAATGGCGGTTCTTATGAACTGCTGGCGCTGGGCGTGGCGGGCTGGATGCGTTACATCAGCGGGATGGATGATGCGGGCCAGCCGATTGAGATTAAAGATCCGATGGCCGATACCTTAGCCAGCATCGTGGCCTCAACCGCAGACGGCGAAGAACGCGTGAAAGCCCTGCTGGCCCTGAATGCGGTGTTTGGCGAGCAACTGCCGCACGAAGAAAAAGTGGTGCAGGCGATTCTGGCGGCTTATGCCGATCTGCAACGCGTGGGCGCGAAAAAAGCCGTGGCGAAGTACGTCAGCTAACCGTAAAAGAAGAGAAAACCACGGCTGCTGCGGCAGCCGTTTTTTATGGGGACGGGTCTTCAGTCGTTGAGTTCGGAGGGAACGGAGGAAAATAAGAAACCATCAAACGCAGGGTCATCCGCATCTGACACCTGCAACAACATATCTTTCACGTTTTCCAGATGCTGCCACATCGCCTGCTTAGCCGCTTTCGGATCACGGCGCAGCACGGCCTGCAAAATGGTCTGATGATCCTGCAACCAGAGCTGGCTGTGGGTTTTGCCGACAACGTGCTGATGAATACCCAGCCACATCGGGCTGCGCTGGCGGATCAGCCACAAATCATCCACCAGTTTAACCAGAACGCTGTTCTGCGAGGCCTGCGCCAGCAAGCCGTGGAAACGCTGATCTTCCACATCATCTGAAACGCCGCGTTCAATACAATCGCGCTGGGCATCGATGGCATCGCGCATTTGCAGAATATCGGTTTTAGTGGCCTGCATAGCGGCAAAAGCCGCAATTTCCCCCTCCAGCAACTGCCGCGCCTGCAGCAATTCGAAGGGACCGTAACCGGTATCTGCCGTCTCTGTCGGGCTGTTTTCAGCAGGATGCAGCACATACACGCCGGAGCCCTTACGCACTTCCACCCATTTTTCCAGTTCCAGCATGATCAGCGCTTCCCGCACCACGCTGCGGCTGACAGAGAAGGATTCAGCAATTTCGCGTTCAGGCGGCAGACGGTCGCCGGGGGCATATTTCCCCGCATGGATATCACGGCGTAAATGGCCGCCAATCTCCTGATAAAGTCGCATAATCTTGCCCCTGTCGAACAATTGGTCTGACATCTGAAAAGACGGCAAGCCGCTGCCAGAATGCCTGAATTAAGAGGGAAAATTATAACATGCGGGGATAAGGCGAACAGAATGAGAACTAAAAACTGACGGCCCGATCAAAATTGGGCCTGCCAGTTTTCAGGGTGTCCGGCCAGAACGGTGTGAGAAAACCGGCGGCTCAGGACGTTGCACAGCGGAATTATTAAGCAAAACTTAACTGTCAGTTATAGGTCACCGTCATGAGGGTCAGACGGGGATCGTTTTTAATGTGCTCAGTGCTCACATGGCCCAGAGACAGCGGCAACGTATACGCCTGGGGTTGTGTCGCATCCAGAGTGCGGACCTGACTGACGGTCTTCCCGCCACGGTCACATTTGCTGGTAACCTTTTGATCACCTGTCGTAAAGCTGCATCCGCCATCGACAATGGCACCGTAAAAGTAAATCTTGCCGGTACTTCCGGCGCTGGCAAACTGCATCATCCCTGAGGCTAACAATCCCAAAAACAGTGTCCATCTGATGCTGTTCATGGTCATACCCTCATCTGTAAATTGGTTTTTTTAATCATTGCGTAACTTCAATTTAACATTAATACATCTAACCGATTTCGCACTACGCAAACGAAAATATCGGAGGAAAAGCCATCAGAATTACGCGGTACTGAACAATAATCGGCACAATGCTGGATTTTCTTTAACGCCCATTGCACATTGTCCGGTGAATTTTTTTACAGAGGGATGCAGTCATGACCAAAACTAACCTGATTACCGGCTTTCTCGGCAGCGGTAAAACCACCACGCTGCGCCATTTACTGGCTCAAAAACCCGAAGGTGAAAAATGGGCGGTGCTGGTGAATGAGTTCGGTGAGATTGGCATCGATGGCGCGTTGCTCGCTGACAGCGGTGCCGTGCTGAAAGAAATTCCCGGCGGATGTATGTGTTGTGTGAACGGTTTGCCGATGCAGGTGGGGTTAAACATGTTGTTGCAGCAGGCGAAACCTGATCGCCTGTTGATCGAACCCACCGGTCTTGGGCATCCGAAGCAAATCCTGTCCCTGCTCACCTCTGAGGTTTACAACAACTGGATCACGCTTAACGCCACGTTATGCCTGATGGATCCCCGTCAGCTGAGCGATCAGCGGGTGATTGATAATGAAAACTTCCGCGACCAGCTGGCTGCCGCCGACGTGATCGTCGCGAATAAAGCCGATGTGGCGCAGGCGCAGGATAAACAGGCGCTGGAAACATGGTTCGCCACTCATGGCGGCGGGCGTCAGCTGGTGGTTGCGTCGCAGGGCGCCATCGACCCTGCCCTGCTGGATTTGCCGCGTCTGAATCAGGTCACACTGCCGGAAGGTAAACATCATCATGCTCATGCCCCGCAACGCGGGCTGGCAGCGCTGAGCCTGCCGGGTAGCCAGCGCTGGCGTCGGGCGCTCAATCAGGCCGACGGCTATACCAGCTGTGGCTGGATATTTGATGGCGAAACACAATTTGATACCGCGGGCATACTCGACTGGGCGCGTCAGGCACCGGTAGATCGCGTGAAAGGCATCATGCGCATAAAGGAAGGAACGCTGCTGATAAACCGTCAGGGAGACGACCTGCATATTGAAACCAAACCGGCGGCGCCGTTAGACAGCAGAATTGAGCTTATTACACGAGATGTTGCGCAATGGAATGAACTACAATCACTCTTGTTGAAGGTTCGTTTAGGTTGTAAGGATTAAGTTAACGCTGACTAATTTATTCATTACCCTGCTAAGTATAGGTTAACATTTATGTGGCGCCGAAATATCCCCGCAATCCTGATACTCAACGTATTAGGCGTTGCACTGTTTTTATCCTTTTATCTGCCGGCAAATCATGGTTTCTGGTTCCCGATTGATAAGTCGATATTCTTCTTCTTCAATCAGCACCTGGCAACAGACCATTGGTTCCTGCATCTGGTGGCGGTAACCAATAACCGCGCCTTTGATGTTATCTCGCTGCTGGCGATGGGTGCCCTGTACCTGTGCTTCTTCCTGAAAGAGGATACCCGGGGGCGCCGCCGCCTGGTGATTATCGGGTTCGTGATGCTGCTGACCGCCGTGGTGCTTAACCAGCTGGGTCATTTGCTGCCGGTGAGCCATAAAAGCCCGTCGCTGAGTTTCCCGGATGTTAACCGTGTGAGTAAACTGACCGGCATTCCGACCAAAGATGCCTCTGCGGACAGCTTCCCCGGTGACCACGGCATGATGCTGATCATTTTCTCCTGCTTTATGCTGCGCTATCTGAGCAAGGGCGCTTTCGCTATTGCCGTGCTGATCACCGTTATCTTCTCGTTGCCACGCGTGATGATTGGTGCGCACTGGTTTACCGATATTGCCGTCGGTTCGATGTCCGTCGTGCTGGTAGGGGCCAGCTGGTGGCTGATGACGCCTGCCAGTGACATGCTGATTAACTGGCTGGAAAGAAAATTACCCGGTAATAAAATGCTTAGCAAAAACCCGTGATGCATTGATGCATATCATTTAATTATGGCTCGCCTGAAACTGAACGGCAGGCGGGCCATTTTTTAAGACAAATCCCAGATATACTTAGCTGAAAAAGGCCGGTGCAACCCGCTTGTGATGCGGTTTTAATCCAAATTAGCATAAAAATAACCCATCCTTTTTTACATCTTTACTTACATCAGCTTACATCACAATTTCTTATAAAAAATCTCATAATACCTCTCGCAATCCCCTATTCATTACGGTAATCTCCAATTCGCCTGCACAGAAATGTGGCAAAAACACCGGGTTTCAAGATAAAAACGTGCTCTGACGCACATTTTATCATTCCAGTGTTTGTCCCGACTGTGCGCGGCGGGTAGTCTCGCTTCGTTTGGCAATTTTAATAACGATTACATCGTTAAGGACAGCAAGGGATAACAACAATAATGGTCAAGTCTCAACCTTTTCTGAGATATATCACGCGGATAATTCCCGCGATTGGCGCAGCAATTATTCTCACTGCGTGTAGTGGTACACATTCTTCGAACACAGAAAACGCGCAAACTGATATGCGTGCAGTAAATGACAAAGACGGTCTTCTACTGCAAGCCTCTCAGGATGAATTCGAAGCAATGGTTCGCAGCGTCAACGTAAAATCCAAAATTATGGATCAGTATGCTGACTGGAAAGGCGTTCGTTATCGGTTAGGTGGTGACAGCAAGCGTGGTATCGATTGCTCAGCTTTCGTCCAGGTAACATTCCGCGAACAATTTGGTATGGATTTACCTCGTTCTACCTATGAACAGGAAGAGAAAGGCAAGAAAATCCAGCGCACGAAACTGCGTCCGGGTGATCTGGTTCTGTTCCGCGCAGGTTCGACAGGCCGTCACGTCGGTATTTATTTAGGTAACGATCAGTTTGTACATGCATCAACCAGCAATGGTGTGATGATTTCCAATCTGAAAGAGACTTACTGGAATACACGTTATCGTGAAGCAAGACGCGTTTTGGCTAACGGTTAACCGTTACCCCATGATTTAGCTCTTGTTGTTCTATGCCAAGCGAATAAAAAAACGTCATCTCCGGATGGCGTTTTTTTATGTCTGGAATAACCGGTAATAAAAAGCTGCTGTTTTTTTGGCTACGTTATACTTTGATTTCATCAGTCAAAAAAAGGGCTTCTCATATGGGGTTAAAAGCGGCGCTTACGCACAGCGTATTACCCAAACGCCGTTATTTGAAAAAAAGTCTTTTTTTCTCCGTGATATTTTTTATCTTATTTACCCTCATCACATTAAGCGTCATTAAAGCCAATAACTCCCTCGAACAAAATGAGATTGCCAAAAGAACCGGTCAATTCAGCAACCGCTATTTTCATCAGCTCACCGATACCATGCGCCGGGTGGGTTTACTGACGACCGAAAGCTGCGCGTCCGTTGCCAGTGAAATTAACCGGGATGCCGCTTTCAGTATCGGTGTGCGCGATTTCCAGCTGGTGCGCGACGGCATGGTGTATTGTTCGTCAGCCTCGGGAAACCAGCACGTTCCGGCCAATTCCACGCTGCATGGCATTGATTTCACCAAACCGATGGCCGTCAGCCTGCAAATGGGCACGCCTGCGGTGCCCAACCGTCCGGTGATCATTGTCTGGCAGCGTAATGCGGGATCATTTGATGACGGGGTGATCGCCACGCTGGAACTGACGCTGTCGCCTTATATGCTTTTTGCCCAGCCTGGTTCGGGTTATCGCGGATTTGCCCTGCTGGTCGGCGATGTGGCGCTGGTGTCCTCCCAGGAGGGGCTGATACCGGTCAGCCAGCTGCCGACCAGCCATTTCACGCAGATACAGGGGGGCGATTACCCTTTTACTATCCGCCTCTACTCCCCTTCCCTGACGGGCGACAACATCCGCTTTACGCTGCTCGGCGGTCTGCTGCTGAGCATACTGGTGTACGTACTGATTTATCACAGCCTGCTGATCCGCCATAACGTCGAAAGAGAGATCCTGCGCGGGCTGAAAAATAAAGAATTCTTTGTTGAGTATCAGCCGGTGGTGGAAGCCCGCAGCATGAAAGTCACCGGAGTCGAGGCCCTGCTGCGCTGGCAGCATCCGATCGAAGGCCGCATTCCTCCTGACATGTTCATCAGCTATGCGGAAACTCAGGGGCTTATTGTCCCGCTGACTCAACATATGATGATGCTGGTCGCCGCTGATGCCCACGAACTGGCACGCGCGTTTGCGGATAAAGCCAAGCTGAGCATCAATATTTCCCCGCACCACATGAATAAAGTCAGTTTTCATGATGACGTTTTAAACTTCATTGAGGCTCTGCCGGAAAATGCATTTCAGGTTGTGTTTGAAATCACTGAGCGGGGAATGATTGATACCGAAGGGGCGATGCGCGAGTTCAACTGGCTGCGCCGCCATAAGATTGAAATCGCCATTGATGATTTCGGCACCGGCCACAGCGCCCTGATCTATCTGGAAAAATTCACCCTCGACTACCTTAAAATCGACCGGGGTTTTGTCATGTCGATTGATCAAAAGACCCTGATTGCGCCGGTGCTTGATACCGTGCTCAGGCTGACTGAGGAACTGAAACTCAAAACGGTGGCCGAAGGCGTGGAAACCCACCAGCAGGCTGAGTATCTGAGAAACCACGGTGTGACCTATTTGCAGGGTTTTTTGTACAGCAAACCGTTGAGTGTCACCGCACTTCTGGCGTTTACCCGTGACTTCAATGAAAAAGAGGCCTGTTATCACATCTGAACCGCCACCGGTGGCGGTCTGCCGCATTATTTTTCTTTTAGGCGTCTGTCGCTGAATATGATAAAAAGGCCGAAATCAGGGAAAGTGCCAAAAACTGGCGCGTTACAAGGCCTTAGCCATTCATTGATCATCACTGAACGACAGCCCGCGCGTAAGTCGCATCTTGCTGTTGTCATCACAGGAGTGCAGATTCAGGATGTTATCTCGCGTTTTTGCCGCAGCGTTATGCCTGCTGAGCCTCGGTGCTCAGGCTGAAGTTATTCAGGACAGTTATGCGTTCGCGATTCTGGGCGAACCTAAATACGTGTCCAACTTCAGCAGTTTTGATTACGTCAATTCCGCTGCACCTAAGGGTGGACAAATCACGCTCGCCGCCATCGGCACCTACGATAACTTCAACCGTTTCGCCTCACGCGGCAACCCGGCCATACGCAGCGGCTCTCTCTATGACAGCCTGTTCACCACCTCCAGCGATGAAATCGGCAGCTATTACCCGCTGATCGCCGACTCCGCCCGCTACGACAGCGAGTACCGCTGGGTCGAAGTGGATATCAACCCGCGCGCCCGTTTTAACGACAACACGCCGATCACCGCCAGCGACGTCGCCTTCTCTTTTACGAAATTCATGACCGAGGGCGTGCCGCAGTTCCGCGTGGTGTATAAAGGCGTCGAGGTGAAAGCCATTTCGCGTCTGACCGTGCGCATCGTACTGCCAAAGCCGGATAAAGACATGATGCTCGGCCTGCTCGGTTTACCGATCCTGCCGCAGGCATTCTGGGAAAAACACAAATTCAACCAGCCGCTGAACACCCCGCCGCTGGGCAGCGGGCCTTACCGCATCAGCGATTACAAACTCGGGCAGTACATCACTTATTCCCGCGTGCCGGACTACTGGGCGGCCAATTTGCCGGTCAACCGTGGCCGCTATAATTTCGACACCATCCGCTACGACTATTACCTCGACGACAATGTGGCGCTGGAAGCCTTTAAATCCGGCGCGTTTGATTTCCGCATGGAAAGCTCGCCGAAAAACTGGGCGACGCAATATCAGGGCGGTAATTTCAGCAAAAACTTTATCGTCAAAGCCGATGAGGAAAATCAGGCGGCACAGGATACGCGCTGGCTGGCGTTCAACATTCATCGCCCGCAATTTGCTGACCGCAAGGTGCGCGAAGCGATCACGCTCGCTTTCGATTTTGACTGGATGAACAAGGCACTCTATTTCGGTGCCTATCAGCGGGTGGACAGTTATTTTCAAAATACCGAATACGCCGCCAAAGATTATCCGAACTCGGCTGAACTGGCCTGGCTCGGGCCGCTGAAAAATAAAGTGCCCGCAGAAGTCTTTACCACCTTGTATCAGCCGCCGCGTTCTGACGGCAGCGGCAATGACCGCACCAACCTGCTCAAAGCCACCGCGCTGCTTAAAGAGGCGGGCTGGGAAGTGAAAAATCAGGTGCTGGTCAACAGCAAAACCGGCAAGCCGTTGACGTTTGAGTTACTGCTGCCGGCTGGCGGCAACGCGCAATACGTCTTGCCCTTCCAGCATAATTTACAGCGGCTGGGCATTCAGATGTCGATCCGTGAAGTGGATAACTCGCAGTTCGTGCGCCGTATGCGCCAGCGTGATTACGACATGCTGCCGACCGTTTATCCCGCCACCTCGTACCCGAGCAGCGATCTGCAACTTTACTGGAATACCCGGTTCCTGGATTCGACCTACAACAAGTCTGGCGTGAGCGATCCGGCTATCGACAAACTGACCGATGACATCGCCGCCAACCAGGGCAAACCCGAGGCATTGCTGTCGCTGGGCCATGCGCTGGACCGCGTACTCACCTGGAATATGCTGATGATCCCGATGTGGTACACCCATCACGAGCGTTATGCGTACTGGGATAAATTCTCAATGCCAGTCATCACCCCGTCCAACGGAATGGAGCTCGATACCTGGTGGTATGACGTTAACCGCGCAGCCCGTTTACCTGCGCAACGCCGCTGAGGAGCCTGCTGTGGCCGCCTATCTGTTAAGACGACTACTCCTGATGATCCCGACGCTGTGGGCGATC
The DNA here is from genome assembly GCF_019049655.1 of Rahnella rivi. Taxonomy (GTDB): domain Bacteria; phylum Pseudomonadota; class Gammaproteobacteria; order Enterobacterales; family Enterobacteriaceae; genus Rahnella; species Rahnella rivi. Next base: position 308,910 of record NZ_JAFMOX010000066.1, read on the forward strand.
ATTACCATCAACTTCTTCATCGTGCAGATTGCGCCCGGTGGCCCGGTTGATCAGGCGATTGCCGCCATTGAGATGGGGCATTCCGGCGGGCTTCCCGGTGCAGGCGGAGATACCGGTAACGGCAAAGCCTCGCCGGGCGTCGCGCAGTTTGGTGAAGGCCAGTACCGTGGCGCGCGCGGGCTGGATCCTGAAGTCATCGCTGAAATCACCCGGCGCTTCGGTTTTGATAAACCGCTGCATGTGCGCTACTTCGAGATGCTTGCAAATTACGTGCGCTTTGATTTCGGCGACAGCCTGTTCCGTGGCTCCTCGGTCATGGGGCTGGTGAAAGGCGCGCTGCCGGTCTCCGTCAGCATTGGCTTATGGAGCACGCTGATTATCTATATGGTGTCGATTCCACTGGGTATTCGTAAAGCGGTGCGCAACGGCACGAAGTTCGATACCTGGAGCAGTTCACTGATTATTATCGGTTACGCCGTTCCCTCGTTCCTGTTTGCCATTCTGCTGATTGTGCTGTTCACCGGCGGCAGCTACCTCGACTGGTTCCCGCTGCGCGGTCTGACCTCGCCGAATTTCGATACCCTGCCCTGGTACGGCAAAGTCACCGATTACCTGTGGCATATCACGCTGCCGGTGGTGGCGACGGTGATTGGCGGATTTGCCACCCTGACCATGCTGACCAAAAACTCCTTTATGGATGAAGTCGGTAAACAGTATGTGGTGACCGCCCGCGCCAAGGGGCTGAACGAGAAGCAGATCCTGTACCGCCATGTGTTTCGCAACGCGATGCTGCTGGTGATCGCCGGTTTTCCGGCCATTTTCATCACCATGTTCTTTACCAGTTCCCTGATGATTGAAGTGATTTTCTCATTGCAGGGGTTAGGCCTGCTGGGCTATGACGCCATCGTCCAGCGCGATTTCCCGGTGATGTTCGGCACGCTTTATATTTTCACACTGATCGGCCTGCTGCTGAACATCATCAGCGATCTGACCTACACGCTGGTTGACCCGCGTATCGACTTTGAGGGCCGCCACTGATGCCACGTCATTTAAGCACGGTGAACCAGGCGCGCTGGGCGCGTTTTCGTCAGAACCGCCGCGGTTTCTGGTCATTGTGGATTTTTCTGGTGGTGTTCACGCTGGCCCTGCTTTCTGACGTACTGGCCAACGACAAACCGCTGCTGGCGCGCTATCAGGGGCACTGGTACGTGCCTTTCATGATGAACTACAGCGAAACCACCTTTGGCGGCGAACTGGAAACACCGACCGATTATCAGGATCCGTTCGTGCTTAAACAGCTCGACGACCACGGCTGGGTGCTCTGGGCACCGATCCGCAGCAATTTTAAGTCGATTAATTTTGCCACCACACAGCCCTTCCCTTCCCCGCCCTCGGCAGAAAACTGGCTGGGCACGGACAGCAACGGGCACGATGTGCTGGCGCAAATTCTTTACGGCCTGCGGATTTCACTGTTCTTCGGCATTTTTCTGACCGCGCTGACCTCCGTCATCGGGGTCACGGCCGGCGCCGTACAAGGCTATTACGGCGGCATGATTGACTTGCTCGGCCAGCGTTTTATCGAAGTGTGGTCAGGCATGCCCACGCTCTATCTGATCATCATTCTGGCAAGCGTGGTGCAGCCGAGTTTCTGGTGGCTGCTGTTGATCAGTATTCTCTTCGGCTGGATGGCGCTGGTCAGCGTGGTGCGCGCGGAATTCCTGCGCACCCGAAATTTTGACTACATTCGTGCGGCGCAGGCAATGGGCGTCAGCGACCGGTCCATTATGCTGCGGCATATGCTGCCGAATGCGATGGTCGCCACCCTCACCTATCTGCCCTTCATTTTGTGCGGGTCGATAACGTCTCTGACCTCACTGGATTTCCTCGGTTTTGGCCTGCCGCTCGGTTCGCCCTCTCTCGGCACGTTACTGATGGAAGGCAAAAACAACTTACAGGCCCCGTGGCTGGGCATCAGCGCCTTCGTGGTACTGGCCTCGTTGCTGTCTCTGCTGATTTTCATTGGTGAAGCGGTACGCGACGCCTTTAATCCGTCCGCACAACATCATGAGGCGCGCTGAGATGACAGACACTCCTCTTTTACACATTAAAAATCTCAGCGTGGCCTTTCGTCAGGCCGGTGAGGCGCGTGAAGTAGTGAGCGATGTGTCGCTGACTCTCCGCGCCGGAGAAACGCTGGCGCTGGTGGGCGAATCGGGCTCCGGCAAAAGTGTCACGGCGCTGTCAGTGCTGCGCCTGTTGCCCTCGCCGCCGGTGGTGTATCCGCAGGGCGACATTCTGTTTGCCGGAAAATCCTTACTGCACGCGGATGAAAGTACGCTGCGAAGTATTCGCGGCAACCAGATTTCGATGATCTTTCAGGAACCGATGGTGTCTCTCAACCCGCTGCATACTCTTGAAAAACAGCTCTCCGAAGTGCTGATGTTGCATCGCGGGTTGCGCGGCGAAGCAGCACGCAACGAGATCGCCCGTTGTCTTGACCGGGTGGGTATCCGCCAGGCCGCTTCGCGCCTGAAAGATTTCCCGCACCAGCTTTCCGGCGGTGAACGCCAGCGGGTGATGATTGCGATGGCGGTGCTGACCCGGCCAAAACTGCTGATTGCCGATGAACCGACTACCGCGCTGGATGTGTCGGTACAGGCGCAGATTTTATCGCTGCTTGATGAGCTTAAGCAGGAAATGGGCATGGCAATGCTGTTTATTACCCACAATCTGCGTATCGTGCGCCGCCTGGCAGATAACGTCGCGGTGATGCAGCATGGCCGCGTGGTGGAGCAGCAACCGCGTGCCAGCCTGTTCAGCCAGCCGCAGCACCCTTACACGCGCCAGCTTTTGCAGGCCGAGCCACAGGGCCGCCCGCAGCCGCTGACGGGCGAGCCGCCGGTTCTGCTGGAGGTGAAAAATCTTGCGGTTGGATTTCCGGTCAAACGCGGTCTGCTGCGCCGCACAGTGAGCATCAAACATGCCGTGAATCAGGTCAGTTTCCGGCTTCGTCGCGGGGAAAGTCTCGGCGTGGTGGGCGAATCCGGTTCAGGGAAAAGCACCACCGGGCTGGCGCTGCTGCGCCTGCTGAAGTCACAGGGTGAAATCTGGTTCGACGGGCAGCCGCTGCATACTTTTTCGCGTCAGCAAATGCTGCCCTTTCGCAGCCGGATCCAGGTGGTGTTTCAGGATCCCTTTTCGGCGCTGAACCCGCGTTTTACCGTCGGGCAAATCATTGCCGAAGGCCTGCTGGTACACCGGAAAGTGAGCGCCGGAGAGCGTGAAAAAGAGGTGATCCGCGCCATGGAAGACGTGGGGCTGGATCCGCAATCCCGTCACCGTTACCCGACTGAATTCTCCGGGGGCCAGCGTCAGCGCATCGCCATCGCCCGCGCGCTGATTTTACAGCCGGAAATGCTGATTCTGGATGAGCCTACGTCGTCGCTGGATAAATCGGTGCAGGCGCAGATCCTGGCGATCCTCAGCGAGCTGCAACAGCGTCGCGGCCTGACCTATCTGTTCATCAGCCATGATTTGCACGTCGTGCGCGCACTCTGTCATCAGCTGATGGTGTTACAAAATGGGGAAGCCGTGGAACAGGGAGACTGTGAGCAGATTTTCAACGCACCGCAGCAGGCTTACACGCGGGAGTTGCTGGCCGCATCGGATGCGTTTGATAAACCGGTGGTGTGAAGCGCTTAGGCCTGGAATAGCGAACGGGCGGGACGACGCGCCTGACAGGGTAACACGTCAGGCGGTCAGAACGGATAGAGTGCGGTAATCGATTCGGCGATGGCCGCGCCAATATTTTTCAGGCAACAGAGCGTGGCGCTTTCATCTTCGCGATGCACGAACAGACAAGGCTCACCGTCGATTTCAACGATCGCGGCTTTCACCTGAATATCTTCCAGCGCATTAGTCAGCTGGTGCATCACCTGCCAGGCAAACTCACCTTCATGACTGAGCAATTTCAGGCCAATAAGATTGTTATCTTCATCGTTGCCAGGCAGCGGAATCGGTTCAACTTTGATACCGGCAAAACCTGACATCCAGCGATAACTTTGCGGCAAACGGTGTACTACCGAAAGTTGGATATTATTCACGGGATTCCCCAGATAATGATTTATACACTTCACCTGCAAATGCGTAACATCTATACCAGTTATAGACGACAGACGCCGCTTTGCCCAATTTATGCTCAAATCATTAACATTAAATTAACGTAATCAAAAGCCAGCCAGCTGACAGTAGCCTTGTTTTGTCTGCTCCCGACGTTTGTGGGAGCCAGATCTCATTTTGGCTTCTTTGTAACCTTTTTCGCCTTATTTAACAACCATTTTAAGCATTGGTGGCTACTTTTTAACTTCTATTTGTTTACATAAAATTTACATATGGCGTGAGTGCTTAAAAATAAGCGGCAGATTAACTTATTACTTATCAGTCACATATATGTTATTCGCAGTAAAAAATGTGTGAGGCTGTCAGCTATTTCATTGTGAAATGAACCATCTGGTTACAGCTTTCAGCGCGGCGCATAATACGTTAAATTCGTGATCTAATGTTAATAAATCCGCACAATTTGTTTGCACAAAACCCCTATTATTGGCTTATCATCCGCATCGTTATTACTGATATCACCTGTCAGGATGAAAGCCTCCCGCCTTAACCTTCTGATAAATATCACTAAAAGTCATTTTATTACGCATTCCTGAGTCATTTGGCTCACACCCAACCCAGCGAGAAATGAGATGGAAAACGATCCTTCAATCATGGAAAGCAATGTCACTGCCAATGGAACCGGTTTCAGTCGTCGTCAACTGCTGAAAGGTTTAACCTCCGCAATGGTTGCCAGCACCCTGCTCGGCTTTCCGTTCCTGAGCCTGGCTGAAAAAGAGACGGCCACCGCGTCGCCGGTTATTTTCGGTCAGTTCTACCTGATCTCTCAGGCCATCACAGAACATAAAAATATCAGCGAAGGTGCTTCCGCGCAGATTTTCAATGCGTTCCACCGCTCGCATCCGGATTTCGCCGCGCAGGTCACTCAGCTGCATGCGCTGGTCAAACCGGGGCAATCCGCCAAAGTCTTGCAGGAAGCCGCCCGCCAGCAAGGCCTGGGTGATCTGGTGACACTGATCGTCACCGCCTGGTACACCGGCACAGTCGGTCATGGTACCGATTCCATTTTAATATCGTATAAAGATGCACTGATGTATCGCCCGGTAAGCGACGGCCTGATCGTGCCGACTTACTGCGGTAACGGTCCGCTGTACTTCACCGCTGCGCCGCCTGACGCCGCGATGCCTGAATCCATGAACGCCGACCGTTTTACCAACATTTCTGAATCTGCTGATGTGAGCAAAGCCTGATGAAAAAACCCGAATTTACCGCAGACGGCGATGCGTCTGCTGATGTGATCGTTGTCGGTTCCGGCGTCGTGGGCGGCATGATTGCCGATCAACTGGTCAGCCAGGGCTATTCCGTACTGGTGCTGGAAGCCGGTCTGCGTATTGAACGTGCGCAGGCCGTGGAGAACTGGCGCAATATGCCGTTCGACAACCGTGCCGGTTCTGATTTCCAGGGACTTTACCCGCAGTCAGAAAACGCCCCCGCGCCGCTCTATTTTCCGGAAAATAACTATGTCTATCTGACCGGCCCGAGCGCGGGCAGCTTCAAGCAAGGCTATCTGCGCACCGTCGGCGGCACCACCTGGCACTGGGCGGCGTCCTGCTGGCGTCACGTTCCTAACGATTTCAAAATGAAAACGTTATACGGCGTGGGTCGCGACTGGCCGATTTCCTATGATGAACTCGAACCTTATTACTGCCGCGCAGAAGAAGAAATTGGCGTAGCAGGCCCGAATGACCCGGCGTTGCAGTCCCCTTCCGAGCGCAGCAAACCCTATCCGATGGAGCAGGTACCTTACGGTTACGGCGACACCCGTTTCGCTGAAATCGTGAACCCGCACGGTTACCGTTCGGTGCCGATCCCGCAGGGCCGCAGCACCCGCCCGTGGAACGGTCGCCCGACCTGTTGCGGTAACAACAACTGCCAGCCCATCTGCCCGATCGGTGCCATGTATAACGGTATTGCCCACGTGGAACGCGCTGAAAACAAAGGTGCCGTGGTACTGGCCGAAGCGGTGGTCTACAAAATCGACACCGATGAAAACAACAATGTGACCGCCGTTCACTGGCTGGACAGCGATAAAAAATCGCACAAAGCCACCGGTAAAGTGTTCGCACTGGCCTGTAACGGTATCGAAACCCCGCGTCTGCTGCTGATGGCGGCTAACGAAAAGAACCCGAACGGGATTGCCAACTCGTCCGATCACGTTGGCCGTAACATGATGGATCACTCCGGTTTCCACTGTACGTTTATCGCCAAAGAACCCCTGTGGATTGGCCGTGGTCCGGCGCAGAGCAGCTGCCTGGTCGGCCCTCGCGATGGCGATTTCCGCAAAGAGTATTCTGCCAACAAAATGATCCTCAACAATATCAGCCGCGTGATCCCGGCGACGTCGAAAGCGTTGCAGATGGGGCTGGTGGGGAAAGAGCTGGATGAAGAGATCCGCCGCCGTTCCATCTTTGGCGTGGATTTGTCCATCAGCCTGGAACCGCTGCCGGATCCGAATAACCGCCTGACCCTGAGCACCACCCGTAAAGATCCGCACGGTCTGCCGTGCCCGGACATCCATTACGACGTTGGCGATTACGTGCGTAAAGGTGCCGAAGCTGCACACAAGCAGCTGGAACACATCGGTTCCCTGTTTATGGCGGAAGAATTCAACATCACTACCAGCCTGAACGCCAACAACCACATCATGGGCGGCACCATCATGGGCAGCGATCCGAAGGATTCCGTGGTCAACGGTGAATGCCGTGCGCATGACCACGCTAACCTGTGGTTGCCGGGCGGCGGTGCGATCCCGTCTTCCAGCGTAGTGAACAGTACGCTGACCATGGCCGCACTGGGCCTGAAAGCGGCGGATGACATGGCGAAAAAACTGGCAGGTGCAGCATGAAAAAAATCCTTGTTGCCTGCTTGTTAAGTGCTTCGTTTTGCGGGTTCGCTGCGGCACAGGACAATCAGGCGGAGCTTATCCGTCAGGGTCAGGAAGTGGCGACAGCCGCTGACTGTCAGGCCTGTCATACCACGCCGGAAGGCGGTAAGCCGTTTGCCGGTGGCTATGAAATCCACTCGCCGATGGGCACGATTTATACCACCAACATCACACCGTCGAAGCAGTTTGGTATCGGTAATTACACCGAAGAACAGTTTACCCGCGCGGTGCGTGCAGGCGTTCGTCCGGATGGGGCAAACCTCTATCCGGCCATGCCTTACACCTCTTACAGCCATATGAGCGATGCCGACATGCACGCGCTGTATGTCTACTTCCTGCAAGGGGTGAAGCCGGTCGAGCAACCGAATACTGAAACCGCCCTGCCGTTCCCGTTCAACATGCGTATTGCGATGGCGGGCTGGAACATGATGTATCTCGACAGCACGCCGTTTAAGCCGGATCCGTCGAAAAGCGAGCAATGGAACCGCGGCGCGTATCTGGTCAACGGTGCCGGTCACTGTGATACCTGCCACACGCCACGTAACCTGATGATGGGTTCAGTGACCGATAAACCGCTGGCGGGCGGCATGGTCGGCCCGTGGTATGCACCGAACATCAGTTCTGATCCGGTCAGCGGTATCGGCAACTGGTCGCAGGCTCAGCTGGTGGAATACCTGAAAACCGGCCGTACCGCCGGGAAAAATCAGGCGGCAGGCGGCATGGCAGAAGCGGTGCAAAACAGCCTGCAATACATGTCTGACACGGATCTGAACGCGATTGCCTTCTACCTGAAAAACAGCACACCGGTGCGCGACCCGCGGGATACGCAGGCAGCGGATACTTTCGGTAAGCCGGTAAACGTGGAAGAAGGCCTGCGCGGCGCGCATCCGTATAACGCGAACAAAACCATCGATAACGGTGCGGCCTTGTTCAGCGGTTATTGCGCCAGCTGTCATCAGCCGGACGGCTCCGGCAGCAAGAATCAGGCGTACCCGTCGCTGTTCAACAACACCGCAACCGGTCTGGGCAACGCGTCAAACCTGATTTCTGCCATTCTGTACGGCGTGGATCGCCAGGTCGGCGACCATCACGTGCTGATGCCGAAATTTGGCGTGGGTTCGTATGTCGGTCAGCTCGACGATCAGCAGATTGCCGATATCTCCAACTACGTGCTGAAGAACTACGGCAACGCGGGCGTGCAGGTTAACGCGCAGGATGTCGCGGTGTTACGCGCCGGCGGGCCGGTCACATTGCTGGCAAAACTCCAGCCGTTCATGGCGCCAGCGATGGTGGCAGGCGTGGTGATTCTGCTGGTGCTGATTTTCTGGCTCGGACGCAAACGCAAAGCGAAAGCGGCGTAATTCGTTCAATGCAAAACGGCCCTGCTTAAGGGCCGTTTTTTTATGTCAGAAATTCAGCTTAACCTCGGCCCACCAGCGGCATCGCGCTCGCCATTACGGTCATGGTCAGCACGTTAGTATCAAGCGGAAAACCGGCCATAAATGCCACCGCCTCACCGACACGCTCCACCGGGATCACCGGTTCTTCGGCGATACGCCCGTCGGCCTGCATTCTGCCCGCCAGCGCTTTATTGCCCATGTCCGTCGCCGCATTGCCCACATCAATCTGCCCGCAGGCAATATTGAACGCGCGCCCATCCAGCGCGGTGGACTTGGTCAGACCGGTAATGGCGTGTTTACTGGCGGTGTACGGCGCAGAATTCGGGCGCGGCGACTGCGCCGAAATCGAGCCGTTGTTGATGATGCGCCCGCCCTGCGGCGATTGCTGTTTCATCAGCTTTACCGCCGCCTGCGTACATAAAAATACGCCGGTCAGATTGGTGTTGATCACCGACAGCCAGTCTTCCACCGGCAGTTCGTCGATGGGCACATCCTTCACATTGTTACCGGCGTTATTGAACAGCACATCCAGCCGACCGAAGGTTTCCTGAATATCCTGAAACAGCGCGGCGACCGACTGCGGGCTGGTAACGTCCAGTTGCCGCGCCACCGCCTGCCCCGCTGCAAATAACTTCACCGCCTGATCCAGTTTTTCTTTGTTACGCCCGGCCAGGATCACGGTAAAACCGATCGCTTCCAGCGCCTTCGCGGCACTCAGGCCAATGCCGCTCCCGCCGCCGGTGACTAAAGCAATTTTCGCGTTTTCTGTGCTCATCTCGCTTCCTTCTACACCGCGGCCAGCATGCCGCCATCAATGAATAAAAGATGCCCGTTGACGAAGTCTGAGGCGCGGGATGACAGATAAACTGCGCCGCCGACCAGCTCTTCCGGGTTACCCCAGCGCGCTGCCGGTGTGCGTTTACACAGCCAGTCGGAGAACTCTTTGTTATCCACCAGCGCCTGCGTCATGTCGGTTTTGAAATAACCCGGCGCGATGCCGTTTACCTGAATATTGTAGCGCGCCAGCTCAACACACATGCCGCGGGTCAGCATTTTCACCGCCCCCTTTGACGCGGCGTAAGGCGTGATGGTGTCGCGGCCCAGCTCGCTTTGCATCGAACCGATATTGATGATTTTGCCGCGCTCGCGCGGGATCATGTAACGTGCCACTGCCTGAGAAACCAAAAACACGGATTTCTGGTTCACGGCAATCACGTCGTCCCAATCTTTTTCCGGGAACTCGGTGAATTTGTGACGGCGCTGGATCCCGGCGTTATTGATCAGCACATCAATCGGTCCGATGGTGCTTTCAATGTGATCAATCCCCTGATTCACCGCCTGACTGCTGGTGACATCAAACGCAACGGCATGAGCGATAAAACCTTCCGCCCGCAGGGCTTCCGCCGCCTTTTGCGTGGACGCCTGTTGCGTACCGTTGACGATAATTTCAGCGCCGTGCTGCGCCAGCCCTTTCGCCAGCAGGAAACCCAGACCGCGCGTGGATCCGGTGACCAGTATCTTTTTGTTATCCAGTGAGAAGAGATTTGTCATAGCATTGGCCTTATGGAGGAAGCGGTTCGAAGCGTTAGCCACACTACAACGTTTTAGGCGCGGGCAAACTGTGATGCAGATCACTTTGAAGGATGTTAAAAAACGCTGTTACCCTTCGTGTGATCATCATCATTTTGATAACAATTCACGGCGCTTTCTGTTTCAATAATCAGGACTATTTGCAGGCACAACCAGGAACATTCCGCATGAGAAATCAGCGCGTGACACTACAGGATATCGCCCAACTGGCAGATGTGACCAAGATGACGGTAAGTCGTTTTCTGCGCACGCCGGAAAAGGTGTCTCCTGAAACCCGCGAGCGCATCACCAGGGTGATGGAGGAAGTGGGATATCCGCTGGAAGAGGCGCGGGGACCGGCCAAAGCGCCGCGCATCGGCATTCTTGTGCCGTCGTTCAATAATCAGATCTTCTCCGATTTGCTGGCCGGTATTGAATCGGTGACCTCAGCACAGGGCTACCAGACGCTGGTGGTCAATTATGATTACAGCAAAGAGCGCGAAGAAGAGCACATCATCAACCTGCTGGGTTATCAGCTGGCGGGGCTTATCCTGACGGATTCCGTCCATACGCTGAAAGCCGATAAGTACCTGAATGCGGCGGATATTCCCGTGGCACAGGTGATGGATCTGGATGATACCCATGGCCGGATCGCCGTAGGGTTTGACAATCAGCAGGCCGGCTACGACATGGCCACCACGCTGCTCGCCAGTGGCAAACAGCATGTGGTCTATTTCGGCTCGATGTCTGATGCCCGCGATCAGAAACGTTATCAGGGATATTGCCGCGCCATGAATGAACGCGGGCTGACGCCGGTGCATATCACGCCAAATAAAGTCTCGTCGGTGTCTATTGGCGCAGGCATGCTGGCAATGGCGCGCCAGCTGGATCCGCAAACCAATGCCATCTTATGCACCAATGACGATATTGCGGTCGGCGTGTTACAGGAATGCCTGAAATTAGGCATCCGCGTGCCGCAGGACATGGCAATTTCCGGTTTCCACGGGCTGGATATCGGGCTGGCCACCACGCCGCTGCTGGCCAGTGTCATCACGCCGCGCTTTGAAATGGGCAAAGTGGTGTCTGAAATATTACTCAAAAAAATCAATAACCTGCCCACCATTGAGCGGGTAGATTTGCACTACCGCATCTCGCTTGGCGGCACCATTTAACCGGATATTTCCTCTTCTTTTGCCCTGTCACCCTTCGTTTATCCACGCCTGAAATAAGGCGTGGGATCACGTAAGAAGTAACACCTTTTCTTAACATAATTCAACGTGACTCATGTCACGAAATACTTTCCTCAAAATGCTTTTATTAGGACATCGCCTGATACCCCTACACAGAGGAAAGAATATGAATAATAAGATTCCTAAGGCCCGCTGGTTACGCGTCATCGCTCCCATCCTTATCGCCTGTATTATTTCTTTCATGGACAGGGTTAATATCAGTTTCGCCATGCCCGGCGGAATGGACGCTGAATTAGGCATTACCGCATCAATGGCCGGTCTGGCCGCCGGTATATTCTTTATCGGGTATTTATTCCTGCAGGTTCCGGGCGGCAGCCTGGCGGTTCACGGCAGCGGACGTAAGTTTATCGCCTGCTCGCTGATTGCCTGGGCGGTGATCTCCATCCTGACCGGCTTTATCACCAACCAGTACCAACTGCTGTTCCTGCGCTTTGCGCTGGGTGTGGCCGAAGGCGGGATGCTGCCGGTGGTGCTGACCATGGTCAGCAACTGGTTCCCGGATAAAGAACGTGGCCGCGCCAATGCGTACGTGCTGATGTTCGCGCCGCTGGGCGGAATGATCACCGCGCCGCTGTCCGGCCTGATTCTGGATACGCTCGACTGGCGCTGGTTGTTCATCATTGAAGGGGCATTGTCTTTCGTGGTGATGATTTTCTGGTGGTTCACCATCAGCGACCGTCCGGAAGAAGCCAAATGGCTGTCAGAGCGCGAACGCGACTATCTGGTCACCGAGCTGAACCGCGAACGCGACGCCCTGCGGGCGCTGGCGCCGGTGAACAATGCGCCGCTCAAAGAGGTGTTCCGCAACGGTTCTATCGTCAAACTGATCATCATTAACTTCTTCTATCAGACCGGGATCTACGGTTACACCCTGTGGCTGCCGACTATCCTGAAAAACCTCACCGGCGGCGACATGAGCTCGGTGGGTATGCTGGCGATTATCCCTTACGTGGGCACCATGCTGGGGATCCTGGCGATGTCGGTGATGTCCGATAAAACCGGTAAACGCCGGATGTTTATCGCCCTGCCGCTGTGTGGTTTCGCGGCCTGTCTGGCGGCGTCGGTGGCGTTTGGTCATAACATCATGGCGGCCTACGGTTTCCTGGTCGGTGCCGGTTTCTTCCTGCAAGCCGCCACCAGCGCCTTCTGGACCATTCCGGGCAAAGTGACCACGCCGGAAGTGGCAGGCAGCGCGCGCGGTGTGATTAACGGTCTGGGGAATTTAGGGGGCTTCTGCGGGCCGTATCTGGTCGGCGTACTGGTCAGCCTGTACGGTCAGAGCACCGCGATTTACGCGCTGGTGGCGTCATTACTGATTGCCGCAGCGGTCACCACGTTACTGCCGAAAGAGTGCGACATGGCGCTTATCCCTGGCGCGAAAGCCAAAGCGATGGCGGATGAATATGCCCGGATGCGGATAAGCCGCAAGACGAAAAGCATAAATACGCCCATTACCGGTTGATCATTACGTCGCCCTGATGCAGGGGTAATTCGTATAAATGATAATGATTATTCAGGTAAGCATTATTATTGGTGAAGTAAAGTCAAATTTTTAGACTTTATATAATACGCGGTTAAATTTTGTACTAATCTCTGATCGTAAGTCCTTCGCAGTTAACTTTACGCTCTGAAGATAAACATGACTTTAACGCTAAAAACATCACACCCTGAATTAGACAGTGCATTGAAAAGCATAGATAAAGACAACATAACGACCCCGGCAGAATTCATGGCTATCCGTGATTCTGCCGATCAGGCGCTGACAGTGGTAAAGAATGAGCCCACGCTGGAGGCAGTCAAAGTCTTCCAGAAAGAGATGGATGAAGCCGTGCAGTCCATGCAGAAAGTCGCGCTTGCTGCGCGTAAAAATAAAATCACGCCCGAAGAAAGAGATGCACTGATCGCCGGTGTCGAGGCACAGGTGGCATATGTGGTACTGGGGTATAAATCCAGTATTGAGCGGCTTAATACCTTTAATCAAAAGTAAGCTGACTTACTGATATTGAACGGCAGAAAAAGAAAAAGGCTGGCTAAATAATACTATTTAGCCAGCCTTTATTTTTGGTCGCGTCTGCTACGGCTCTTATGATGCTTTTTGGGGCTGCGGGCGGCTCGCGTACAGGTACAGCAAGGTGGCCGCAATCACGCAAAACGCCATTGAACCGACCATCGGCCAGGCACTTTTCGCGGTAAACAGTGACAGAATGGAACCAATCGCCGCACCGGTGCCGAAACGAATCGTCCCGGCCAGAGAGGCCGCGGTACCGGCCATGTGCGGAAAGTCATCCATGATCACTGCCATGGCGTTAGACGTCACCATGGCAATCACGCCGACATACCCCGCCACGCCCATCACCATCGCCCAGAACGGCAGACCGAGCAGGCAAACCACGACCAGCCAGATACCCATCGCCAGCTGCACAAACAGGCCAAAGCGGAACATTTTGACGGCACCTGCGCGGCGAACGTTACGGCTGTTGATAAGCGTCAGGATCACCAGCGCCACAATATTGAGCGCAAAGTAAAAGCCGAAATTCTGCGGTGAAACTCCGTTCAGCTCGATATAGACAAACGGACCGGCGCTGAGAAAAGAGAACATCCCGGCAAAGGAGAAACCACTCGCCAGCATATAACTGAGCACGCGTTTATGACGGAACAGTGAGACGAAGTTGCCCACGCTGGTGCGTAAATGGAATTTTTGTCTTCGCTCTTTGGGTAATGTTTCTTTGATGTACACCGCGACCAGGGTCGCTGCGATCAGTGCCGCAATGGCCATCGCCCAGAATATCGCGTGCCAGCTGAACAGCACCATCAGCACGCCGCCCAGCATCGGAGCAAGCAGCGGCGCGACGGTCATCACCAGCACCACGAAAGACATCATCCGCGAGAACTCGTCTTTGGTGAACATATCGCGCATCAGGGCGTTGATCACCACGCTGGCCGCTGCGGCGGCTAAGCCGTGCAGGAAACGCATCCAGACCAGTTGCTCGACCGACTGCGCCATCGCACAGGCACCGGCCGCCACAGCAAAGATCATCACGCCCCAGAAGATCACCGGTTTACGCCCGAGGCTGTCTGCCATCGGCCCGTAAAACAGCTGCCCTATCGCAAAACCCAGCACATACGCGCTGAGGGTCATTTGCACACTGCCCGCCGGAACACCATATTCCTGCGCAATCACGGGCATACTTGGCAGATACATATCGATAGCCAATGGCATCAGCATCGATATCAATCCCAGAATGAAAATTAATCCAATATGGGATACCGGTTTTTCCTGCACGTTCACCACCAAATTAATCAGATAATGAAAAAACTACCGCGGGGGCATGCCAACGCTGGCAATTTCCTGCTCAGTTAACGGACGATACTGGCCTGGCTCCAAATCTTCATCCATCACAATCCCGCCAATGCGTTCGCGGTGCAGTGCCACAACGTGGTTGCCCACGGCGGCAAACATGCGTTTAACCTGATGGTAACGGCCTTCGCTGATGGTCAGACGCACCACGCGCTCATCGACTTGCTCAAGCTGTGCCGGTTTGGTCAGGGAATCTTCGTTGTGCAGCTGAACGCCCGCTTCAAACTGTGCGGCAGTGTCATCCGCCAGCGGATTTTCGAGCGTCACCAGATAGGTTTTTTCGCACTGATGGCGCGGAGACGTAATGCGGTGCGACCACTGGCCGTCGTCGGTCATTAACACCAGACCGGTAGTGTCGATATCCAGACGCCCTGCGGCATGCAGTTTGTACGCTACCGGCTCTTCGAGGAAGTACAGCACGGTCGGGTGATCGGGATCATCGGTGGAACAGACATAGCCCTGCGGCTTATTAAGCATGAAATAACGCGGGCCGGTGATTTGATCCAGCACGTTACCGTCGAATTCGACACGCTGCTCGGGGCTGATTTTCATCGCGCCGGTTTTGACGATTTCACCGTTAACGGTGACACGTTTGTTGCGAAGCTCACGCAGAACGAGCGCGCGACTTACACCTAATTGCTGAGATAAAAACTTGTCCAGACGCATTGGATCGGCTTGCCTTACATGGCGATCTGAGTGATCGCGTTACTGATAAAACACAAGACCCCGCCGCCGCATTCAAGCAACTGACAGGGTTCAGGGTTGTTCGATTCGTAATACTTTCAATTCGCAATAACTGCAAAACGTGATTATTACTTCGAGGGGGCAGATGCACTGCCGCATTGAGACAGAGAGTATAGCCGCGCTTAGCGACGCATCCTAGGAGGAAAGCATAAAAATAAGCAGGCTACACATTCCCACGGCGTGATTTGATTGCTCATCGCCATGCGCCAGATTTCTTGGCATACTCCACCACTGTATTTATTAACATGTAAATGAACAGGTGATGGCCGACCCGTGACTGCTTTTACGCTCCGCCCCTATCAGCAAGATGCCGTAGACGCCACGCTGCGTCATTTCCGTCAGCACGATGAACCGGCGGTGATCGTGCTGCCTACCGGCGCGGGAAAAAGCCTGGTGATTGCCGAACTCGCCCGCGTCGCCCGTGGCCGTGTGCTGGTGCTGGCGCATGTCAAAGAACTGGTGGCTCAGAATCACAGCAAATACCTGTCCTATGGGCTGGAGGCGGATATCTTCGCCGCCGGGCTGAACCTCAAACAAAGCAGCGGTAAAGTAGTGTTCGGCAGCGTGCAGTCCGTGGCCCCCAATCTGGCGGCGTTCAGCGGTGAGTTTTCCCTGCTGATCGTCGATGAATGCCACCGCATTTCTGACGATGACACCAGTCAGTATCAGCAAATCATTACCCACCTGAAAGCGCAAAACCCGCGACTGCGCCTGCTCGGGCTGACGGCAACGCCTTACCGTCTCGGCAAAGGCTGGATTTATCAGTACCACCATCAGGGCATGGTGCGCGGCGATGCCAACAGCCTGTTCCGCGACTGCATTTATGAACTGCCGTTACGTTACATGATCAAAAACGGCTTTCTGGTGCCGCCTGAGCGGCTCGATATGCCGGTGGTGAGTTACGATTTCAGCCGGTTGCAGGCCAACAGCAACGGGCTGTTCAGCGAAGCAGATCTGAACAACGAACTGCGCCAGCAAAAACGTATCACGCCACACATCATCAGCCAGATCGTGGAGTTCT
Source organism: Rahnella rivi (assembly GCF_019049655.1). GTDB lineage: Bacteria > Pseudomonadota > Gammaproteobacteria > Enterobacterales > Enterobacteriaceae > Rahnella > Rahnella rivi. The sequence goes on from NZ_JAFMOX010000066.1 coordinate 325,312, forward strand.
CGCAGGATCGCAAAGGCGTGATGATTTTTGCCTCCACCGTGGAACATGCTGGTGAGATTTTTGGCCTGCTGCCGAAAGGCGAAGCGGCGCTGATCAGCGCACAAACGCACGCCGTCGAACGCGACCGTCTGATCACGGCATTTAAAGCGCAGCAGTTACGCTATCTGGTGAACGTCTCGGTGCTGACCACCGGTTTTGACGCCCCGCACGTAGACTTGATCGCCATTTTGCGTCCGACGGAATCGGTCAGCCTGTATCAGCAAATCGTCGGGCGCGGGCTGCGTCTGGCGCCGGGTAAAACCGATTGTCTGATCCTCGATTACGCCGGAAACCCGCACGATCTTTTCACGCCGGAAGTCGGCAGCCATAAACCGGCAGGCGATAACAAACCGGTGCAGGTCTTCTGCCCCGCCTGCGGCTTCGCCAATATCTTCTGGGGGAAAACCACCGAAGACGGCACGATCATCGAACATTTTGGGCGTCGCTGTCAGGGCGTGCTGGAAGATGACGAGGGCAACCGCGAACAGTGCGATTTCCGTTTCCGCTTTAAAAGTTGCCCGCACTGCGGCGCGGAAAACGATATCGCCGCGCGGCGTTGCCACCAGTGCCAGGAAATTCTGGTCGATCCGGACGATATGCTGAAAGCCGCACTGCGCCTGAAAGATGCGCTGGTGCTGCGCTGCAGCGGCATGAATCTGGAACACGGGCGCGACGATAAAGGTGAATGGCTGAAAATCACCTATTACGATGAAGACGGCGCGGATGTCTCCGAACGTTACCGTCTTAGCACGCCCGCCCAACGCATGGCGTTTTTGCACAATTTCCTGCGCCCTCACCAGCGCGCGCCGGGTGTGCCGCTGGAATGGCAGACGGCGGCGGATATCGTCGCGCTGCAGGTTTTACTGCGCCACCCGGATTTCGTGGTGGCCCGCATGAAGGGTCAGTTCTGGCAGGTGCGGGAGAAAATGTTTGATTATGAGGGGCGATACCGGCGTGCCAACGAACTGCGCGGGTGAGTAAATAAGCGGATCCTGGCTATTTATATTGCTGCCACCGCCCTGCTCCGGTATCATACCGCCCGCTTTCGCCTTGTGTGGAAGCCGTAATACTCAACTCGTCACTCGGTCGCAGGTGGCGGGGCAAATCTTAGAAGTAGTGCTAATAGAGAAACATACAATGTTCACTATCAATGTTGAAGTACGTCCGGAAGCAGAGCAGGGCAAAGGTGCGAGCCGCCGCCTGCGTTTAGAAAACAAATTCCCAGCTATCATTTACGGTGGCTCAGCTGCTCCAGTTTCTATCAAACTGGACCATGATTCTGTTAAGAACATGGAAGTTAAAGCGGAGTTCTACTCTGAAGCTATTACTCTGGTTGTCGACGGTAAAGAAACCAAAGTTAAAGTTCAGGCTGTTCAGCGCCACCCGTTCAAGCCAAAACTGGCTCACATCGACTTCGTTCGCGTTTAATCGCTGACTAAGTTGTTGCGCATCGGGACGCCGTGCGAGAACAAATAAAAAACACCGCTCAGGCGGTGTTTTTTATTGGGCGCTGTTCAGCTTTTCTCCCCCCTTTCATCAGGGAGAGCATCGGGAATTACTTCCCGCTTTTACGCTGCAACTGATCCCGCAGATTGGGTGGCGTACCTTTAATGGTCAGCGTATCGGTCGCCGGATCCCAGAAAATACGTTCGCCCATCAGCATGGCATCGAAATTAATGCTCAGACCGCCGCCGCTGCCGGCGAATTTGGTCAGCTGACGCAAGGTGCTGCGGTCCGCCGGGAACGTCTCTTCCAGCGCGTATCCCTGCTCCTGAGTAAACTCTTTGAATTTCTTGTCATTCCACGGCGGCAGCTCTTCGGACAAATCATCCAGGGCGATTTCCTCGCCTGCCTGCAACTGCTCATTACAGTAGGTGTAAACCTGCTGACGGTAATTCTGACGCTCATTTTTATCGAGCTGCGCTTCGGTACAGAAATCATCCACCGCCTGTAACAAACCACGGTTTTGCGCTTTGGTGTCCAGACCCACGGACGCGCCGAGGAAATCCATGAAGAAGTCAGAAACTTTGCGCCCTACCCGACCTTTAAGGAACGTCAGATAACGGGTGGATTCAGGATTGGTTTCCCATTCGGTCAGATCGACACGCGCCACGATGTCCGCGTGGTTGATGTCCAGATAATGAATACTGCTCACATCCAGTTGCTCATTCACGCGCATACTGCTGCGGCTGTTCAGCACCGCGACCAGTAAATAATCCACCGCCAGGAAGCGATAATGGCAAAACAGCACCACGCCGCCTTCGGCGAACGGATATTTAGCCAGCTCGTCACGCAGGCGGCCGGTGGCGGCGCGGCTGAATGACAGGAAATCATCGTCCCCTTTGCGGCAGCCACGCAGTGCAACGGCCAGCTCGCTGTCTTCGTTGAACAGACCGTACGCTTTGCTTTTTGCACTGTAGACGCGGTGCAATTCCGCCATCATTTCATCAACGGCAGCATTTGGCGTCAAAAGCGTGTCGCGCAGCACAACATCCAGCGTTTGCTCATCGCGTTTGTTCAACTGGTGCAGAGCGATCTGCTCGATATCCAGACTCATGGGGACTTTCTCCTGTTAGAAATGCAGCCGTATAAGGGGGGTTTGCCTGCGGGGCGTATTCAAACACTGAAGCGCCAAAGCCGCAACCACTCCCGCCGCTGAAACACTGATTAATAGATACGATCAATACCGGAACGTTATCTCCGTTATAAAAATGCGGAAACTGATGCCGTGATCAGCTAAGATATTGGACTTTGTCAGATCAAGAAGCACAATACTCTATGGCACAATCATCCCGTTACAGTGACGAACATGTTGAACAGCTCCTTTCCGAGCTGGCAACCGTTCTTGAAAAGCACCGCGCCCCAACCGATCTTTCTCTGATGGTTCTGGGCAATATGGTGACTAACCTGATTAATACCAGCGTCGCTCCTGCACAGCGCAAAGCGTTATCACAGTCTTTTGCTAATGCCTTGCAAGCGTCGATAAGAGAAGATAAAGCCCATTAATCCATTACTTGCCCAATACCTCTCATGGTGACAAATAGTCAGCGCTATCGCGAAAAAGTTTCCCAGATGATCAGCTGGGGGCACTGGTTCGCCCTGTTTAATATCCTGCTCATTCTTGGGATCGGCAGCCGCTACCTGTTTGTTTCTGACTGGCCTTCTTCCCTGCAAGGGCGCATTTACGCGCTGGTCAGCTGGCTTGGGCATTTCAGTTTTATCGGTTTCGCCGCCTATCTGCTGATCATCTTCCCGCTGACCTTCGTGGTGATGTCGCAAAGGCTGTTGCGTTTCCTGTCAGCGATACTGGCGACTGCCGGGCTTACGCTGGTGCTGGTGGATACCGAGGTCTTTACCCGTTTCCACCTGCACATCAATCCTGTGGTTTGGGAACTGGTCGTCAACCCCGGACGGGGCGAGATGGCGCGCGACTGGCAGCTGATGTTTATTGCCGTGCCGGTGATTTTCCTGCTCGAAATGCTGTTCGGTACCTGGGCATGGCAAAAGCTGCGCAGCCTCAACCGCCGCAATTTTGCCAAACCCATCGTCGTGCTGTTTATCGTCAGCTTCTTTGCTTCGCACCTGATGTATATCTGGGCGGATGCCAATTTCTATCGCCCGATCACCATGCAGCGTTCAAATCTGCCGCTCTCTTACCCGATGACCGCGCGCAAATTCCTTGAAAAACATGGTCTGCTAAACGCCGAAGAGTACCAGCGGCGCCTTATCGAGCAGGGAAATCCGGAAGCGCTGGCGGTGGAATACCCGCTCAACAGCATCACGTTCCGCAATACCGGCACCAAATACAATCTTCTGATGGTGGTGCTGGACGGCGTGCATACTTCCACGCTGGATAAGGACATGCCTGCACTGAACGATTTTGCCAAACAGAACATCCGTTTTGAGCAGCATTTCAGCTCCGGCAATCGTGATGATACCGGCCAGTTCGGCCTGTTCTATGGCATCTCGCCGACGTACATGCAGGGCATTCTCGCTGCCCGTAAACCTTCTGCGCTGGTGACCTCGCTGGAACAGCAGGGCTACGAGTTTGGCCTGTTTGCCTCCGACGGCTTTGATAATCCGCTGTACCGTCAGGCATTACTGACCGACTTTACGCTGCCAGCGCCGGTGAAACAGTCCGATCAACAGACCGTGGCGCAGTGGCAACAATGGCTGAACGTGCGCGGCAATGGCCCGTGGTTCTCCTACGTGAATCTGAACGGCATCAGTGCTTCGTTGCGTCAGAACGGCGACAGCGTGCCGGTGGGGAATACCTTTATTCACCGTTACCAGCGCGGCGCGCAAAGCGTCGATCAGCAAATCACGGCTATCCTGCAATCGCTAAAAGATCGCGGTGAGCTGGATAAAACCGTGGTAGTGATCACCGCGTCGCACGGCATTGAATTCAATGAGAACGGTACCTGGGGTTCAGGCAATGCCATGAACCGCCAGCAGTTGCAGGTGCCGCTGATCATTCACTGGCCGGGCACACCGGCACAGAATATCGATAAGCTGACGGCACATGCCGATGTGATGACCACGCTGATGCAGCGCCTGTTGCACGTCACCACATCGCCGGCGGATTACTCGCAGGGTGAAGATTTGTTTGCTGCGAAACGTCGCCACAACTGGGTGACCACCAGTGACGATGGCACGCTGGTCATTACCACGCCGGACCAGACGCTGGAACTGGAAAGCGACGGGGATTACCGCGCCTTCGACGCCAACGGCAAACACATTAAAGATCAGAAACCTGAACTCAGCCTGCTGCTGCAGGTACTGACAGACGAGAAACGCTTCCTGGCTAACTGATTAGCCTGTGTTGAGAAAAAGGCCTTCACCGATGCGTCAGTGAAGGCCTTTTTGTTTGTCAGTGGCGCGGGCGGTTTACAACCCCGCCCACCATAGTCTGGCTTTCAGCCCCCATGAAGAGGTCCAGCCGGTGGTGCTACTGACCACCTCGCCTTTACTGATGATCACAAACGTCGGCGTCACGCCCACATCCCACTGCGAAGAGATCTCGCCGCGCGGATCATTAACCACCGGCATGACGAAATGTTTCGCGGTCAGATACTGCTGAATTTTTGCCGCATCGCCCGAACGCAGCGCCACGGTGATCACATTCCCGCCCTCTTGCGCCAGCGTTGCCACCCCTGGCGTGGTCATCTTGCAGATCCCGCACCACGTCGCCCAGAAGTAGACCAGCAGCGGCCGCTGCTGGCTTTGTTCGAGCAGCGTGATGCGTTGCCCCTCCAGAGTGTGCAGGGCCTGATTGCCGAAATTCGCCGGAGCCTGCGGCGCCCGCAGGAAATCCATGCCGGACGTCACGGCAATGATCAGCAGCGCCATCACCGCCCCTTCGCGTAACCGGCGCTTAAGTTTTGTCATGTTGTGCCTTCGCCAGCTGCTCTTTCACCAGTTTATTCAGATCTTCCCAGCTGATGGCACCCGCCACCAGTTGATCGCCAATGATCGTGGCGGGTGTCCCCTGAATGCCCAGCACTTCCGCGATTTCCACATTGGTTTTCAGCTCAAGATAACTGGCTGGCGTGACGGTGATCGGCGCCAGTCCGACACTTTTCACCGCCTCCACGGCGCTGGCCTCGTCATGCGGCCCTTTTTTGGACATCAGGCGCTGATGTACAGCCAGAAACTTGTCCGGATGCTGCTCCCAGACGGTCATCGCCGCGCGACCGGCAATGATCGAGCTGGCACCGCGAAAAGGCAGCAACTTGATCACCACCGCCACTTGCGGATTTTCCTTCACGACGCGTGCGAGCAGCGGATCAAACTGTTTGCAGTACGGGCAGTTGTAATCGGTAAAAGACACAATCGTCAGCCGGGGATTTTTGGCACCAAAGTGCGGCGTGGCCGGATTGTTGAACAGCGTCTCTTCCGGCGTCATCGCCAGCACCGCGGGAGACATCACCATCATCAGTATCAGCATTAACATTTTCATTATTCAGCTCCCTGGGCATTTTTCAGCCCCTTTAACACGGCTTCGCGGGTCAGCAGCGGCGACAGAATCTCGCCATCAGGCCGCTGCGGGCCATAAATTTGATTGAAGGGTACGGCGACGCTGCCGCGCTTTTGCAAAAATTCATTGATGGAGGGCGACGGCAAACTCCAGTCACCGCGCAGGGCGACGACCTGTTTGTCCGTCAGCGCCTGCTGCACATCATCACGCAGCAGGACATTGTATTTATTGGCTTTACAGGTCACACACCAGTCAGCGGTAACATCCACAAACACCACTTTTTTCTCTGCCAGCGCATCACGAATCGCCTGCTCTGACAGCGGCTGCCAGCGAATTTCATCCCGCGGGGGGTGGATACCGGCGTTCCAGGAGAGGCTGAAGAAGAGCGCCAGACCCGCCACCAGACCGGCACCGCTGGCGATTGCCGCAGCGCGCAGGCCATAACGGCGTGCGCAGGCCACCACCAGTATCAGCAGCAGAACCCCGGCAATGACCATTGCCCCGCGTTCGGGCAGATGGTTTTGCAACAGGCTGAGCAGCCACAGGCAGGCGGCGAGCATCAGCGCACCGAGCGCCATCCGTACACGCAGCATCCAGCGGCCAGGGCGCGGAAGCCGCAACGCCAGCCCCGGCCAGAGGGCGATCATCAGCCACGGCAGGCTCATGCCCAGTCCCAGCATCAGAAATAATCCCCACAACACCGGCAACGAAGCCGCCAGCGCAAAAGCCACGGCGGTGCCGAGGAACGGCGCAGAGCACGGCGTTGCCAGCAAGGTGGCGAAGGCGCCTTCGGCAAAGTGACCGGCTAAACCGCTACGTTTTTGCGTCGCCAGCCGCGTGGTCAGGCGGGAAGGCAGTGTGATCTCAAACAGGCCCAGCAGATTGGCGGTGAACAGCGCGGTGACCGTCACCATCAGCCCGATAAACCATGGGTTCTGAAACTGAATGCCCCACCCCAGCGTCTGATTCGTGGCGCGCAGCACCGTCATCAGTAGCGCCAGCGCGAGGAACGACGTGATAATCCCGGCGGATGAGGCCAGAAACTGCACCCGGACGCGTTGCCGGTCACGGTGTTCCACCTGCAAAATTGTGCCGAGCTTCATCCCCAGCACCGGCAATACGCACGGCATCAGATTGAGAATAAATCCGCCCGCCAGCGCCATCAGCGCGATCTGCCACAGCACCGCACCGCGGCCTGCGGGCGCGGGCAGCGCCCCGACGTTCAGGTTAAGCTGCTGGGCAAGGCCGCTGTCTGCCAGCACCACGCTGACGCTTTTGCCACGCAGATCCCCGGCCACATCGCCCCACTCGTCAGTCACCGGCAGCGTGACCTGTAACTGCGCCCCGTCCACCTTCACGACCGGCTTACCAAACGCACTGCCGTCGAGCGTATCAATAAACAGCTCAGGGTTTTGCCAGCCCTGCTCGCGATGAGCAGAAATCAGCAGGCTGCCCGTGCGATAACCTGCCGAGGCGCGGTCTGTCAGACCTTGTGCAATAGGCACTTTTCCCATCGCGATGGCAAACTGGCGGGCAAAATCCTCACGGTCAGCGCCCGCGCCGGGCTCAAGGCTGAAGGGAAAATCAGTCAGAATACAGACGTTGCTGCACACCGGCAGCGTCAGTGTACCGGCGAGTTTCTCAGGCACCTGACCGCTGATGATCAGCGGCAAATCGACGTTATCGTGATAGCCCTGCGTGGTGATGCCCGCCACGTCAAACCGCGACGGCGTCGGCCAGAACCAGGTCACGGCACCGGCGACAGCCTCGCTTTCCCAGCTGACGGACGGCGCAATGCCCCCTTCACCGGGCGAGCGCCAGTAGGTTTTCCAGCCTTTTTCCAGACTGACCGACAGCAGCATCCGGGTTTCGCCGGCCATGCCATCCGCAGGCTGCACCTGTAAACGCACCCTGGCATGTGTATTTTGCGGACTTTGCAGCCAGCCGGAATCGGCTGCTGTTCCGGCGTGCAGCCAGAGCATCAGAAAGCAGCCAAACGCCGCCCTGAATAAACTTCGCATAGATTTTCTCCAAAAATAAAAAGGTCACCTTCCGTTGAACAACGCAGGTGTATTTTTATTCCCGGAAAACGCACAGCCGCAGATGCACCCGCAATCGGGGCACCGGCACGGCGTCGGGGAGACGTAAGCGAATGGCCGCCATCGTGCCGCGTGACAAAAAGGCCAGCAGCAGGCTCAGCGCCAGCAACGCAAATTCCAGGAGGAGAGGCGGAACAGAAAGCAGTGATTTACTGCTTAGTTCACAGGGTGTGGGGAGGGTTTCCACCCCGGCAGGCGTTTCAGCCAGTGCAGAAGACGTGGGTTGCGTCACAAGAGGCTGATTCAAAATGGCAGATAACGCGTTCAGCCCGGCAATGCGCTGCGTCATACAAGTCAGTATGACGAGACAGGCCAGGCAAAAGAAAATCAGTGCTGAACGCCGTTGTTTATCCACATTTCCCTCGTACAGTTCGCCGCCATTCTAGCGGGCAGGAAAACATTCACAAGGGTTATGGTTGGCGAATTACATGAATTTACGCTGAAAAAGGTGAATCTGATTCCACCGTCAGGGTCAAAAATCGCTAGAGCAGACCGGTCAGTTACTGTATATTTAGCCAGTTAATCACATACAATAATCACGAGGAAAGTTATGCGGGTTGAACTGATTTTTGACAAACGGAATGTCTCCGGCATCCCAAACGCCAGTGAAAAAATTGAAGCCGAGCTGGCGAAACGTGTTCACCGAATGTTTCCTGACGCGGAAGTGAAAGTGAAGCCCATGCAGGCGAACGGCCTGAATACTCACGGGGCCAGTAAGCAGGAACGCTCACAATTAAATCAAATGTTAGAGGAAATGTTCGAAGAAGCGGATGAATGGCTGTCGATGGAATAAAAACGGGCTTTGCCGTTGCACTTGCTTACAAAGCGCAATTGAAATAAACAATCCATGCCTTTGGCTTAATATAAGATGTCGGTGATATACGAAATTCATTATCAATCAGAGCGATGAGTCGCATTATATTGGGTACAGACTGGAGAGAATTATCCGGTTTTTATTGTCCCCGCCTCCTCGCTTTTCGCTTCAAATGCATTCATGACTTTGCGAAACCGCCATGCGACCGAGCTCAAAAAAATCCAGCGCCCAACCCCACTTTTATGCCAAGCGCTTTGCGCTGATTTGTCTGGGCATCGTCTGTTGTATGGCACTTCTGCTTGGCCGGGTGGGATATTTACAGCTGCTGAATCAGCCGATGCTCGAGAAAGAAGCCGACTCCCGCTCGCTGCGTTCCAACGTTATTCCTGCCGTACGCGGTACGATCTCCGACCGTAACGGCCACCCGCTGGCGTTAAGCGTCGCATCGAAAGACATCGTGGCCGACCCGTTCCGCATCCTTGAATTGCATAGCGATTTGAACAGCCCGAAATGGCAATATCTGGCCTCCGCGCTCAATATGCCGCTTTCGCAGTTGCAGCAAACCATCAACAGCGATCCGCAGCGCCGCTTTGTCTACCTTGGTCGCAAAATTGAAGAAGGCATTGCCGAAGATATCGGTCAGTTGCATCTCGGCGGCATCAGCAGTATTCACGATGACAGCCGCTACTACCCGATGAGCGAAGCCGCGGCCAACCTGGTCGGGGTAGTTGGCACCGACAATGAAGGGCTGAACGGCATCGAAAAAGGGTTCAATGCGCTGCTGGAAGGCAAGCCGGGCATGCGTGAATACCGTCAGGATCGCCACGGTAACGTCATTGGCGTGCTCAAAGAGGTCGCTCCGCAACAGCCGCCGACCATCAATCTGAGCATCGACAGCTTTATGCAGTACGTCCTTTACTCGCGTCTGCGCACCGGCGTTCTGCTCAACCAGGCGGAATCTGGCGCCGCCGTGCTGGTGGACGTCAATACCGGCGAAATTTTAGGGATGGCGTCGTTCCCCTCCTACAACCCGAATAACTATGCCGGTGTCGCGGTCAAAGACATGCGTAACGTCGCCATCAGTGACAGCTTCGAGCCAGGTTCTACCGTGAAACCGCTGGTGGTGATGGCCGGTCTGGCACGGCGGATGATCCGCCCTGATTCCGTTCTCGATACCCACCCCTACACCGTTAACGGCCACCTGATCAAAGACGTCGGCCACTGGCCTGCCCTGACCATCACCGGTATTTTGCAAAAATCCAGCGACATCGCGGTGTCCCATATCGCTCTGGCAATGCCGGCCAACGTGCTGGTGCAACTCTACCAGTCGTTCGGGCTGGGCAAACCCACAGATTTAGGTATCGGCGGCGAAAGCAGCGGTTATTTCCCGGCGCACCGTGAACGCTGGGCAGACATCGAGCGTGCCACCTTCTCGTTCGGTTATGGCCTGCGCGTGACGCCGCTGCAAATCGCCCGCGAGTACGCCACGATTGGCTCAGAAGGGATTTATCGCCCGCTGTCGATCACCAAAGTGACGCCTCCGGTACTGGGTACCCGGATTATGTCTGCTGACGTGGTGAGAACCGTCATTCATATGATGGAAAGCGATGCCCTGCCCGGCGGTTCCGGCCTCAGTGCCGCGGTTCCCGGTTATCGTTTAGCGATCAAAACCGGTACGGCAGAAAAAATGGGCAGCAGCGGCAAATATGACGGCGGCTACATCAACTATACGGCCGGTGTCGCACCGGCCAGTAATCCGCGCGTGGCGCTGGTGGTGATGGTCAACAATCCGCAGGCCGGTAAACACTTCGGGGGTTCAGTAGCTGGCCCGATATTCGGGCAAATCATGGGCGAAGTCCTCAATCACATGAATATCGCCCCGGATGCGCTGGTGCCTGAAACGCCGCCGACCACTGTCATTAACGGCGGCCAGAAAACCGATCTGGTGAGACGTCCGGCCACCGAGGGATAGCGCCACAGCAGCGCTGTCACTGGATTTGTGCGGTAAATAGGGTTAACGTGCGCGTGATTTGTTGGTAAAACTGATGCTGGTAAACACACAGGTTTACAGCAGAAGTGACGTCATTTGCGGGTTAGCCCCACGCTGGAGGAAGAGCTCAGGCTCTGATAGAAAAGAATGAAGCGGCTATTTATCGTTTTGCTGGTATTTGTAGTGGTCTGTATGGGTGTTATTGCGCTGAATATGCAGGGCAGCGGCCCCTGGTAACTGAGGTATCCCTATGCCAACCCGTAAGAACTTTATTATTCTGATCGTTCTTATTCTCGTCGGGATCGTACTTCTGGACGATGGCATTGCCAGATTAATTCACTGGATGCTGTTGCGGTAAATCATGGCCCGTCAGGCTGCACGCGCAGTTCTGATCTGCGGGCCATTTTTGTGAACCCTTCTCATCCGCAAGACCTGCCACGCCATCATCGCTAAGTCGTGTATAATAGGCCTATTCGACATCAATACAGACTGGTTATGGCTCAAGACATTCATCTCGCAATCGTCAGCGCACTCAGCAAATGGATCGAAGGCCATCTGGGCCGTGTGATCCATCTGGAAGAACTGGCTGAGTACTCCGGCTATTCGCTCTGGCACATGCAAAAACTGTTCAAGGAATCGACGGGCATTTCTCTGGGGAAGTACATCAGGGAACGTCGTCTGGCGAGCGCTGTTTATCAGCTGAGCAGCAGTGAAACACCGATTTTTGATATCGCAATGGATTTCGGATTCGGCTCGCAGTCGCATTTCACCTACATGTTCCGCAAGCGTTTTAATATTACGCCGCATGAATTCCGCCAAAACCCCGACATCAAACTCGATGTTTCTCCGCCGCTGCATCTGATCCACCAGAAATCAGCCTGAGGCTGTTAAAAACCCATCTCCGTCAGGCCCGGATGCGTATCCGGCCTGCGCCCCAGCGGCCAGTGGAATTTGCGTTCACTTTCCTGAATCGGTAAATCATTGATACAGGCGTGACGTTCAAACATGTGTCCCTGCTCGTTGAACGCCCAGTTCTCATTCCCGAAACTGCGGAACCAGTTACCCGAATCATCTTTCCATTCATACGCAAAACGCACCGCAATCCGCTCACCGTCAAACGCCCATAACTCTTTGATCAGCCGGTATTCCAGCTCTTTGGTCCATTTACGTTGTAAGAAAGCCACCACGGCATCCTGCCCGTTCACGAATTCGCTGCGATTTCGCCAGCGGGTATCCGCCGAGTAAACCTGACTGACCCGCAGCGGGTCACGGCTGTTCCAGGCATCTTCTGCCAGACGGATTTTTTCGATTGCGCTTTCACGGCTGAAGGGGGGCAACGGCGGTTTAGTTAACATAAGCACCTCATGAGGGAAAATGGATGTAGACAACTCTGTCTACACAAAAGCCTAGCGCATGTAGACAGAGTTGTCTACAATCGATGCATTCACTTCCGGAGGTTTTTTCAATGTCTGTCGATCGTTCTGCCCTGCCCGCCCGTGACCGGATCTTACTGACCGCCCATGACTTGTTTTACCGCGAAGGGATCCGCGCCACGGGGATTGACCTCATCATCAGGCAAGCAGGGGTGACCAAGGTGACGTTCTATCGTCATTTTGCCAGTAAGAATCTGCTGGTCAGCGCATTTCTCGATTACCGGCATGAACGCTGGATGACGTGGTTTGAGGAAAAACTGGCTCAGGAAATGGGCGCATGTGCCGGCGATTTTCCGCTGGCGCTGACGGCAACGCTGGCCGAATGGTTTGAGTCTGAGGATTTTCGCGGTTGTGCGTTTATCAACAGCGCCCTGGAATTTTCGGAACCGCTGCCGCAGGTGCTCGACGTCGCGGCCAGCCATAAACAGCAGATGGCTGATGCCATCGCGGCCTGCCTTCCTGAAAGCGCGGAGCGTGCATTCAGCGCGCAGGCCATTGCGATGATAACCGACGGAGCCATTGTGACCGCTCAAATCAACCGCAACATCCCGCAGGTGCTTTCCATGCTCAAAGCCACGCTGGTGGCTTTTACCGGGCAGCCCCCGGCGGTTCCGCACCCATAAAAAAACGCGGCCGGTAAGGGCCGCGCTTTTCTCACGCTTTCACTGCTTTTCTATCATCCTGAGCGTCATTCTGTGTCTGAGAAAGGCACGCTTAGAACTGATACACCAGACCCACCGCCGTCACGTCATCGGTATTGATACCGGCGTTATCGGTGAAGGTGCTGCTGTCGATCAGGTTAATTTTGTAATCAACGTAGGCCGACATATTTTTGTTGAAGTAGTAGCTCGCGCCCAGATCGACAAATTTCACCAGATCCTGATCCTGATAGTTGTTGCCCAGACGGTCTGTGCCTAAATCTTTACCGCGCGTTTGGTTATACGCCACGAACGGACGCAGACCAAAGTCGAACTGGTAGCTGGCGTAGGCTTCAAACGCCTGAGACTGGTTGGCATAACCGTAAGCTTCTGAATCGGTAGAACCGAAGCGGGAAGCGTTATAAGCCTGAGTGAACATCGCCGCCAGGTACACATTGTTGGCGTCATATTTCAGACCCCCGGTGTAACCTTCCGCTTTTTTACCTTCGCCCATAATGCCCGGTGCGGAATTCTGCTCGTCAGTACGGTCGGAGTTAAAGAAGGCACCCGCCACGCTGACGCCTGCGCCAATATCGTAGCTCAGAGACATGCCGTAACCGTCACCGTTCTGCGTCAGCACATCACGGGTACCCGGCTCACCGCCGCCGCTGTCGTTTTTACCCTGATATTGCAGGGCAAAGTGCAGGCCATCCACCATGCCGAAGAAGTTATCGTTACGGTAGGTCGCGACGCCGTTAGTACGCTGGAACAGGAACTGATCCGCGCCGTAGGTGGAACCATCGAACTCAGGCTGCATGTCGGTCCAGGCGGCCACGTCATACAGCACGCCGTTGTTACGACCGTAATCAAATGACCCCATATCACCAAATTTCAGACCCGCAAACCCGTAACGGGTAAATGCGCGATCGCCATCGTCAGAGCTTTCTGCCTGATTAGCCTGAACCTGATATTCCCACTGACCGTAGCCGGTCAGCTGGTCGGTGATTTGCGTTTCGCCTTTGAAGCCTAAACGGATGTAGCTCTGATCGCCGTCAGAACCCGCGTTGTTGGAAAAATAGTGTAAACCGTCAACTAAACCGTAGAGGTCCAGTTTGTTGCCATCTTTATTGTAAACTTCTGCCGCACTGGCTGATCCTGCGACCAATAACGCAGGGATCATGAGCGAAAGAATACGGAGTTTCATTATATTTATCCTCGATAGGTGTCGAGCCGCGCCACTGAATGTAAAGTATCGTTTTTTCTTTTTTACTGAGGTAAAACTTTTTTAAGAATTGTTGGCCCGACATGGCAACCCCATTCTCTGGATATAACGATGAATAAGCCAGAAAGAAAATGATACGAAGTTAGTTAAGACATTTCTTATTTATTGATAGATGTAACAGAATATTAAAAAAGAGTCAATTTACGTCTGTTTAATTTTGTTAAATTAAAGCACGCAAAGCTAAATTAGAATTTAATTCAATTAAATCATTGCATTAGTTCAAATAATTACCGCACTAAGTGATAAAGCAAACGCCAAACAATAATATATACTTTTCCTCGCTATCATCATTATTTGTTATTGAATTACCCTCATTCCCCGTTTTGTGGAAACAACAGCCGACCCTTTGTGGTCGGTTTTTTTTGCTTCCAGATTAATGGTTGCGTGGCGTGATATTAAATGCGGGTGGTTATTACACATATTGACATTCTTCCTCCATAATTAATTCACCCTTTCTCCTTATTTCACACAACCATTTAATTAATATCCGATATCTAAATACCGAAATAGACAGGGAATAATGCCGGTTTATTCAGCGTTAAATTGTGCAGGGTTTGTTCGTCACTCAGGAGCGGATCCGTTACTATAGCCAGCATAATTTCCGCTGCGGGACGCGACACCGCCTCCTGGCCACGGCAAGCATGAAGGGATCTACCTAAAGTCAGAGCAATCTCGCTGACCTGTGCGCATAACAACGTTAGACTGCGTTGCCACGTAATACCTTCTTTATACGATAGTTCAGGCTCCTCAACCGTTCAGGGAAACTCATGCCGCACCAGGATCAGTCCGACACCCTATCCAAAGCCAGAATGCTGCTGGCAACCCGCCGTTTTCTGAAACTCGACGAGTGGCTGTTGTCACTGATGCGTGGATGGCAGAACCAGACTGAAGGGGATTCCGTGTATGGGCTGCTGATGCATCCCGCAACCTTATTTACCGGCAGCGAAACTCCGCCGCTTAACGCGCTGGAAATTCTCAGCGACTGGGCTCAGCAATGTCCGCAGAGTTACCACGCCCACGTTTTGCTCGGCATGGTCTGGCATGAAAACGCCTGGCTGATTCGCCAGACAGCGCCCGGTGAGGAAGTGGAAGATCACCAGTGGCTCGGTGCTCAGCTGTGCTGTGATTACGCCGTGCTGGCTTTTTTACGTGCGACAGAATTGCATCAGCGCCCGACGCACGCCTTCCGCCATATGATGAATCTCAGTGGCGGATTCGGTGAACCCTACTGGCTAAAATCTCTGTTTGCCGGTGAAGTTCCGCTGCCCTTGCATGAGAAGTTTTCGATTCAGGGCAGTGAAATCTGGCAGGCCGGCGTCGCCCATATTCATGCGCTCGGATTCGAACCGGCGACACAGTGGCCGCAGACGTTACCCGTGGCGTTGCAGGACACCCGCAAACCGGATGAAGAACCGGTGGATCACTGGCTGCGCATGGCGATGTCCGTGCGTCATGCCGACGTCGGCACCATGGAGTCCTATCTGCTTTTCCATTCCGCCTTCTGGGGCGGCAGCGATGAACAGCAGATGTTAATTATCGACAGCCCGCTGTGTGCGGAATTCAGCGAAGAAGAACGTAATCAGTTTCGCGCCAACGCCCTGTGCGATGCGCTCTCCGGGGATATCGCCGACCGCGATTCGCCCCGCGCCCTTGAGTTACAACAGCGTCTGGCCGGACTCCTGGCGCAGTCTCTTGATCCGGCCAAGCGTATCCGCCTGTTGGATCTGGCCGGAATTTGCGTGGCCTACTGGCAGGATGACGATCAGGCAGGTTTAGCCGTCTATCAGGAACTATTTGCCGTCAGCCCGCAGGCCATGCCGGGAGATTTCGCCACGATGTTTATTTCCCGTGCGGTGCTGGCGAACGGCCACGAAGAAGGCATGCCGGTGCTGACGGCGCTGCTGACCCGCGCCCTCAGCCAGGCGACTCACCCGACGCTGGTGGCCTTTGCCGCCGCCGCGCTCGGATACGGTTTATACGGCTTACCGGCAAAACCGGAACTGTGCGCAGGGCTGATGGATCACGCCTGGTCGCTGATGCAGCAATCCGGCGACGATCGCTTCGCAAAAGATCTGGTGACGCTGGCACACGATATGGCGATCAATGACGATCTGGATGCAGCGCATTTCCTGATGACCGAAATGGCGCGTCACGGCAGCGCCATCCACTGTTATGAGCTGTATTTTTTCTATCGCAACACCTGGCATCAGGACGTCCCCGCGCAGTATCACAACGACAGCAACGCCATGGATTGTGTGCTGAGCGCAGCACGTTCCGGCATGGTTCCGGCGATGTTCACCTGCGCAAACGCCCTGCGCGAAGGCCTCGGTGGTGAACCCGATTACGAGCAGGCAATGCAGTGGTATCAGCGTGCGATGGATGCGGGGCATTTATCTGCCGCCTACTGGCGCGCGAGTTGTGCCCTTGATAACGGTTCAGACGCACAAAAACGTCAGGCGGCCGAGCAGTGGTTGCCGGAGATTTTGCACAACGCAGACCATCCCGATCGCGCCGAAGCGGCCTATACCCTCGGCATGGCGTGGCTGACCGGCACCGGCGTTAAGAAAAATCGTTACATCGCCGGTAAATTTATGGAGTTTGTACTGGAGCTGAATCCTGAATCTGAAGCGGCTAAGCAGGTGCATGATGAGCTTAACGGCTCACTCAGATCGCGGATGAACCTGTGGCAGGATAAGCGGAAAGTTGAAGGTAATGATCCGACACAGGGGTTCAGGGATCTGTTGAAAGAATCGTGAACATTTCGGTTTCTCAATTGCAGTGCTCACCTGACTTTTCGCGCCGAAACCGAGCAGAGAGGAAAGTGCTTTTCCTCTCTGCACTCTCCTCGCTTTTTAAACACGCGGTGTCGCTCAAAATTGACTCAAAACCGTGAACGTTTCGGTTTCTCAATTGCAGTGCTCGCCTGGCTTTTCGCGCCGAAACCGAGCAGAGAGGAAAGTGCTTTTCCTCTCTGCACTCTCCTCGCTTTTTTTAAACACGCGCTGCCGCTGGGTCGATGGACATGATCTGATACTCCCCAATGTGGCGCAAAATCTTGCCGCTGCGCGGTTCCCTCCCCGCGGGATTCGAGCCCTGCGTCTCGAACCCCCGGTCGGCCAGATTTTTGAGCGCGCCATCTAACTCTCAAAAAAAACCAATCTGAGAAGATGAGGTGACGACCTGAAAACTCCTGACTGCTTTTGATTTTCAAAGAATCAAAAAGGGTGAGGTTGCGACCTAAAAATCCCCAGCCGCGCTCAAAAATCACGCCGAAGGAGTGGTGGAAAACCGCGCGTGTTTTTGCGCGGGTTGGAACCCGACGGGAGGGGACTGCGCAGCAGCGGGATTTTGCGGCAATAGCGGAGGGTGCTGAAACATAGCCAGCGAGCGGCAGCGCGCAGTGAAAGAGCCTGGGGGTCTTGGGGGTGGCGGCGATAAGCCACCCCCAAGTCGGTGTGGGCCGACGCCCACGACCTTGACCTTGAACTTGATTAAACCAACACCTTATACATCACACTCGTGGATTCCAGAATTCCCGTAGTGGACATCGCGTAATGCGGAATTGTGCCGCTCAGCTCAAAACCGAGATCTTCATATAAGGTCTGCGCCGGGCTGCCGGTAACGGTATCGAGCACCAGCAGCGTTTTTCCTTCCACCCGCGCCAGCGCTTCTGCCCAGGCCATCAGCTGGCGGGCAATGCCCCGGCGACGTCCGTCGGGATGCACCATCAGTTTGACGATATCGCCCCGATGTGCGCCGTTGGCAGGCTGATCAACCACCAGCTGCACCGTCCCGACAATGATCCCGTCAAGCCGCGCCACCAGCAAACGCCGCTCCCCAAGCTCAAAAGCGGGTAACAGCTTTTGCCAAAACGCCTGCGCCTGCACAAACCCAAACGGCAGCACGAAACCGATACTCGCCCCCAGCGCGACGGATTGCATCAGCGTATCGGCTAACGCCTCCAGATCGGCCACCGTCAATGCACCGCCCTGCACTTCACTGATCACTACTTCACTGACACTTTGCATAGAGTTAAGCCTTATTTCTGACAGAGTTTAAGGACGGGTGATAACGATGGCATAACGCGCATCGGCCGGGCCCGGAACATAAAAAGAGGAGGAGCCATGAAGATGAAAACGCAGACAGTCGCCCGGTTCGAGCCGGTAACTGCGCGTATCCAGTGTGAAATCAAGCAGCCCTTCCAGCATCCAGATGTGCTGCTCAAGACCCGCAACCGGCGGTGAATCGTAGACAATCGTGGCACCGGCTTTAAGATGCCCGGCAATCAGCTCGGCGCGAAATCCCGGCGCCGGTGCAGACACAGAACGGCGCTCAAAGCCGGTTTCGCGGTCATGCCAGACCGGTTGCTGTGCGGCGCGGATAAGTTCTGGCGGATTATCTTCCAGCGCCATCAGCAGCCGTGAGGTGGTCAGCCCGTAGGCCGCACTCAGTTTACCCAGCACAGACGCCGTCGGGCTGGTTTCTGACCGCTCCACCCTTGAAAGCGTTGCCCGGCTGATCCCCGTGCGCTGCGCCAGAGACTCCAGCGACCAGCCCTGTGCGATGCGTAATTCCGCCAGCCGTTCTGCCAGCCGCAGATCGTGACTTTCCTGCCCGTTCTCCATTTCATTACCCCGCCTGATTTCTCAATACAGGGAAATTATCTCTTATCAGGGAAACAGGCAAGTTAATATAATGTAATCCGTTAGTATTAGGTAAGTTGTACAAAAATAATAAAGTTGTACAACTTTGCGACGAGACGCTAGAGTTAACATTAGTTTTATGAATATTTGGGCCAACACATGTCACTTTACAGCATCGGCGAGGTTGCTCGCATTTGTGGTATCAACCCGGTCACGCTTCGCGCATGGCAGCGCCGTTATGGCCTGCTCAAACCGCAGCGTACCGAAGGCGGCCATCGGCTGTTTAATGATGAAGATCTCGACACCATCCGCACCATTTTAGGCTGGATTGAACGGGGTATCCCGGTCGGTCAGGTGAAATCCCTGCTGGAAGGCAAAGTTGAGGCGGTGTCAGGCGACTGGTCGGAATCCGAGCACCGTTTGCTGACGGCCCTGCAAAGAGGCCAGAGCCAGAAAGTGCGTCAGGTGATAACCGAACTCGGGCGCGAATATCCCGCTGCGGCGCTGGTGAACAATGTATTTCGCCCGCTACGCGCCCGGCTCAATCCCGGCGATCACCGCCTGCGCACCCTGCGCAGTCTGTTCGATGGCCTGGTGATCGAACATGCGGTGATGTGCATGAATGCCGCCCGTAAACGTCCTGGGGTGCGGGCTGCGCTGCTGGGCTGGGGCGCAATCGATACCACCGAATTGTGGCTCGAAGCCATCGTGCGGTGTGAAGAAGGGATGCAGGTGGAGGTTCTGCCCGGTCATCTCGAAGACCCGCATCTGGAAAACGTGCTGTGCGATGAAGTCTACCTGTGGGCGGAAGGAAAACTGACGCAAATTCAGCGTTTACGCATGGCGCAGTGGGTCGATCAGGGGCTGACGATTTACCTGCTTGGCAGCGCATCGGTGCTGCTGGCGGCTGAGACAGGAAGTCACGAAGAGGCTGAAATCTGCGCAGTTGCCGATGATGAGACGGTTGTTCCGATACACAAATTAAAGGAAAAATAATGATTAAACATTTTCCTGAACCCCCTCTTTCAGCCGATGTCCTGACGCGACTGTGTGAATTCTACCGTCATCTGGACATGAGCCTGCTGCCCCAGCTTTCGCGCATTTATCACCCGCACGTGGTGTTTATCGATCCGGTCTCCCATTACGACGGCGTAGATGCCCTTGAGCGATACTTCGCACAACTGCTCAAAAAAGTGAATTACTGCCGCTTTGATATTCAGCCTCCGCTGATTCAGGGCGAAGAGGCGTCGCTGTTCTGGCGCATGGAGTATTCCCACCCTTCACTGAAAAAAGGTCAGGCGATGTCTCTTAACGGTGCAAGCCATTTACGCCTTGCCGAAAACCGCATCATTTATCAGCGCGATTATTACGATCTCGGTGCCATGATTTACGAGCACGTCCCGATGCTCGGCGGTGCCGTTCGCGCCATCAAAGCCAGGTTGAAATAATGCGCCGCGTACTGATCACCGGTGCCAGTTCGGGTATCGGTCAGCAACTGGCGCAGGATTACGCTGATGAAGGCTGGGAAGTCACGGCCTGCGGCCGCGATGGCGGCAAACTCGACGCCGTTGCCGGGCACAGCCCGCTTATCGTCCCGCTGAGTTTTGATATCACCGATCTGGCACAAACGCGTCAGGCACTTCAGGGCGTGCAGGCCGATCTGGTGATCCTCTGCGCCGGTACCTGTGAATACCTGGATAACGGCGTGGTGGAAGCCGAAAAAGTCGCACGGGTCATCAACACTAATTTCATGGGCCCGGTGAACTGCCTCGATGCCCTGCTGCCCGGTTTAGCGCCCGGCAGCCGCGTGGCGCTGGTCGGTTCAACCGCCTCCTTGCTGCCGTTCCCCCGCGCCGAAGCCTATGGCGCCTCCAAAGCGGCGCTGGCGTATCTCGCCCGTTCGCTGTCGGTCGATCTGATGTCGCGCAATATCCACATCTCGCTGATCCAGCCGGGCTTTGTCGATACGCCGCTGACCTCACGCAATGACTTTCCGATGCCGATGATGGTCACCGTCAGTCAGGCGTCGGCGCACATCCGTAAAAAGCTGGCGCACGGAGCCAGTGAAATTGCCTTCCCGCCACTTTTTGCCCATTTACTGAAGGCGGCCGCATTGCTGCCGGTGGGCGTGCAAAAATGGTTAAGCCGAAAAATGGTGAGATAAGATGACAACAAAAGTGGCGATCGTCGGCAGCGGTATTTCCGGCCTCAGCTGTGCGTGGTTACTGGCGCAGCGTCAGCCTGACTGTGAAATTACTGTGTATGAATCCGCGGCGACGCTGGGCGGGCACACCGCCACGCAGGACGTGGTGTGCGACGGCAAAGAGTACGCCATCGACACCGGTTTTATTGTCTACAACACCCGCACCTATCCTCATTTTATTGCCCTGCTGAAAGAGCTGGGCATTGAAGGCCAGACCACCGAAATGAGTTTTTCGGTGCGAAACCCGGTGAGCGGGCTGGAGTATAACGGCCACTCGCTGAACAGCCTTTTTGCCCAACGGCGTAACCTGTTTAAGCCACAGTTCTGGCGGTTTATCCTCGAAATTCTGCGCTTTAATAAACTGTGCAAGGCGCGCCTGCTCAATGCGCATAACGATGAAGATACGCTGGCTGACTTGCTGGATCAGAACGGCTTTACCCCGTTTTTCGCCCTGCACTACGTGCTGCCCATGGGCGCGGCGATCTGGTCCTCTTCCCTGAACGACATGGCGAATTTTCCGCTGTCGATGTTCCTGCGCTTTTTCGACAATCACGGCCTGCTGGACGTGGCTAACCGCCCGCAGTGGATGGTGGTGCCGGGCGGCTCGCGGGAATATATCCGCCGGATGCACGAAAAATTACCGCGCAGCGTGACCCTCAGAACCCATACGCCGGTGACTGCCATCACCCGCAGCACTTACGATGTGACGCTGCACTCCGCACGCGGCGAAGAAACCTATGATCAGGTGATTTTTGCCTGCCATTCCGATCAGGCGCTGGCGATTTTAGGCGACAGCGCCACGGCGGATGAACGTGCCATACTCAGTTCGCTGCCGTACCAGGCCAACGACGTGATTTTGCACACCGACACCCATCTGTTGCCGCGTGAAAAGCGTGCGTGGGCGAGCTGGAATTATCAGTTACCTAATTCGCTGAAATCCTCCACCCGTGCCGATATGCGCGATACCAGCCCGGCGCACACCCGCCGCGCCAGCGTGACCTACAACATGAATATTTTGCAGGGTCTGGATGCGCCACACACTTTCTGCGTCTCGCTCAATCCGCTGACGCCGATTGATGAAAGCAAGGTGCTTTTCCGCACCACCTACATGCACCCTGTGCTGAATCTGGAAAGTCACCACGCGCAGCAACAGCGTTTTCGCATTAACGGCCAGCACCGCACCTGGTTTTGCGGCGCGTACTGGTACAACGGATTTCATGAAGACGGTGTCAACAGCGCCCGCGATGTGGTCGCGCAACTGGATTTGCAACTCAGCCGTGAAGCAGAACAACGGACGTCTGAGCAGGCCGCGTCATGAACAGCACGCTGTACGTCGGCACGGTGCGCCATCGCCGGTTTACGCCGGTCGATCACCGCTTCGACTACGACATTTTCATGCCGCTGATCGACCTTGACGAGCTGGATCAACTCCCCGCCGTGGGCATCCGCCTTGAGCGGTTTTCAGCGGCGAGCTTTCGCCGCAAAGATTATCTCGGCGGCGGCGACATCAAAACCAAAGCACAGGACCGGATTGCCGAACTGACCGGAGAACGCCCGGATGGCCGGGTGATGTTGCTGTGCCAGTTGTGCTATTTCGGCTGCTATTTCAATCCGGTCAATTTTTACTACCTGTATGATAAGGCAGGTATTTTGCGCTGGATGCTGGCCGAAGTACGCAATACGCCCTGGAACGAACGCCACACCTACGCCGTGCTCCCTGACGGCTCGCAACCGGTGCCGAAAGCCTTTCATGTGTCGCCCTTTAATCCGATGGACATGGTCTATCACTGGCGTCTGACACCACCCGGAAAAGAGTTACACATCACTATCGAAAATCACCGCAAAGAACGTGAATTCGATGCTGCCCTGTCCCTCAGGGCGCTGCCGCTGACCCGCGAGGCGCTGCGTAAGCAACTGTGGCGACTGCCCCTGATGACCGCGAAAACCGCCCTGACCATTTACTGGCAGGCGGTAAAACTGTGGCTGAAACGGGCACCTGTTTATTCTCATCCTCCTGTTGATAAGGACTGATCATGAGCCAACCCGAAGTGCAACTCGCCCGCGAAGGGGCGACGAACCGGCGCAGCAAGGCTGCACGCGCACTGATCCTCGGCGTGTTAAAACAGCTGCATGGTGCCGGTCTGACCCTGCGGGAAGCCGGCGAGAATTCGCTGTTTTTTGGTGACCCGACGGCGCCGCTGCAAGGGGAAATCGAAGTACATAACCTGCGCGCCTACCGCCGTGTTTTGCTCGGCGGCAGCATTGCGGCGGGAGAAAGTTATATTGACGGCGACTGGACGACGCCCAATCTGACCACCGTGCTGCAACTGCTGGCGGAAAACCTCAAACTGGTTGATAAGCTCGAGGCCCGCCTGAGCTGGGTCACCGCGCCGGTAAACAGCCTGATCCACTTTTTCCGCCGCAACAGTCCGTCGCAGGCACGCAAAAACATTTCAGCCCATTACGATCTGGGCAACGATTTTTACCAGGGTTTTCTCGATGAGAAAATGCTCTATTCGTCAGCCTGGTATCAGGAACCGCAGATGACGCTGGAACAGGCGCAGGAAGCAAAAATGCGTCGCCTGTGCGATCAGCTGCACCTGCATGCAGGGGATCACCTGCTGGAAATCGGTACCGGCTGGGGAGCCATGGCGGAATTCGCCGCCCGTGAATATGGCTGTCAGGTCACCACCACCACGATTTCCCGCGAGCAGTACGACTATGCCTGTGAGCGCATCGAAAAGGCCGGACTGACCGGTCGCGTCACCGTGCTGTTTGAAGACTATCGCGCGCTGCGCGGGCAGTTCGACAAACTGGTGTCGATAGAGATGATCGAAGCGGTCGGCAAACGCTACCTCAAAACCTTTTTCAAACGCTGCAACGCCCTGCTCAAGCCGAACGGCCGCATGGCCATTCAGGCGATCACCATTGCCGATCAGCGTTATGCCTCTTACAGCCGCAACGTCGATTTCATTCAGCGTTACGTGTTTCCCGGCGGTTTTTTACCTTCCATCACCGCCATGAACGACACCATGACCCGCTGCACCGGCCTGGTGGTACGCGATCTGTTCGACATTGGTTTCGACTATGCCCGCACGCTGCATGAATGGCGTGAACGCGTACAACGTTACTGGAATGCCCAGCTGGACGGCACGCAGGACGAACGTTTCCGCCGCCTGTGGCTGTTTTATCTGTGCTACTGCGAGGCCGGATTCCGCGCCCGCACCATCAGCACCGTGCAGCTTATCGCCGAGCGGCGCGCATGAGCACCCTGCGCTTCTGGCTGCTGACGCTGGGCTTTGATGCCTGGTGGACGCTGGCCGTGTGGGGGCGCGAACGCGTTATTGTTTTTCTGCTGATCAGCAGCTTTCTGATGCTGGCCTTTACACCGTCCCGCCGCCGGTTATGGGTGGCGGTGGCCTGCACGCTGGGCATTATTCTTGATTCTGTCTGGTGCATTCTCGGGCTGTTTGAGTTCACCGGTTCGACCGGCGTACCGCCTTGGATGATGGCGCTGTGGCTGGGTTTCAGCGCGTGGTGGTTGTGGCTTCTGGGCTATTTACAGTTCGCCTGGTACTGGCTGATCCCGCTCGGCGCGGTCAGCGGCCCGCTGGCGTATTTCATCGGTATGCGTCTGGGGGCGATGGAACTTCTCGCCTCTCCCGCTCACGTCTGGTTGCTGATGGCAGCGGGCTGGGCGGTGTTCCTGCCGCTTATCAGCCTGCCGGTTTTACTGCACAGGAGAAGACCATGAGACGTATGTTAACGGCCGCACTGGCACTGATGCTTTCCTTCTCTGCATTTGCCTCCACGCCCTGGGCGCAGTGGCAACAGGTTGGCCGCGCCACCTTAACCTGGGGGCCGTTCGAGGTTTATCACTCCTCATTACTGACACCGGGGGGGAAATATGAGGCGCAAAAATGGCCGCAGGCACTGGTTATTGATTATCTGCGCAGCATTGATCGCGAGGAGCTGACCAAAGCCACTGAAGAACAGTGGCAAAAACTGGGCATCGACAGTGAGGCGCAAAAAAATGGCTGGCTGGAAGCCGTTGAAAAGACCTGGCCGGATGTCAGTAATGGCAGCCAGATCGTCTTTCTCGCCACTGAAAAAGGCGGTCAGTTTTACAGCCGCGCCCCCAACAGCGTGATGACAGCGCCCGTCGGCGACACCTTCAGCCCGGCGTTTCGCGATGCATTTCTGGCGATCTGGCTCTCTCCCGCCACGCAGTATCCTGATTTACGCAGCAAGCTCATCGGCGCATCGGCGTCAGATTAAGGTTCATCCGACCGGAGGTTTTATGACAGTTTCCCACTCTGTTCTGCGCAAAGGTTTTCTCGGTCTGATGACAGCCTGCGTGCTGTTACTCACCAGTTGCAGCGCCGACATCAAAGATTACGCACAGACACAACCGAAGCTGGATATTTTCACTTATTTCAGCGGGGACAGCCTGGCTTACGGCATGGTGCAGGATTACACGCATAAACAAACGCGGCGTTTTGCGGTGAAAATTCGCGGCGATGTGGTTGCCGACACGCTGACGCTGCATGAAGATTTTGTCTATGACGATGGCGAGAAACAGACCCGCGTCTGGCACATCCGCAAACTGGCCGACGGCACCTACACCGGCACCGCGGGCGACATCATCGGCACCGCAAAAGGCCAGTCGGCGGGCAATGCGTTTAACTGGAACTACGTGATGGACGTCAAATCAGGCGGCAGCACCTACCGCCTGACGTTCGATGACTGGATTTACCAGCAGGATCAACAGCACCTGTTTAACGTCACCTCGCTGAAAAAATTCGGCGTAGAAGTGGCGCGGGTGACGTTGTTCTTTGAGAAGAAATAGGTCTGCCTCCTCCCCTGCAAAGGGGAGGAGTAAAACACATCGGCTTTCGGTTAAACCTTCACTTCCTTAATGACCGATTTCTTTCGCCCGAAGACAAATTTCCCCAGCGTGACCAGCAGCACCGCGCACAGGATAATCCCCAGCGCGACCCATTCGACCGGTGACAGGGATTCACCGGCGAAACCAATGCCGAGCAGAACGGCGACGATCGGGTTGACGTAGGCGTAGCTGGTGGCGAGGGCCGGACGTACGGTTTTTAGCAGGAACATGTATGCACTGATGGCGATCATCGAGCCGAACACAATCAGATAACCGAGCGCCAGAAAGCCGTGCAGCGAAGGCGTGGCGGCCAGGTGCTCGCCGTTTAACTGGCTGGCGATCAGCAACACCACGCCGGCGACAATCATCTCCGCCGCACCGGCCATCAGGCCTGCTGGCAGCGGCAGACGCGAACTCCACACTGAACCGAATGCCCAGCTTATCGAAGCCAGCAGAATCAGCGCCGCGCCCCACGGATTGCCCCCCAGATTGCTGCCGGTATTGAGCAGCACAATCCCGAACAGGCCAATGCCCACGCCGGTCCATTCCAGACGGCTGTTCGGCATCCCCCACAGGCGGCTAAAGCACAGCGTAAACAGGGGCACGGTCGCCACCATTACCGCCGCAATGCCGGACGGCACCTGCATATGTTCCGCGACGGTCACCAGACCATTGCCCACCGAGAGCAGCAAAATACCCACCGCACCGGCGGCCAGCCACTGTTTCAGACCGGGGAACTTATGCCCGCGCAGCAGCAGAAAAGTGAACATCACGCAGCCGGCGAGAAAGAAACGCAGCCCGGCCATCATCAGCGGCGGCCAGCTTTCCACACCGACGCGGATCACAAAATAGGTAGAACCCCAGATAAAATACAGCGCAAACAAAGCAGCGATTAACGGCAGCAAGGAACGGGAGACTGAAGGCATAGGAATAACTTATTAGCGTGATAACGAAGGCAGACAGTTAACGCTATTGCCCTGATTAACGGCAAGGAAATCTGTGCGATCGCATCAAAATGTTGCTAAAAAGTTTCTGCATATGACAAAACATGCGCTGAGATCAGCGATAAAGTAATCGCCGCATGAATAGTGTGTTGCAGGGGTAACGAAACAATTTATAATTCCCGACTCATTTTCTGAGGTACTGCACATGAACTCGCTTGGCAAAAAATTATTTATCGCATTGTTTGGTCTGATGGCAATTGGCGCGATCGGTGGCGTGATGGTTGCAGGCTACGCCGTGGTTATTCAGGATGACGCCAAACCGGTCAGCGATAACGATGCCCCGTCCGTGGTGCCTGCGCCACCCTCTGCGTCAGCGAACTGATTCGTCTGCTGACCGCTGCTGCCAGCGGTGTAACCAGCGGCTCCAGCGTTCAAACAGCATATCCACGCAAATCGCCAGAAGCGCGACGATCGCCGCACCCTGCAACACATAAGCGGTGTTGAAGCCGCTCAGCCCAATGATGATCGGTGAACCAAGGCTCGATGTGCCGACCGTCGAGGCAATCGCCGCCGTGCCGATATTGATGATAACCGAAGTCCGGATCCCGGCGATGATCACCGGCGCCGCCAGCGGAATCTCCACTTTACGCAACATCTGCCAGCGGCTCATGCCGACACCCTGGGCAATTTCCCGCGCCGAGGCAGACACGGATTCAATACCGGCAATGGTTCCCTGCAATATCGGCAGCAAGCCGTAAAGGACCAGCGCGATAATCGCCGGTTTTTCGCTGAACCCCATCACCGGTACCGCCACGGCCAGCACCGCCACCGGCGGAAAGGTCTGCCCCATCGCCACCAACGTCTCCACCAAAGATCGAAATTCTTTTCCCGCCGGGCGCGTAACGCCAACCCCCGCCGCCACGCCGATCACCACCGCAATCAGGCTGGATATGCCGACCAGCATCAGATGCGCGGCCACCAGCGAGGCAAAACTTTCCTGCTGATAAACCGGCCGGCTCAGTTGCGGAAACATCCAGTGGAACACCCCGCCGAGCGAGGTCATGCCGAAAATCAGCGCCAGCAATAAAGCGAACAACCAGGGTAAAGGATCGGTGATAACCCGCCGTAAACCTCGTTTCATGCCTCACTCCTTTGCGCGGTGAGATCGGCAAAATGCAACACGCCGACCGGTTGCCCCTGCTCATCCACCACCGGCAGCTGCGCAGCCTGCTGCGCAACAAACGCAGACAACGCCTGACTCAGGCTCATCGACGCCCGCAGCGGTTTCTGGCTGCCGGTATAGTGCTCGCCGTGGCGGGTGCGCGAACTGACATCCTGCAACGACAGCAGACGAATGCCCATGTCGCTGCCGCCAAAGAAATCGCGCACGAACGGCGTCGCCGGTTTGGTCAGCAACTCCAGCGGCGTTCCCTGCTGCACCACCTGCCCGTCGTTAAGCAGCACAATGCGGTCGGCCAGCGTCAGCGCTTCATCAATATCATGTGTCACCAGCACAATGGTGCGGTGGGTCATTTTATGGATGCGCGCCACTTCTTCCTGCAACGTGGCGCGGGTCACCGGGTCAAGCGCGCCGAAAGGTTCATCCATCAGCAACACTTCCGGGTCAGACGCCAGCGCACGCGCCACGCCGACGCGCTGTTGTTGCCCGCCGGAAAGCTGATGCGGATAACGCTGACGAAACTGTTTCGGATCGAGATTGAGCAGCGACAATAATTCGGTCACGCGGTCGCGGATTTTCGCCTTCGGCCATTTCAGCAGTTGCGGCACCGTGGCGATATTCTCCTCGACCGTCCAGTGCGGGAACAGGCCAATCGACTGGATCGCATAGCCCATCCGGCGGCGCAGATCCTGCGCGCGGAATTTTTCTATCGGTTCACCGGCAAATAAAATTTCCCCCCGGTCGTGCTCCACCAGCCGGTTAATCATTTTCAGCGTGGTGGATTTTCCGGAACCGGACGTACCGATCAGCACCGTGAATTCGCCTTTGGCCATTTCCAGCGTGAGATCGCGCACGACCGCTTTTCCGGCAAAGTGTTTGCTAACCTGCTTGAAATGAATCATCTGCGTGAAGTTTCCAAAAGTGAGACTGCGAATTTAAACAGGCTGTCGACGACCACCGCCATCAGCACCGCCGGGATGACGCCAAGCAGCACCAGATCCAGTGCACTGCTGAGTAATCCCTGGAACATAATGGCACCGAGGCCACCCGCGCCGATAAGCGCGGCGACCATCGCCATACCCACCGTTTGCACCGCAACAATGCGGATGCCGGTGAGGATGACCGGCAAAGCAATGGGCAGTTGTACGCGGAAAAAAATCTGAACGCGGTTCATGCCCATGCCGCGCGCCGACTCGATCACCGCTTCCGGCACCGAATCCAGCCCGGCGATCACGCCGCGCACCAGCGGCAGCAGCGAATACAACACCAGCGCGATAATCGCCGGTGCCAGCCCGATACCGCTGATGCCATGTTCCGCCAGCCACGGCAGCGCTTTCGCAAGCCCGGCCAGTGGCGCAAGCAGCAGGCCAAACAGGGCGATCGACGGCACGGTCTGAATGATATTGAGCACCGACAGCACAGCGCCGCGCCAGCGCGGTGAGCGGTGGCAGAACAAACCAACCGGCAGGCCGATCAGCACCGCAGGCAGCAGCGTGCCGGACAAAATGCCCAGATGCTGCCACAAGGCGTCGTTAAACACGTCGGAGCGGTTATCGTATTCTTTTAACAGAGAAAGTTCGGCCAGCTGGCCGTACGCCAGCAGCAACACTACCGGCAATATCATCTGGACGTTGAGCACAATCCGCAGGCTGTGGTTGCGGGTAAACCGGGAGATGGCGTCAGAGGCGATCAGCAGACACAGCGCCGAGGCAGCCCAGAAACCGCCGCCGAGCGACGTGCGCGCAATGCTGTCCTCATCGCCACCGGTCAGTTGCACTGCGCTGTGTCCGGCCAGCCACACCAGCGCCGCCAGCAGAATTTCCGCCAGCAACATTACCAGCAGGTGATGTTTTCCGTATAACGTGAGGAAGGCCGCCACCAGCAGCAACAGCGCGGGCAGCAAAATCAGCGTGGAGGTGCCGTGCAGCAGCGTCACTAGTGAAATGCCCTGCCCCGACACCAGCCGGTTCGGCGCATGGCTGAGAAATGCCAGGCCATAACCGGCCAGCAAAAGCAGCAAAACCAGCGTCAGCAGCACGCGGTTTTTGACGAATGAATGATGAGTCAAAACAGTACCTGAGTCCGGAGAGCACGACCCGCAGGCCGTGCTCTGGGCGTCACTGCCCGATTATTTTTTAACGAAACCCTTTTCCTGCAAATACTTCGCCGCGACTTTCTTCGCATCCAGCCCGCCGACCGCGATTTTCGCATTCAGCGTTTGCAGCGTTTTAGTATCCAGCGAAGCGAAGACCGGTTTCAGCAGCGCCGGAATGTTCGGATGGGCTTTCAGCGCGGCCTCACGGATGATCGGCGCAGGTGCATAAATCGGCTGAACGCCTTTCGGATCTTCCAGCGTTTGCAGGCCGAGTGCGGCCACCGGGCCGTCAGTACCGTAAGCCATCGCCGCATTCACACCGGAGGTTTTTTCCGCTGCGGCTTTGATAGTGACCGCCGTATCGCCGCCCGCCAGTGACAGCAGCTGTGCCTGATTCAGCTTGAAGCCGTAGGCATTTTCAAACGCCGGTAACGCATCAGGACGTTCGATAAATTCTGCCGACGCCGCCAGTTTAAAATCGCCGCCGGAGCTGATGTATTTACCCAGATCAGCCAGTGATTTCAGGCCATGCGCACTCGCCAGATCGTTACGCACCGCGATGGTCCAGGTATTGTTCGCCGGGGACGGATCCAGCCAGACGATTTTATTCTGGTCGTAATCGAGCTTTTTCACTTTGTCGAAACCGGCCTGCGCATTTTTCCACGCCGGGTCTTTTTCGTCCGAGAAGAAGAAAGCACCGTTACCGGTGTATTCCGGGTAGATATCAATTTCACCGGCAGAAATCGCGCCGCGCACCACTTTGGTCGTACCCAGTTGCAGCTTGTTGGTGGTCTTGATGCCGTTAGCTTCCAGCACCTGAATAATGATGTTGCCGAGCAGCGATCCTTCGGTATCAATTTTCGACCCCACGCGCACCGTCTCATCCGCCGCATGTGCGGTGAAACTCATTGCCGACAGCGCCAGCAATGCTGCGGTCATTCCCCGCATCCGCCCTGTTCTTGCAGTCATGGTAAGTCCTCTTTTTGATTTTTTGGGTTTATGTCGCCGGGCGACGGTCTGGCAAATTAGCTTTCATCAGTGAAAACAGCGTGCTGACAAGGATAGTTCAATTTTGGGTAAGGGGTCTGATGGTGAGGTATAAAAGCAGGGCGCAACCGGCCTGGGAAATGCGTATTGCTGCACAGCTAATCTGCGAAATGGATAATGCCGGTGGGCACAGCGTGCAGAAGGCGGAAGACGAACTGATGAGGGGTTTTAAGCGCAGGCTTAGATCGCTTTGTTTTAAGTTATAGCCATTTGATGTGATGTCTCAGGTAATCAGGACTTGTGAGCGGCATCACGTCGCCTCTATGCTGGTTTTTTTGTCAAAAAGCGTAAACAAAATCATGTCTGATTCTATTGCGGCCTCTCCCGCCGCCTCTTCAGGGTACTCCGGCGCGGCGGATGCGGCGTCTGATCAACCGGTGGTGATCCGTTCCGCCTCCGATATTACGCAGTTAGTTAACCGCGGCGCCGCGAAACTCAGCGACGCGCGCGTGGTGATTGCCATCGCACTGGGCGGCGTTTTCCTCGACGCTTACGATCTCGGCGCGCTGGCCTTCGGCATGAAAGATATCACCCGCCAGTTCGGGCTGACGCCTTCCGGCGCAGGCTTTGTGGCCTCGGCGATCACCTTTGGGGCGATTGTCGGTGCACTGTTCGGTGGTTATCTGACCGACAAAATTGGCCGTTACCGCGTGTTCATGGCCGACATGTTCTTCTTCGTGATTGCGGCGCTGGCCTGTGCGTTTGCGCCAAATGAATGGGTGCTGGGCGGCTCGCGTTTTGTAATGGGGCTGGGCGTGGGCATCGATTTGCCGGTGGCGATGGCGTTTCTGGCGGAGTTCTCAAAACTGCAGGGGCGCGGCAATAAAGCCTCGCGCGTGGCGATGTGGTGCCCGACGTGGTACGCCGCCATCAGCGTCTCCTATCTGCTGGTACTGCTGCTGTATGCGGTGCTGCCCGCCACGCACACCGACTGGTTATGGCGTCTGATCCTCGGTTTCGGCGCGGTGCCTGCCATTCTGATTATCGCCATCCGCCACCGTTATATGAATGAATCGCCGGTGTGGGCGGCCAATCAGGGCGACCTGCAAGGTGCGGCGGCTATCCTGCGCAAGTCTTATAACATCAATGCCGTTGTTGCCGACGATGCGGATAAAACGCCGCAGGTGAAAGTGCGCAAAGCCGCATGGCGCAACTACGGCACGCTGTTGCAGGGCATTTACCTGCGCCGCACCGTGCTGGCGACCGTCACCGCCGTGGCTTCGTCGTTTGCTTATAACGCCGTGGCGTTCGGGCTGCCGGTGATTTTATCGAGCTTCCTGCAACAGTCGATGATCAGCACCATTCTGTTTTCACTCGGTCTGAACCTGTGCTTTGCCTTCGTCGGCGGGCTGATTGCGGTGCGTTACGTGTCGAAATTTGGCGCATGGAAAATGACCTACGCCGGTTATGCCTGCCAGCTGGTGGCGATGATCGGCCTCGCGCTGGTGGGCCGCCCGGCAGACGGCGGTGAAGCGGCGATCTCCATCGCTATGCTGGCATTATTCCTGTTCGGTCAGGGTTTCGGACCCGGCTCGCACACCATGACTTTTGCCTCGCTGAGTTATCCGACTTCCCTGCGCGGCATGGGCGTCGGCTTCAACCAGACGCTGATGCGCGCCAGCTCAACGCTTTCCCTGTTCCTGTTCCCGGTACTTTCTGCGGCACTGGGCACCGGCGTATTCTGGGTGATCGCGTTAGCACCGCTGGCGGGATTGATCGTGCTGACCGCGATACGGTGGGAACCCTCAGGGTATGATGTCGATGCAGAGGATTTTAATGCCGAAGCCGGGCATTAAGGCGGCTTAATCA
Organism: Rahnella rivi; assembly: GCF_019049655.1. GTDB lineage: Bacteria > Pseudomonadota > Gammaproteobacteria > Enterobacterales > Enterobacteriaceae > Rahnella > Rahnella rivi. The sequence goes on from NZ_JAFMOX010000066.1 coordinate 358,393, forward strand.
GTTCAGAACGAGAAAATTTCGGTTTCTTACGTGCGGTGATCACTTATCACGCTGCGCCGAAACCGCCCAAGAGAGGGAAGTGCTTTCCCTCTCTTGGATCTCTCCCCGCTTTTTCAACACGCGCTCCGCTCGCTGGCTATGTTTCAGTTACCACGGCGACAGGCTGGAAATCTTGCCGCTGCGCGGTGCCTTCGTTTCGGGTTTGCAGCCTCTGGTCTGCAACCTCTCACTCAGCAAGATTTCTGAATCGCCCGCAGCTTTTTAAAGAATGAAGTACGTGAGGTTGTGAAGTAAAAGCCTGAGGCCGGTTCCAAAATTCCGCCGGAGGTAAGATTTCTGAATCGCCCGCACGATCTTAAATTCAAAACCCATTCCCGTTGGCTTTTCAAATCAAAATCAGTGAGGTTTTGAAGTAAAAGCCTGAGGCCGGTTCCAAAATTCCGCCGGAGGCAAGATTTCTGAATCGCCCGCACGATCTTAAATTCAAAACCCATTCCCGTTGGCTTTTCAAATCAAAATCAGTGAGGTTGTGAAGTAAAAGCCTGAGGCCGGTTCCAAAATTCCGCCGGAGGAGAGGCGCAAAACCGCGCGTCTTTTTGCGCGGGTTGTAGCCCGAACGAAGGGAACCGCGTAGCGGCGGGATTTTGCGGCTATCGCTGCGGTACCTGAAACATAGCCAGCGAGCGGAGCGCGCAGTGAAAAAAGCGCGGGAGTCCAGAGGGCGCGCGCTTACGCGTCCTTTGGGCCAGTGTGGGCGGCGAGCCCACGGTCTTGACCTTAAAGCCAGTGTTGAGCGGCTAACTCAACGCATCAAATCACCGCGCTTCTCGGCGCAAAAACATACCCCACGCCACTTTCGATCATCGCCGCCACCAGCTCGAATCCGCCATTCGGTTTACCCTTGGCAAACTCCATTTCGCTGGTAAACACCGGGGATACCCAAAACTGATTCACCGGGTCGCCGTAAATTTTCGGCAGACGCATTTTGTCCGCAGGTCCGCACAAGGCAGAGGAGATCACGTGGCCTTCGAAACCCATCGGGGCCATCGGTGACATCAGCGTGTGGCCTTCACCGAGCCAGCTCAGGGTGGTCCAGGGCACCTGCGCATAGCCGGAAAGTGCGCTCGCCATCTGCACGGCATTCTCTTCGCTGACGTACTCTTTACCGACCGAAAAAGCCAGTTCGATACGACGGTGCTTTTCGGCTTCATCGTTGAAAATAATGTCGATTTGCGGCATCGGGCGGATGCTCATGCCCACGGTGAAGAAATAGTAATTCTCGTCATCCTCATGCTGGGAAATCGCCATCGGCGGCCAGCTGCCCTGATTGATCAGATAGTATTTCAGTGAGGGGCCAAAACGATCTTCGTAAGATTCCAGCAGCTTGCGCTGGATTTTCGGCCAGGGGTTGCTGAACTCATTTTGCCAGTCGCGCCAGAACAGACGGGTTTTTTCCGCCAGTTCGCACTGCATGTTGGTTGAGGCAGAACCCAGCGGGAAAGTCAGCGGGTTCTCTTTGATGCAGCCGGCGGAATAACACACCGAATGATCGATATACAAACTCCAGCCGGGGATCACCGCCAGCAGCAAACCCTGATACCACAACGCGGCACCGTCATCACTTTCGTTCCATAAGATCTGGATCTGCGACGGGTCCAGCGGCGCTTCGCCCTCCAGATTGCGGCAATATTGCGCCGCCAGCATCGGCGATATGCCGTGCTCCATCGCCTGCGTGTCATCGTTTACCGGCGCAGGCACCAGGTTACGCACCCAGCAGGCACGCATTTTCGGAAAACGGTCGCGCAAATCCTCGCGGGCGAATATGTAGAAATACACCACGCGGTTGTCCTGCTCGACCAGCGCGGTCAGGGTTTGTTTGTCGTTACTGACTTCAGCAACAATGTCGGACTGGCGCATATGACCTCGGCAATATTAGGAAGCTTATTATTCCCTGTGATGGCCAGTGTAGAACGTATAAGCAAGCCCGATAACGGGCAATATTCCCAAAAATCCCCGATAAATCATCGAAACACGCGCTTTTTTCACAAAATGAGGCGGTTAACGGCAATACAGACGAAACAGTTGCGCCAGATGTGCCGACATCGGGGTGAGCGTCGTGTCGCGCCGCTGAATCAGATAAAAGGTCGCCGTGGGCAGCGGAACATCCAGATCCAGCGCCACCAGACTCTGACCAATCACCGGATCGCTTATCACATCCACCGACAACACGCTGAGGAAATCCGTTTTGGCGATAAGGCTGGTGCAGGACATAAACGTCTCGCAAATCACGCTGATATTGGGTTCCGCGTCCATTTCACTGAACACTTCGCTGAGCAGTTTGTAGTAACTGCCGCGCGGGGTGGGCAAGGTCCAGTCGCAGTGCAAGAGTTCTTTCATTGAACGTGCGTTTTGCATCGGATGCCCGCGCCGTGCGACCACGCGATACTCTTTATCCATAAGCTTTTCATATAACAGTTCGTTATCAAAGGGGCCCTGATAATAGGTATTGACGGTGAAATCCAGCTCGCCTTGCCGCAACTCCGGGATCATCGACACCAGCTGTCCTTCGGCGATGCGCACCTTCACATTGGGAAATTCGCGGTGAAAACGGTCAATCACTTCCGGCATAACGGTGCGCGCAATGCTGGCACCGACACCGATATTCACCCTGCCGCTGGTGCCGCCCAGACGCTGGGTAATATCCTCCTGCGCCACCCGCAGCTCTTCCAGAATCAGGCTTGCACGCTTGAAAAACCCCTCGCCACAGTCGGTCAGCGTCACCCCCTGACGGCGGCGGATAAACAATCTTGCCCCGAGACTTTCTTCCAGCTCTTTAATCGATTTGGTCAGCGCGGGCTGAGAAAGATTCATCATCCGGCTCGCGGCACGAATACTGCCATGACGCGCGACCGACACAAACGCCCTCAGTTGATGCATTTTAATTTGTGATGGCATGAGATTCTTTGATAACCCCTGATTATCACTAAGAAGATTTTGGCATCTTATATGCCCTGATTGCTTTATGTACATTGAAAATCATCTAAGGCCGGCAAGTCCCCTCCAGATTTAGGTTTCCTCCTTTCTGCCTCCCGCCGCAGAAAGCCTGCATGTCTGAGAAAATAAGAGAGTCCGTGATGGTAAATGAGATTTCTGAACGCGTAGAACAGCTGTTCCCTTCCCTGCAAAAACAACGCCGTGATTTGCACAAATATGCCGAATCCGGCTGGCTGGAATTCCGTACTTCCACGCTGGTGGCCGATCGTCTCGAAAAGCTCGGCTATTCGCTGCAACTGGGCAAAGAGGTGATCGACGCAGAGTCGCGGATGGGTCTGCCCTCCGCCGCCGTATTAGCCGAACAGGAACAGCGCGCGCTGGAACAGGGGGCGATTGCCCGCTGGATGCCGCATTTTTCCGGCGGTTTCACCGGCATTGTCGCCACGCTGAACACCGGGCGTCCCGGCCCGGTGATGGGTTTTCGTGTCGATATGGACGCGCTGGATTTGTGTGAGGTGCTGGAAGACGGGCATCGTCCGTTCCGCGAAGGGTTTGCGTCCGCCAATAACGGCATGATGCACGCCTGCGGCCACGACGGTCACACCACCATCGGCCTCGGGCTGGCGGAAGTACTGATGCAGATGCGCGACCAGCTCTGCGGCACCATCAAACTGATTTTCCAGCCTGCCGAAGAAGGCACGCGCGGCGCGAAATCCATGGTGGAAGCAGGCGTGGTGGACGACGTGCAGTATTTCACCGCCGTGCATATCGGCACCGGCGTACCGGCGAATCACATCGTTTGCGGTAACGATACCTTTATGGCGACCACCAAGCTGGACGTGCATTTCACCGGCGTGGCGTCGCACGCCGGCGGCAAACCGGAAGACGGCCGTAACGCCCTGCTGGCGGCGGCGCAGGCAACGCTTGGGTTACACGCGATCCCGCGCCACAGCGGTGGTGACTCACGCATCAATGTCGGCGTTTTACAGGCCGGTACCGGGCGTAACGTGGTGCCTTCCAGCGCCACGATGAAAGTGGAAACGCGCGGTACGACCAATGAAGTGAACGAATTTATTTATCAGCAGGCGCTGAAAGTGATTTCCGGCGCAGCCGAAATGCATCAGGTGAAATTTGACATCAGACTGATGGGCGCGGCGCAAAGCAGCCCGCCAACGCCTGCCTGGGTGAATTACATCCACCGTCAGGCGGAAAAACTCGGCGAGTTCGAACAAATCATTGACCGTCAGGAAGGCGCAGCCGGTTCGGAAGACGCCACCTATATGATGGAGCGGGTTAAATCACGCGGCGGCGAAGCCTCTTACGTGATTTTCGGCACCGATCTGAGCGCAGGCCATCACAATGAACTGTTTGATTTCGATGAAAAAGTGATGACTCAGGGCATTAAAACGCTGGCGGCGCTGGCGCTGAACATCGCTGAATTCAAAGGAGAGAACTGATGGCGGATCACCACAATATCGTCAGTTTTATCAATGATTTTATCGATAACCAGCAACCTGCACTGGCGAAAATCAGTGATGCCATCTGGGATCACCCTGAAACCCGCTTTGCAGAATCGTTCTCCTCGGCATTGCTGGCCGACACACTGGAAGCCAGCGGATTTGTCGTTGAGCGCGGCGTCGGCGGCATGGACACCGCGTTCATTGCCCGTTTTGGCAGCGGAAAACCGGTGATCGCCCTGCTCGGCGAATTCGATGCGCTGGCCGGTTTAAGCCAGAAAGCCGGTTGCGACGTGGCGCAGCCGCTGGTGGAAAACGGTAACGGCCACGGTTGCGGCCATAATCTGCTGGGCACCGCTGCACTCGGCGGCGCGCTGGCGGTGAAAGCCTGGATGGAGCGCGAAAACATACCGGGCACGGTGCGTTTTTACGGCTGTCCCGGCGAAGAAGGCGGTTCCGGCAAAACCTTTATGGCCCGCGAAGGGCTGTTTGATGATGTCGATGCCGCGCTGACCTGGCACCCGGAAACCTACAGCGGCATGTTCAGCAACCAGACGCTGGCCAATATTCAGGCCTCGTTCAGCTTTAAAGGCGTGTCCTCACACGCCGCCGCCGCACCGCATCTCGGCCGCAGCGCGCTGGACGCCCTGACGCTGATGAATACCGGGGCGAATTTCCTGCGCGAGCACATCATTCAGGAAGCGCGCCTGCATTACGCCATCACCAACGCAGGCGGGATTTCGCCAAACGTGGTGCAGGCCGATGCCGAGGTGCTGTATCTGGTGCGCGCACCGCAAATGGATCAGGCGCAGGCGATTTTCGAGCGCGTGGTGGATATCGCCAAAGGCGCGGCGCTGATGACCGGCACACAGATGTCGATGCGTTTTGATAAAGCCTGCTCCAACTATGTGCCAAACCGTACGCTGGAAAGCACGATGTATCAGTACGTGCAGGCTTTCGGCACGCCGCATTACACCTCCGAAGAGCGGGCGTTTGCGGCGTCGATTCACGCCACGCTGAGCGATCAGGATATCGATAATAATCTGCTGAATATTTCCCGTACCAGCGGCGCAGAAGGCGTGGCATTCGCCGAAACCCTGCGCCACTCCCCGCTGACAGACGCCGTTGCGCCGTATGCCCCGAACGGCAATATCCTCTACGGCTCAACGGATGTCGGTGATGTCAGCTGGCTGGTGCCCACCGCGCAGTGTTTCAGCCCGTGTTTTGCGGTCGGTTCGCCGCTGCATACCTGGCAGATTGTCTCCCAGGGGCGCACCTCCATCGCCCACAAAGGCATGTGTCTGGCGGCAAAAGTCATGTCATCGACCGCCATAGACCTGTTCACTCAGCCGGATTTACTGGCGGCCTGCCAGAAAGAGCGCGACGCACAACGCGCACGGCGTCCGTATCACTGCCCGATCCCGGCGGGCGTAAAACCTTCGCCATTGAAGTAAATCATCAGCAGGTACCCGCTCATGCGCGCCCCGTTCCGGCACGCATGAGCGGCATAAATATAAAAAAAGACAAACACGACAGAGGGTTAACAGATGAGTATTCAGGCGCAAGATTCCGGCCAGAGTCCGGGAGGATTTCTCCAGTGGGTTGAACGTGTGGGTAATAAAATTCCCAACCCGTTTTTATTGTTTGTGTATCTCATTGCCGTGCTGATGGTCGCGAGTGCGGTGATTTCATGGCTGAATATTACGGCGGTAAATCCGAGCAACGGCGAAATCATCCAGGTTAAAAATTTGCTGAGTGTGGAAGGCATTCAGTGGATTTTGCCAAACGTCATCAAGAATTTCAGCGGATTTACCCCGCTGGGTTCAATACTGGCGCTGGTGATCGGTGCCGGGCTGGCGGAACGTGTCGGGCTGCTGCAAAGCCTGATGTACAAAATGGCCTCCAAAGTGAATGCCCGTTACGCCAGTTATATGGTGATTTTTATCGCCTTCTTCAGCCACATTTCATCAGATGCCGCGCTGGTGGTGATGCCGCCGCTGGGCGCGCTGATTTTCCTCGCGGTCGGGCGTCATCCGGTGGCCGGTTTGCTGGCCGCCATTGCCGGGGTCGGCTGCGGTTTTACCGCCAATCTGCTGATTGTGACCACCGATGTGTTGCTCTCAGGCCTGAGTACCGAAGCGGCGAAAGCCATTAATCCGGCGGTGCAGGTCAGCGTGATCGACAACTGGTACTTTATGGCAGCGTCGGTGATCCTGCTGACCATTGTCGGCGCCGTTCTGACGGATAAATTCGTGGAACCGCGCCTGCCGGTGTATCAGGGCGAGCGCAATGAAGAGATGAAAAAGCTGACGCCGGAACAGAACCGCGGCCTGATGGCGAGCGGAATTGCGGCGCTGGTGTTTATCGCCCTGGTGGCGTTGCTGGTGGTGCCTGAGGCCGCACCGCTGCGCAACCCGAAAACCGGTGGCATCATTCCTTCACCCTTTATTCAGGGCATCGTGCCGCTGATCATTTTGTTCTTCTTCGTGATTTCCGTGCCTTACGGCATGGTGACAAAGCAAATTCGCAGCGCCAGTGACGTGCCGGATCTGCTGGTGGATCCGATGAAATCGATGGCCGGTTTTATTGTGATGGTGTTTCCGCTCTCCCAGTTTGTGGCATTTTTCAACTGGAGCAACATGGGGAAATTCATGGCGATCGGGCTGACGGATGTGCTGGAAAATCTGGGCATGACCGGTATTCCGGCTTTCCTCGGGCTGATTTTCCTCTCGGCGTTGCTGTGCATGTTTATCGCCAGCGGCTCGGCCATCTGGTCGATTCTGGCTCCGATTTTTGTGCCGATGTTTATGCTGCTCGGCTTCCACCCGGCGTTCGCGCAAATCGTGTTCCGCGTGGCCGATTCCTCGGTGATCCCGCTTGCGCCGATGTCGCCGTTTGTGCCGCTGTTCCTCGGATTCCTCCAGCGGTACATCAAAGAGGCGAAACTCGGCACCTATTATTCGCTGGTGCTGCCGTATCCGATTGTGTTTTTCGTGGTGTGGCTGCTGATGCTGGTGGGCTGGTATCTGCTCGGATTACCGATTGGACCGGGCGTGTATCCGCATCTGTAACGATCAGTTAAGACGTCCCATACGGCGCATGGCGCGGTGCCATGAGCCGTTTCTTACCGCCCAGCGCAGTACGCTGGCAATGCGGCGGATGGCGAAACGCAACATTTGACGTTTCGGCCTGAAAATGGAAATATCCAGTTGCCTGGCCGCCCAGTCAGGTAATAATTCGATGCCCGCCTGAATCATCAGGCTGCCAACCGGCTTTGCCAGACGGCTTGGGGCGGGGGCATTTTGCAACAATCTCACCACTTCCCGCGTGCGTTCATCACAGCGTAACTGCGGGCGCATGGCCTGCAGATAAGCCTCTACGGCTGCCACGCTGTCCGGAACGTTGGCCGAACCGAGACTTTCCGCCACACGTGCGAATTCCTGATAATAGCGATTCTGATCGTCCAGACTGAGTGCCGGATTGCGGTAACGAAGATGGGATTGCAGAAAACTGTAGGCTTCGGTGACGTGTACCCAGACCAGCAGCTGCGGGTCACTGGCGGCATACGGCGTGCCAAAAGCATCCGTGCCGGTTACGCGTAAATGTATGGATTTTACTTTTTCGATTAACGCATTGGCATCTCGCGTCGGCCCGAAGGTGGTGCAGGAAACAAACTGGCTGGTGCGCCGCAAGCGGCCAAGCATGTCTTCACGAAATGAGGAATGATCCCAGACACCGGCAAGCGCCAGCGGATGAAGCATCTGCAACAGTAAGGCACTGACGCCGCCGCACAGCATAGAAGTAAAATCGCCATGCACCCGCCAGGTCACGCTTTCCGGGCCAAACAGCCCCGGATCGCCCGGCGGATGTTCAAAATCGATACCACCGGATGCCAGGCCCGAAAGACTTAGCACCTGGCGTTCAATTCTCTTTCTTACCCATGCATCAGGACTCATCAATGCGCGGCAGTGCTGACTACGGTTGCCCTGCTCAGCTGTGGCCAGATGTTCATGACCACGTCAATCAGCTGATTCAGCTGGGCGGAAGAGGCGCCATCGCGTGCCTGAACCGAGAAACCCTGAATCGTACAGGCGAGGTATTTCGCCAGCAGGGCGCTGTCAGTCACAGAGGGCATTTCGCCAGCCTGTTTTCTTTTCTCAAAGAACTCAAACAATGAGCGTTCCTGAGAGAGATGGCGTGCGCGCAGCATTTCTGCGATATCCGCAGAGGATGAAGACATCCCGGACGAGGCGCTGATCATAAAGCAGCCGCTCGGCGTGTCGCAGTCTGTAAACAGCTCCGCGATAGCCCGCAGATACTGGCCGATGGTTTCTTCGACGGACAAATCTGTTTTGCTCAATAAACATGAGCTCTTTTCGTAAAAGTTAGTCAGATAATGTTCAACGGCTGCGCGAAATAGCCCTTCTTTATTACCGAATTCGGCATACAGCGTGGGCGCTTTTGCACCTGTCGCTTCAACCAGATCCGCCAGCGACGTGGCCTCATAGCCGTGGCGCCAGAATAAGTTCAAGGCCTTGCTCAGAGCAGTTCCACGGTCAAACTGTTTTGGGCGACCGCGACTTTTCCGGACCAAAGCCGTCTGTTCAGTGCTCATACACCCTCCTTCCATCACCATTGTGATTATGGTTGTTAAAACTAATCGTTATAAAAATAACTTAACGATCATTATTAAAAATAGTTGCGCACAAGTCCAGCGGAGATTATCATTTAATTATCGAGCGATAAGAAAATCACTCAAACCCGCAAAGCTGCACAAGCTATAAGCGTTTTTACACGTAACACACCCAGGACGTAACATCATGAGTAATCTTAAAATCCTTCTTGCAGTTATGGCTTTAACCGCTGTCCCGGTTGCCAATGTTGCCGCACAGCAGGTTATCATGATGCCTTTACTGAGTCAGGAAGTGGCCATGGTCAATGTGACCGGGGACAGCAATTACTGCAAACCCGGTACCTATGTGAGTAAAAAAACCTCACAAGGCCGTATTTCAACTTCTCCGACTCAGCCACCTGCTCCGTCAGCCTCTGGTCATACACCCGCTTCTATCTACTATTAAGGAAGAACCGGGCGACTGACGACTGACTCTCAGCGCAGGAATCACGATAAGGCGGCCCTGGTCGCCTTATCTTTTACTCTTCCGGTAAGAACGCCCCCAGTTTTAACACCCTCCCCCGTCAGAACCAACCATTAACCTAGCGATCATTAATGATTCATTCAGCACAAAATTGGATAAGCAGTTTTCATTCGTGCGGGGAAGTAGTTTAAAAACATAAAATTAACGAAAACCAAACAAACCGGCCTTTTCGTGTGATCTCTGTCACAGCACAATAAGTTAACGCTCATTAAAAAAACATCTTGCACAAACTGTCGCCAACCTCTAACATTTACTTATCGAACGTTAACTAATAAATAACGTTGACCTGAAAACTGAGGCCTCTGAACAAGTGGCCCCGACCAAAAAATAACGCACAGGATTAAACATCATGAAAACTATCGCAATGAGCATCGCAGCACTGACACTCGCCACCGCGTCTTTCTCAACACTGGCAGCAACAGAAGTTCAGTCTGCACCCGCTTCCCAGCAAGTCGTCGGTACCATCAGTGCCTCATCTAATGGTGACCTGAGTACCCTGCAGTCAAAACTGAATGCAAAAGCCACTGAAGCCGGTGCAAGTTCATACCGCATCATCGGTGCTTCCGGTGACAACCATCTGTACGGCACTGCTGAGATCTACAAATAAGCATGATGAACGCGTTAGCAGATTGTTCCGCACAATTAGTTAACGATTAATAAATAAATAAGTTGCGCAGAATGTGATCCAGGTCTAAGATTTACTTATCGAACGTTAATTAATAACGTCGGACTGAATAATCATCTGCTGATAAACAGAATCAAAAGGAAGACATCATGAAAAACATCACTATGACATTCGCGGCAATCGCCCTTGCTACCGCTTCTTTCTCCACCCTGGCCGCGACTGAAGTTCAGTCTGCCCCGGCAGGTCAGCAAGCCATCGGTGTGGTTAGCGCCACGTCCGGTAACAGCCTGACCAGCCTGCAGAACAAGCTGAACGCGAAAGCCAGCGAAGCCGGTGCAAGTTCTTACCGCATCATTGGTGCTTCCGGTGACAACCATCTTTACGGTACTGCTGAGCTGTATAAATAAGCACGCAGGACCTTAGCACCAGGGTAATCAGCATTTAAATTATCCATTAATAACTTAAATGCTAAATCGGACAGAAGACAGCTTTGCACAATAAATGAACGTTGGTAACAACGCCGGGCAAAGCTTAAAAAAACGAATTGAGGAAAATATTATGAAAAACATCACTATGACTCTCGCCGCTCTCGCACTGGCTACCGCTTCATTCTCAACGCTGGCAGCCACTGAAGTTCAGTCTGCACCAGCAGATCAGCAAGCAATCGGTGTTGTCAGCGCAACAGCAGGCAACAGCCTGACCAGCCTGCAGAACAAACTGAGTGCTAAAGCCAGCGAAGCCGGTGCAAGTTCTTACCGCATCATCGGTGCGTCAGGCGACAATCATCTGTACGGTACAGCTGAGCTGTACAAATAAGTCTGATGGTATAAGCAGGCAGTAAGCAGAAGAGGCGGCGTTTGCCGCCTTTTTCATGCCTGCGATCCGACAAATCACTTCACACGCTTTCATCCCCTTCTTTTTGTGCTACATTTTTGTCTTACGTTTCCATTCAGGTTCTTCATTCCAATGTAACGAATTCTCATCGCTGACAGTTTTTATATCCCTGTTGCCTCCAGGCAATACGGGGGTTTCTGTTATTTCAGATGAGAATCTCATTCATGAATTCGTTATTGCATGCGCTGATACGCGCATTACGCAGTCACCGCTGGCTGCGTCTGCTGGGTTGTGCCTTTATTTTATCCTCGCTCGGAAATGGTCTGACGCAGGTGGTGGTTTTTGGTCAACTGCTGCGCTGGCAGGCCTCGCCCGCGACACTGACACTCGCGTATATGCTCGCAACGTTGCCCGGTTTTTTCGGCAGTGTTTGGGGCGAAAGACTTTGCCGGAAAATGTCACCGCTGCGCATTCTGATCCTGTGTGAATTACTCGGTATGCTGGCCCTGATAATGCCGCTGTATGGTGTGCTTACGCATAATATCCCGGCACTGCTGGCCGTTCAGTCTGCGGAGGCTTTATTTAGCGGCATGAGTTATCCGGCGCTGACGCTGTTGTTCAAACGCGGACTTAGCACCGACGAACTGCCGGCAGCAACGGCGCTTGAAACACTGATTTTTTCGGCGCAGGTGTTGCTTGGCACAGGATTGGGCATTTTGCTGTTTGATCTGTTTTCACCGCTTAGCCTGCTGGCCCTGGATGCGCTGAGTTTTGCAGCCTCTGCGGCTCTGCTGGCCGGATCATTAGCCCTATTCAAAACGTGTTCCCCCACTGCTGCCCCGCCTGACACCGATGCGAAACCGTTCCTACACTGGAAAACGTTTACGCCTTTGCAAAAACGAAGCGTCTTGCTGCTACCGGCACTCGCGGCGGTGGGTTCTCCGGCGATGGCATTGTTACCGGCTCTGGCGCAACAAATGCAACCGCAGGATACGGCCAGCCTGGCGCTGCCGTTGTTGTTTGCGCGCAGTCTGGGGCAACTTTGCGGCCCGCTGCTGCTCAATGCAGATAAACTGCGGCATTACGGCGCCAGCAATCTGCGGCTTTTATTATGTCTGACGCTGTTTCTGGGCGGATATTTTCTGTTACCTCACTTTGCCTTATGGCCGCTTGCCGCACTGGCGCTCATCTTCGTTGCGCATCTGGCCTCAAACGTGGTGTTTGCATTGGGGACGTTTGGCGTACTGAGACATTTTCTGGACGCTGATGTTGCGCGGGCCAGCGCCCTCGCCTGGCGCGGACAGGTGTTCATTGCCGCCATCGCTACCGGCATTGCCGGATATCTGGCAGAAAATGCCGGTGCCGCGACAGCACTTTATAGCGTTTCACTCACCAGTCTGGCCGGTGTCGCCCTTCTGCTCTGGCGCTACCGGGCGTAATTAGCATCACAAAACACAAAAGGCAGAGATCTCTCCCTGCCTTTTTCATACTCCCCTGAAATCCGCCGGTCAGTTAGCCGAGCTTTTGAGCTGGTTGTCCTGCTGATGTTGCTCCAGCGCCAGTTCGATCAGGCGGGTGATCAGGTCAGTGTAACCTAAACCACTGGCTGCCCAGAGTTTCGGGTACATGCTGATATTGGTGAAGCCCGGCAAGGTATTGATCTCGTTGATCACCACGTCACCCTGCTCCGTCAGGAAAACATCGACCCGCGCCATGCCGCGACATTCCAGAACCTGAAATGCCTGTAATGCGATTGCACGAATGCGGTCGTGTGTTTCCGGTGGTAAATCCGCGGGTACAGCGATGGATGCGCCGGACTCATTGATATATTTGGTATCGTAAGAATAGAAGTCGTCATGCAGGATCACTTCGCCACACACGCTGGCCTGCGGGTGATCGTTGCCTAATACCGCGCATTCAATTTCGCGGCCTTTGATTGCCGACTCCACCAATACTTTATGGTCGAAGCTGAACGCGTCATCCAGAGCACGAAGGTAACCGGCCTCATCGCTGATTTTACTCACACCGACCGATGATCCCTGATTCGCCGGTTTGATAAACAACGGCAAACCGAGTTGCTGCGAAACACTGGCAAAGGTGTTTTTCTGACGATTCGCGCGGGTCAGACAGACGAATGGCGCGACGGAAAGCCCGGCATCGCGCAGCAAACGCTTGGTCACGTCTTTGTCCATGCTGACCGCCGACCCTAAAACGCCGGAGCCGACAAACGCGATATTCGCCATGCGCAGTAAACCCTGCAAAGAGCCGTCTTCCCCCAGCGTGCCGTGGACAATCGGGAAGATCACATCCACCTGCGACAACGCACTGGCGCTGTGGGTTTCGATTAACTGATTTTCGGTCTGACCGGGGATCAGCGCGACCTGATTATTCGAGCGGTTAAGGGCAATCAGCGAGGGGTTTTCAGCGTTGATCAGGTAGTTGCTGGCATCGTTAATATGCCATTCGCCTTTCTTATCAATACCCAATAACGTCACATCAAAACGTTGTTTATCAATGGCATCGACTATGTTTTTCGCCGACTGCAATGACACTTCATGTTCTGCCGATTTACCACCAAAAATGATGCCTACCCGTAATTTACTCACCTGCTGCTCCTTGCTGCCAGCGTGAGGGCTGGCAGGGAATTTTTCTGTTAACGTTTTGGCTTAAAAACTAGTCAACCACAAATAATTTCGCGCCAACCGGCGTCGATGAACGATGCGCCTCGGCATTGTCCGCCACCTGATAACTCATCCCCGGAGAAAGCGTAAACGTGCGGCCATCCTCCAGGCGCGTATGCAATTCACCTTCCAGACAAAACAGAACGTGGCCCTTGCTGCACCAGTGATCCGCTTCATAACCGGCGGAATATTCCACAATGCGCACGCGTATATCGCCAAATTTCTGGGTGCGCCACAGCGCCATCCCCACATCGCCCGGATGCTGAGTCGGCGTGACCTCGCGCCAGTCGGTGGTGCAAAACGGAATCGCATCAAGCTTCATGAATTTCTCAGTGTCGGAAAACAAGGAAAGCCAGCATAAAAGTGAGCGCTTCATTTATCAATCGCTTGCTAAAACAAAACCACGGGAGACAAAACCGGCTTTGGAAGAAAAGTTACGTAAAGACGATTAATCTCAGAGACAGCCCGCAGCCCTCGCGGGCTGTGGCCTGTAAGCAGGCAGCCAAAATACGGTGAAAAGACTGTGTTGCCGGAGGTGTCTGTGCGACAGACTTCACGTTTTATCGACTATGCTTATTGTTCGAATGAGACAGCGGAAACATAACGCAGAAAGGCGTACGCACCTCAATTCCAACGCGCGGCTGATTTTTAAAGCGGCGCGCCACAAAACAAGGAGCACCACATGCCATATCAAACGATAAATCCGTTCAACAACAAACTCATCAAAGAATACCAGACGCACAACGATAAGCAGGTCGAGGAAACGCTGGCCACCGCGCATGCGTTGTACAAATCCGACTGGGCACAGGGCGATATCCAGCAACGTGTGAAAGTCCTGCATAAGCTGTCGGAAATCATGTCGTCGCGCGTCGATGAACTGGCCAAAATTGTCAGCGTCGAGATGGGCAAGCTTATTGAGCAAAGCCGTGGCGAAGTGCAAATTTGCGCAGATATTGCGAAATTCTATGCCGAAAAAGCGGAAGAATTCCTCAAACCTGTGCCTTATAAGTCAGACCTGGGTGAAGCCTGGGTAGAGCACCATCCAATCGGCGTGATCATGGCCGTCGAACCGTGGAACTTCCCGTTCTACCAGCTGATGCGAGTTCTGGCACCGAACCTGGCTTCCGGTAACAGCGTGATTGTGAAACACGCCAGCATTGTGCCGCACTGTGCGGAAACCTTTGAAAAGCTGGTGACCGAAGCCGGTGCGCCAAAAGGCGCCTATACCAACCTGTTTATTTCGCAGGATCAGGTCGCGTCAATCATTGACGATGACCGCGTTCAGGGCGTGGCGCTGACCGGTTCGGAAAAAGCCGGTGCCGTGGTCGCTGCCCGTGCTGCCGGTAAGCTGAAAAAATCCACGCTGGAGCTGGGCGGGAACGACGTGTTTGCCGTGCTCGACGATGCGGATATCGATAAAGCGGCTAAAGCCGGTGCGCAGGCACGTATCTCCAACGCAGGTCAGGTGTGTACCGCGGCCAAACGTTTCATCATTCATGAAAAAGTCGCCGATGAATTCCTGAAAAAATTCACCGAACACTTTAAAGCGCTGAAGATGGGCGATCCGCTGGATAAATCCACCTCGCTGGGCCCGTTGTCCTCTGCCGATGCGGTGAAAACGCTGAGCAAGCAGGTGGATGACGCCGTAAAACACGGGGCGAAACTGCACTTTGGCGGTAAAAAGGTGACAGACAATCCGGGTAACTTCTTCGAGCCAACGATTCTGACGCACATTACCCGCGACAATCCGGCATATTTTGAAGAGTTCTTTGGCCCGGTCGCCCAGGTGTATGTGGTGAAAAATGACGAGGAACTGGTGAAACTTGCCAATGACTCGCACTACGGCCTCGGCGGTTCGGTCTTCACCAAAGACATGGACCGTGCCCGTAAGCTGGCAAGCCAGATTGAAACCGGCATGGTATATGTCAATTCACCGACAGACACCGCCGCTGAACTGCCATTTGGTGGGGTTAAGCGCTCAGGTTTTGGTCGCGAGCTGTCAGATCTGGGGATCAAAGAATTTGTTAACCAGAAACTGGTCGTGCTGGCTGCGAAATCGTAACTGTTTCAACCAGAGTTCTGTACCCAAAATAATTCAGGCGGCAGCAAGGCAGTAAGTGAAGGAAACCCGATGAGCTGACTTATGCCAGTGATTCGGGTGACTGAATGTCGCCAACGCCCCTGCGGTTTGAATTATGACGGGTAGCCTTGACCCACGACAAAGCGGTATTGCATACAGCCTCTCTATAATCGGGGCTGTTTGTCTTTCCACTGGTGAATCACATGGCGTATGAACTCAATCTCGACTGGCCAGAGTTTTTAGAAAAATACTGGCAAAAACAACCTGTTATTATCAAAAAAGCGTTCACAAACTTTGTCGATCCGATCACTCCGGATGAGTTAGCCGGCCTTGCGATGGAACCTGAGGTGGACAGCCGCCTGGTCAGCCATAAGAACGGGCAATGGCAGGCGAGCAACGGGCCTTTCGAACATTTCGATAATTTGGGTGAAACCGGCTGGTCATTGCTGGCGCAGGCGGTTAACCACTGGCACGCGCCTTCTGCCGAACTGGTTCGCCCGTTCCGGGTACTGCCTGACTGGCGTCTCGACGATCTGATGATCTCCTATTCCGTGCCGGGCGGCGGTGTCGGCCCGCATATCGATCAATATGACGTATTTATCATTCAGGGCATGGGCAGCCGCCGCTGGCGTGTGGGAGATGCTTTGCCGATGCGCCAGTTTTGCCCGCATCCGGCGTTATTACACGTTGATCCTTTCACGCCAATCATTGATGAAGATCTGGAACCTGGCGACATTCTGTATATTCCGCCAGGCTTCCCGCATGACGGTTTCACCCATGAAACGGCGCTGAATTATTCCGTCGGTTTTCGTGGCCCGAACACCCGTGATTTCATCAGCAGCTTTGCGGATTATGCGCTGGAAAACGATCTCGGTGGCAACCACTACAGCGACCCGGATCTGACACTGCGTGAGCATGTGGGCAAAGTTGAAGAGTACGAACTGGATCGTGTGCGCAATATGATGCACGAGCTTATCAATGAGCCGGAATCCTTTAAACAGTGGTTCGGACGCTTCGCCACCACGCCGCGCCATGAACTGGACATCGCTCCCGCTGAACCGCCGTTTGAAGCTCACGAAATTGTCGATGCCCTGACGCAGGGCGACAGCCTGACCCGTCTCAGCGGCCTGCGCGTGCTGAATGTGGGTGGGCGTTTCTTCGTGAACAGCGAAGCGCTGGAAACCGATAACGTGAAGGCGGCAGATGCGTTGTGCCGTTACACCTGCATCAGTAAAAATGAGCTGGGGAACGCGGTACAGGATCCGGAGTTTATCGCTGTACTCACCGATCTGGTGAATCAGGGTTACTGGTTTTTTGACGAGTAAAAACTGACGCGGTTGAAACGAAAAAGGCGGCATCCGACAGGGACGCCGCCTTTTTTATTACGCGTTTTATGGCCGGTAAAGCTCGACCGGCGTTTTCGATCTCCGCACTTCAGGCTCAAACAGCGCTATCTCTTCACCCTGAATATATTTCGCCCGCAGCATCGCGGAAATCTTATCCATTATCATCACAATAGCCACCAGAATAAGCGTGATAAACATCACCACATCCCAGTTCCACAGCCGCATATTTTCCGCGTACACCAGGCCAATCCCCCCTGCCCCGACAAAGCCGAGCACCGCGGCAGAACGGGTGTTGGATTCAATCTGATACAGCGACAGTGCAAGGAAGGTCGGGAACGACTGGGTGAAGATACCAAAGCGGTGGGTTTGAAGCGGTGAAGCGCCCAGCGCCCGCAGGCCACGGCTTGGCGAGCGTTCCACGGCTTCATGCCCTTCGGCGAATAATTTGCCCAGTAACCCTAAATCCTGCATCACTATCGCCAGCACGCCTGCCAGCGGCCCCATGCCGACGGCGCGAACGAAAATCAGCCCCCAGATCGCCATATCCAGCCCGCGCAGCACGTCAAGAAGCCGGCGAACGATCAGCGAAACAGGTCTGAGCAAGGGCGTGTTCATCACGTTTCGCGCAGCCAGAAATGACAACGGCAATGCCAGGAAAGAGGCGGTGATCGTGCCGGCAAAGACTATCGCCAGCGTGATGCCAATTTGCGAAAAATAGTACATAAACGGCCATTCGGAGACGTTGTGCCAGACGAACATGCGCAGGAAATAGCGCCCGACTTCACGGCTGCCGCGCACCACTTCGCTCCACGGAATGCCGAAGTAACTGAAAAAGTAGACGTAATACAGCGTAATCACCACGGCCAGTATCGCGAGGTAGCGCAGATAGCGGCGCTGCGCGGCAAACAAATGTCCGTGCTGTTGTTTCAGGCTGCTGACAACATGAGGTTCAAGCGCATCGGTTAACATCAGAAAGTGCCCTCCACAACGAGTTTGCGCAGTTTTCCTGAGAGATAATCCATTATCGATACCACCAATATAATCAGCAGTAAGGTCATGCTGACCTGATCATAACGGTCGAGTTTGATTGAGGTCATCAGCTCCTGCCCGATGCCACCGGCACCGACCAGCCCGAGAATGGTGGACTGACGGAAGTTGATCTCAAGGCGCATAAAACTGTAAGACAGGAAAATCGGTTTCACCTGCGGCCACATGGCGAAACGCATGCGCTGCAGTCGCCCTGCGCCGCAGGCACGCAGGCCACGCACCGGTTTATCCGAGGCGGTTTCAATGGATTCGTAAAACAATTTGGTCAGGCTGCCAACGGTATGTAATGTCAGGGCGATAAAACCGGGGATTGCCCCCACGCCAAAAGCCATGACGCACATCACCGCCCAGGCCAGTTCCGGCATGGTGCGTAAGAAAGCGACAAACGTGCGGATACTGAATTTTATCCATTTTGGCGAATCGGTATTATTGGCGGCAAGAAATGCCAGAATAATGGCCAGCGCGGTGGATAAAATCGTCGACGAAAGTGCCAGCTGAATAGTTTCCCAGATCAGCGGCAACTGAATATTAAGCCGGTAGCCCCAGTAAGCAAAAGATCCTTCAGTATGGCCATCAGCAAATAACAACGGCCAGTGCAATACCGGCACCGTTTCACCGATATAATCAAAAAAACTCGGCGCGGAAACAATAATGGTTTTCAGATTTAGCTCGGAAACATTGCCTGACCAAAGATATAAAACCAGCATCAATCCTGACCAGATCAGCGCTTCACGCTTTTGTTTCCCGCGCACCTGCTGATAATAACGATTGAAATCTTTATTCAAAATAATATTTCCGGTTTACAGATAATAATAATTCCTCCCCCTGCGAAGGAGGAGGAAACTACGGATTAACGACCGCCTTTAGTCAGCTCGCGCTTCATATCGATTATCTGCTGATATTCCGCCAGCGACGTTTCACCGATGTGTTGTTTACCGCCGACGGCTTTCACGAAGCAGGCGTGGTCTTCTTTATCCAGTTTCTTGATGGCAGAAACCAGTTTGGCTTTAAATGCCGGTGGCAAATCGCTGCGCACTAAAATCGGGCCGTTAGGGATCAGCGGAGATTCCCAGATGATACGGATTTTCTTCATCAGATCCGGATGGTCCATGCGGATCATTCGGTTGAATGCCCCTGAGGTATAACCGGTTTCACGGTCACCAATCATTGAAGCCCAGGTCACCGCGCCTTCGAACTGGCCGTTCAGCACGCCAAGAATGTCCTGCTCATGGCCGCCGGAGAAGGTAACGCTGGAGAAGAAGTTGTTGTATTTATTATCCGTTGTGCCGCCAAACTCTTTCTTGAACGCCTGATTCGGGATCAGGTAACCGGAGGTGGAATCCGGGTCAGCGAAGCCAAAGGATTTACCTTTCAGATCAGAAATTTTCTGGTACGGGCTGTCGGCTTTGACCACGACAACTGAGTGGTAACCGCGGGATTTGTCAGTATCGTCGATCACAATACCCACCAGATCCACTGCTTTCGGGTTATTAATATAAACCGACGCGAAAGACGACGGAGACATACTTAATACCATGTCGACTTTCTTACCTAATAAGCCCTGAATAACACCTGAATAATCGGAGGAATTACGCAGTTTAGTATCCACATTTAATTCTTTATCGAAGAAATCTTTGACGCACTGATTATCCCCGATTTGCTGAGTCGCATTCTGCCCGCCCAAAATACCTAAGTTCAGTTCTTTAGGCGCATCTTCTGCCATGCTGTGCATTGCGGTAAAGGAACCTGCAACAAAGACTGCCAGACGTAATAACTTCTTCATGTAATGGTAACCTTGTGTAGATTGAGAGAAAGTAGAAATAAAGCGTGCCAAAATTGAGTCTTATAATTAAACCGCTACGGCTTCATGTTCCTCACCGTATAACTGATGCAGGATCCCGTCAGTTAACTGATCAGGATGACCATCAAATATAATTTGCCCTTTCGCAATGCCAATAACACGGGTGCAATAATCTCTCACCAGTTCGACCGAATGCAAATTCACCATCACCGCGATATTTTCTTCGCTGACTTTTTTCAGTGCATTCATGATGCGCAGGGTATTTTTTGGATCGAGAGAAGCAACGGGTTCATCGGCCAGCAAAATTTTGGGGTTTTGCATCAGTGCGCGACATATCGCCACCCGCTGCATCTGCCCGCCGGAAAGATTTTCGGCGCGTTGTAACGCATGCGGCAACATGTGCAGCCATTCCAGCAGGGAAATCGCCCGGGCGCGGTCTTCGTCGTTAAACTGGTTAAAGAATGATTTGAACGTTGAGGTATGGCTCAGACGCCCGAGCAGTACGTTAGTCAGTACATCCAGACGCGGGACCAGGCAAAAATCCTGAAAAATCATGCCACAACCGGAACGCCAGCGGCGCAGCGCTTTGCCGGTCAGCCCGGCAAGCTCCTGCTGTTCACCATTTTCGTAATGACACACCACGCTGCCGTCGGTTAACGGAATGGTGCCATTGAGAACGTGCAGCAGCGTAGATTTCCCTGCACCGGAGCGGCCAATCACCGCGACAAACTCACCGGCGTGCAGATCAAAATTAATGTCATCAAGAACCCGCTGGCCGGATTTATAGGATTTCACCAGGCCTTTGACGTCGAGTACTTTGTTCAGATGCTGTGTCCCGGCCTGAGGATATTCAGCCTGTGCCAGCTTAAGTTGTGCTTGCGCCATGATGCTGTCTCTCGGTTGCTTTCATTATCTGGCGTTCATTAAGCGCGAGTTTTATGACACATCAATGACGATTTAATGGACAGCGCATGACAAAAAGGCGCCGGAATAAGTCTATGATTGTAGGGGTGCCAAATGCGCATCACGTCAAAAAAGGAAGATGAAATGGATAATCAGACACTCATCGCCGCATTGAAAGAGATTGCCGGCATCCGCCATGTTCTGACCGGTGACAGCAACACCGAGCGCTACCGTAAAGGGTTTCGCTCCGGCGGAGGCAAAGCGCTGGCGGTCGTATTCCCACAGACATTGCTGCAACAGTGGCAACTGCTGAAAGTGTGCATCGAGGCCGATAAAATCGTCATCATGCAGGCTGCCAATACCGGCCTGACCGAAGGTTCGACGCCCAGCGGGGACGATTACGACCGCGACATAGTGATTTTCAGTACGCTGAAGCTGGATAAGATCCAGTTGCTCGACGGCGGCCATCAGGTGATCGGCTTCCCCGGCAGCACACTCTATAAGCTGGAGAAAATGCTCAAGCCGTACAACCGGGAACCTCACTCGGTGATCGGATCATCCTGCATCGGTGCCTCCGTTGTCGGCGGGATCTGCAATAACTCCGGCGGCTCACTGGTCAAACGCGGCCCGGCCTATACCGAAATGGCGCTCTACGCACAGATAGATGAGCAGGGAGAGCTGAAGCTGATTAATCATCTGGGCATCAACCTCGGTGATACGCCCGAGGAGATCCTGACGCGTCTGGAAAAAGCGGAATATCTTGAAACCGATATCCTGCACGATAAGCGACTGGCGTCCGATAACGAATACGCATCACGCGTTCGTGAAGTGGATGCTGATACGCCGTCACGCTTTAACGCCGACCAGCGCCGGTTGTTTGAGGCCTCAGGTTGTGCCGGAAAGCTGGCGGTATTTGCGGTACGCCTCGACACTTTCCCGGCAGAAACCCAGCAGCAGGTGTTTTACATCGGCACCAATGACACCGCCGTCCTCACTGAACTGCGCCGTCAAATCCTGCGAGACTTCACTCATCTGCCTGTTGCAGGCGAATACATGCATCGTGACATTTTCGATATCACCGAAGTCTATGGCAAAGACACCTTTATGATGATCGACAAGCTTGGCACCGATAAAATGCCGGATATGTTTACCGCTAAAGGTAAATTCGATGCCCACGCCAGCAAAGTGCCTTTTCTGCCGAAAAACTTCAGCGACCGCGTCATGCAATGCCTGAGCAAAGCCCTGCCCAATCATCTGCCTCCACGGATGAAACAATACCGCGATCGTTTTGAACATCATCTGCTGCTGAAAATGTCAGGTCAGGGCATTGATGAGGCCAGAAACTTCCTGACCCGATTCTTCAGTGACGGTCAGGGCGATTTCTTTATTTGTTCTGCCGATGAAGGTAAAAAAGCTTTCCTGCATCGCTTCGCCGCAGCGGGTGCCGCGGTGCGTTATCACGCAGTGCATGAAAAAGAGGTGGAGGACATTCTGGCACTGGACATCGCGCTGCGACGCAATGACCGCGAATGGTTTGAAACCCTGCCGGAGGATATCGATAACCAGCTGGTGGCAAAACTGTATTACGGCCATTTCATGTGCCACGTTTTCCATCAGGATTACATCGTCAAAAAAGGCGCGAACAGCAAGGCGCTGAAACACAGGATGCTTGAGCTTCTCGACGCCAAAGGCGCGGAGTACCCGGCCGAGCATAACGTCGGGCATCTGTATATGGCGAAACCGCACCTGAAAGCCTTCTACCAACAGGCCGATCCCACCAACAGCTTCAATCCGGGAATAGGAAAAACCAGTAAGTTGAAAAACTGGCAGGAATAACAAATCCGGGTACCAGGATTATGCGGGATTAGTTTGTTGCTCCCTCCCCTTCGCAGTGGAGGGAGCAGTGCTGGTCAAAATAGCTGAGTTCCGTAACCCCACATGATCACCGTCAGCGCGAGCAGCAGCTCAAGAACCAGAACACCCATTGCCAGAGTTGAACTGGAGAACAGAAAGCCTTCGCGGCGGTCGATATTCAGGAAATTCGGAATACCGAGATACAGCAGATATCCGCTGTAGCACAAACCAATAATACCGACGAACAGGCACAGCCAGACCATCGGATATAACGCGACGATCCCGCTGAGGAACATCGGTGTGGCAACGTAGCCGGCAAACACGATGCAACTGTTGAGTGTCGGACGACTGTCATAGCGACGCGCCATCCAGTAGATAATTCGCCCCATCAGGGCGACAGCACCGAGCATCAGAACATAAAAAATAACGGCGATGTAGGACGCGGTGAACATGGAAACCAGCAGTTTCTGCCCGTCACCGAAATTCCAGCCAAGCTGCGTGGTTCCGATAAAGGAACAGACAACCGGAATAAGCGCCATCAGAAGAACATGATGAGAATACACATGTGAAACGGTTTCCCGTTCACGCTGGATTTGTTGCAGTTCGGGACCTGGATGGGACAACAGTCCCCAGACATGATTTACCATGAAACACCCCCTTGTACGCCGAAAGCCGCCAGCGGCGTGCGGTGATAAACCTTCGGGAATGCCCGTTACGCTGAGGCACAAGGAAGGTGGCGACCTGTCTAAATTATAGCCGTTATTGTTGATTTTGCAGAGGCGGCCAATTCTGCATGAAGGATCATCGGCCGCCTTGGGTCGCCTTTAATGAATAAAGCGTGCAGCGGTAAAGGTCACGCCAACCAGCACCAGCATCATGCTGATAATCCATCGGGTCTGTTGAATCATGAGATCATAAAACATGGCCTGCATGCCGCTTAGGGAAGCTTCTATTTTCACAAAGCGTTCGTCTACCTTTTCAAACTGCTTATTCACCTGTTCAAACTGGTTATCGATCCGGACCAGATGATCGTCAATCCTCAGCAGGTGTCCGTCGATGCGGGCGATGCTCTGCTCGGTTCTCCCGAGACGCACCCCCATATCTGTCACGGTTTCAGTGAGCGTGACCATCTGGTGTTCCAGCTTGCCGACTCGGAGGTGAGTATCCGTGATCACGTCGGTCAGTTGACTGACCTGCTGTTCCACCTTCCCCACACGCAAATTCAGGCCGGCAAGTTCCTCACCGGTTTTAATTCCCTGCTTTTCAATACTGTTGATCTGATTTTGCAAAAGCTTTTCCATCAGCGATTTCTCCTTGGGTGCTTCCGGCCAGGCTGGTGCGCCTGGGAAATAGAGCGTCGGGTTGACGGGCGATATATCCATTGTGCTGAGTTGATACATAGTTGGTTATCCCTCACATGCGTTCCCTGTTCAGATATCCTTAATCTGCAACCAGTGTGCACTGTATAAATAACCACCTCAAATCAATTTATTGCTCGTTTAACACACCGATTTTAATGTATCTATGTTTGAGGTCGTTGCATTGAGAAAATAAATAATTCATATAAATTAACATGTTACGTGTGGCGGTAACGGTGGTGAGTTACAAGAAAACAAACTTAACCGCTATAACCGACGTCGCAGCATATCCGCCCTGCATCTCGATCCCGTCGCGGGTTACTGTTTACCCCGTTTATGCCCGAGGGAAAGACGGAGTGCTGAATAAAATAATGTATTTTTATCAATGCGTTATGATTATTATGGGCAGTCAGAACACCCGGTAACGCGTTTTAACCGGCGCCAGCCACTCCCCATTCCCCCCACAAACCGTTAACGTAAAAGCTGAATCTCTCCAAGGAGGCCGCTATGCGCATCACCTGCTTACACACCGCCGACAGTAATATTGCCGTTTTCGATAACGCCGCCCGCCAGCTTGGGCTTGATCATCATGAAATAACGCATCTCTCCCGGCCAGATTTACTGGCTGCGGCGGAAAGCACCGGCGGCATGACGGCGGACTTGCAACATCAAACTGCACAACTCCTGCGCAGCCTTGCCAGCCATGCAGACCGTGTGCTGCTGACCTGCTCAACGCTCGGGGCTGCGGCAACGCTTGCAACCGAAAGCAGCCCGGCACCGGTTTTTCGCGTGGATCAGGCGCTGGCAGAGCAGGCGATGAAAACGCCGGGAAACGTGGTGGTGCTTTGCGCGGTGGAAACCACCCTGGACACTACCCGGCGGCTGTTTGAACAGGCAGAAAAGCATCCGCTGGCAGTGCTGGAGGTCCGGCTGGTAGCGGGAGCATGGGAGAAATTTAAGCAGGGAAATCTGGCGGGCTATCTGCAAACGATTGCCGCTGCCGCCGACACCGCTTACCGGCAAGGCGCTGACTGCGTGGCGCTGGCTCAGGCTTCGATGACCGGTGCGGCAGAACTGACACAGATCGGAACGCCGCTCACCGCACCGGTTTGTGGCCTGCGGGCCGCCGTGTCTCAGTAACAGGCAACAAAAAGGCGAAAATCGAAAGAGTGGCTATACTCAAGGTGAAATATCATTGGCTTAGCACATCAGGCCGGTGAAGACTAAGAGTAGATTAAGGAAAAAATATGAAAATTATTCTGTGGATTATCGCCATTATCTTTATCGTCGGCTTACTGACCCTGACAGGGGTATTTAAACTGATCTTCTGATCGGCACGTCTGAACGTTTCTGCGCACAAAAGAAAAAGTCCGGCCACTGCGCCGGACTTTTTTCATCTGATTTCTGCTCATCAACACGCTTTTACGCGACTCAGGCTGACGCGAAAATCAGTCCTGAGCCTCTTCCACGCTCGGCTGCGACTTCTGCTGATCTTTCTGTTTACGGTAGTTTTTCGCAATCTGCGGAACAGGCACCGTTTTACCGGTTTCCATCCAGGTGCGCAGACGGTTGGCATCGGCGAAGGCGGTGAATTTCCCGAAGGCATCCATCACCACCAGCGTCACCGGTTTGCCATTGATGGTAGTGCGCATCGCCAGACAGTGCCCGGCGTCATCGGTATAACCTGTCTTGGTCAGCTGAATGCTCCAGGACGGGTTCATGATCAGATGATTAGTATTCCGAAAAGGCAGTGCATAAGAAGGATGGCTGAACACGGCGGTTTTTTCTGAAGTCGTGCTCAGTTCGCCAATCAGCGGATAGCGTTGCGAAGCCAGCAACAAACGGGTCAGATCGCGCGCGGTGGAGACGTTGCGCGGCGATAAACCGGTTGGTTCGGCGTAACGGGTATGCGTCATGCCCAGCGATTTGGCTTTGGCATTCATTGCTTTAATAAAAGCGCTGTAACCGCCCGGATAGTGCGCCGCGAGACTGGCGGCCGCGCGGTTTTCTGAAGACATCAGCGCCAGCTGAATCATCTGACGGCGGGTAATTTCACTGTTGAGTTTCACGCGGGAGAAGACGCCACGCATTTCAGGGGTATTGCTGATATCAATATTGATGACTTCGTCGAGCGGAAGTTTCGCATCCAGCGTCACCATGGCGGTCATCAGTTTGGTCAGGGAGGCAATCGGCCTCACCTCATCCGGATTTCGCGAGTAAATCACTTCGTGGCTTTTAAGATCAACCACCATGGCACTGCCTGAAGCAATTTGAACCATCGGGGCGGCGGCCTGCTCGTGCTTTGCAGCGAGCGCGGCTGGGGCAGACAACATGCCTGTATTTAAGGCGAATAAGCTCAGAACCAGAAGACGGATTTTCACATGCATTGCTCTGTATTTAAGAAAGTTGTCATAAAATCATGTCGAAACAGCCGCCGAATTATAAGTTAGGCGAATAGTCTTAGCACTCGCAATTTGCAAATCTATTTGTCACAAAGTCTGTCACCCCTCCCCGCAAACCGTGGATTGGCGAGTAAGTGAACACTCGCCACAGAAGTCACAGACGTACGGGGTGAACGGTGCGGAAGGGAAAATCGGTTACAAAAGGGGATAAACCAATTTTTGCAGGCGCGGGATATTCGTCAGTTGGTTTTTTGCGTCAATGACATTCACTTCGGGTACGTATATCGCCGCAATAAAATCAATGTTAATGCCCCCCTGACTGACGGGATGGTCAATAAACGTAGGATGAACAGCCACCGCCTGATTTAACCCATACAACACAGGGAAATTCTGACCGGTTAACCCCATTGATGAATAATTTCCTGCGCTTTCCAAATAATTCTGCAAATAATTCATACTTACGCCTTTAGAAATGGGCTGGTTCTTATAAATATTCTCGACAGAATAACCTCTTTCTCCTGACGTCAGTGAGTGATGGGCAAACCAGCCGGTGCCATCGATCTCTTCCATACTCAGCAAAGCCCGGAAGCGCACCAGGCCGGCGAAGCTCCCGCTGTGGGATCCATGAACATAGCAGACGCCATGAGATAACATTTTCAGATACTGCGGCTGCTCATGCGTTTTAATAATTTTTAACGGGGATATTTTTAATGGTCTTTTCACAAGTCACTCCTTTTTTATTATCAGTCCTTCGTCTTTCGCATGCTTAATAACTCAATATTTATATATAGATGACCTAATTAAATTCACCAACTG
>NZ_JAFMOX010000038.1 GCF_019049655.1 Rahnella rivi
ATATTCTATTTCCTCGTAAGCTTGAGTTGTAGATGTTTTTTTTAAATATTCATAATCACTCTT
The DNA here is from genome assembly GCF_019049655.1 of Rahnella rivi. Taxonomy (GTDB): domain Bacteria; phylum Pseudomonadota; class Gammaproteobacteria; order Enterobacterales; family Enterobacteriaceae; genus Rahnella; species Rahnella rivi. Next base: position 64 of record NZ_JAFMOX010000038.1, read on the forward strand.
ACCGGAAAGAAACTCTTTTTTTAAATTAATTGCTTCATTCATTGAAAAGCAAATATTATCGGCAGAAAATGCGTTTGAAGATAATGAAATTAAACACAAAAAAATATTTTCAAAAATTCCCACCTTAAATTTATCGAGTTTTACCATCATCTGGTGATATTGGTGTTGAACCAATTAATTTTCTCAGCTCATTTATATTTTTATATTGAGGCACTAAATCACCACCAGATTTCATCACCTCTTCATACGTTTTGCCCCTAACGTGACCTTGAATGGATGAGGAGGTTTCGCTCATTAGTTTTCCCAGAAACCGCATGAGCAATGTTCTCAACGCAATAAGCCTCTACAGTACAGAAAGCCAGGGTAATGGCTTGGGCTGTAACGGGCGTAATGATGGGGCCGGGTATGGTGTTTATATTTACGGGCATTGGAGGATTTGATTATTAAATGTCATAGGTCAAATTAAACTGAGGCGTAAATTAATAGCGCATTTAACCTAACTAACAATTATTTTAATAAATAAAATACACAGAATTTTTTTAAAAACAATTACTATATCAGTCTGAAAAGTGAAATTTTTTGGTCAGTAAATAAGCATTCTGTGGCGAGTACCTATGGCAATTTAAGTTTTTTTGCTGCATCTTGTAAAACGAAATGCGGTAAAACAACACTACTATTACCAAAGTGACATTTTATATCATTTACTTTCATGGTGAAAATACCAAAATCGACGATTTTATTCCATTTGCCATTATTATCTTTTATCAATATAACATCATTAACATCTATTGCATTACCCGTCCCATTAATAACTCCTGAATTTTTATCTAGGCTAGTACCACAGAAATATGCGATTGAAGATGTTTTACACAATCTGGTAACGACGAACTGCTGATCCTTATCCTCTCGGATAGCATCAAGTATGCTTTTTCTTTCAGGAATTCCTTTATCAACAGGTAAACATATATCATTGGTTTTTTTTATCTCAGACAATAAGCTTTCTAACTCTCCGGATAGATGACATGTTACCTTAGTGTTTTTCGATGAAAAAGAATTAAAATTAGCAATTTCCTTCCAATTATCATCATCACTCCGCTTCAACAGCATGTCATATACTGTGACAAAATTATTCATTTCAAAATGATCACCGTTATCATATTGCGGAACACCACAGAAATACGCATAATCTTTAAAATATAGAGCTTTATGCACTGAGAAGTTCACATTGTTTAAATTTTCATAATTACTTCTAACGGCATTTATAAGTGAGTTGTGAGTAACATCTTTATCATTCGTCGCCAAAGACTTTCCACTCATAGAAATATAAATTATTATAAAAAAAAGATTATGTACCTTGATCATGACTCACTCCCATTACTTGGGTTGTTAATATCTAAAAAGGAATTCATCCTGTAAGCACACCCGTTTTAGCTCCACACAAATTTTGAGTTTTCGTCTTCTCAGCCATCAGCCGGTATTCTTCCGGCGTCAGGTTATTCAGGGATTCATGGGGCCGCTCACTTTTGTATTCCTTCAGCCAGCATTCCGTTATTTCCCGTGCTTCATTCAGTGTTCTGAACAGATAAAAAACCATTATTTCTGTCCGGTCCGGTCCGGTCCGGTCCGTTCGGTTAAACCGTTCGATAAATGCATTTTGCGTCGGTTTGCCTGGCTTGATAAATTCCAGCATTATGCCATGGGCCTCAGCCCATTGTGCCTGAGCCAGCGATATCAGTTCCGGCCCGTTATCCATTCACATCTTCAGCGGATATCCTCGGTTTGCCACTATTCTGTCCAGCACCCTCACAACGCGCTGCGCCGGGATATTTAGGTCAATTTAGATGGCCAGAGCCTCGCGGTTAAAATCATCCACGAGGTTGAAGGTCCGAAAACATTGGCCACATGTCAGGGCGTCGTGCATAAAATCAATCGGCCAGCTTTGGTTGAGTACTTCCGGCGTTGCCAGCGGAGCCGGATTGCGCACCGTCAGGCGTTGTTTACCCTCACGACAAAAATTCAGTTTTAGTAGACAGTAAATCCGGTGTACACGTTTGTGGTTCCACACGTGCCACAGCATGCTAAGTACCTGAAAAAGCATCTTAAATCCTTAGCGGGGATAGCGTTCAGCTGCCTTAGTCAGCCTCTGGATCACCGGTTCATCATGTCGCGTATCAGGTTGATAACGAATCACCGTCCTGCGCAACGATAACATCCTGCATGCCTGGCGTATGCTCATCGTAAACTGCGTGGTCAGATAGCTGACGAGCTCACGCTTTATCGTTGGTTTTAAAGCTTTTTTTTCGATGACGTCTTTCAACGCCCGGCATTCCAAACTCAGATCGGCAAACATCTGCTTCAGACGACGATTCTCGTCCTCAAGATCTTTGATTTTTTTCATATCAGCGGCTTCCATCCCGCCATATATTGCTTTCCAGTTGTAGTAGTTGGCTTCGGAAATAGTGGCTTCGCGACAGACATCTTTGACGATCCTGCCAGCCTCGACTGATTTCAGGACGGCGATGATCTGGTGCTCAGTGAATCGGATCTTGCGCATAGCGATCTCCTCAGGTGACACAATTAGTATGTCGGAAGATCTCTAAAAGTGAATCTGCAGGTTAAGCGGGATAATTACAATATTCACTTTGCTTTTATAAAAAATCAATATTATTTAATCTGATTCATTAGGTGGTTTCGTGTTATTAAAGTTTAGCTTAAGTATGTTATATCACTATCGATATGAAATATTAATGTGTATAAATATTGTCAATATGCTTATTGGGGGAATTTATTATATGACCATCTTTTTGGTTTTTGGCATTTTTCAGATATGCTATCTAATTCCCCCAGCATTTTTTTATCGATATCTTTAGCCTCTCCAGTCTGTGTATTTACAATATAACCTCCACCTGTATCTAAAAATGCATTAACATTATCAGATAGGAAAATCGCACCAAAAATACCGTGGCTTACCAAGTTGGTTGCTATTGTTTTTTTTGTTTTTAGATCGAATATCACATACTCATTGTCAGCTGGGCTACCGTCAACAAATTTTACAGGATACCCCCACAAAACCATTTTTTCTCCTGAGCAATTAACCTCATAGCCATTTATGGAAATATTAAATATATATATATTGCTCGATTTGTAATCTGTAATGTTCAATTTGTTATTTGCTAAGCTCGTTATCTCTAGTTTTTGTTGGGATGAATAGCATTCATTAATTAAAAAGATGAATGAGAATAAGGCAATGGTTAGTGTCGATTTCCTTTTCATTATAACCTCAAATTTTAATGTTATCACCTAAAATACTAAATATTCTTAGCGTATGTTTCCACCTATCACTATCTTGAGTATATCCGCCATTGATTGCATGTGTGACTACTCTAGAATGTTCAAAGGTCATATTTCGCTCAACAATTACTTTGTTTATAGAGCGATATCCTGCTGAGGCAGACCCACCGTTCCAGTACCAACCACTTGCATCAATTGAACTATACGGGTCCACAGATAGTAATTGAGGGTTATTAATAATCGGTGCGCGTTCTGATGTAGTATTATTTTAAAATATTAATTTAACTAATATTTTCATCATGCAAATTAGGAGTTTTTTTCAGTTAAGGCTATCTTGGTCAATAGGGATTATTTTTTATCAAGCAACAGTTCTCCTCCTAACTCCTTCAGTGATGCCTTGCCACTAAACAATATTTGACATTTTGACTTTATATCCTCATCACTATTTTTTGAAGATCTGAAAATAACTCTACCTTTATTTATTATATCCCACACACCTGGAAATGAATCAATTGAGCACCCTAAGCTTTCAGGGTAAACATATCTCCCATCTAATGATATTCGCCCGCTATATTCATTTTCTAGATTAAATCCATTTTCAGAATATGATGATTCGCTGAAAAAACCATCAGCTGAAATGATATTTTTCTTCGTATTAAAGTTCGACACTAAAGCTGTGTATGTTCTGCTTTGAACGTCTTCTAATATCATGAGGAGATATATTTTTTTATCAAAATTCATATCAACAACTACACCAAGTGGTATAGAGAAGGGAACAGGTACTTTGTGTAAAAGTACTTTATTATTTTGACAATTAACAAGTTCATTAACGTACAAATAAGAATCCGTGTTGGCCAAAACAATAGCTTTCCCATCAGTTGTCCGCGATATAACTCCTGCACCTTGTGAAAATTTACTCTCCCAATTTTCAATCAGACAAGTGTGTTTTTTATCATTATTAGTGATGTGCATTACATCGTGATTAATTTTGTCGAGAAAAAAATTATTTTTGTCAACTTTCACTTGATTGTAATATAGCGACGCATGAGATATCACCGGCGTTAAAATAATCATAAAAATCATTTTTTTAGCAAATATCATTCAAAGATCCCTTTGCATTATTTGTCATGGTTATTCTTCTTTGCAGACCATTATCGCCACCATTAATCGCTTGGGTGACTGCGGCTATAGCATTGTCATTCATAGTATTTTCAGCTTCATCAAGATCAATACTTCTAATGGTTCGCCCTCTAAAACAAATAATATAAAAAGATCCAGAGTCAATACAATTGTATGGAGACTCTGTTATTTTTTGTGGTTCTTCTATATTTGCTGGTCGCAATCTCATTGCTTCAGCATTTTTTTCGCGATATTGCGGATCATCCCACCAATGGTTATCGAAAGAGTCCTTTTGTAACCAGCCTCTATAGACCCAGTAGTCAGCATATTTGTCGCGCCCAGTCAACATTTTAAAGCCGCGTCCACGGAACTTCTGAGCATCAATATTTCCGCAGTTCCCATTACTCCAGCTGTATGAAGCTGCAATGAGCCCACCATTTCGGTTATATTTACTACCAGAAAAGTAATTATCTATTTCGTCAGGTTGCGAACCATACCAATGCCCTAAAACACTTTCGCGTTCTGCAGATTTTGTTACTATGCCACCACCGACCTGCCTACCATTCACAACACTTTGTGTTTGACTAACTTCTTGCATAGCTGTTAATGAACTAGATTCAACTGCACCTTGCCCTAAAAAATGACTTTGCCTATTAGGTGTAAGAATATTGTATTTTCTCATCACTAGGTTTAGTGCCACGTAATACTCATCTACCGCTATTTCTCTGTATTGAATTGTTGCTGCATTTCTTGATGTATTCAGTTCTGAGGTCATTATTTTTTTTAAATTTGCCGAGTCCAGCCACCCACATTTCCTAAAATGTGCTATAAACGAAATAGGGTGAAAGTGCCATACTCGTCCTGTAGGTAATCCACTGATATCAAAACATAATGCTTTGGCGTGTTCGATAAGCGCATTCCAGTCGGCTTCTGCCATTGCAGTATCATTTGCAGCTTGTTCAAAAGAAGATGCATCTTGTGCATTTAACACGCTCATATCAGGATTTATATTATCGAATGCATACCCTGAAGCATTATTCCAATTGGTATCTATCTGACGGTTTGCTTTTTGATTCTCAAGGCTTTCATTCACCACGGTTGTTTTCAGCCACAACAGACGTTTTTCTACTGTTGCGGCATCCCATTCCAATGGGAAATGGCAAATTAAGCCCCGCATATCGTCACCAAAACGGCATAGCACCTGCTCTGAATTGCATTGGCTGTTTTCATCTTTATCGTCATCAACTAGTTGCCAGCCGACCCAGTGCGGGAAATCACCATCACTAAACTTTTTTACTGCAGGAAGGGCGAGGTTTACGACTCCTTTGCCACCCGGATAACTGATGGTTCGCCACAATGGGGCGTCGGCAGGGACCAATGCTTCATAGTCGGTGTTGATGACCCGCCCAAACCTTAACAGCTCATAACCTGCACTTTGGCTTTGCGGGTATAACTTCTTAGCCTGCGCATACAAGTTGTATTCGTAATCTGCACCATCGGCGTTTACCAGTTTCTCACCTACTTCGCTGTATTTTCCATTAGAGAACACGCCTTTCTTACGCGTGAGCATGGTGCACTTACCCTTGTCAAAGCTCATGCTGACAAAGAGAGGTTCGGAACTGATATAGACTTCAGCTTCAGTGGCTGTGGTTGCGTTGTTGGTCGGCGCGTGGCTGTAAAATTTGGTGCCTGTTGGCAGATAAAAATGCATATCACCATAAATCGCATCTGTTCGACCATTTTTCGTCAAATCCAGTTCCGGCTTCGTGCGGCCCACTAATTTTGCCAAATTAGCATCATCACAAAATATCTGGAAATGGACTGCATTACGCCCATCAACCTGGCCGACTGTGCCCAGCGGATCTTTTCGATAAACTTTCTCACCTGTTTTTACCGCGACATTAATAGAAGCCAAATGCATATAGAGTGAGAAATAAACGACTTTGGCATTTTCACCTGAACCGATCTCAGTTTCATGTTTCAACAAAACGTAGCCGCAATCCGTAGCGCCATTGTAGTTATAAGGCGGAATGCCTTTTTTATCACCGACTGGCTGGCGGAGAGAGTGCACAATGCCCTCTGCGATAGCTCGGATCTTTTCTGCCGTACCGCCGCTGTCAGTATGAGGAATATGTATACCTCCGTGCCACGAGCGATGGCTATTTATGGGAAAACCGCGCTCAGGATCTACAGGCATCATTCTGGAGGCCCAGGAAGCATCGACTTCTGAGTCGGACTTATCTTTTAAAAATAAAGGGCTGATAATCATATTTTTAACGTCCTGTTAAGAGAATAACCAACGTTTAATGGGGTCTTCAGATTTAGCGGCTAAGGCTGGAAATTCAGTGGGGAGATTGGCTTTATCTAACCGCCCATAATGCCCGGCTTTAGTCAGATATTCCCCAGCAGTGCCCGACTCAATACCGTTTTCATCGATTCTGATATAACTGCCGCCGGCGTTAAGCGTGATCTTCTTCTTCGCGGTGATTTTAATTTCATCTTCGGTGCTGGTGATGGTGATCGCCTTGCGGGCCAGCAATTCCATCAGGTCGTTTTGAGCCTGAACCGTGATAGGCCCCTGATTGGCGATAAGCTTCATGCCCAGCTTTCTGACGAAGATACTTAGCGTGTTGCCGACGCCAATAAAGAAGTTCTTTGCGATGCTGACGTCAGCATTTTTACCGGCCGTGGCAATCAGATTATCGCTGGCACTCATTTGCAGATGTTCACCGCTACTCAGTGCGATCCCTTTCGGTGCACTCAGTAACAGGACGGCTTGCTTCAGTTCGGTGAGGTTTTGCTGCAACAAACTGATTTGGGCCTGCAGATCAGAGGGATTTGCCGTGGCAGTTTGCGCGTCAGTGGAAATACTTTGCATTTGCTCCTGCGCAGTTTTCAGCAGGCTGATAGCCGGTTGCATCTCCAGCACTTTCTCTTGAGCCTTCGACTGACCATCAGCACTGATGAAAATCCCTTTCTGTGCACGTATTGCCCCAAAACTGTCGGTGCGCAGCTCAAACCCTTCACCGCGCTGCTGTTTGCCGCTGTCCACCAGATGGCCGAGGTTCAGCTGGCTTTTGCCGCCGTATTCGGTGCTGAGCTTGATGTGCTCTTTGCCGCGCTCGTCGTCCAGGCGCAACTTGTTGTTCGACGGGGTACGCAGGACGTTGCGTTTGTAGTTCTGGATGGTGACGTGGTCGCCGTGCGCGGAGTCGTGCAGCGCGTGGGCGATGTACGGGCGGTCAGGATTACCGTCTTCAAAGGCAATGGCCACTTCGGTGCCGGCCAGCAGCGGCATATGCATGCCGTAGGTATCCCCGGCGTACGGGCGCGCCTGACGGACCCACAGGCTTTCGTACCCCTGTTCCCACGCATCACGGTCAAACATCATGTTGACGCGGTAACGGCCGTCTTTATCGATATGGCCGTAGGTATCGCTGGCGGTGGTGCTGGTGACGCGGGCGGGCAGGGTGCCGGCCATGATCGGTTTAGGCGCCGGCTCCGGGCGGAAGCCGTAGTCTTCGGAATACGCAATGGCGTCGAATTTCACCTCAAAGCTTTTATCACGCCTCGCCGCGCTTTCGATGCTGACGATGACCACGCCTTGCACAAACTGCGACGGGGCGTCGCTGCCGGTAACATTCAGTTCCTGACCCGGCACCAGGGTGGCTGCGTTGGCGACGCCGGAGAAACGCGCCTGATTATTCAGGTAACGCTCGTGGCGCAGGCGGGCGTAGAACGCGCCGCTTTCCGGTTCCGGGTCGCGGCCACCGCCGCCGGGGGTCAGGTAGTTATCGGCGTAGTGATAGGCTTCGCCGTAGGTGGTGGTGTCTCCACGGGTGACGTCGGCGCTGCCGCTTAACTCCGCGGTGGCGGTGCGGTAGTTGTAATCGCGGGTGGACACCGTTTTCTCCACCACCTGATAATGGCTGGCCAGGTCCCAGGCGGATTCGACGCCGACATCGTGCATGCCGGAAGGGGGCACGGCGGCCAGGGTCAGGGGTGGCAAATAATGCTGCTGGTCATCGTAAAACTCGACGACGTCAATGCTGAGTTTCGGGTCGGCAGTAAAGCGGAACCAGATACCGACTTCGGCCAGCAGACGGGAGATGAAGGTCAGGTCGTCCTCGCCGTACTGCATGACCTGCTCGCGCCGCGAGTACTCTTTACTCAGCGTGAAGACAAAATCCTGACCGCGCATAGCGTGGCGTTCGCGCAGGATTTTTTCGACAATCTGCGGCACGGACATGTCCTGATAAATGCCGTTCTGATGGCTGCGTGAAAGCAGGGCCAGGCGCGGCTGCAGGCGGACTTCGTAATGACTTTCATCCTTCGAGGTGGAAAGGCGCTTAAAGGCGGTGATGACGCCCTGTATCACGCGCTGCGGCTGTTGCACGGAAACGCCAAAGGCTTCAGCCACCGGCGCCTGCAGGGTCAGGGAGGCGTCCTGCAGCAGCATGGTTTTCGGGTCAATATTTTTGTCGGTGCTGGTGAACTCAATGTCGTAACGGAACGGCTGGCTGAGTGCTTCAAGGCTGTTAAAACTCAGAACGTCGGGCTGTGCGCTGCTGCCGCGGACAGCTAATTTATGATGGCTGTGGTCGAAAAATGGCAGTGAATTCGTCATGTACAAATGTCCTTATTAGCATTGTCAGCCACACCATATGAAATTTCTTGCGACTTAGATGAGGTTGAAAACTTTATAGCCTGTCTTAGAGGGTAATTTATCTATATGACCCGAGCGTTCACCATCAGATTTATTGCTATTGCAGATGATGTATTTTTTATCTTTGACAGCGTTACTTTCTTTGTTTTTTACGACAACTAAGATGTTATCTTTACCGAACCATATTGATTCGGATTTGTCTCTTTCTGCAAAGTAGAAACCTTCAGTATCACTTTACCTTTATCGCTACTGTCCCAACCGTTGACCAAACTTGTGTCTGCTAGAGTTTTGTATTCTTCAAAGAAGATAGCTTTTTATATGTTGATTTTGATAAACTTAATTTTGCTGTCAGACGTCTTTTGTTGTACGCATACCTTCATGATTTTTTAAATTTATCTTTTCAGAAAAAATTGGAGAAATAAAAATAAAAAAGTCGGGATAAGTATTTTCTTTAACATCTAAAGCAGCTCACCGTTAGGTCTTCTTTGCATTAATATGCGCATCATAAAAATCAAAATACTCTACCCAACTGGCTGGTGCTGAATTTTCAATTAAATATTTATCTTTTTGATCTTTATTCATAGAATTCCAAAATGGCAACCACATCCAATCCCACCAAAATGAGAGATTGCCTTGCATACTCCCTAATCCATCAGGATCAATTTCTGGAAATGAAACCCATGGAGCTGGGGGGCTTATATTTAAATTCCATATTTCTTTGATGGTTTTTTCGGAATTTGTTACTAATCGCAAAACTTCAGCAGAAAAATCATTATAAAAATTGAAAGTAACGGCTTCTTGACTTGAAGATATTACAATATCTTTAGCATCCTTAAGTTCGATGTTAGAATTGAAGTTTTTATTGATTACATCTATTACTTTCTGGGTGTGATTAATATCAGTACAAAAGAACAGCCTATACGCGTATATATTATCATTAACTAATGTAGACAAATTAGGGTATTTATCTATTTCCAAAATATGTTGGAAATTTTCTTTAGGAAAGATTGAGGTAAGATCATCAGGTTTATCTTCTGAAATTAAATTGAGTATTTTTTTATAAAAATTAATTTTCATCTATTTGGTCCGCCACCCAGTCAGCCCCATAGTATCCGGCTACACCACTAATGATTCCCCCCTATAGCATCTGTAATTATGGCGCCAGGTCCTGTTTCAATTCCACATGCTGCACCTATATATTCTGTGCATCGGTGCTATGATCTTCATGACTTAGTCCGGTTGATGTTTTGTGATTTTTGGCGATTGATCAGAAGGCTCAAACTGGATTGAGTTCCCTTCAGTGATTTAATATTAAGCGCAGTTATTTAGTTGTCGTCAAACGAAACACTACTTAATAATTTTAATGCATCTTGAGAAGAGATGAATTCGCCATTATTTTTAATACTCTCACCAGACCCACAAAGTGCATTATTATTATGTATTAGGCAAAAATAGAACCCTTCACTAATACTACCGTCTTTAATTTTTTTCATTTTATTTATAGCTATGTAGCCGTTAGAATTTTCACTCTCAACTCTTATTAGTTCCAATTGATTTTTTTTGCCATTTCCTATGTAATTTCTATCTGGTGAGGATTTCCATTCTTTATTTTTATAGTCATATACTATTTTATTTTCTGTGCTGCTTTCGTTTACACCATTGTTGTTGATTTTTTGAGTATCATATCCTTCCTCAAATGCATCTCCAGAATAAAGGCAACTCCATTCTGAAATAGGATATTTTTTTTGGTAATATTCATCATCTGTTAGCTTGGGAAATACATAGTCTTTGAAGTGCATATTGCAAGCATCAAAGCTTGATGATGAAAAAATATCAGCATTGGAATTTGATGATAAGTTTCTAATAACTGAAGGTGATTTATCTTGATGCGATGGTACTGTACCTAAAGCAAATGTACTAAAGCTCAAAAAAATAGTAAGGCATGCTAATTTCATACTAATGCTTCCTATGAGTATACCCTTCTGGAAATGAAATTGTTAAATTTCCAGAAGGGTCCGGAAATTTATCTTCGGTTAATATAGCCAGCGCGACTCCGTAGGCACAGCATCTTGCATCAAATCCATTTAAAGATGAGCTATAAAGGCTGTTTATCCTACCGGGTAAATTAACTGCTGCACTAGCTTTCCAGAAGGAAGGGCTTCGATAATAATACTTCGTTCCATTATTAGTGTTAACTGAAACTCTTTCAAGAGTATTTTCCATATCTGCATATTTTGCCATCTTATTTTTCACCCAATAAAATCCAGCACTGTCTGCAGCTGATATATTAGATGAATTGTTCTCACTGACCACTTCTCTCAACCCGATAATTTCGGAAGGTAGTGTCGGAAAGTGACGGTCTTGTAACGTTGCATTAGACCTTTCAGCTGGGGGTTGTGCAGCTATCGTAGCATATGCATCTACTAGACTGTGTTTTAGAGATGCTTGCACAGATGTCCCGATATATTCAAAGTAGTTAAGGTAGTTCTCTGGATTGGTTAATTGAAGAAATCCACGCCCATACCATGGGGCATACCACAAATTACTCCCACTACCTTCATGAAGCGTACTTAGCCACTGGGTTTCTTGTACCGCATTACCTAAAAAACATGAGATCCTATAAGGCGTATTTATGCAGTATTTTCTCATCATGTTGTTCAAGTTATTGATATGATTGACCAGTACCGAACCTGGTGTTTTCAAGTGACTATTAATTGCTTCCCAAGCATATTTGTCTCTGCTTGTTCTTCTCAACGCGCTACTTGGAACTGTTTGTATCATCTCAGATAAACTCAACCACCCACACTTCCTGAAATGTTCAATAAACCCACGAGGGTCAAAATGCCATACTTTCCCTGACCCCAAGACCCCTGAATCAAAACACAGAGCCTCTGCATGCTGTTTAAACCTACCGTAGTCTTCTTCGCTCATCAGAATTCGATCCTTCGATTCCTGAGATCCCGGGATTTGCCATGTTGCCGTTTTTTCCGATGTGCACTGCTCCCAGGGCAGACCAGTCATCAGCCATTTGTACCTGTTATCAATGGTGCTTTTTTCCCACTCAAACGGAATACAGCAGATAAGTTTACTGCTTTGTGCTGCGTACCTGTCTTCTTTCCTGAGCTTTCTTATTGCCGCTGAGTTGCACTGACTATGCGTATCTTTATCATCATCAATCAGCTGCCATCCCGCCCAATGAGGGAAATCCGCATCGCTGAATTTTTTAACATTTGGTACGGCAAGGTTCACAACACCTTGTCCACCGGGATAATTTACAGTCATCCATAAGGGTGCATCAGCAGGAACCAGGATTTCATGTTCAGTGTTGATAATGCGCCCAAAGCGCAGCAGTTCATACCCGGCACTCGGACTTTGCGGATAGCGTGAGGTGGCTGTTCTAAAAAGGTTGTATTCATAGTCCTCGCCGTCGGCATTTACCAGGGGTGAGCCAATAGGCTCAAATGCACCTTCTGCATTCGCGCATGCCTGTCGCGTAATCATCGTGCATGCCCCTTTACTGAGACTCATGCTTGCGTACAACGGAATCGTACTGGTATGCACTTCATTCAGGTTCGTAGTGGTAGCTATATTTGCCGAAGGTCGCGCCTCATAAAATTTCGTTCCTGCAGGAAGATAAAAATGAACATCGCCGTAGACAACATCTGTCCGGCCACTTTCATTAATATTTAACTCGCAAGTAGCTCTACCGACCAATTTCCTGATATTCGTCTCATCACAAAAAATCTGGAAATGAAATTCATTCTGCCCATCAGTCATTCCCGAAGAGCCCAGAGAGGCTTTACGATAGATTTTAGCGTCAGTTTTAATCTCTGCTTCCAGATATTTAAGGTGCATATACAAAGAGTAAAAAACAACCTTCCCGTCCTCACCGGAACCTATTTCAGTCTCATGTTTCAATTGTCGTAGCCAACTATCTGAAACTCTTACATACTCTATTTATCTCTATCTAATGTCAGGATGAGTTAATCTGGTTCTTATTTCTGGTGTTTTATATATATAGATTTCACTTCATCTCCATTAATAATGATTGATGTTTTGTTGGAGCGAATTAAAAAAGAACTCCCACTTTCGCCGTAGTAAGAAAGTTGAGTAAGAAAGTTTTCAATATTATCTTCATTGTGTAAAGAATTGCATTCGCTCGATGTGGTTAATATTGATTCTTTATTTTTAACTGCTTGGCAATTTTCTCTCCAATTTAATATGGAAAAAAACACTTTGTTAATATTACCTTGTATAAGCCATTTTTTATCGACTAGTAAATACTCTCGCGTCCCAATGTCATAATGATTTTTGCCAGGAAGGAATGCATATATATCATTAAGTTTTATTGTGAAAGATAAATTTGATTTTGCTGGGATTTCTAGCCAATCCTGCCGGTCGAAGATTGACCCGTAATTGCACATTGAACCAAGATAATCTAATTTAATATTGCCTGATGTTATCAAAAAAATAATATCACATGGTCGTAAAGATATTTTTGATTGAAAGTCGAAAGGTACATATTTTTTATTTATGAATCTTGCTGCTTTGCTATTGTTATAAAATATTACTTTCGCAAGAATATTCTCGCTTTTTATTTGTATGTTTACATGAATTTTGAAATCGTATGTTGATTCATTTTTATCACTTTCGATAGAGCTAATACTATAAGTGTGATCTATTTCATCTGATATTTCATTATCAGATTTATAACGGAAGGAATCAAGGAGTGAGTATATTTCAGGTTTACTATGATGCTCACCTGTACTACCCCAATACAGTGTGCCGTAACCATTTTGTATAAGTAGTACGTTCTGGTCACCTTTTGCATAAAATGAAGTGATAAAAATAACACTTAAAAACAACCATTTAAATATATTGTCACTCAAAATATCTTTCAATGTTATACGCATTCATCATTACTCCTGCATCATGTTTTTTCACTAAATTATCGGCAAAACTTTGAAAATCTTTCGGAGATGTTTTCATTGGATCATTGCCAGAAGGTGTCATGTCGGATGTATTCAAGATGATGCCGTAATGTGACATTTCATGACATAGAGTAGCAACGCGAGAGTCACGCCCTCTCATTTTATCATTGCCAAACTTTTTTCCAATGTCTATTATGAAATCCTTATCTTGAGTTTTATTAACCGATGCATGGACATTTTGATCAACAGGTCTAAAGTTAGTTGCTTTTAATTCACCATTGAGTATTAGCATCCTATTGACCCCCAGCAATATCCACTGCCTGGCTTTTTCATCTTTTATGCCAAAAATTTTTTCAAACTCTTTTTTTTCGTTCTCTCCCCAAGTTTCAAGATCCAATTTACGTTTTGTTAAAATTTTCTTTTGTTCTTCTAAGGTTTCAATTATCATCTTGTTAAATTTGTTTGTTATTTTGTTTGTGACAATGTTATTGTCATCTTTAGTTTGTGTGCCTGTAGTTATTTTGTCAGCCATGATTACCCTCCCAAGCTGGATCAAGATACTCACTAATTAATTTTATTTTTATTTCCTTAGCATCTTCATTGACAAACTTTTCTGTGTGTCCATTTTCATCAGTAATTCCTTTTCTTTCTGTGCCATCTGGGAGGTAGGCTATATATTTTGAATTGCTATAAGGTAATCCTTCGTCATCAGAAAATAAAAATCGAATATTGTATTCGTCACGATTAATTAATGGGAATGTCAGCATGTTTACTTTGTTTGTAGCTTGAGTCAAACGCCCGTAATTCCCCGCCTTAGTCAGAAACTCTCCGGCGGTGCCCGATTCAATCTTATTCTGGTCAAGCGTGATATAACTGCCGCCGGCGTTGAGCGTGATCTTCTTCTTCGCCGTGATTTTAATTTCATCTTCAGTGCTGGTGATGGTGATCGCCTTGCGGGCCAGCAATTCCATCAGATCGTTTTGTGCCTGAACCGTGATGGGCCCCTGATTGGCGATAAGCTTCATGCCCAGCTTTCTCACAAAGATGCTTAAGGTGTTTCCCACGCCGATGAAAAAATCTTTTGTTACGCTGATATCTGCATTATTTCCTGCCGTAGCGATAAGGTTTTGCTTTGCTGAGACCTGGAGATGTTCCCCGCTGCTCAGGGCGACGCCTTTAGGAGCGTGCATCAGCAAAACAGAAGCGGTCAGATCTTTTACACGGTCGTTGATCAATGAGATCTGGGCGGCCATATCGGCTGGATTTGCGGTAGCTGTTTGCGCATCGTCAGAGAGAGATTGTGCCTTGTCCTTCAGTGAATTCATCTCACTCATGACCGCATCCATCTCCAGCACTTTCCCTTGAGCCTTCGACTGACCGTCAGCACTGATGAAAATCCCTTTCTGTGCACGTATTGCCCCGAAGCTGTCGGTGCGCAGCTCAAACCCTTCACCGCGCTGCTGTTTGCCGCTGTCCACCAGATGGCCGAGATTTAGCTGGCTTTTGCCGCCGTATTCGGTGCTGAGCTTGATGTGCTCTTTGCCGCGCTCGTCGTCCAGGCGCAGTTTGTTGTTCGACGGGGTACGCAGGACGTTGCGCTTATAGTTCTGGATGGTGACGTGGTCGCCGTGCGCCGAGTCGTGCAGCGCGTGGGCGATGTACGGGCGGTCAGGATTACCGTCTTCAAAGGCAATGGCCACTTCGGTGCCGGCCAGCAGCGGCATATGCATGCCGTAGGTATCCCCGGCGTACGGGCGCGCCTGACGGACCCACAGGCTTTCGTACCCCTGTTCCCACGCATCCCGGTCAAACATCATGTTGACGCGGTAACGGCCGTCTTTATCGATATGGCCGTAGGTATCGCTGGCGGTAGTGCTGGTGACGCGGGCGGGCAGGGTGCCGGCCATGATCGGTTTAGGCGCCGGCTCCGGGCGGAAGCCGTAGTCTTCGGAATACGCAATGGCGTCGAATTTCACTTCAAAGCTTTTGTCACGCCTCGCCGCGCTTTCGATGCTGACGATGACCACGCCTTGCGCAAACTGCGACGGGGCGTCGCTGCCGGTAACATGCAGTTCCTGACCCGGCACCAGGGTGGCTGCGTTGGCGACGCCGGAGAAACGCGCCTGATTATTCAGGTAACGCTCGTGGCGCAGGCGGGCGTAGAACGCGCCGCTTTCCGGTTCCGGTTCGCGGCCGCCGGGGGTCAGGTAGTTATCGGCGTAGTGATAGGCTTCGCCGTAGGTGGTGGTGTCTCCACGGGTGACGTCGGCGCTGCCGCTTAACTCCGCGGTGGCGGTGCGGTAGTTGTAATCGCGGGTGGACACCGTTTTCTCCACTACCTGATAATGGCTGGCCAGGTTCCAGGCGGACTCGACGCCGACATCGTGCATGCCGGAAGGGGGCACGGCGACCAGGGTCAGGGATGGCAAATAATGCTGCTGGCCATCGTAAAACTCAACGACGTCAATGCTGAGTTTGGGGTCGGCAGTAAAGCGGAACCAGATACCGACTTCGGCCAGCAGACGGGAGATAAAGGTCAGGTCGTCCTCGCCGTACTGCATGACCTGCTCGCGCCGCGGGTACTCTTTACTCAGCGTGAAGACAAAATCCTGACCGCGCATAGCGTGGCGTTCGCGCAGGATTTTTTCGACAATCTGCGGCACGGACATGTCCTGATAAATGACATTCTGATGGCTGCGTGAAAGCAGGGCCAGGCGCGGCTGCAGGCGGACTTCGTAATGACTTTCATCCTTCGAGGTGGAAAGGCGCTTAAAGGCGGTGATGACGCCCTGTATCACGCGCTGCGGCTGTTGCACGGAAACGCCAAAGGCTTCAGCCACCGGCGCCTGCAGGGTCAGGGAGGCGTCCTGCAGCAGCATGGTTTTCGGGTCAATATTTTTGTCGGTGCTGGTGAACTCAATTTCGTAACGGAATGGCGAACTGAGTGCTTCAAGGCTGTTAAAGCTCAGAACGTCGGGCTGTGCGCTGCTGCCGCGGACAGCTAATTTATGATGGCTGTGATCGAAAAATGGCAATGCGGATGTATTCATTTCTCTTCTCCGTCAAACTCCAGCGTGATCCCTTCTTCTTCATCCCAGCCCAGCGCCAGTGCGGTGGTGCGCTGTTGTCCGGCCATGCGTTGCAGCAGTTGCTGGCTCAGCACCGGCAAGATCTGCTGGTTGAGCAGGCTGTCGATGTTACGCGCGCCGGTGTCCGGCAGCAGGCAGGCGGCGACCAGCGTGTCGTAGAGGCTTTCTTCGATGGTGCACTTCAGGCCGTAATGCTTGTTCAGGCGTTTGGCGACTTGTGCCAGTTTCATCTCAACGATAGTGCGCAGGGCAACGGCATTCAGCGGACGATAAATCAGCGTCTGGAAACGGGCGAGCAGGGCCGGCTGGAAATGATCGCGCAGGATCGGGCGTAGCATTTCCTGTAGGTCGCCGTCGGTGGCTTCCGGTTGTTCATCCAGCAGTTGCATGATGTGGTCGCTGCCAAGGTTGGCGGTCATCAGGATGACGGTATTGCGAAAATCAATTTCACGACCTTCGCCATCGCGCATAAAGCCACGGTCAAACACCTGATAGAACAGGTTGATTACGTCGCGGTGCGCTTTTTCAACTTCATCAAGCAGGACAACGCTGTAAGGGCGTTTACGCACAGCCTCGGTCAGAATACCGCCCTGGCCGTAACCAACGTAGCCCGGAGGTGAACCCTTCAGCTGGGAAACGGTATGCGCTTCCTGATACTCGCTGAGATTGATGGTGATCAGTGATTTCTCGCCGCCGAACAGGCAGTCGGCGAGGGAAAGTGCCGTCTCGGTTTTACCCACGCCGCTCGGACCGACCAGAAGGAACACGCCCAGCGGACCATTCTCAGAAGTCAGACCGGTTTTGGCGGCGCGCAAACGTTGTGCCATGGCGGTCAATGCAGGGTCCTGGCCGACGACGCGTTTATTCAGCTGGTTTTCCAGTTGTAACAGGTCAGTCTGTTCGTCTTTCAGCAGGCTGGTCAGCGGCACACCGGTCCAGTCTGCAATCACGGTGGCGACGGTACGTATATCAACGTCCAGTGAAAGCAGCGGGGCGTGCCCCTGTAAATCACTGAGTTGCTGTTGCAGGCTGGCGATCTCTTCCTGCCGGCTGATGTCCTGACGCACATCGAGCAGTTGCTGAGTGAGCGCTTTCTCAGCGTGATACTGAGTGTCCAGCGCGGTGAGCTGATCAGTCAGCGCATTGGTCTGATGTTCAATCTGAGTCAGGCGCTCGCCGTGGGTCTGGCTACCCAGCGAAATGTCTTCCAGCAGCGCCTGTTCTTCCATCCCCAGTGCGCCGATCTTAGCCTTCAGGCGGGTCAGATCTTCCGGCAGCGTATCAAGGCTCATGCGCACGCGGGCGGAGGCGGTATCGAGCAGGTCGACGGCTTTGTCCGGCAACTGGCGGCCGGTAATGTAGCGGCGGGAGAGGCTGACGGCGGCTTTGACCGCTTCGTCGGTGATGTGCAAGCCGTGATGCTGCGCGTAGCGGGATTTCAGGCCGCGTAGCATCAGACAGGCCATCTCGTCGTCCGGCTCATCGACTTTGACAATCTGGAAGCGGCGCTCGAGTGCGGCGTCGCGTTCAAAATATTGTTTGTACTCGGACCAGGTGGTGGCGGCGATAGTTCGCAGCTCACCGCGGGCGAGGGCGGGTTTGAGGAGGTTGGCGGCGTCCGCGCCACCGGCCTGATTGCCTGCACCAATAATGGTGTGCGCTTCGTCTATAAACAGCAGCACCGGCGTCGGTGATTTTTGCACGGCGTCGATGACGTTTTTCAGGCGCTGTTCAAACTCACCTTTGACCCCGGCACCGGCCTGCAGCAAGCCTAAATCCAGGGTGCGCAGGCTGACGGTTTTCAGGCTGTCCGGCACGTTGCCTTCTGCAATGCGTAACGCCAGACCTTCGACCAGTGCGGTTTTCCCTACGCCTGGCTCGCCGACTAAAATCGGGTTGTTTTTACGACGGCGTGACAGGATGTCGACCATCTGACGAATTTCGTTATCGCGACCAAACACCGGGTCGATGTGTCCGGCTTTGGCTTTAGCAGTGACATCCAGCGTGAACTTATCCAGCGCAGCCTGCAGGGCTTCGCTCAGTGACTGACCGCCAGCGGCGATGTCATGTTTCGGGCTGGTGGCGTCACCGGCAAGGTCGGACGGCGTCCGGTTCAGGCTTTCCTGCTGTTGCAGTTCTGGGCGCTCTTCAGACAGCGCGTCCAGCACCGGTTTCAGGCGGCGGATATGCTCTTCGCTCAGGCTGAACAGCGGCCACAAACCCTCGCAGCGCAGCAGGCGCGGCTTAGCAAGCAGGGCTTCCAGCAGATGTACACTGCGGATATTTTCATTGTCGTCCTGCAGGGATGCGGCCAGCCATCCGGCTTTTATCAGCGCCTGTAAATCATCGGAAAGTTGCGGACGGGCATGCACGGAACGCGGCAGGGCATCGAGATGCGCGAGCAGATTTTGCCACAGCACGTCCATGTCCCACTCGTAGCGACGGGCCAGCACGGTGATGTCGCCTTCGCCCAGTTCAAGCAGCTTAAGCAGCCAGTGTTCGACCGTGATTTCCGCATGTGCCCGCGTCTGACACAGGGTCGCGGCGGCTTCAAGCGCTTTCGCGCAGTACGGGTTTAAGCGACGAAGTAAGACGGCTGACTGCTGTTCCATGCTGAATTCCTTTTTTGAGGTACGCTACCGCCCATAGCCTTTTCCTTTGCAGGAAACCCAGGCCCATAAGGTCGATGTCCGGTTCTGTTTTTGTTTGCTCAACCGCCAGACCGGCGGCTCAGAAAACAAAAACAGCAGACGGCGAACCGTCTGCTGTGAGGTCTTACGCGGTGGTACGTTCGTTCCAGGAATCGGAATGAATGATGTTGCCGTCTTTGTAGGTCCAGGTAATTTTTTCGTAACGCAGTTCAATCGCTTCAAGGTGGTTATGTTTTTCTTTGGCCGGATCTTTGATGTCGTGCATTTTAGGCGCGACTTTCACCAGCTTGACGTTTTCCAGTTTGGTATTGAAATACTCCACTTCCTGGCCCGCGTCATTGATGCGATACCATTTGAACTCAGCGGATTTCAGGGTCTGACCGGTGGTCACCGCTTTGTACAGGTACGGGCTGGAGGAGTCGATTTCCTTGGTAAACAGGAACGGGGTGTGAATACGGGTACCCGTCAATTTGCCGGTGTTGTTATCGGTCGGGATGTACAGGTTGTGTTCCTGCGCAACGACTTCGATGCTGCCTTCGCGATCTTTTACGTCTACGGAACCTTTAATGTCCGCACCGCCGTCGTCTTTCAGCCACAGATAAACAGGAATTGCCATGGGTAGTTCTCCATTTCTAAGTTAAGCATCCATCAATCATTTGATGAATGTGGGGTTGCTGCTGCCTGGCAGGCATCGGCCTGCGGCACCAGACTGATTTCGACACGACGGTTGGCCGCGCGGCCTTCCGGGGTGTCGTTTGTTGCTATAGGGCGCGTGGCTCCGAAGCCCTGAACTGCAAAGCAGGTCGGGGAAACGTCGCTGGTAGAAAGCATCCAGTCGCGCAGGGATTCAGCACGTTTTAAAGACAGTGTCTGGTTGGCTTTCGCATCTCCGGTAATATCCGAGTGCCCGGCGACCACAATCAGCCAACCTGGTTTGGCCTTGATATCCACCAGCGCACTCACCAGCATTTTGAGTGAGCCCGGTTTAAGCGCATATTTGCCACTTTCAAACAGCGACATAGCGTCAAGACGCACGATTTTAGGCGTGTGTTTCTCGGCGGGTGGCGGAGGAGGGGGTGGGGGAATGTAGCTTCTGATGGCTTCCAGCAATGGCAGGCGCAGGCGCTCACCCTGATAGAGGCCGAGCCCCAGACTCAGTGGCTCGCCGTTGCGGAACCAGTCATCCAGCTGTGCGGCATCCTGACGCAGTATTTCAACCGCTTTAGCCTTAGGTTCGTAGTCCTCCATTTTTACGCTGTAGTAATGATGGATATCAAAAGCTACGTGATGAAGAAGCTGACGGTTCTCCCAGGCGCTGCAACACAGTGCCATGGCAGCCGCAACGGTCAATAAAGTGACGCCATGCCGTAATGCCCGTCGGCGTGAAGACACACCGCTGCCGGAAGGCAGATCTGTGAAGATAAATTCCGGAAAGAGGAGGGTATCTTTATTTGCATGGGGTACTGGGTGCCAGCCCGACACGTTAGTCAAAGAGGTACGGGCGGCCAGCCACTGTTGCCAGAGTGATGCGGGTACAACAGCGTTCAGTCCGTCAACCTGATGCAGGATCACCTGCTGCGCAGAGACACAGGCAATATCATCGTTACGTGCCTGCAAAGCAGGCAATACATGCGCATTCAGCCAGTCATTTTGCTGATTGAAAATAACGGTTTGTTTGATCCTCTCAGCATGGCGGACGTTACCCTCCATGTGCAGCCAGTTGGTCAGGGTTTCCGGCATTGTGACGGTGGGCCACAGCGTGACCGGCGCGGCCTTTTGTTGTGATAACCAAACCGGCCCTTCAGCAATGCTGGTGGCAATTGTACTGCACAGGAGCAAAGGAAGCGGGCGACGGATATCGCGACGAAGCTGCACCAGTTGCCAGCGCAACTCATAGAGCTGCGTCGTCAGCATTTTATCGTCACCGTGCTGCTGCGGATTAACGGACAGCATAACGGCCATCTGCTTTGCCCATTCAGGACGCTGCCAGAGAACCTGCCGGGCGAACTGGCGTAAAGTGCTGGCGTCATCCACCCTTAACCAGCAGCCTTGTGCCGACTGATAAACAGTATCCTGACCGAACAATGATGTCAGACCGTCTCCGCAAACCAGCACGACGGGCAGACGGTAATTTTCGGCCGGAAGCCCGTCGAAAATACTATTTGCCACGAATTCAGACACCGGTTGCCGGCCCGCCCGCCACATGCCTGCCAGACAGATGAACGAAACAAGTCCAAAGACAATCCAGCGCGATGCTGGTGTGAAAGGCAGAAAGACCAGACACAGAATACCGGCCAGAATTCCTGCCCATAACCATAAACCACGTCGCCACATCGGACTCATTTCACTGACCCCGGTAACAGCGTCGGGAGTAACTGAGACAGCCAGTGGTCCAGCCCCCACCACAGCAACGCCACAATTAGTGCGGCCAACCCGAGACGTACCGGCCAATAGCGCAGCAACACCGCAAGACGGTTGCTGGATGAGCCGACGGCCAATACCGGACGGGAGGGAGCAAAGTTGAACGCCGGAACACGCGCCGATAGCTGGTCGAGAAGTTGCTCACGTTCTGAAACTGCCCGTGAAGCATAGCCACCCAGAAAACCCAGCATCAGTACGCGATGAAAACAAGTCAGCACGCTGATGTCCGGTGCAGGCTCATGCAGTACATTGCGCATCCGTTCATACAGCTGATTGCCGGCATCTAGGGTATTGAAAAAATGTGCCTGCAGGGGGGAGTTACACCAGACAAAATAAGCATCATCCTGCACGCCTCGCCCTTTGACCGTTTCATCTAATATTGCGCACTGTGCATACATGATGTGCTGGCAGTTTTGTTCACTGGTGTCTGCTTCTTTTAGCGTCCGTTGCACGCGCTCAATATCGGCCACGCAGCGCTTCCAGAAGATCTCACCTTCGCCTTCAGAGCAGGCCATGCCCTGGCGCAGGCTGATGATCTGCAGCCAGGTATCGGCAAGCAGGGCATCAGTATCAACAGATTCAGTCTGTGCTTTCATCGATTCGCTCATGCACGTAACACCGCAAACAGTTCAAGCTGAATGTCGCCCAACGTGCCCGGCACATAGAAGACGCAGGTTCCGGCTTCTATCATCTGCTTCGCCGCCGGGTGGTTAAGGTCCAGGAAGAAATATTGATTCTCAAGCCGCAACGGAATAGCTGCCGGAACATGACTTAAAGGGCGGAGCGGAATACCGCTGAGTGCCACGTTGACCACGTTGCCGACATCATCCGGCGCACCGACTTTACACAGCTGCGGAAATTGAGTTTGCAGTTGAGCGGAAGAGAGCGTGGAACGGACTGACAGGTAAAAATCCACCTCTTCACGAAGGCGAGGATCGTGCAATGCAGCACGCCACTGATTGATCCGCGGCTCATGCACCAGCTCGATGGACACCACCCGCGAAGGCAGGCTCGCTTCCAGAAGGATATTCAGCAACCGAAAAATCGGCGGGAAAACCTTCGTCAGTTGGTCATGCTGATACACAGGAATGGCGGTGACATCATGTTCAAGAGAAAACGTAAGTAAGTTACCGGCAAGACGAGCCAGCTCCTGATATACGCGCTCCGGATGTACCTGCGGATAACGCTGGAAATTCCCCAGTACCGGTTCAGCACCGTTAAGGGCATTAAGCAGCCAAAAGAGTGAAACGTCGGCCACAGCGAAATCAGCCATGCGTGCGTTGCTTTCACGGCGCATGCCCATCAGGCGTTGCAGGCGTGCCCGCAATTGCACCATCAGCAACTCAAGTTGTTCACCGCACCAGTGGCTGGCCTTAAGACTCAACAAAGGGGGGATAAACAACATATCTTGCACCCAGCGTCCCTGGGGATCGCGCAAAAGGCGCGCAACAGGGCAAACCTGATAGTCGCTGTTTTCCTGAGTATCCAGACGCAGCGTCAGTTCGTAAGTCATGACGGCGAGCTGTTTTTTATCATCCCCAAACTGGTTTTGTACGTCACGCCAGGCCTGCCGGTAGCGCACCGGTCGTTCGGCTCGCTCATCAGGTTGCAGACAATTTCCACCGTTTGCATACACCTGTGGCATTGCCAACATGACGACAGCTTCGTTTGCTTCTGCCGGCAGACTGGCCGCCAATGTCAGGGTAGGCGGGAGTTGATCGGCGCAGTCGGTGTCGATCAACATTCCTTCCTGAAAGCGAACGTGTAACCGCTCTGCCTTCAGACGCCCTTGTGCCAGGGCATCTTGCTCGAAGCTGGCATGGAGTACGCCCCAGGGATGCAGGGTACTCATTTGCGCGATGCACTCATTTGTCCAGGCCTCAAAAGAGGCCTGTTGTTGAAATTGCTGTGGAGACACGAGGATCCCTCGAGTCCACAGCGGACGCTCAATCTTCATCGTGCCTCCGGGCCTCAGGCTTTTGCCTTCGGCATCTGAGAAACTAATGACAGATTCACGTCCATGCCTTCTACCTGGAAGTGCGGTACGGCGTAGAGTTTCACGCGGAAGAAGCCAGGGTTGTCTTCGATATCTTCAACGGTCACTTTGGCATCACGCAGCGGGTGAGAAGCCTGCAGGTCGTCGCCCGGATCGGTCATTTCGGTGACCAGCGTGCGTACCCAGGTGTTCAGTTCCAGTTCCAGCAGACGGCGGTCTTTGGTGGTACCGATGTTTTCACGCTGGATAAGCTTCAGGTAATGCGCGATGCGTGACAGAAGGAAGATGTAAGGCAAACGCGCATTGATGCGGCTGTTAGCAGTGGCATCCGCGGTGTCGTAGAGCGCCGGTTTCTGCGCAGAGTTGGCAGAGAAGAAGCAGGAGTAATCGCGGTTTTTGTAGTAAGACAACGGGATGAAGCCCAGGTTGGCAAACTCAAACTCGCGGGTTTCCGGGATCATCACCTCAGACGGAATTTTCACCTGATTACCGGTGCCCAGGTCGTACAGGTGGATCGGCAGATCAGTCACTGCGCCACCTGCCTGCGGACCACGGATTTGTACGCACCAGCCGTTTTTGATGAAGCTTTTCACCATGTTGGCAGCAAAGGCGAACGCGGCGTTGGTCCACAGGTATTTCTCGTGATCCGGGCCTTTCACTTCTTCAACGTAGTTGAAACTGCGAACCGGCACGGTATCCGGGCCATACGGCAGACGACCCAGCACACGAGGCATGGTCAGACCGATATAGCGGGAATCGTCGGAGTCGCGGAAGGATTTCCATTTGATGTATTCGGCGCGATCGAAGTAGTTACCGATGTCTTTTATCGCGGCAACTTCTTCCATGGAATCTTTCAGGAAGAATTTTGGACCGACGGCACCGACGAAAGGCATGTGCGCAGCAGCAGAGACTTTAGAAATGTTACGCAGCAACGCGACATCTTGCGCAGACGCGTCAAACTCGTAGTTAGAAATGACGGAACCAATTGGCTCGCCACCTGGTGTGTCATATTCCTGAATGTAGGTATGGCGGTACAGGCCGCTCTGAATGATCTCGGGACAATCTTCGAAGTCCTGACGCAGGTCATTTTTAGACACGTCCAGCAGTTCGATTTTCACGTTCTGGCGGAAATCAGTGCGGTCAACCAGAAACTTCAGGCCACGCCAGCCGGATTCCACGCGCTGGAATTCAGGGTGATGCATGACTTCGTCCAACTGACGGCTAATCTGGCTGTCGAGTTCGGCGATGTGGTGATCGAGCAGCGTTTTATCCAGACGTTCAACAGTCTGACCCGACAGCTTCAGGCGTTCCAGGAAAACCTGAACGGCCGCAGTGACACGCTGGTCGGCAGTGACATCAGCCAGCGCTGAAGTATCCTGGAAATCGTTCAGGTCGCCCAGTGAGGAAACCGGTGTAAGATTAATTTTGTCGAACAGGGAGGCATAAATAGGGCTGGCTTCCGGGTTCTCGAGCACGGTCGTCTGACCGTTTGAAGAAGAGGCGTTTTCGTTATTGACTGACATAAGCATTATCTCGCATTAATCCGTTAAGTGGAGGCAATCAGGCCTTTGGTGCCAGGGCATTCAGTTCGCTGCGCAGTTCATTGCTCAGAGACGGATCTTTAAGAATGGTTTCGAGCTCTTTGCGGAAGGTCGCGTTGTCGAGAAGATTGGATTTGAGATCGCGTAAAAGATTACGCATCGCGAGCATCGCGCGAAGCTGTGGGATCTGACGTGCCACTTGTTCTGGCTCGAAATCCTTCATTTCTTTGAAGTTAAGCTTGATGCTTTCTTCGCTGCGATCGCCTGACAGTGTGTTTTCAACGGTCAGGTTCAGCGACGGGCTAAAATCAGCGAGTACACTGTTAAAGTTATTTTTATTAATATTGACTTTTTCACGCTCTGACAAAGGACGCGTCTCTTTACCATTGCTGTAGTCACCCATTACCATTAATTTTAAAGGTAATTCGACTTTTTTCTGCGCGCCGCCTGTATGTAAATCGAGTTTAATATTGACGCGAGCTTTGGGTATTTCTTCCTGAAAGCTATTAGACATGCCTATCCCTTATTGATGAGTGATAAACGCTGCCAATGAATCCATAAATAAATGAAAGGTAGGCAACCCTGCCATAAAACGATATCCATTTCTGCACCTGGTGGGGTGAGATAAATCAGGGTCACAATCAAGACAAAATATTTTGAGAAACATTCCGCAGTGTGTTTTGAGTTTATGTGGAAAAATTCCACATAAGTACCTGTGGCCGGTATTTTAGAAACATTGATGTTTATATTGAAAACTAAAATGTGTTACTGAATGTTACTGGTTAGGCTTATATACATGAAAGAATATTTCATTGATAAGTAAGATTTTTCTTTATGAGTCTCTTTAAGTGCCATAGCGCAAGGGCTTGCGCTGAATTGTACCTTTCTACCCGGCGTAAAAATAACTAAGAGTTTTCGTATTAAGAGTGATTTGAGTTAGGGAATATTCTCATTAATTAATGAAAAAATAAATCATGGTCGTTAAGCAGGCAGCTTTAATTCATAAGATTTTTCCTCGACAATTATTAAGAATATTCACATGACAAATTATTTGAGAGTTTTATTTGATTGCATTTTATGAGGGAAATATCTTAGAGCCATTTAAACTGGGCCGGAATAAGTCGGGTGAGTATCTCGTTCTGATAATGAAAGTTATAATACTTATTGCGAGTCACTTCACGTTAACGTGAAAAAAAAGTTAAAGCATGAGACATATCCCGCGTAAGAAAAATGAGCACTGGCGACATTCAGGCGCTAATGCCCTTGAGCAACGGTAGGCAGATCGATCATACTGCCAAAAATTTGTGATAGTACGGGTGTAAGGCTAAACATTCGCAGGGATATGCCGATAAATAGACTCCTGATCCGATGTATAAGAGCCGCACATGTCCCTAAAAAAGTCTTCTCTGCTTGTTTTAATTGTTCTTTTTGCTCTCTTTTTCGCCAGTATGATGTCTAACGTCTGGTTGCTGACACGCAGTAATCATTCACTGGATGATGTGAATAAAGAAATCCGCGTGGTGCTTTCCATTATTGACCCGATTAACCACAGCCGTACTTCTCGCGTACGGGTGATGGAACTGATGAAACAGATCGAGAGCGGGGATAACAGCCAGTTGAAACCGGCACTCGAAGGTGTGGATGAAGCCACCGGTAAAGCGGACGCAGCATTCCAGGCCTATCTGAGCGCACCCAAGTTGCCGGGCGAAGCTGCCCTGGCCGAGGCCTATCGCGCCACCTATCTTGATTACCGTCAGAATGGTATTCAGCCGCTGGTTGACGCTGCCCGTGCAGGCGATCAACAGCAGTTTAAAGCACGTATTCCGGCAGTGATAAAACTGGATCGCCAGTATGAAATTGTGCTGGATCAGGTGCTGGCGTTGCATGAGAAATACGCCAAAAACCTCAACAGTGAAGCGCAAAACAACTTCAGTTTTGGCATCGGGCTGACCATCGCGTTCTGCGTATTATTCCTGGTGGTGATCCTTGCGGTGCTCATCTTCATGAAACGTTACGTGCTGAACCCGTTGCTGAGTTCCCGTGATCACTGCCGTCAGATCGCCGAAGGATATCTGGATACGCCGGTGCCAGTGAAGATGAATTCGCGCAGTGAAATCGAACAACTGATGCAGTCGATGGAACATATGCGACTGGCACTGACGCAGATTATCAGTCAGGTGCGCGATACCAGCCACACGGTAGCGCATGCTTCACAAGAAATTACTGCCGGGAATATCGATCTTGCATCGCGCACTGAACAACAGGCGGCAGCGCTGACAGAAACGGCGGCCAGCATGGAAGAACTGGGGGCGACGGTAAAACAGAATACTGAAAATGTCGTGCGCGCCAGCAGCCTGACCCGCGAAGCCGTGAAAAATGCCCGTGCCGGTGAGAAAGTGGCGCAGGAAGTGATCCAGACCATGGGGCGCATCAACAGCAGCTCTAAAAAAATCGAAGACATCACCGGTGTGATTAACAGCATCGCTTTCCAGACCAACATTCTGGCGCTGAATGCTGCCGTTGAAGCGGCACGAGCAGGCGAGCAGGGGCGTGGATTTGCCGTGGTGGCCAGCGAAGTACGTAATCTGGCGCAGCGCAGCGCGGTGGCAGCGAAGGAGATCGAAAGCCTGATTTCAGAATCTGTCGCCAATATAAAAGAAGGGTCGGATCAGGTTTCCCGCACCGGTGATTCCATTAGTGCGATCATTACATCGGTGACTCAGGTGGATGTCCTGATGGAACATATATCGACGGCGTCGGATGAACAAAGTCGTGGCATCAGCCAGATTGAACAGGCGGTGACGGAAATTGACGGAGTGACGCAACAAAATGCGGCGTTGGTTCAGGAGTCTGCGGCGGCGGCCGCTTCGCTGGAAGAGCAGGTGCATCATCTGACGCATTCGGTTTCGGCGTTCAGGTTAGCCGCGGTATAAGGTAAGAACCAACTCCCGGCAACGAAAGTGCCGGGAGCACTGCTTGGGTTTTTATCAGACGAATTTAGCCAGAGGATCCGCTGCCGCAAAGGCAACATCACGCTCCGCCCGAGGCGGGTAAATCAGCTCATTTGTAATGGCGATTTTGATTTTTTTCGCCTCCTCACGTACCGATTGTACTTTTTGATCCCAGCCTTCCGTAAATACTGCCCCCCAACTGCCCAGGTCAAGGCAGGTGACGTAATTCACCTGACGATATGGAATAGGCGGCAGGCCCAGGATGCTTGCCGCGACATTATTTCCGGCAAATTTACCTAACTGAATCGCATGCTGACAGGACATCAGCGCCGTATTGCCGACATCATCGGTGGCGGCATGAGCAACATCCCCGGTGGCGAAGACATCAGAGACACCACGAATTTGCAGATTTTCATCGACATACAAACGCCCGACACTGTCACGCTCCGCTGCAAACTGTTCAGTCAGCGCATTGGCCTGCACGCCGGCGGTCCATACCACGGTTGAGGAGGCAATGTGGCTTCCATCACTCAATGTCACACCGGTTGCGTCAATGGCGGTGATGTCTGTCTGTAAACGCCACTCGATGCCGATTTCCCTGGAGGCTTGTTCGATGACGTCGCGCAGCGCTTCACTGTAACGCCCGCCGATAACGTCACCGCGCTCAACTACGATAACTTTAGTCTTGGTTTCCGGGCCGAACAGCTCGCGCAAGCGGGAAGGTAATTCAGTCGCCAGTTCGATGCCGGTAAAACCCCCGCCACACACTACCACCGTGTTGCGTGCCGGAGTTGGCGCTTGGTTTGCCAGCCCGGTCAGATGTTTTTCAAAAACGTGTGCCGATTCCAGCTGATCGATATTGAACGTGTATTGACCGGCACCGGGAACAGTGACCTGTCTTGCATTGCTGCCTGTGGCCAGCACCAGCCGGTCATAACTCGCCGATGCCAGTTGACCTTCCGCATCGCAATACCATACGTTTTTTGTCTTATTATCAATGCGTTTTGCGTTTCCCTGTATGAAGTGAATGTTCAGGGTTGTAAACAGTGGTGCCAGCGGAGAAACCAGAGAGGCAACATTATTTTCATAAAATCTCGGGCGCACACGCAGCTCAGGATGAGGTGCCAGAACGCTGATGTTGATGTCATCGCCGCCATTTATGTACGCCAGCCGTGCTGCACTCACTGCGGCCCACATACCTGCAAAACCGCTACCGAGGATCAGAATATGCTTTTTCATGTGTTCAACCCTTAAATGTTCAGAACGCGTTAATAATCTGACTGCCACTATACTTGTCGTAGTTAACTGCGACAATAGTTTTCGGAGTTAAAAGAGTAAGGATAAAAGAGGATAGTCAACTGATTGATTAATGATGAAATCGTCAAAGGGTATTTACAGGCTCAAAAAGCGCGTCTTTCAGGTGCGGACAATCTCTGTATAATGACTCAGATAAAGTTTAACGGAGTTCATCATGGCGTTTTACAGTTCTGGCGTGGAATATGGCATTCATAGTCTGGTGTGCATGGTCGACATCAAAGGCGACGATCGTGAAATGAAT
Organism: Rahnella rivi; assembly: GCF_019049655.1. Taxonomy (GTDB): domain Bacteria; phylum Pseudomonadota; class Gammaproteobacteria; order Enterobacterales; family Enterobacteriaceae; genus Rahnella; species Rahnella rivi. The sequence goes on from NZ_JAFMOX010000038.1 coordinate 30,278, forward strand.
GTCCGCGAAATGGCAGAGTTGCAGGGCGTTCCCTATGATTATCTGGCGAAAATCTTCACCCGTCTTTCGCGCGGGGGACTGGTAGTGAGCAGTGAGGGGAAGGGCGGCGGTTTCCGGCTGGCACGCCCCGCGGCACTGATCACCATGCTGGATGTGGTTCAGGCCATTGACGGGGAGAAAGGGATTTTTGAATGTAAAGAGATCAGACAACGGCTGGCTGTTTTTGAAGAAAGTCCACCGGCCTGGGCGTGCGAAGGGCCTTGCGGGATCCGCGCAGTAATGGACAGCGCGCAACAACGTATGGAAGAAGAGTTAGCCCGCCACAGCATTTTAGATCTGGCGAGAAAAACATTTCGCAAGGCGCCGGACACTTTTGCCATCGAAGTGCAGGATTGGATTGCTGAAAGGCGCCGTGCACAGTAGATGAACCCGGCCAGTGCGTGTTTCACTGGCCTTGTATTTAACGGTTTAGCGGAAGACACCCACGGCATCCACTAATCTTTCCGCCTGTTTCTTTAAATCCGATGAGGCAATTGCGCCTTCCTGCACCTGAACTGAATTCTGATGGGTGATGCGATCCAGTTCTTCGATGGCTTTAGCGACATCCACCAGACCAAGATTTTGCTCGCCGGTTGCTGTTCTGATCTGCGCAATCAACGCGGAAACGTTTTGCACCTGGGTGACAATATCATCCATCGTCTTGCCTGCCTGAGCGACCTGTTTTGATCCCGAAATCACCGTGTCGGCGCTGGCATCGATCAATCGCTTAATTTCACTGGCGGCTGACGCACTGCGTTGTGCAAGACTGCGAACTTCCCCGGCCACCACGGCGAACCCTTTGCCTTGTTCCCCGGCGCGTGCCGCTTCAACGGCCGCGTTCAGCGCGAGAATGTTGGTCTGGAATGCGATGCCATCAATCACCGATGTAATAGTGGCGATCTGCTTTGAGCTGTCGGTAATTTGCTGCATTGTGCCGACAACACCCTGCATGGCATGGCTGCCTTTCTCTGCCGCCTGGCTGGCGCTAAGAGATAACGTGTCTGCCTCGGCCGCCGTCTGAGTGTTGCTTTCAACGGTCGCGTTCATTTCATTCATGGCCGCAGCGGTTTCCCCCACATTGGCTGCCGTTTGTTCTGTTCGACGGCTAAGTAAATCGTTGCCCTGTGCCAGTGATTCGCTGGCCTGTTTTACTTTCTGCGCCTGGCTGTGTACATCATCGACCATCCAGCGGCAGATCAATCCGAGCTGCCCGACCGAACGCAGCGTCATACCAATTTCATCCGTCCGCGCCATCGGCGTGATGGTGTGGCTGGCGCCGCTCGCCACCTGTAATGTCTGTTTGCATAACTGTTCGAGCGGACGGGTGATCTGCCACTCAAACCAAAGGCCAAGGAAAAAGATCAGCACGGCGTTCAGCACCAGCGCGGAAATCATTTGCATTGAAGGCAAGGCAAAGAGCGTTGATATAAGCAGGGTACCCGCCAGCAACACAGCGAATAATCCGCTACGGATCCGCCAGCGGACGGAAAGTGTTTTCAACACAGAAAGTCCGCGGGTAAGACCCGCTCGGATCAGCAAGCCTTTGTGAAGACGCCGGTTGTTCAGTTCGCCGCGATTGATTTTATCGTACAGCAACTGCGTCTCAGTGATTTCTGCGACGGTCGGTTTCGTTCGCACGGAAAGATAACCCCGCGTTTTGCCGCCGCGAATGATCGGTACCACGTTAGCGCGAACCCAGTAGTGATCGCCGTTGCGTCGGCGGTTTTTGACCAGCGCTGTCCAGGGGAAACCTTGCTGCAATGTGGCCCACATATCTTTAAAGGCCTGAGGAGGCATATCGGGATGGCGAACAATATTGTGCGGCTGGCCGATAATATCTTCGCTGGCAAAACCGCTCACTTCGATAAAAGCGTCGTTAGCGTAGGTAATCTGACTGTTCACATCGGTCGTGGACATCAAGGTGGCGTCGTCCGGGTACTGATATTCCTGCTGAGTGACAGGCTGGTTATTGCGCATAGTGACATATTTCCTGGTCAGGCTGCGGTTGAATTTAGATTAAGTTCCTTAACACTTAGTATGTCGGCATGAAAAAAATTTTCTTTAGGGATCACTTTCGGATGTTCAAATAAGTGTCCCTGCACGCCCCTGTTTGTTCATAAACGCGTCTGATCATCACTTCATAAGTCCTCAGCTAAGTCTCTTATTTTTCACACTTCGCTGCCATTGTGACTCCAGACTTAATAGGTCTGGAGTCACAAACCTTTTGCCTATGATCTTCAGGCTTGTTATAACTGCCGCCCGCGATCTTTGTTGTGAAATTTAGCTGATGACTGAGCAGATAACTGAAACCGAAACCGACTTTGCTGCTGAAAATGTAGGGCGTCACGTGCTGGTCTATCTGCAACAGATAAAAGCAACGCCGCTGGCAAAACTGGACGATTTTGATGAAGAGGGGAATGCCACGGTCGGGCAGGTGATCAACGTGTGGATCCGGCTTTCGCTGATCCTGACACGACGTCGGCCTGAAATTGCGGTTTCTTCCATAATGAAACACGTTTTGCCGGTGATCGGCGACGTTCCGTTGAACAAGATTACCCGCCTGCGCCTTAACCGTTTATTTAACGTATTGCTGGCCGAGGGAAAAATTTCGGAAGCGAAAAGGGTTTTTGCGTTGTGTAAGCAATTTTTCAGCTGGGCAGAAATACAGGGTTATCTTCCTCATTCTCCGCTCGGCGCCATGAAAAGACGTGATGTCGGTGGGCGTAATACGCCGCCGCGCGAACGTACGCTGACCGATGCGGAAATCTGGATATTCTGGCATGGTCTTGATTTGTGGGATATTTCAGAACAATGCCGCTGGGCGTTGCGATTATGTCTGCTGACTGCGCGCCGTCCGGATGAAGTGGTGCGGGCGCGCAAAGATGAATTCAATCTGCGCATCAGTGTCTGGCGGCAGGGCAAGCGTAATAAGTCAGCACGCGATCACAGCCTGCCGCTGACGCCACTGATGCTTGTTTGCATCAATGCGCTGGTCGCCGCCAGTCCGAAAAACAGCCCGTGGCTGGTGCCTTCGCCGAAGGATCCAGGCAAACCGCTGTCGCGGGGTGCGATTACGCAGGTCATTCGCCGGATGTTGCGTGCGGAAAGGGGGCTTGGAATTGCCCCTTTTACCACCCGAGATTTGCGCCGAACGGCACGTTCTAAATTATCGGCACTGGATGTTTCTAATGACGTCGCCCGTAAAATCATGAACCACTCACTGGAAGGTATCGACCGAGTTTATGATACGCATGATTATTTACCCCAGATGAAGCAGGCGCTCGACGCATTTTCTGACAATATTCATGACATTATTAATGCCCCGGATTACTTATCATTGCGGCACAAATTTGATGGCGAATTCTTGCAGATTCCTCAAATATCGCTGCTTTATATGGAGAATTAAGCGCTTTTAGCCGCATTGAGGTTTTTTATATTTTGCAGATGGATATAACGATAAACCCGTCAGGGATGCGTTGGGAAAAGGCAGCGGAAATGAGCTGCTACACTTGTGTATTGATTTGGCAATGCCAGAAGACTGAGGAATAAATGATGCATCCACAACACTCGCGCGCTGTCGGGCTGCCAGAAGCGACAAAAACTCTGCTGCTGAGTCATGGCACTGCAGAGGAAAAACGTCAGGAAATTCGTGAATACTTTATTCAGACCTGGGAACTGTATGAAAGCCTGTTTGACTGCCTGTCGGATGAACGGGCGTATTACAACAAAGCGATTTCCCTGCGTCATCCGCTGATTTTCTATTTCGGTCACACGGCGACGTTTTTCATCAATAAGCTGATGGCGGCGGGGCAACTCCCGCAGCGCATCGATTCGCAAATTGAATCGATGCTGGCAATCGGCGTCGATGAGATGAGCTGGGACGATCTCGACGATCAAAACTACAACTGGCCTTCCGTCGCAAATTTGCGTGAATACCGCCATCGCGTGCGTGAAGAAGTGCTGGGCATCATCGACACAATGCCGCTGACGTTGCCTGTGGACTGGAACAGCCCGGCCTGGGTGATCCTGATGGGCATCGAGCATGAGCGTATTCATCTTGAAACCTCCAGCGTGCTGATCCGTCAGTTACCGGTGGAGTGGGTGACTCCCCAGCCACACTGGCCTGCCTGTCAGGAAGCACGTACGGATCGTAAAACCGTCCCCGAAAATGAAATGGTGGCCGTTAAAGGTGACGTTGTCACGCTGGGTAAGCAAGACGATACTTACGGCTGGGATAATGAATACGGCACGTCAGAGCATAACATTCAGGCATTTAGCGCCAGTAAGATGCTGGTCAGTAACGCGGAATTTTATACCTTTATGCTGGCCGGAGGATATCGCGATACCCAATGGTGGGATGACGAAGGTGCAGGCTGGCGTGACTTTACTCAGGCAGAAATGCCGACGTTTTGGGTAGGTTCGCCTCGTGAACCTGAACAATTGAAACTGCGCCTGATGACAGAAGAAATTCCGATGCCGTGGGACTGGCCCGCGGAAGTTAATCAGCTCGAAGCGGCTGCTTTTTGCCGCTGGAAGGCGGCGCAGACCGGTGAATCTGTACAGTTGCCGACCGAGGCAGAGTGGATGATTTTACGTGAACAGGTGCAGGGCGACCAGCCCGACTGGGACAGGGCGCCGGGTAATATCAATCTGGAATACTGGGCCTCATCTTGTCCGGTGGATCACTTCGCGCAGGGTGATTTTTACGATGTCATTGGCAATGTCTGGCAATGGTCATCCACGCCAATCGGCGGTTACAACGGTTTCCGCGTGCACCCTTTATATGATGATTTCTCGACGCCAACTTTTGATGGCAAGCATTCGATGATCAAAGGCGGCAGCTGGATTTCTACGGGCAATGAAGCGCTGAAATCTGCACGTTACGCCTTCCGCCGTCACTTTTTCCAGCATGCCGGTTTCCGATATGTGGTGTCCAGTCATCAGGATGTGCAGACAGTAAATCCGTATGAGACGGACGGACTGGTCGCGCAATATCTGGATTTCCAGTACGGGCCGCGTCATTTTGATGTTCCAAATTACGCCACTCAACTGGTGGATATTGCCGTAAAACATGTATCAGGGCGAAGCAGGGCGCTGGATATAGGTTGTGCGACAGGACGTGCGAGTTTCGAACTGGCTCGTCATTTCGATACCGTTGTTGGGATGGATTATTCGGCGCGCTTTATCGATGTGGCTTTGGCACTGGCCCGTGGAGAAGCCTGCCGGTATGTGATCCCGGAAGAGGGGGAGCTGGTCGAATATTGTCAGGCCGCACTGAGTGAGGCAGAAATCAGTGCCGAACAAACGGAGCGGGTGAGTTTCGTACAGGGCGATGCCTGTAATCTTAAACCGCAGGCTGAATTGTATGATTTGGTGCTGGCCGCCAATCTTCTGGATCGTCTGCGCGAACCGGCAAGTTTCCTGAAAGATATAGCGCCGATGATCCGCTCCGGCGGGTTACTGATGCTGTCATCACCTTACACCTGGATGGAAGAATACACGCCGAAGCAAAACTGGTTGGGTGGATTCCGCGAAAACGGTGAGGCAGTGACCACGCATCAGGCATTGCGACGTCTTTTAGCCAGTGAATTTGAGGAAGTGCAGGGTCCGCAGGATGTGCCCTTCGTGATCCGCGAAACCGCACGAAAATTCCAGCATACCGTCGCAGAATTAACGATCTGGCGTAAACGCTAAACGTTTCGCGAACTGACTCTTGAAACGGCCATTATCATGATGGCCGTTTTTTTTCGTCTGCACTTTCCACCAGTCGCTAATGTCCCTTCAGGCAGACATATCAGACTCTCCGCTTGCATCAGAGCCATGGGTGATTCAAAATGAATGAACGATCATTCATTTTGTGATTTGCCGACGGCACGGGTGCATTTCGTAAGAAAGACCGAACCTTTTAATAACGGCAGATTTACTGAAAACCAACAGCAGGTGAGATATGAACAATAAGACTTTACGACTCTCTTTCCCCCAGTGGCAGGGCGGAAACAACCCTCCTTATCACCTTGGCTCCCTTCTGCTTTCCTTTCTTTCGCCGGCAGCGAAAGGACCTGTCGAAACAGTTCCTGTCGCTTTACCGGGTGCTGAACCGCTGAAAGAGGTGGACGGTATAACCGCCAAACCTCAGCTCCTCAGGCAGCTTGGCGATGCAGCGGCCCTGATTGAAAAGCATGACCCTGACGCCATTGTCGTTTTAGGCGGAGACTGCCTGGTTTCTCTCGCACCTTTTGCGCACCTGCTGAATAAATACGGTGAAAAACTCGGTGTGCTCTGGGTTGACGCTCATCCCGACGTGCAAACGGCAGAGCAGTATTCAAATGCCCATGCGCATGTCTTGGGGGCATTGACAGGCACCGGGGACAAAGATTTAGTCAGTCATGTTCGGCACAAATTATCCCCGTCGAAAATCATGATTGCCGGTATTCACGACCCGCTGGATTATGAGCGTGATTACCTTGCCAGCCATAAGGTGGCAACCTGCGGCCCGCAGCAGGTCAAAACCGGAGCTGCTGAGGTTATGGAGTGGATTGCAAAAGAAAAAATCGAATATCTGGCTATCCACCTTGATCTTGACGTACTGGATCCGGTGCTGTTCCGCTCGGTTCTGTTCGCAAAACCCGGCCGAGGTGAGCATGATTTTGGTGATGCTGCAGAAGGGAAACTGACCATTCAGGATGTGATTACGTTAATTAATCAGGCCACTTCACAAGCAGAGGCTGTCGGCCTCACCATCGCGGAACACATGCCCTGGGACATGGTCAACCTTAAGCATTTGCTCAGCGAGCTGCCCCTTTTGAAATAAACCAGAAAGCCTCACGATGTGAGGCTTTTTTCGAGCATAAACATCCCTAAACTGGCCTGCAGGCAGTAACGGGCTCACTTTGGGATACGGAAAATATTGTACGTTAAGACTAAAATTTGACCATTCCGATACGAAAGAACCGCAACCTGAATGTTTTCTCGTACACTTAGGGGTGCGCGCCCCTCAAAGGATCTTAAGAAGATCCTTCTGAGTCTTTGATCGTAATCATATAGGTTTTGTCGAATTCTCCTGATTTTGAAAGCATTCCGCCACCTAAGCCGCCATGTACTCGCACTTTAGCTATACCTGCTTTTGTTGGTGTCCCCCTAATCTGAATGCAATTATTGAATTCATCATCATCACAATACTGTAGGTAGAGACCTAAATTATCTGGATGAATATCTCCTGCAATGACTTGCTTACCATAAATATCATAAGAAAGAACTACTCCGCCAAATATATTTATTTGGTTATAATAGGGGACCCCAACAGTTGCAT